>JANLTP010000224.1:0-46479 GCA_031363055.1 Burkholderiales bacterium | reverse complement strand
GAGCGAAGGCGAGCACCGCAGCATCGAGCTGGCGGCGGCCCAGGCCTATGGCGATCGCAGCCCGGAGTTGTTGCAGCGTCTGTCCCGTGGATTGCTCGATCGCTCCAGCGCCCCGGGTGAGCAGTACGATCTGGGCGATCTGCTCGAGTTTCCGACGCCTGACGGCGGGCGCTTTGCCGGTGTGCTCAAGGAGTTGGACGATGACTCTGCGCTGGTGGACTTTAACCATCCGCTGGCCGGTCACCGAATATGCTTTGAAGCTGAAATATTGGGGATACTCGAATGACTGAAGTCGTTCTGGCTCAGCCGCGCGGCTTTTGTGCCGGGGTTGATCGGGCCATCGAAATTGTCGAGCAGGCGCTCGCTCAATTTGGCGCACCCATCTATGTGCGGCATGAAATTGTTCATAACGAACATGTGGTTCGCGAATTGCGGGGCAAGGGTGCCATCTTCGTCGAAGAACTCGAAGAAGTCCCGAGTGGTTCGACCTTGATCTTCAGCGCGCATGGTGTGCCGCAGTCGGTGCGTACGCAAGCTCAGTCGCGCGGCTTGCGCATTTTCGATGCCACCTGTCCACTGGTCACCAAGGTCCATATTGAAGTGGCGAAAATGCGCCGCGAAGCTCGCGAGATCATCATGATCGGGCATGCCGGTCACCCGGAAGTCGAAGGCACTATGGGGCAGACCGATCGCGGTATCTATCTGGTGGAAAGCGTCGCTGATGTCGCCAATCTGCACGTCGCCAATCCTGATCTCTTGGCCTATGTCAGCCAGACGACACTCTCGGTCGATGATTGTCAGCAGATCATCGCCGCCCTTAAAGTGCGATTTCCGAATATTGCCGAGCCGAAAAAGCAGGATATCTGCTACGCGACGCAAAATCGCCAGGATGCCGTCAAGTTCATGGCGCCGCAGTGCGATCTGGTGCTGGTCATTGGCTCGCCGAACAGCTCGAACAGCAACCGGCTTCGCGAAGTGGCCGAAAAAATGGGCTGCGAGGCCAAACTGATTGGCTCGGCCAGCGAGTTCGATGAGCGCTGGCTGATCGGCAAAAAACGCGTCGGCATCACGGCTGGCGCCTCGGCGCCTGAACGCCTGGTCAAGGATCTGACCGAACGTTTGGTGAGACTGGGCGTCAAGTCGATCAAACCCTTACCGGGCATCGAAGAACATGTATCGTTTCCGATGCCCAAGGGCTTAAGCCGGCGCTAGAACCAAGTCGACGCCAGAACCAAGCCGACGCTAGAACCAAGCCGACGCCAGAACCAAGCCGGCGCCAAGATTAGGCCAGCGTTCATGGCTGCAGTCCCCAGAGTCGCGATGCGCGGCTTGTTTGGCCCGCCTGACGGTCGCAGATCAGTGGTTGTTTTGTCACACTCACCGGTCGATTTTCCGCGCCTTGAAATTCTCAACGCCGACTGTCCGTCAGACTCGCTGTCTGTCGGCAATTAGTGGCGTGATGCATACACTGACTCCTAGACTTGGCCGCAATAGGAGTCAACCATCATGTGGTCAAGCGAAACACAATCGAAGGCACGTCGGCGCAAGGCAGGCGGTTTCACGCTGATCGAGATCATGATCGTCGTGGCGATCATCGGAATCCTGAGCTCGATCGCCGTTCCGGCCTATCGCAATTACATCATCCGAGCGCGATTATCTGATGCCACCAGCGGACTGTCTGAGGCGCGCGTTCGCATGGAACAGTTCTATGCCGATAACCGCACCTACGCGGGCGGTGCCGGCTGCGGGGCCGCCATGCCGGTCGTGGATCAATTCACGCTGACTTGTACCTTGGGCGCTGGCGCCCAGCTCTACACGATTACCGCCGACGGGCAGGCCGCAACGATGGTGGCGGGATTCTCCTATGACATCAATCAGGCCAACGCCCGCTCGACTATCAGCTATGGCTCCACCTGGGGCTCCGTGCCGTCGAGTGGTGCGACGCGCTGGTTGCTCCGGAAAGAGTGAGATGAGCGCTGTTGTGCCATACCGGGCATCGATGCGTGAGCGATTCCGCGCTTCGCGCGGATTCACGCTGATTGAGCTCATGGTGACCATCACGGTGATTGGCATCATGCTGAAGGCGGCAATTCCTTCGTTTACCGTCTGGATCGGTAATTCGAAGATTCGTACTGCGGCCGAATCGGTGTATGCCGGTTTGCAAATTGCCAAACAGGAGTCGGTACGGCGCAATGCCCGGGTTCTGTTTCAGGCGACCAATGCAGCGTCGACGAGCTGGAGCATTTGTGTGGTCGCCGTCGGCACGCTGAACTGCGACGGCACACAGCCAGTCATTCAGGCACGCGACGGCGGTGACGAAAGCAATAGTGTACGGATCGGCGCGACGACCGATGGCACGTTGATCAACGCCGGCGCATTTGGATCCGGTTTGGCCGCCGGCACCGGTATGCCCGCTGCCGTCATGTTCGATTCAATGGGCCGTGCGGTCATTGCACCGGGTTGGTTGAACACCGTCCGGTTCGACTTTCGCGATCCCAACCTCGAACTCAACAACAACGAGCGTCGACTGGTGGTGGTCGTGAGTCCGGCGGGCAGCCCGCGCATGTGCGATCCGCAGGTGCCGGTAGGAAATCCGAGATCATGTTGAACAAACCGTTGAAGTATTCGTTGAGGGCTTCGTTGGCCGCTTCGTTGGTCGCGCCGAAAGAAGCGTTGGTGCGGCTGGCAGTATCGCGGCCTCGTAAGGCTTCCCAGGCAGGCATTGCGATGGTCGAGGCGATGGTCGCGATCGTCATTTTCTCAATCGGGATTCTCGGCATCGTTGGCATGCAAGCGCGTTCAACCCAGATGATGACCGACTCGGTGTTCCGTGCACAGGCCGCGCAAGTCGCTACCGAATTAATCTCTGAAATGTGGACCAGTGATCCGAGCCGACGTGATCAGCAATTTTCGAGTGCGAGTGGCGGAATTCGCTACCTGCAATGGCGCTCGCGCTTTCAAAGTGGCGCCAACGGTTTGCCCGGTTCCGTGGCCAACCCGCCAGTAGTGGTTGTACAAACCATTCAAGTGCCGCAGCCGACCGTGCCGCCCAGCAACTACACGATGACCAACGTGACCATCACGGTGTTCTGGCAGCGCTCTGGCGCGCCGGTCAGCCAGTATGTGACCAGTGCGCGAATTCTGGAGCCACAGTCATGAACTCGATGATGCAACGGCAACGCGGCTTCGGCCTGATCGAATTGATGGTCGCCATGGTGATCGGCCTGATCTCGACCCTGGCGATTTTCCAGACCTTTGCCGCCAGCGAGGAGCGCAAGCGCACCACCACCAGTGGTAGTGAGGGTTTGCAGTCGTCGCTGTTCGCCTTGGGCTATCTGGAGCGCATGGTGCTGAACAGCGGCTACGGTCTGGTCGGCGTCAGCGACCCGGAGTACCAGTCGATGACCCGGCGGATTGATCTGGGCAGCTCAACCTATCAACTGAGTTCTGACCAGCCGCCTGAGCCGGAATTGCATATCGGCTGCAACGCCTCGGTGGGCGGTGCGATGCGTCGGATTGCACCTTTGGTCGCTACTTCGGCAGGTGCCGGTGTGGCCTCGGACAGTATCACCATTTTGTCGGCCAACACACTCTCGGTCCCGCTGCCCGCAGCCACGGTACCAGTCACGGTAGGGGCCGGCGTCACGACGCTCGTCATCGCATCGACCTACGGTTTCAGTGTCGGAGACTGGATTCTGCTTTACGATCAGAACGTCTCGACTGCTGCAACTCCTGGAACAGCGCGACCGGTGCAGTGTACGCTGACACAAGTGGCGGCCTTGCCGATGGCACCTCTCGTCGAGAATGCGCAGGTCGATCTGACCACACCGGTCGCCGCTGCTCTGTCAATTGGATCGGTCATCAATCTAGGTCCGAACCCTTCGTTTACCCAATTGACGGTTGACGCCAATGCGCGTTTGACCGCCACCAATCTTCTGGTGGCCGGGTCCGCACCGCAGGTTATTGCCGACAATGTGTTGTCGATGAAATTACAGTTGGGTGTTGATGTCGGTGGTGACGATGTCATTGATACCTGGATCAATCCGCCAGCCAATGAAGCTATCTGGACCAACCCGTTCAATCCCTTGCCGTTGTTTACGATCAGCAATTTACCGGTGGCGGTGGCGCCGCCGGCGCTGCATCAGGCCAAGTCCTTGCGTATCGGATTACTGGTCCGCAGCCCGCAGTTCGAGCGCACCGATGCCGCTGGCAATTGCGTGACCACCGCAGCTGGTCCGTTCGAGATCCTGCCGCCAGTGACGGGCAGCGCAGCGCAGAGACTGCCGGATATGCCAGGCAGCGGAACGTATACGCTGGCCGGTAATCAGCGTTGCTTTCGCTACAACACGGTGACCTCGATCGTGCCCCTTCGCAATCTGCTGCTTGGGGAGATGTAAATCATGATCATGAATCGGAAACATTCATCGGCCAAGCGCCAGCATGGCACCGCATTGATTATCGCGTTGATCGCGCTGGTCGCGATGATCTCGGCCGGCTTCGCGCTGTTTCGATCAGTCGACACGGTCAACATGGCCGCGAATAATTATCAGTTCGTGCGTTCGGCGCAGCAGGGCGTTGATCTGGCATTGAACGAGTCGCTGCTTGCCTACATGCAGGCTCATCCGAATGCCGGTCTGCGCGTGATGGATCGCAACTCGACCAACACGGGTGTCAATTACTACGCGACCCAGCAACCGCAAACCGTCGACGGCATTCCGACCGTGATGACCGCGCTGAGTACGCCGGCCTGGAGCGCGAGTGGTCCGGTTGCAACCGGCTGGCCGGGCGAGCAGATCGACGGATCGTCGCGGCAGTTGCGTCGTTATGTCATCGAGCGGATGTGTAACGCCCTTGGCGTGGCGACGGCCGCCAATTGCCGACTGTACCAGTTTGAATTCAATCAGAACGGCTATCAAGTCAATGGCGGTGGCAACTCGGGCAGCAGTACCGAGCAACTGCCGTTCATTCGCATCACGGTACGGATCGATGGACCGAAGAATTCGGTCGCGTATGCACAGATGTTTGTCAAGGCTGAGTAGGTTTGAGGAGTTAAGAAAATGAGCAATTCAAGAGCGCAGTCAAAGTTCGTCAAGTCAATGAAATTTGGCCTGGCCCTGGCGCTTGCCAATCTTGTCTGGCCAATCGGCGCCAGTCACGGTCAGGCCGTGCCGACCGGTCCGGTGGCGTTGGCTAACGTGCCACTGTTCTCGAGCGTCATCGTACAGCCCAATGTGATGTACACGTTGGATAACTCGGGTTCGATGGGCTGGTTCTATGCACCGATGTGGGTCAACAACAGTCAGGGCAGGCATTGCACGACCCATCACGAATACAACAATCTGTATTACAACCCCAATCTGGTCTACGTTCCGCCAATCACGGCGACCGGCACCCGGTTTGCGAACTCCAGCTATACCAACGCCTGGCAAGACGGCTTTCATACCGGTGATGGCACGATTAATTTATCAACGCAATATCCGGCGGTCGGTAACTTCAATCTTGACGGTGGCAGTCCGGCACAGGGCGGTGCGTTCTACATGATTCGCAACAACGTGGTGGCGGTTCCGGACGGCAACGGTTGCCCGCAGAACGCCGCTTACACGGTTGTCAACGTGAACTTGTTGACGGCAGCCCAACAGACTAATTTTGCGAATTGGTATAGCTATTACCGCTCGCGAATTCTTTCGATGAAAACCTCGGTCGGCGAGGCGTTCCGAACGGTTGACGACAAATTCCGGGTCGGATTCCACACCATTATCAATCCGGGCGGTGGCGGCAACACCGGTCGATTCCTGGCGGTAGACACTTTTACCGGTAGTCAGCGAACCAACTGGTATCAGGCGTTGTATGAGCAATACGTGCCCGGCAACACCCCACTTCGCGCAGCCCAGTGGCGCATCGGGGAATATTTCAAGAGTGCTCGCAGTCCGGCAAACGGCTCCACGCTGACCGGCATCAACGACCCGATCCAATTCAGTTGCCAGCAGAATTATCATATTTTGTCGACCGACGGTCAGTGGAACAGTTCGGCTGCAGGCGCGCCGCTGGACACCGCCAACAACGACAATGTTTTACCCAATAGTCCGGACTTGCTCACTGTGCTCGGCAAGGAATTCAGCACGACCTTTCTGCCGGGTGATCCTTGGCCAGCTCCTTATCGCGAGAAAGCCGGTTCACCCTCGGCCGGTAACCTCGCCGATCTGGCGGCCTACTACTGGATGACTGATTTACGGCCGGCCATGACCAACAACGTTTCGGTCAGCTCGGGTAATCTGGCGAACTGGCAGCATATGGTCACGTTCGGCGTTGCGTTTTCCGAGCAAGGAAGTATTCCTTACCCCAGCGGTCTGGCTGCCGTTGCCTCAGGTGCCAGTGAATGGCCGCTTCCTGTGCCCGATTCCGCCTCTGCCGTTGACGATCTTTGGCACTCGGCGCTGATTGGACATGGCCAGTATTTCAACGTCACTTCACCGGTTGAATTGATGAGCGCTCTGGGCAGAGCCTTGAACGAGATCCGCGCACGTGCAGGTTCAGCGGCCGGCGCCGAGTTCAGCGGTTCCGATCTCACTGCGCCCGGCGGCGCTGTCGCCTATCGACCCGGCTTCACGGCCGGTGATTGGTCCGGCGATTTGCGCGCCTTTCCGGTCGATTCGACCACTGGCGTTGTGAGCTTGCTCAAACACTGGTCTGCGCAAGAATTGCTCGATGCAAAAGCATTGCCGGCCGGCCCAGGTGGCGGTTGGCAGGTTAATCGAAAAATCGTGACCTGGCGCAATGATCTGAATGCTGCGGTACCTTTTTATTGGGCGAATCTGTCGCCTGCGCAACAGGCAACGATTCACACCAATCCGGTAACCGGCGCGAAGATCATCGACTTTTTGCGCGGCGATCGATCGAATGAGGATGCCGGTGCGGTGACTCGTTTGTTCCGTCAACGAACCTCCGTATTGGGCGACATCACGAATTCCGAGCCACGTCTCGTGGCCAAGCCGAATGAGCTGTATTCGGAGGCGTTCAGTTCCGGGTACACGGCGTTCAAGGCCGCTCAGGCAGGTCGCCGGCCGGTGGTTTATGTCGGTTCGAACGATGGCATGTTGCACGCGTTTGACGGCACGATTGGTAATGCGACGTCGGGCCAGGAACTCTGGGCCTTCGTGCCTGGGCTGAGCTTCCAGGCCGGTGTTGATGGTCTGGCGAGTTTGTCCTGGCGCAATAGTGACCCGCTTCCAAATCAGTTCGAGCATCGCTTTCGGGTTGACCAGTCGCCGACCGTCAAAGACATCAACTTCGGTGAGACCGACGGTTCGGCCGGTGTCGACTGGCGAACCATTCTGGTGTCGGGCATGAACAAGGGCGGGCGCGGTTACTTCGCGCTTGATGTTACCGATCCTGAAGCGGCCGGTGAAACTGCAGTGGCCGCCAAAGTTCTCTGGCAATTCACGGGTGAGTTTGCCGGCGATACCCGCATGGGTCTGAGCTTCGGTGAACCCCTGGTCATCCGAACCCGACGTTGGGGTTGGGTGGTGGCGGTCAGTTCGGGTTACAACAATGGCGCGGGTACCGGACACATCTGGCTGCTCAATGCCCGTACCGGCGCCGTTTTGCATCGTTTCGATTCAGGCTTTGGCAGTGCGGCAGTACCGTCAGGGCTGGCTCGGATCAATTTGTTCATGAAGACTCCTCGTGAGCATATCGCTGAACAGATTTACGCGTCGGATCTGATGGGTAACGTTCATCGCTTCGATGTGTCGTCGGGGACCGCCGCTGGTTGGACTATATCGGGCACCCGGATTGCTTCGGTGGGCCGTATGTTGACTACTGCGCCGACGGCGGCTGCGAATCCGTTCAACGCGTCCGAGCGTTGGGTTTATTTCGGCTCGGGTCGTCTGCTGGCGTTGGCCGATTTGACGCCAAACGGCGCCAACAGCATCATGTATGCGATCAAGGACGGAGGCACCAGCGCACCGGCGACGTTTGGATCGCCGCTGACCTTGGGGGATCTGACCAATCTGCCCTTGAACGGCACGGTACCGAGCTCGAATCTGATCAAAGGCTGGTACAGCAATATGGCATCGAACTCGCATATTGTGACCGCTGCGTCGACGATTCGATCGAGTGTCGTCTGGTCAACGACCACCCCGGTCAATGACCCCTGCACGCCGGGCGCTTCCTCCGAGACTTATGCTCGCGCCATGGGCAATGGTGCCAACCTGGTGGTCGGCGGTACCTCGATCAGTGCCGGCGCCAATGTCGTCAAACGGCAGGCACTGAAGCTCGTGAATACCGCCTACAACAATTCGAAGGGCAAGTACAAACTGAACTTCTCGTATGGCGATGGTACCGGCGGGCCAGGTGCAAAAGATGCGACGCTGGACTTCAATTTGACGGGCGGTCGTACGGGCGTTCGGTTCATTACGACGCAGTAAGTAGTGACAGCTTAGTTGCAAAGGCGATCAGCGTCAGGTCGCGCTGCACAATGGGATCGGGCGCCGAATACGGTGCCCGATTTTTTTGGGTGAGCGATTGGCCTCGGCAACGTAAAGATCGCGGTCGACATGTGTCGGTGCAAAGGTTCGGACGTTTATCATCATGGTCGAGCAAATAATCTATTGAACTTCGGACAACGTTCGAACAGGCGAGAAAATGAAGGATGGATCGTCGTTGGTGCGGCTTGCGCTCGTGGCCATAGGATTGGCGCGACTTGTAGCCGTGGCAGCAGGATTGATGCTGGCGACATCGGCGCTGGCTGCGACCTATGTCTATGTGTCCAATCAAACCGATGCCGACATCGCTGCCTATGTGCTCGATGCCGCTGCCTCGCCACAACTCAAGCCGATCCAACGCGTGCCCGCTGGCAAGATGGTCATGCCGATGGCGGCCAGTCGTGACGGCAAGTATCTGTACGCGGCCGTGCGCATGGCGCCTTTCTCGCTCTACACCTATCGAGTCGAAGCGAAATCCGGGCAGCTTCGTCGGCTCAATACCGCGCCTTTGCCGGACAACATGGTCAGCATTGATCTCGATGCAACCGGCGAATGGTTGCTGGCGACTTCCTATGGCGGCGGGACCATCAGCGTTCACCGAATCGGCGCTAATGGAATTCCTGAAGCTGATGCGACTCAGTTCTTCAGCAGTGGTGGCCTGAAGCCGCATTCGATCAAGGTGGACCGATCCAACTCAACGGTCTATGTGCCGCACCTGGGAACCGATGAAATCCGAAGCTACGCGTTCAATCCGAAAAGCAAATCTCCTTTGTCGGAAGTCAGTTTGAGCATTGCAACCGAGAAGGGTTTCGGTCCGCGCCACTTTGTGATTTCACCCGATAACCGGTTTATCTATGTCGTCAGTGAACTCATCGGCAAGGTCAATGTGTACGAGCGCAGCGCGGCCGGTAAGCTGATCGAGCTTCAGTCGATTTCAAGCCTGGCGGCGGACAGCAAGATACGGCCCGAACAACCCCGCATTCCGGTTGGAACTCCGGGCGAGGCTTCGTTTGATGAAACGACCGCCGTCTGGTGTGCCGACATTCAAATGTCGCCGAACGGCAAATTCTTGTACACCTCGGAGCGAACCGAAAGCAAACTGAGTCAGTTCTCAGTTGACACCAAGACCGGCAAGCTGATCTTTCTGGGCCAAGTACCGACCGAGAAAAGGCCACGCGGATTCGCGATCGATACATCTGGCCGATTCTTGATCGCCAGCGGCCAGTTGTCTTCCACCGTGTCGCTCTATACGATTGATCAGAGCACGGGCCTGTTGAGCTTCGTTGAGAAAGCGCCAACTGGAGCTGGTGCGAATTGGGTGACCGTTATCAGTATCCCGTAATTGTTTATGGGTTCAGCGTTTCTGGGTTCAGAAGGGCTTCAGTCCGAGCGTTGCGCGAAAGCGGTTCTTGACATAAGAGCCGTCGCGCGGCGGCAGGGCGCGCGGCGGCTCATCGGCGCGAACGCGAACTTGCACAAAACCGGTTCCTTGACGGGCAGTGATTTGCTCGGCAATTGCCCCGCAGTGCTCAAGGCTGTCAGCGGTCATGGCACCGGTAATGCCGAAGCCCTTGGCAACCGCGACCAGATCAGTGCCCAGGCTCGTATGGCTGCGTTGCATGCCAGTTTCACCGAAGTGGCCGTTATCGAGCACGACGAGGGTCAGGTTACGTGGCTGCTTGGCGGCAATCGTGGCGAGGCTGCCGATGCCCATCAATTGTTCGCCATCGCCGGTAATGACCACGACTGACCGATCGGGCTGCGCCAGTGCCAGGCCGAGCCCCATTGAAGCGGCACCACCCATGGCACCCCAGAGATAGAAGTTCTCGTCACGATCGCCGGCTGCGAATACGTCATACGACGCCGAGCCGAGGCCGGTGACCACGAGTGCGTGCGGTAAAGCACTCAGCAATCGCGACACAAACTCGCGCCGGTCGACCGACGACCCGAGCCGATGAGTTGACGACTCGCGCCTATCGGTCGACGGTTCGAGCCGATCAGCCGACGACTCGTGGCGATCAGCCGACGGTTCGTTGCCTGCATTCAACGCATCTTTTTGAGAGGTCATTTTTTGAGTGCTCATCTTTATAGCGGTCATTTTTTCGCAGTCATTTGCGCTGCCATGTCTTGCGCCCGATCAGATTCTGTCCGAGCAGCACGGCGACCCGCTCGCCGGCTTCGAACGCGGCGTCTAAGCCGGCCCGAACCACGTCCTCGACCTGCGATGCATCCGATGCTCGAAGCACGGTAATGCCCATCAGCTCGAGCGCCGCTTGGGTGGCGCGGCCCATGGGGCCTTGCCAGGGGTTGAAGTCGGCATACTCGCCGCGCATGGTTACCAAGGTCAGGAACGGAAAATTACCGCTGGTCAGAAGCGATAACATATTGACGCAGTTGCCAACCCCGCTGCTTTGCATGAGCAGTACGGCGCGCTGGCCGCCGAGCCAGGCACCGCAGACCAGTGCGACGCCTTCTTCTTCGGTAGTGAGGACCACGTCCTGAATATCCGGGTCGGCGATGGCGCTGCGAATGACATGCGCGTGTCCAGCGTCGGGCACGAAGGCGATCTGGCGTACGCCGCTTTCCTTCAGAACCTTGAAGATTGCTTGCTGCCAGTCAGGTGGTGTCGCGGGTTGATTGTCCATGGAAGTTCAGTTGATCCTGTCGAATTGCGTTGCTGAGGGACAATCATAAAATCTCGTCGCGATTGATGCAAAAACCGACATCAAAGTCCGCCTTCCAACGCTTTGGTATGCGCGCGCGGTTGCGGGCGCGTTTGCACACCGCTGTCAGTGTTACTCAAGATCCCTGCAACTTCTCCTGCAGCCAGACCTTGATGAGTGATTGATAAGGTACGTCCCGTGCATTGGCTGCCGTCTTGATGGCGTCCAGAAGATGTTGAGGTAGCCGCAGCGAAATGGTCTTCGTGGACGGTTTTAGATTCGGAAACACCACGCGCTGGGCGTTCGTCCAATCCAGAAATTCCGTCGAATCATTTTTTTCCCAGAAAGTTCGTTCTGCATCCTCGCTCGAGAATCTGGGTACAGACTTATGACGCTTGTTCATGAATTTCGCGCTCCTTGCGGTGCATGTCTCTTGCCGAAATCACGCGAAGGGATCGGTCGGAGTTCCTTAATGTGGAAGTAATGTACAGACGTCGCTCTTGATCGGCTTTGCCCAATGCATGAAAGCGCCTCTCCGTCTGGCTGTGCTTTGAATCCGAAAGCAACAACAACGGTGAATTGAAAAAGACTTGTTCGGCGTCAGCCATTGATACGCCGTGCTTGTCGTTTTTCCGGGCGTTGCCTGAGTCCCATTCGAAGCCAGTGACAGCCGATAAATCGATCATTCGTGTATATTATAGTGATATACATCGTATAACAAGAACGAGACAAGAACAAGGACAAATGCAGGGTGCGCTCTTGGGCAATTCGAAATCGTGGTTCTGAATCCGAGCGAATTGCTTGGAACGAATTGCGCCACAAATTGTTGATCGCGCGCGCGGATTGGGCTAAGCCTGCCACCCCAGCAAGGCCTCTGATTGCTGCCATAGCTCTGCGGTCAGACTTCCTGCCGGCTGCGCCCGTGCCAGCCGTGACGACTGACCGGCCCAGGCCTGCATGCGGCTTACATCGTTGTTCTTTCTGGCCTGTTGATTCATGGCCGTCGTCAGTCCGCGCTGCACTGGATAAGGCGCCGGTCTTGGGACATCAGGCGCAGCCGCCGCGCGCACGTAGTCGTTCGCCAGGCCGCGCCCGGCCCGGCCGCTGAACGCGCGCGTCAGTTGCGTCTGTTCGGGCTGTGCATTGGCGAGCGCATCGGCCCACGCCGACGGTATACCTGCTTCCGGACAACGCAGATAGCCGGTCCCGATCTGCACCGCACTTGCGCCCAGCACCAAGGCGGCTGCGATACCGCGTGCATCGGCGATGCCGCCGGTGGCGATGACCGGCACCTTGACCGCATCGACGATTGCCGGCAGCAAGGCGAACAGGCCGACCTGCCTTTGCTCGGCCATCGCGGCGTCGAATGCGCCACGATGACCGCCGGCCTCCGAGCCCTGAGCGACGATCGCGTCGGCGCCTGCCGCTTGCGCCTCACGCGCCTCGGCAACGGTGGTTGCGTTCGCGAACCAGCGGATGCCGCGCGACTTGAGCCTGGCAACCCAATCGGCTGGGTAAACGCCCATGATCGACGACACGACCGGCGGCGCGGCCTGCAGCAGGGCCTCGCATTGTGCGGCGAAGTCGGGTGGCGTTGCGTCGCCCGCCGCCTCGGCGACCGGCGGCCCCCATTGGCCCAGGAATTCGCGAAGCCTGGCCTCATGGACCGCATCGCGCACCGGTGCCGGATCGGGGATCCAGAGGTTCATCTGGAAGGCGCCGCTGCTGGACGATCGGAAGTCGGACGACCATTTAAGGATGTCGGGTGGCGTCAGTAGCAGCGCGCCGCAGGCGCCCATACCGCCGGCGTTGGCGACTGCTGCCGACAGTGCCGGCGGACAAGCGCCGGCCATGGGTGCGAGCAGAACGGGGAGGCGTAGTCGGTATTGCTCGCAAAAGCGGCGAGTGCGCTCGTTCAGTGTGTCCATAGGTCGAATGCTAGCGCAATTAATCTATTCGAGATAGTGAATAACTGTAGACTGTATATTCTGTAAATGAGAACATCAAGAGTTGTCATGGACCTCGCCGATCTGCAGATCTTCAAGACCGTCGCTGACGAGGGCGGCGTGCTGCGCGCGGCGCGCAAGTTGCATCGCGTGCAGTCGAACGTCACGACCCGAATTCGCCAGCTCGAAGCCTCGCTGGGCGTTGCGCTGTTTATACGCGAGCGGCAGCGCTTGCACCTGTCAGCCGACGGTCAGGTTCTGCTCGGTTATGCACGCCGGTTGTTAGCGCTGGCCGACGAGGCGCAACAGGCGGTGACGAACAGTGTTCCCAGTGGCCTGCTGCGCATCGGTTCGCTCGAAGCCACGGCCGCGAGCCGACTGCCGACATTGCTCGCCGCCTTTCATACGCAGTGCCCGGACGTGCGCATCGAGCTGCGTACGGGCACCAACGACCAACTGCTGCAACTGCTGGCAGAACGGCAACTCGACGCCGCATTTACCGCTGAGCCGCCGATCGATCCCGAGCTCGCTCACGAACCAGCATTCGGTGAGCGGCTGGTGCTCATCAGCCCGGCTGCACATCCGCCGATTTCGCGCGCCTCGCAGGTCGCGTCGGCGTCGTTGATCGCCTTCCCAAGCGGTTGCGCCTATCGCCGCGTGCTGGAGCGATGGCTCGGCGTCTCAGGTCTGCAGACCCGCCGCGTGCTCGAGCTCCATTCGTATCACGCCATCGTCGCCTGTGTGGCCGCCGGCACGGGCCTGGCGATCGTGCCCGAGTCGGTGCTTGAAATTGTGCCTGATGCGCCGGTCGGTCGGCATGCGTTGCCGAAGGTGCATCGCGATATCGTGACGCCACTGGTCTGGCGCGGTAGTGACTCGAACAAGGCTGTTTTGGCGTTACGCGGGTTGCTGCGCGAGCGCAGTGCCGAGCGGGCTCGGCGGGTGCAGCGCTGACTTCCAAGCCGTATCTATTGAACCTATCTTCGAGCTCTTGAAGGATGCGTCGGCGTTGGTACGAAAGGAAGCGTCTTCGGTAAAACCGTACATGCAAAGATATATCTCACTGGCGCCGATTCGATTCCACCCATGAGCTTCGAATTCCGCCGCCAATGGCCGGTCAAACCTCCCCAGGCAACTTAAATTTTCGCGATTTTATTTGTTCGCGGCGTTCCGATCCATGATTCCGATAGTAGTCACCTTGCCGAGGCTTAGAAAGAAAATTGAATTAAACGCGTCGTATTGATACGTTCGTCCACGGCTATCGTCTGAGTCAATCTGTTTACTCGGCTTTCCTAAACGCGCTTCCAGAACTTCTACAGGGGTTCCGACAAACACCCCGTTAACCGAGATTGCGTTGGATTGCTCTATGAAAACTGCATCGACCTTTGAGTTGTGAAAAGATACGCTGACGCGCGGTTCATTGTTGCTACCCTGATACGTCCAATAGTCTCCCGCCCATTTATTTGTCGGAATACCTTTTCTGAACATAACCTCATCTTTAGAGCTTCCAAGCTGTACTTGCCATAGCTCCCTTTGAATCACCGGCCGTTCACTCAGCCAATTTTCGCCCTAAACAAGACCGACAATCATCAGCAAGAGTACTAGTAATCCAGAGGCACCCCTGCGGGCTATCGCAAACCAGTTCCATCGATCCTTAGTGGCGATGAAAAGGGCGATCGAGCCACAAAAGGCGAAAGATAGAAAGATTCCAGTTCCCAAGTCCACAGCGTTAACCATGCCCACGGAAAGTTGATCTGTCAAATTATGCATGTTGAGCCTCACTTCTGGGTAGAGCGAGTGTGCCCGAGCGGTTACATGAGTCTCAGCAACCCGCCGCCCTGATCGAATGTCGCGCAAATTCGACTGCGAAATTTCGCGAGATGCTTGGTACTAAATAGGTGTAGTGGGGCTGCTGAGAAGTACTCACCACAGTGAATCCAACGACTTGCGGTCGGATTTGGTGGCCGTGGTGCCGGAAATAGGAATCGAACCTACGACCTTCGCATTACGAATGCGCTGCTCTACCAACTGAGCTATTCCGGCCCGAGCCGGATTCTACCAGCCTCGGAAAGGGTGTCCGCAACCGTCGGATAACGCAGTCGGACCCGCAACTCCTGATGCAGCCGGCGGTTACTCAAGCGCCGCGATTCCTGCATGAACGACAACATGGCCGGGCTGACGATCCGCGCGACGTCGACGCGGCTCTTTCGGGGTGGCCTGGGCAATTGCATCGCATCGGCGACCTGATCGAAATAGTCGCCCATCTTCAGATCGCTATCATCGACCGCATGGTAGATACGGTTTGTGCGGCCGCGCAGCATCGCCAGCCACAGTATGTTCGCCAGATCGTCGGCATTGACGTGATTGGTGTAAACGTCCTCGCTCGCATGCAGCGCCGGCAGACCTTTCTGCAGCCGCTCGACCGGCAGCCGGTCGCCGGCATAGATGCCTGGTACTCGAATGATTACCGTGCGCGCCGCGCCTTGCTGGCCGGCCGCTCGCCATAACTGCTCGGCCTTGATGCGGCGTTTGGCGCGATCGCTATTTGGCGCGACCGGCCGGGTTTCGTCGATGAAGGCACCCTGCACATCACCATAGACGCCCGTCGTGCTGGCATAGACCCAGGCGGCCTGCGTGCCAGCGGTAGAGCGCAGATTCAAGTAATCGGGGCTCGACGTGCCGAGGGCGCTGAGCAAGTGCCGAGTCCTCGGGTCGTTCAATCCAGTGGCCGGTGGTGGCGCCAGTTGAATCACGCGCTGGCGGAAACCGCGCAGGCGTTTGAGCGCGCAGCGTTCATCCAGATCCAGCGACAGCACTCGGGCACCCAGATCACGCAGCCGCGTCGCTTGCTCGACACGGCGGGTGACCGCCAGTATCGCAATTCGGGTTCCGAATCGTTCGCTGAGTTGTTTGACCAGTCGCGCGCCGACGTCGCCGGCGCCGATCACGGTCACGCGCAGGCGCTTGAATCGCGCCGGCAATCGACCGTTCAAAGGGCCGTACCGTGGCTTGACATCCCTGCCGACGGCAGTTGTACCGCCGATCCGGCGATAATGTGGGTTTTTCACCATTGAGCGACTAAGAATTATGTCCCGTAGTGTACTGGTGCAGCCCAGCGGCAAGCAGTTTGAGGTCGGTGACGATGAACATGTCCTGGAGGCGGCGCTGCGCCAGGGTGTGGTGATTCCCTATGGCTGCAAGAACGGCGCCTGCGGTTCCTGCAAGGCCAAGGTGCTGGCCGGTGACTATGAGCAAGACGCCTACAGTGTGGCGGCGCTCAAGGCCGATGAAGCCGCTCGGGGGCTGGCACTGATGTGCCGCACCCGCGTCTTGTCCGATTTGACGATCGAGGCGCGGGTGGTCATGGCCGGCGACATCCAGATTCGCAAGATGCCAGTTCGCGTCGCCAGTCTGCGCAAGGCGGCGCCTGACGTCATGGTCATTGAGCTGCAGATGCCGGCTAATGAGAAGCTGCAGTATTTGGCCGGGCAGTTCGTCGAGATCATTTTGCGCGATGGCTCGCGCCGCAGCTACTCGATGGCTGGTGCGCCACAAACAGCCGAGCGCATCGAATTGCATGTCCGTCATATGCCGGGTGGCAAGTTCACCGACCCGATGTTTGGAACGACACTGCCGGCCATGAAGGAGCGCGACATTCTTCGCTTCGAAGGCCCGATGGGAACGTTCTTCTTGCGCGAAGACAGCGATAAGCCGATGGTCCTGCTCGCGAGCGGCACCGGCTTTGCACCGATCAAGGCGCTGGTCGAGAGTGCGGCGATCAAAGGTGATATCTGCGCCAAACGGCCGATGACCTTGTACTGGGGTGGACGGCGCCCGCAGGATCTGTACATGAACGAGTTGTGCGAGCGTTGGGCGGCGCAGTTGCCGAATTTTCGCTATGTGCCGGTGATCTCCGATGCGCTGCCGGAGGACCAATGGAGCGGTCGCGGTGGTTTCGTGCACCGTGCGGTCATGCAGGATTTTCCGGATCTGTCGGGCTATCAGGTTTATGCCTGCGGCGCGCCGATTGTGGTGGATTCGGCCAAGGCGGAATTCAGTGCAAAGTGCAGCCTGCCGGAAGATGAATTTTTCGCCGACTCGTTTACTACCGCGGCGGATATTGCCAAGGTGGGATGACCCTCGGATCAAAGCGCCGGTAATTGCGCGGTTGATCATGCTGCCAAAGACGCTGGTTCGAACGACGATTAGAGCGATGGTAAGTGCGACAGCAGGGGAATAGGCATGTTCAGGCAGATGTTCGGGTGTGCAGTTAGCTTCTGCTTGTTGTCATTTGTCCCTGTCTCCTGACTAGCGCAGTCCCTGCCACTTCGGCCTGGCGCCTACGACATCAGCACGTCGATGACCATTGGCGGTCAAGCTGGTGAGCCTACACGTGACAGGCGCTGCTTGGGCAAGGAGCAATTGGCTGATGTTGAAAACGTCTTCAATTTGCGCCCGATGGTCGGCGTCTGCAAGGTCAGCAGCTTGGCAATCACCCCGAAGAAAATCAGTTATCGCGCTGATTGTCCAAATACCCTTGTACAGGTCCTTGGAGTCGTGAGCACGGATGCCTATTCTGTGTTTCGTACCCAAAAAGCGAAACAGGCCAAGGCTTCGGAAGTGTTGACAAAATTCGAAGGGAAGTTTGCTGGCCCCTGCTGATAGCACCTTTGAAAGTATCTGACTATTTGTCAGTAAATGATAAAAAAGTCTTGACTATTTGTTCATTAGTGAGAATATAGTCGGATGAAAAATCGCTATCTCTTTGAGCAGATTTTAGAGGACTTGCCCAACAAGATGCTGGTCTTGACCGGTCCGAGGCAGGTCGGCAAAAGCACGCTTGCCAAGTTGATTGCGGGTTCCTTTGTTAGCTCGCAAGTTTTGAACTGGGATGTACCGACCGACCGTGCGCTCATCTTGAACAGTGCCTGGAAGCCAGAGGTAGCGCTTTTGGTGTTCGACGAAATTCACAAGATGAAGGGCTGGAAGGCCTTCCTGAAAGGCGCCTGGGATGGTCGTGCAGCAGGACAGAGTTTGTTGATTACCGGCAGCGCTCGAATGGAAACGTTTCGGCAAGGCGGCGAGTCGCTCGCCGGACGATATTTCGCGCTGCATTTGCATCCACTTTCAGTACGCGAACTGGTGGACTTGCAGGGTTATGATGCGTCGGCGGCGCTTGAGCGCTTGCTTGAGCGCGGTGGATTCCCGGAGCCTTACTTCGCGAATTCGAGCCGTATTGCCGAGCGATGGCGCCAACAATACGCGTCGGACCTGATTCGCGAAGACGTCCTGGACGTGTCGCGTATCCATGAAATCAAATCGCTTCAACTGTTCGTTGAGCTTTTGCGCGAGCGAGTCGGTTCGCCGATCAAACTCAGCGGCTTGGCGCAAATGCTGCAAATCGCGCCGACCACCGCGACGCGCTACCTCGCACTCCTGGAGGCCCTATATGTTGTGTTTCGCGTCACACCCTGGCATCGCGACATCAGCCGGGCGCTATTGAAAGAGCCGAAAATTTACTTCTACGACACTGGGATGGTCATCGGTGATGCTGGCGCGAAACTGGAAAATTTAGTAGCCGGAAGTCTACATAAACATGTGCAATACGTTCACGACGTCGAGGCGCAAGGGGTCGAACTGCATACCATTCGAGATAAGGAAGGCCACGAAATCGACTTCGTGCTGAGCCAGAAAGAGGGCGCCAAAAAAGCATTGACTCATCTCATTGAAGTCAAAACCAGTCAGGCAACGCCGAGTGCCTACCTGCATCGCATGAGTGAGAGATTCCCTGGCGCGCAGGCCGTTCAAATCGTGGCTGAACTCAGGCAAGAGGCTCAACATGGCCGCGTGGCCGTGCGGGCTGCCGCACCATGGCTGGCGAAATTGTCTGCATGACACACAACTCTGGTTCACGCACTACCAGTTCAAGTACAACGGTCATAAGTACGACCCACCTAAATCATCCGCTTGGCCACTTCATCCAACATGACCTCGGTCGCGCCACCACCAATCGCCTGAATGCGAGCGTCGCGCGACATGCGCTCGATGGCACTTTCGCGCATGTAGCCCATGCCACCATGAAATTGCACGCAGTCGTACATGACCTCATTGACCAAGGTGCCGGCCAGCGCCTTGATCATCGACACTTCCTTGGTCACCGTCTGTCCCTGCGCATCTCGCCAGGCGGTCTGGTAGATCAGTGCCTGCGTCGCAGCCACTTGGGAGGCGCGGTGGGCGAGGCGTTGCCGGATGGTTTGCTTGTCCCAGAGTCTGCCGCCGAAGGCCTTGCGCTGGCTGACCCATCCGAGCGTCAACTCAAGGGCGCGCGCTGCTTCGCCCATGGCCTGGGCACCGAGCACGATTCGCTCGTTCTGCAGGTTCTTCATGAGCGCATAAAAGCCTTTGTTCTCTTCGCCGAGCAGATTGTTTGCCGGAATCCGGCAGTTCTCGAACAGTAACTCGGCGGTATCGCTGCATAGCCAGCCGTGCTTGCGCAGCGGCCTCGCAACCGAAAAGCCTGGCGTGCCTTTTTCGACAATGAACATCGACATACGCCGGTCGCGCGGGTTACCGACTGAATCGGCGCCCAGGCCACCGCTGATGCCACCTCGCGTGCCACCGCTTGTGCCACCACGTATGCCAACGCTCATGCCGCCACTGGAGGCGCGATCGGCCAACCCGGTTTTGGCGGCCACAAAAAAAACATCGCCATGCACACCGTTGGTGATGTACATCTTCGAGCCATTCAGCACCCAATGGTCGCCGTCACGCACGGCGGTGCTGCGCATGCCGGCCAGATCGGAGCCAGCATCGGATTCGGTCATGGCGACGGCAGCAATCTTTTTGCCGGCGATCAGGTCCGGCATAAAGCGGCGCAACTGTTCGGGTGTGCCGGCATGATTCAGATGCGGGCTGGCCATGTCGGTGTGGACCAGTACAGTCACCGCAAAGCCGCCGAAACTCGAGCGGCCGAGTTCCTCGGCAAGCACCACGGTCGACAGCGTGTCGAGTTCACTGCCGCCGTACTCGGCCGAATAGCGGATGCCGAACAGACCAAGCTCACCCATCTTGCGCAGCACCGCGCGTGGCACCTGGCCGTCTTGTTCCCACTGTTCGGCGACTGGCAGAACTTCAGCCGCGATGAAGCGGCGGATGGTGTCGCGCAGTTGCTCGTGTTCGGCGTTAAAGAACGGATCGGCTTGCATACAGAAGATTATCGCTGACGCTCACGAGTAATGATACGTGCGTGGCGCTCAAAGGTCAGATAGGACGTTGCCCAGTCGAGCATCACCAGGAAGCGATTGCGAAATCCGATCAGAAAAAAGATGTGGATGAATAGCCAAAAACTCCACGCTGGAAATCCCGAGAATTTGAACTTGCCGATTTCAACCACGGCGGCATGTCGTCCGATGGTGGCCAGTGAGCCATAGTCGACGTAGCGGAAATCGCTGCGCACCTTGCCCTCGAGGCTGGCCAGCAGGTTACGCGCGGCATGCCGCCCCATCTGTTTGGCGGCTGGCGCCACGCCGGGGATGGGCGTGCCATGTGACGGCACCTGGGCCATGTCGCCGATCGCAAACACTTCCGGATGGCTTGCCAGGCACAACTGACCCGTGACGCTCACCCGGGCGCTGCGATCGAGCGGCTCGCCGAGCAGGGCGGTCAGCGGACTGGCGCGCACACCGGCGGCCCACAGGACGGTTCGGCAGTCGAGCCGCTGCTGGGTGCCGTCGGGCGCTTGCAACTCCAGACCCAGTGCATCGATGACGCCGACTTTTTTCGAGCGCATGACCCGCACCCCGAGGCGTTCGAGCTGGCCGGTGGCGCTGGCCGCCGACAGCTCGCTGAAGGTGCCGAGAATGCGCGCCGCGCCTTCGATCAACAAGATCCGGGCACTGGCCGGATCGATGCGCCGGAATTCGCTCTTCAGAGTATGCCTGGCGATTTCAACCAGGGTACCGGCCAGCTCGACGCCGGTCGGGCCGCCGCCAATTACCGCGAAGGTCAACAATGATTCGCGCTGCGTCGGATCAGTGTCGAGTTCAGCGAGCTCGAACGCTTCGACCATGCGACGACGAATATCAAACGCGTCATCGAGTGTCTTCAGACCGGGCGCAAACGGCGCCCAGTGATCGTTACCGAAGTAGCTGGTTTGGGCGCCGGCCGAAATAATCAGATAGTCGTATTCATGAACCTGCTCGCTACATCGAACCTCGCGACGGGTCAGATCGATGCCGGTCACCTCGGTCATCAGCACAGTCACGTCGGATTGATGGCGAAGGATGTGGCGAATCGGTGAGGCGATGGCGGGTGCCGACAATCCGGCGGTGGCCACCTGATAGAGCAGTGGCTGAAAGACATGGTGATTGGCGCGATCGATCAGTGTGATGGCCAGCGGCTGGCCATTTGGGCGTTGGCCCGATAACGCGCGTGCTGCTGCCAACCCGCCAAAGCCGCCGCCAATGATGACAATGCGTGCGGTCAGGCCGCCTCTCCGAGGTAAGCCGCTCGTACTCGTGGATCACTGAGCATCTGCTTGGCTTCGCCGCTCATGGTGATGAGGCCCGAATCCATGACGTAAGCGCGGTTCGCTGCCTCCAGCGCCAGCCGCGCATTTTGCTCGACCAGCAAGATGGTCGTACCCTGGGCCGAGACGTTGCGAATGACCTCGAAGATCTTTTGCACCATGATCGGCGACAGGCCCATCGACGGTTCATCGAGCAGCAGCAGTTTCGGCTCGGACATCAGTGCGCGTGCCATCGCGAGCATCTGTTGCTCGCCGCCCGACATGGTGCCGGCGAGCTGATCGGCACGCTCCTGCAGGCGCGGAAAGATACCGAACATGCGGTTGATATCGGCGCGAATCGCGGCGTTATCGCTGCGCGTATAGGCGCCCATCTGCAGATTTTCGGTGATGGTCATGCGTGCGAACACGCCACGCCCCTCGGGCACCATCGCCAGACCTTGTCCGACCAGCTTGTAGGAGCCGGCGCCGCGAATCGATTTGCCGAGGTAGGTGACATCACCACCGGCCCAACCGAGCGAGCCAGTGATCGCCTTCAGGCTCGAGGTCTTGCCGGCACCGTTGGCACCGATCAGGGCGACCAGTTCGCCGGGCATCACTTCGAGATCGATGCCCTTGACCGCCTGGATACCGCCGTAATGAACCTTCAGGCCGGCGACCTTGAGAATGGGCTCTGAAGAGATTTTTGGATCAGGCATGCGCCGCTCCGAGATAGGCTTCAATCACAGCCGGATTACGCTGCACGTCGGCCGGCAGGCCTTCCGCGATGACCTTGCCGTAGTCGAGTACGGTGACCTGATCGCACAGGCCCATGACCAGCTTGACATCGTGTTCGATGAGCAAAATGGTTTTGCCATCCTTGCGGATCGACACCAGCAGATCACGCAGGCCCATTTTTTCGGTGGCGTTCATGCCGGCGGCGGGTTCATCGAGCGCCAGCAGTTTTGGATCGGTGGCCAGTGCCCGCGCAATTTCAAGTCGGCGCTGATCGCCATAGGACAAAGTGCGAGCACGGTAGTTGGCAAAACGCGCCACTCCGACATAGTCGAGCAGCTGTTGGGCGCGGCTGCGAATCTCGTCTTCCTCGCGCCGTTTGGTAGCCGTATTGAGCACCGCGCCGAAGATACCGCTGTGGGTGCGGACATGACGCCCGACCATGACATTCTCGAGCGCGGTCATATCACCAAACAGTCGAATATTTTGAAACGTCCGCGCAATGCCGGCCTGTGCCACCTTGTGAACTGCGGTGGGTTCATATTTTTTGCCGGCCAGCACGAACTCGCCCGAATCCGGTTCGTAGAGGCCGGTGATGACATTAAAGAACGTCGTCTTGCCAGCGCCGTTCGGCCCGATCAGGCCGTAAATTTGTCCGGCCTGAATTTCAAGTCCGACTTCGGACAGCGCCTGCAAACCACCAAAGCGCTTGTTGACGCCGCGCACCGAGAGAATCGATTCGGCGCTCACGATTTGACTCCGGCGCCAGCAACACCCTTGGCACCGTTCTTAGACCCGTTCTCTGGCTGATCGTTGCCATGTTTGGGCGACGGCCACAAGCCTTCCGGTCGATACAACATGATGACCACCATCGCCAGACCGAACAGCAACATGCGTAGTGCCTCCGGCGCGATCAGCTCATGGCCGAACACGGCCTCTTGCATGGGCTTGGCAATAAAGCGCAAGGTCTCGGGGATGGCGTAGAGCAAGACGGCGCCCAAGATGACGCCGGGTATGTGACCCATGCCACCGAGGACGACCATGGCGACGATGACGATCGACTCCATGAGCGTGAAGCTTTCGGGCGAAACAAAACCCTGAAACGCCGCAAACATGGCACCTGACACGCCGCCAAAGGAGGCGCCCATGGCGAAGGCCAACAGCTTGACGTTACGGGTGTTGATGCCCATCGCCTTGGCGGCAATTTCATCTTCGCGAATTGCCATCCAGGCGCGGCCGATACGCGAGTCCTGCAACCGCACAGTGACCACAATGATGATCAGGGTCAACGCCAGAAACAGGTAGTAATACAGATGCAGGGGATGGATCAACAGGCCGAACAGCTCGTATTTTTCGCCAAACGAATAACCGAGCACCGACGCCGGATCAATTCTGGCGATACCCTGCGGACCATTGGTAATGTTTATCGGTGCGTTCAGATTGTTGATGAATATGCGAATGATTTCGCCGAAGCCGAGCGTCACAATGGCCAGGTAGTCGCCGCGCAGCCGCAGGGTCGGTGCACCGAGCACGGCGCCAAACAAGGCGGCGACGGCGGCACTGAGCGGAATCATCAGCCACAACGGCGTGTGAATGCCGCCGGGGAAGGTTTCGCGAATCCACTCGAAATTCTCGAACAGATGTGGCGATGAAAGGATTGCATACAGGTAGGCGCCGACCGCATAAAACGCAACGTAACCGAGATCGAGCAAACCGGCGTAGCCGACCACGATGTTCAGGCCCAGGGCGAGCATGATGTAGAGCAGAGCAAAGTCGAGAATCCGAACCCACGAATTACCGGCCACACCGACCACAAACGGCAGGACCATCAAGAGCACGGCAATGGCGGCCAACGCCAGGTAGCTGGCTTGGGGATTATTTTTGAAGCGCGGAAACAGTGTTTGCATGTCAGATCGATCCGGTTGGCTCAAGCGCGGTCTGCGACCCGTTCGCCCATGATTCCCGAGGGTCTGAACACGAGCACGATAATCAACACCACAAAGGCAAAGATGTCCTGGTAGTGACTACCCAGAAAACCACCGGTCAAATCGCCAATGTAGCCCGCGCCCAGGCTCTCTATGATTCCCAGTAGCAGCCCGCCGATCATCGCGCCGGCCAGATTGCCGATGCCACCGAGTACGGCGGCGGTGAACGCCTTCAGGCCCGGGATAAAACCCATCATGAATGAAGTCTGGTTGTAATTCAGCGCGACCAGAACGCCGGCCACCGCGGCCAGTGCAGCGCCGATGGCAAAGGTGGCGGCGATGACCTGATTCGAGTTCACGCCCATGAGCCCGGCGATTCGCGGGTTTTCGGCGGTGGCCCGCATCGCGCGGCCCAGCCGGGTTTTGTTGACCAACAATACCAGGCCGATCATCATTAGCGAGGCGACCACCAGGATCAGCAGTTGTTTAGGGGCCAGCACCACTTCACCCATCAGGATTGGCAAGGTCGGCAACAAGTCCGGAAAGGCGCGCGGATTCGGCTTCCAGATCATCATGGCGACCGTCTGGATCAAGATGGACACGCCAATGGCGGTAATCAGCGGCGCCAGCCTGGGCGCGTTACGCAGCGGCCGATAAGCGACTCGTTCAATCAGCAAGGCCAGCCCGATACATACCGGTATCGACAGCAAGACCACCAGCACCAACACCAGCGGACCCGGCAGGCCCTGTGCGAGCAGGATAGGCGCTAGCGTCGCAGCGAACATCGCGCCGATCATCAACACGTCGCCATGCGCAAAATTGATGAGCTGCAAGATGCCGTAGACCATGGTGTAGCCCAATGCGACCAGGGCGTAGACGCTTCCCAATACCAAGCCGTTCAAGATCTGCTGCAGCAGAATCTGGAAATCAAATTCCATGGGTCTGGTCTCCTCGTTTTTTTTGAAGATTTTTCGCGATTCTACGGCCTGGATCGGCGCGACCGGGGCGATTCCGAACGCCCGGCTGGGTTCTTGTGTCCCTGTTGACAGTCACAAGCAAGTCTTCGGCCAGGCGAAAAATAACGAAAAAGGCCCGACGAGGATAAAAAAAGGCGAAAAAAAGCCCCGGACTAACCGGGGCAAACCAGCCAGGGAGGAAACTGTTGGCTGGAGAGGAGGCCTGTGAGGCGATGCGTGGAGGGGCACCGCCCATCGACTCAATGTACTGTGGGCGGTGGCGCGTGGCTTGTACCTGCGGACTGGTGGTCCTTGCGCTCGGATGAGTGGGTGTTGCATTCAGGCAACGAACAGGCTAAAGCGGTCGCCCGATTTTGGTGCACGCAAATGCAAACGGGGCGCCTGGCGCCCCGTTGCGTATGAAGAATTGGATCGAATTACTTCTGTGACAACACCCACTTGACCAAGGTTGCTGCTTCTTCGGCGGTGACCTGTGGGTTTGGAGGCATAGGTATTTGACCCCAGGCGCCGACCCCGCCTTCGCGGACTTTTTTGGTCATTTTGGCCAGTGCGTCCTTGTCACTCGCGTATTTGGCGGCCACGTCCTTGAACGACGGTCCGATGAGTTTTTTGTCGACGGCGTGACAAGCGGCGCAATTCTTGGCTTTCGCCAGTTCGGCATTGGCCAGGGCGGCGCTGGACGACAGGGTCAACAGACCGACTGTCAGGATGCTCGGAAGCACTGCATTAAGGACACGGCTCACATTCCACTCCTGCACAAAAGAAACGATATTCAATGTTACGGAAATAACGGAGCCACTGCATCGCCGTTGACACGACGGAAGGCTCCGGCAGGCGTTTGGTGTTGGGCAATACCGACAGTGTCATGCAGACTCGCTGGCAATTCCGGCGCTTTTTCGAGGTTTGCTATGTTCGTCTTATGGATCGGCGTTGTCTGCGTGCTTTTGAAGTGGCTCGAAGTAGGGCCGTTTGCCGAGCTCGATTGGCCTTATGTGCTGGCACCCCTGGCGGTTGCATTTCTCTGGTTCGAGGTGTTCGAGAAAATGCTCGGCAGGGATAAGCGCAAGAGCGACGAAATTGACTCCGAAAAGCGTCGCAAGGAACGGATCAAGGAACAGTTCGAAACCAAAGGGCCGAAGGCGAGGCGCGCCAATTAATCAGCCGACTGCCTGTACCTCGCGGGTCGGCGCGAACACAACGTCCGGGTAGCGCTCTTGCGCCAGTCGCAGATTGACCATGTTGGGCGCCAGATAAACATAAGCGCCCGAACTGTCGATGGCGACATTGATCGGATCTTTCGCGACCAGTCGTTTGACCTCATCGGCATTGCCGGTCAACCATCGGGCGGTGCTGACGGCGCACGGCTCGAACTGCGCATCAACCGCGTATTCATGTTCGAGACGATGGGCGACGACATCAAATTGCAAGACACCGACCGCACCGAGAATCACATCGTTTGAGACCAACGGTCTGAACACCTGAGTGGCGCCTTCCTCGGCCAGTTGATCGAGGCCCTTGTGCAATTGCTTTGACTTCAGGGGATTACGCAGCCGGGCCGATCGAAACAGCTCCGGCGCAAACGACGGAATACCGGTGAAGGTCAGGTCTTCACCCTCGGTAAACGCGTCGCCGAGATGAATCGTGCCGTGATTGGGTACGCCGATGATGTCGCCCGCGAACGCTTCATCGGTGGTGTTGCGGTCTTGCGCCATGAAGGTGATCGCATTATTGATCGCAATGCTTTTACCGCTGGCGACGTGTTTGAGTTTCATGCCGCGCTTGAAGTGTCCGGCGCAGACGCGCACGAAGGCGATACGGTCACGGTGTTTCGGATCCATATTGGCCTGAATCTTGAACACGAAGCCGGAGAATTTTGACTCGTTGGCTTCGACCACGCGGCTTTCCGTGGCCCGGCTTTGCGGTGGCGGGGCGAGATCGGACAGGGCGTCGAGCAGCAGCGAAACGCCAAAGTTATTGACGGCCGAGCCGAAAAACACCGGGCACAGTTTGCCGTGTAAATAGGCATCAAGCTCAAATTCATTCGAGGCGCCGCGCACCAGTTCAATCTCGGTACGCAACTCGGCGGCCTGGTAGTCGAGTTGCGCATCGACTTGCGGGTTGTTGATGCCCTCGATGACGGCGCCCAGCGCACGATCGGCCTTCGGATCGAATAGATAGACCCGGTCGCTCTGTAAGTGGTAGACGCCGCGAAAGCGCTTGCCCATGCCGATCGGCCAGGTGATCGGCGCGCATCGAATGTTGAGCACGCTTTCGATTTCGTCGAGCAACTCGATCGGCGAGCGGCCTTCGCGATCGAGCTTGTTGATGAAGGTAATGATCGGGGTATCACGCAGCCGACAGACATTGAGCAGCTTGATGGTTTGCGCCTCGACGCCATTGACCGAGTCGATCACCATGACAGCGGCATCAACGGCGGTCAGCGTGCGATAGGTATCTTCCGAGAAGTCGGCATGGCCCGGGGTGTCGAGCAGATTCATGACGCAGTCGCGATAGGGAAACTGCATGACCGACGAGGTCACGGAAATGCCGCGTTGCTTCTCCAGCTCCATCCAGTCCGACACCGCATGCCGCGAGGCTTTGCGCGCCCGGACCTCGCCGGCGACCTGAATGGCACCCCCAAACCAGAGCAACTTCTCCGTCAAGGTGGTCTTGCCGGCGTCCGGATGGGAGATGATCGCAAACGTTCGGCGGCGGGCGACTTCCTCTATTAGCGTAGACAAGCCTCAGGAACCTGACGAATCAAACAGATCGGTGACGGCGCCCTTGCTGGCGCTCGAGGTCAACTTGGCGAACTTGGCCAACACGCCGGTGGTGTAGCGCGGCTTCGGCGGCTGCCAGGTGGCTCGACGCTTGGCCATTTCAGCATCGCTGATGTTCAACTGCAGCAACAGCTTGTGGGCATCAACAGTGATGCTGTCGCCTTCCTCGATCAACGCAATATTGCCACCGGAAACTGCTTCCGGCGCCACGTGACCCACCACCATGCCCCAGGTACCGCCGGAGAAGCGGCCATCGGTAATCAGCGCGACTGATTCACCGAGTCCGGCGCCAATCAGCGCCGAGGTCGGCGCCAGCATCTCCGGCATGCCCGGTGCACCTTTTGGGCCCAGGTAGCGCAACACCAGCACATCACCGGCGTTGATCCGGTTTTCCATGATGGCTTTCATCGCCGACGGCTCATCATCGAAGACGCGCGCCGGACCGGTCAAGGAGGGATTCTTGAGGCCGGAAATCTTGGCGACCGCGCCCTCGGGCGAAAGGTTGCCCTTCAGAATCGCCAGGTGGCCCTGCTTGTAGAGCGCTTTCTCGATCGGGAAGATGACTTTCTGATCAGCGCGCGGTTGATCCGGAACGCCCGCCAACTCTTGCGCAAGCGTGCGACCGGTAATCGTCATCGCATCGCCATGCAACAGGCCGGCGTTCAACAAGATTTTCAAGACCTGCGGAATGCCGCCGGCCTTATGCAGATCGGTCGCGACATACTGGCCGGAGGGCTTCAGGTCGCAGATGATTGGAACCTTCTTGCGAACCCGCTCGAAGTCATCGATGGTCCAGGTGACGCCGGCCGAATGGGCGATCGCGAGAAAATGTAGCACCGCATTAGTCGAGCCGCCGGTGGCCATGATCAGGGTGACCGCATTTTCAATTGAGTTGCGGGTGACGATGTCGCGTGGCCGCAAGTTCTTCTTGACGGCCTCGACCAGCACGTGCGCCGAGCGCGCGGTCGAGTCGAGTTTTTCGTGATCCGGATTGGCCATGGTCGATGAACCCATGAGACTCATGCCGAGCGCTTCGAACGAGGATGACATGGTGTTGGCGGTAAACATGCCGCCACATGATCCGGTGCCAGGTACGGCGTTGCGCTCGATGCCTTCGAAGTCTTCCTGACTCATGCGGTTACGCGAGAACTCGCCGACCGCCTCGAATACCGACACCACCGTCAGGTCCTTGCCCTTCCAGTGGCCCGGTTTGATCGTACCGCCGTAGACATAGATGGCGGGTACGTTGGCGCGCACGATACCCATCATGCCGCCGGGCATATTCTTGTCGCAGCCGCCGATGACCATGACGCCGTCCATCCACTGGCCTTGCACGGCGGTCTCAACGCAGTCGGCGATGACTTCGCGCGAGATCAGTGAGTACTTCA
This sequence comes from Burkholderiales bacterium, assembly GCA_031363055.1. Classification (GTDB taxonomy): domain Bacteria; phylum Pseudomonadota; class Gammaproteobacteria; order Burkholderiales; family Burkholderiaceae_E; genus JANLTP01. The sequence goes on along the minus strand of JANLTP010000224.1, from coordinate 17,079 downwards.
TGCCCTCGGTGCCCATCGACATGCCGTCCGAAATAGTCGGGGTGCCAAAGGTCTGCGGATTGCCGCCGGCGGCCTTGATCGCTATCACCGCCGCGTCGGCCAGTGGCTGCAGGCCGGAGTTACAGGGCGTGATGGTCGAGTGACCGTTGGCAATGCCGATCATGGGCTTGTCGAAATCCGACTTTACATAGCCCATCGCGTAATACATCGAGCGGTTCGGCGCGCGGGCGACGCCTTCGGTAATGTTGCGGGAGCGGCGGTTGGCGGTCATGGAAAATTCTCCGGTGGGCGCTGGCGCCTCGACGGTCCCGTTGAACGGCTGCGGTTGTTCAATGGCCGATATTGCTGGCGCCAGAGGTAAAAATTCTGAGGGAGCAATGCTACTGTGAATCGCTGGTGGCGCGAAATGGCGGCCCGCTCAATCCGGTCGCTGGCCAAAACTCGGTGAACACTGAACGCTTTGTGTTTTTTACCACTGATTGGCTTGGCAGCCGCCATTCGTCGCCCGAGGCTAAAGCCGCGTCGGTCAAATCTTCTCGTCGAGTTCGGATTGAGCCACCTTTCGCTTCGAAGGCGTCATGTGCGCTACCACCAGGGCTTGAATTCGAAAAGGGAAAAAAGGGTGAGAATCCTCGGCAGATTAGCGCTGCGCGACCGGATTGTGGCCAGTGCACAACGCGCAACACTCGCTTGCAGGCCTTTGCGCCTGCCCGTTGCGGCGCTGGCCTGCCTGATGCTGGTTGCCTGTGCCAGTGGTAGCTCGCCGGGAAACAGCAAGAACGCGGCAAAAACCGCGAAAGAGAGCCCGCCCAGTGGCTATCTGATCGCTGACGACGCCTTCAAGAAGCTCAATCCAGCGGCCGGTGCCTTCGCGCAAGGCAATCCGGAAACCAGCGCAGGCTCGAGCTTCGTTGCGACGTTATCAAGCACTCAAGCGACCTTCGTGCCACGTGTGTTGCTCTATTCCTCCGATACGACCCGTCACTATCTGCAAGCGGGCGGATTCGACGCCGACCTGTCACGCGCGGCCTGGGAGAACGTGCTCGTCAAGTACAAAATCCCGTACAAGATTGCCACTCGGGCCGATGAAATCGACCGGGCCGAGCCGGCGCTATTGATATTGCCGTCAACGATCGCCTTGTCGAACGGCGAGCGTCAGGCAATCGTCGATTTTCGCGCTCGCGGTGCCAGCGTGTTGGTCACCTGGGCTTGCGGCGCGCGCAGCGAAACCGGCGCCTGGCTGGGTTTCGGGTTCATGGAGCGCGCGCTCGACACCCAGGTCGTGGGCACCACGGCCCAGGAGAATGATGACAATTTTCTGATGCCGCGCGGCGAGGCGCCGATCACGCATAGTCTGCCGGCCGGACACCGTATCTGGACCGAACGGGTGCCCGGATGGTTTCCGTTGCGCTTCGCGGCCAAGAGCCCGGCGGTTCACATCATGGACTGGTCACGCAATTTTCGCGAAGGGCGGATGACCACAGTCGGGCACTACGACGAGCGCACCTATGCGAACGGTGTTCGCTCGCGGATCGTCGCATTGGGCCTGCCCGAACGGCTGTGGCAGACCAGCGATCCAAGGCTGATCGAGGCACTGCTGTACGACTCGCTACTCTGGTTGATGCGCCTGCCCAGCGCCAGCGTCGCCGCCTGGCCCAGCGCGGCGCAAAGTGCGCTGCTGTTCGCGTTCGATAACATTGAAGTCATGCTCGATGCCGACGTCGCGTTCGGCGCCTACCTCGAGGACGCGGGCGTTCGCGCGACCATCTACACCATCGGTGACTTGGCGAAGCAATCGGCGCCGCGCCTGCAGACTTTGCTCGGCCGCGGTCACGAGTTGGCGCTCGAGGCCGACAAGTTCGCACCGTTCGCCGGTCAGCCGAAAGACGTCCAGGCTAAACGCATCGATTCGGCGCTCGCGAAGATCCGCGAAGCAGGCCTGGATTTGCCAGTCCACCCGAGTTTTCACGCGCCGCTGGAATCGTACGACAAGACCACCGAAGCGCTGATCCGCCAGCGCGGCTTCGGTCACTACATTGCGATGCAGGATTCATCCGAGGCGCTGTTGCCGGTCGCGAGTCCGCCCGACGCCGAGGCGCCGGTGGGCAGCCCGTCGGTAGTGGTCTTTCCGCGTGCGCAGCGAGGACCGGAGGATGCCGCTGAAGAGGGCGATGTCGAAGCGGCGCTGAAGTCGTTTTATGCCGAGTTCGCCGCAACTGTCCAGATGCGTGGCGTGATGGTCGTGCGCCAGCCCAATCAGGGCATTTTGCCGATGGAGAATCTGCGCGAAGTGGCCGATGAACTGAAGCGCTATCGGGGCACGCTGTGGAGCGGTACGGCGAGTCAGATCGCCCACTGGTGGCGGGATCGCGAACGGGTCAGCGCCTTTGTCGAAGGCACGAACGCGCGGCCGGTGTTGACGGTGCGGATCGCCGACGGCGCACCGCTGCAGCATGCGGTCACCACCATCGTCTTTCCGCCGTACGCCGAGGCCCTGGTGGAGTTGCTGCCCGACGGACAAAGTGACGGACAACGCGAGCCAAGCGCCCGGACGTTTCGCCTGGACGAGCATCGTGTCGCCGTTGAGTTCAGCAACCTGGCGCCCGGCACGCACCGTTGGCAACTGCGCTTTCGCGCGCCACCACAAACCGGGTCATAGGACCCCACGACGAGGAACCCAAACATGAGCTACGCCTTGGAGCAATACTTTCGATCGCAGCAGGTACCGCTGCAGTGGTCGCCGATCCTGCGCGCTTTGTCCCAGCAATTGAGTCAGTCGGCGGGCGATGACACGTCGTCGCTGCGCGAACTGTTCCGCAGCGTTGGCAGGCGCTTCGCGCTGTCGGTGGCCGATCAGTACGCCGGCTCCCGCTCGCTGGCCGACCTTGCCGAGGCCTTCAACGCCCTATGGGGCGAGTTGAACTGGGGCTTGGTCGACTTTGCCGAGCAGCCTGATCATGTGTCGATTCAGCACTACTACGCGCCGCTGGCCGAGGCCTTCGGCAGCGACAGCCTGTCCTGGAGCGTCGGCCTGCTCGAGGGTTTCTATCAGGCCGGCTTCAAGGAACTGGGTGCCGGCGAGGAATTCGACGTGCACTTCGTTGCGACTGAAGAGGATGGCATGCGCCTGAACTTCAGATTCGCCACCCGCAAGCAACTTTCGCCGATGGCCGCTGTATGAATTTTGAACATCTGTTGCGTTCGCTCAAGGCGCAGCCCCAGGAACGCGCGCCATCGAACCCGGCTTCGAATGCGGTACCTGCATCGTCGACGTCTGCATCGTCAATGTCTGCACCGGCAGTCGCGCCCGCTGCCGCCCCGGCCGCCCCGGCCGAATCGCCTCCAGCCGCCAGAATTCAACCGATTGTGGCCGATGACCTGCTGATGAGCCGCTGGCCCATCTTTCGTTCACACGCAACGCCGGCGGAATCGTCGGTGCCGTTGTCGGACGAGGAGAAGAAGAACCGACTGGAGCCGGCGGAACTGCCGCCATCAGCCAAGTCGTCTGCAGGCGATTTCATACCGCAGTTCGACTCTGATATCGCGAAGGCATTGAAGCGTCTGAACGCCGACCTCCTCGCCAGTCCGGCGCTGCCAACGGCGGCCGTGGCCTCGGTGGATGCGGTCGAGCCAGCGGCGCCGGATGACATCGATGCTGGTTCGGTGGAAATAGCCGTCGCGGTCGTGCCCGTCGCCGCAGTCGCAGTTGCACCTGTCGCAGTTGCACCCGTCGCTATCGCGACCGCATCAGATGGACCCTCACTGGTCTCGCTGTTCGATCGCCTGCGCGGTCAGGCGGCGTCGACAGTCGTCAGAACGACGCGCCGAAGATCGCTCGCCAGCAGTCGGATGACGCGCCGATGACGATTGTCAGCTTGGTCTCGGTCAAGGGCGGCGTCGGCAAGAGTACGCTGACGGCGAGCCTTGCGACCGCCGTCGCGCGTCGCCTCGGCGGCCATCGAGTCGCCGCGATTGACCTTGATCCGCAGAACAATCTGAGCTGGCATCTGGGCCTTGGAAGCCGTCGCTCGCAGGGCCTGGTCAATTGCGCAAGCGATGCAGCAGCGGCGCCCACACCGGTGGTCTCTGAAGCAAACGGCGTGCGCTGCATTGCCTTTGGCGATGGTGTCGGCAGGCAGCTCCAGGCATTCGAGGACCGGCTCGCCGGCAATCCGAGCTGGCTGACCGAACAAGTATCCCGCGACCGCGAATCCATGATCACCTTCATCGATACGCCCTCGGGCCTTTCGGTCTTTCAGCAACACGCGATCGCCAATAGCCAGATCGTGTTGACCATCTTGCAACCGGATGCGGCGTCGTACGCAACCCTACCCGATATGCAGCACAGCTTGTACCGGCATACGGTACCGGCGAACTGCTACTTTGTGTTGAACAAGTACGATCCGCGCGATGCGTTCGCGATCGATTCAGCGGCATTGCTGCGCGGCCATTTCGGCGAGCGACTCGCCCCGATTTTCGTTAGCCGTGACGAAGGTATTCGGGAGGCGCTGGCCTTGCAGGTGACCAGCCTGGAGCACGACCCGCACAGCCAGGCCAGTCACGACATTGACCAGTTGGGTCGCTGGTTGCTCGAGCGGCTAAAAGTCGCAAGCCGGCGATGACACCGAGTCGCCTGCTACGGCTTTGGCGCGAGCGCTGGGGTAAAGGTTCGGACAACCTGCCGGACCGCCCCTATGAACGCGGCGCGGTTCATGCCTGGATGCACCGATTGCCAAGCTCGCCGATCTGGTCCTGGCCGATGTTGAGTAGCGTTCTGATCACGCTCTGCGCGATGTTCGTCTTCTTCGCGACTCAAATTGAGTTTCCGCTGAACGGGCAAATTACGTTCGGCGCAATTCTGGTGGCCATGGGATTGTTCGCCCGGCGCTTTGCCGGCCACCTGTTCACCTTGCTGTTGATCAATCTGGGCGCAGTGGCTGCGATTTCGTATTTTCACTGGCGGCTGTCCAGGACCTTGATGTTTCGAAACAGGACCGAACTGCTGCTGTCAATGGCGCTGTGTCTGGTCGAGATGGCCTGGGCGCTGTACGTTGTGGTTCGCGCCATCAACACGCTGGACGAGTCGCAGACGCAGACGCAGACGCAGACGCAGACGCAGACGCAGACGCAGACGCAGACGCAGACGCAGACGCAGACGCAGACGCAGACGCAGACTCATCTGGAACGCGCGGACGGCCGCGTGATTATCGGTGTGAAGCGCGCGCTGTCTCACCTTCAGACCTTGCTGCGCTTTTACAGTCCGGTGGCGCGTGCGATGTTGCTGCTGTTGCCAGCGATCGTGCTGATCGGAGACGTTCGGCTGATCAATGTTCGCGCCGACTTCGCGCTCGTGTTTGCGTTTCCCTACCTTGCGCTGATGGCGATGATCCATGACCGCAGCGACCCGATCCGGCGTTGGGGATCGCTAAGGGTTGTGCGCGAACTGATTCTGGCCCTATATGTCCCCGCCTTGATGGCATTGGCCTTCGTGCGCGCCTCGCTATCCGATCCGGCACTGTTTCTGCAACGCAGCTTCGGAAGGCAACAGATGGAACAATTGCCGGCGCATTCGCTGCTCGGTTATGCGCTGGTCGTGCTCAATGGCGCGGCGTTGTGCGAAGGTGTCGTTCAGGTTTTGGCGCGCGGCGCGGCGCAAGGCGCTGGTGTGCGCTCCGGCTATCTGATTTTTTGCGCGCTGGCGGCCGCGAATCTCGTCCTGCTGCTGGCGCGTCAGGCGATCGTTCACGAAGCGCGCCATGTTCTTGACTACCTTGATGGCAAGGCACATCTGTCAGTCACGCTGACCTTCGCATCCGGCCACACGATGAGCGGTCGGACCAACAACTTTCCGAGCGAGGCGCTCGAGATCGATTTGCCCTGCGAGCTGAGCAGAGTCGAACCGGGCCTCTGGAATCTGCAATTTCAATATGACGATCGACCAGTCAACCTGAGCATCAACGTCTCGGACATACAGGGTCGGCGCATCGTTGTTCGGATCGATGCTCAGTCAGAACCCGACTTCAGGCGCCTTCGCGATGACGTCTTGGCGCGCGATTGGGATTGGCCAACCTGGCTGGCGCACCAAAATGCCGATCGTATCCTGCCGCCTTGGCTGCACGAGCGGCTGAGCAAGCTGCCGATCTGGTTTATTGACATGTCCACCCGATTGGCCGGCGTGCTGCGGGTCGATCAGTTGTACCTGTTGTTCAAAAGATGATTTTGGAAAAGAGCATGGAACGCGAGCAACATCTGCCTGTGATTCGGACGCATCGAACGCGTCGAACGCTGCATCGATTCTGTGCCACTGTGGTTGCGGTTTTGATTCATGCGGTGCTGGGCGGCGCATTTTGCGGTACGTTTGGCATGGCGCTGGCCGTCGCCGAACGTACTGCGCCCGCTGCCGAACGCGCTGCGCCCGCTGCCAGCGAAGTTGATCGACCCAGAGGCGATGCCCCAGCGATTGCGGCCAATGCGCGCCGCGTGACCCTCGGTCTGAAGCAACTTGGAGCGTGGGGCGCGATCAAATTACGCGGTGGTGCCAACACGCGCCTGTTACCGTTTGGCGTACGCGCCGACGAAGAGGTGGTCGCCGCCACGCTGACCGTCGGCTATGAATTCTCGCCGTCGCTGCTCGAGGACTTGAGTCATCTGAAAGTCTTTCTGAACGGCAAGTTGCAAATGCTCGACGCGTTGCCGCGTGCGCGAGCCAGTGGCGTGAGTCGTGAGGTCAGACTCGAGCCGGCGTTGCTGGCCGAGAGTAACGAGTTGCGCTTCGAATTCATCGGCGACTACACCCGCCAATGCAGCAATCCGCTGCACCCTTCGATCTGGCTGAACCTCAATGATCAGACCAAGATCGAACTGGCAGTCGTGCCGCGCAACCTCGCGCCGGATTTGAAACTACTACCCGCACCCTTTCTGGACCGCGCTGATCCGCGACCGCTGAATCTGTCGTTCGTGTTCGCAGCCGATCCGTCATTTTCGAGTTTGCGCGCCGCCGGTGTCGCCGCCTCCTGGTTCGGAACGCTGGCCGGCAGTCGAGGGATGCGGGTCACGCCGTACCTGAATGAGCTGCCCATGGGCAATGCCGTGGTGTTCCTGAACGGCAACGAGAGCGTCGGCGCCATCAAGGCCGGCAGCGGTTCCCGACTGACGGTTCTGAGCCATCCGCTCGATCCCACCGCCAGACTGCTGGTGGTCAGTGGCGCCAGCGAAGCCGAGTTGATGCGCGCCGCCCGCACCCTGGTGCTCGCGCATCGCACGCTGTCCGGCCAGCATGCAGTCCTGACCAAGGAGATCGAAGCAGCACCGCGTTTACCCAATGACGTACCGACCTGGGTCAAGACCGACCGTCCGATGAGATTTGGCGAAATGGCGCGTGCCGAGGAATTACGCGCCGAGGGTTATTTCCCCGAGGTCATTCGGTTGAACTATCGGGTGCCGCCCGACGTCTTTACCTGGAGGACCGAAGGCGCACCGATGCGCCTGCGCTACCGGGCAACGCGCCTGCCGCAGCATCGCAATTCGAGCCTCGCCGTTGCACTGAACAACAACTTCATTGACGCCATCGCGCTGAACGAGAAAACCGAGTTGACTGCCGTGCATCAATCATCGCTGTTTGGCAGCCTCGACGCGACCAATGCTTCGGTGCGCGAGGCGCATCTCTTTCTGCCGGCCTACGCGCTGAGCGGTCGCGACCAGCTCCAGTTCGGTTACACGACCGACATTATTCAGTCGGGTAATTGCGAGAGCTTGCCACCGAACAATTTTGTCGGTGCCATCGACGCCGAGTCGACCCTGGATTTCAGCCAGTTTCCGCGCTTTGCCGCGCTGCCGAACCTCGCTTATTTCACGCGACTCGGCTACCCGTTCACACGACTGGCGGACCTCGGTGAGACCAGTGTCGTACTGCCCGACAAGCCCGGTATCGCCGAGATCAGACTGTTCCTCACCACGCTGACCCGACTCGGCGAATCGACCGGTCATCCGGCGACTCGCCATGCGTTGGTGAAGATATCCGAGATCGAGCAATCGGCCGACAAGGATCTTCTGATCATCTCGACCGCCACTGATCAGCGCTTGTTCAGTGCGTGGGAGAAACAATTGCCGATGAGCGTTCTCGACGGTGTCCGGACGGTACGCGAGCCACAGGTCAGTTGGCGCCCGCTGTTTCGATGGGAACAGCAGGACATCGATCCGATGGCCAAACCGCCGGGCGAAATCAGCCTGGCCGGTCCTGGCACCTTGGTCGCGATGATGGGATTCGAATCACCGCTCAAGCCGCAGAGAAGCGTGGTGATGATGTACGCCGACAAGAGTGCCGACCTTGGGCGCATCGACGATCTGCTGGTCGACCCGGAAAAGCTCGCCGCCGTCAATGGCGACTTCGTGGTCGTCGGCGAGAAGGCGCTGCAGTCGACCAGGGCCAGCGCCACCTATTTTCTCGGCGAGATCCCGTGGATGACCAAGTTACGCTGGTTGCTGGCCGAACACCCGATTCTGGTCGCGCTCGCTTGCCTGCTGATGGCGATCTTGATGGCGGCCGGGCTTTACCGGCCGCTGGCCATGCTGACCGGGCGCCGGCGCAATGTCGTTGTGCCGATATCGCCCTCAATGGGTACGAAGTAGCGCCATGCATATCGTCACGCTCATATCCGCCGCCGGCGGCGTCGGCAAGACTACGGTCACGGCGAATCTGGCCGTCGCACTCGCTCAGCGGCGCAAGAAGGTGCTGGTCGTCGACATCGACCCGCAGAATAGTCAACGCATACATCTGGGTCTTGATCCGGGTCAGGACGCTGGCCTGGCACGCGAGGGCGTCACCTTGAAGGCGATCTTCGACAGCCCCTTCGGTGGCACGGATGGCGATGCCGATGGTGGCCAGGTTCATTTCATTCCGTTTGGCCGCGTCAGCGACGACGAGCTCGCCGAGTTCCGTCGCGATCTGTCGATCCGACCGCGATGGCTGCGTAATCATCTGCGCTCACTTGAGCCGATTGGCTTTGACTGCGTGCTGATCGACACGCCACAGCCGCCCAGCGTGTTTCTCGGGCAGGCGCTGACAGCCGCCAATCTGGCCCTGATCGTGCTGCAGCCGGATGCGGCCTCCTATCTGTCACTGCCAAAGCTCGAAGTGATGATTCGTGATCACGCCCAGCGCGAGCAGGACTTCCTCGGTGCCTACAAGCTCATCAACCAGATGCCGGCCAGCAGTCGCCTGTCGCATCAGGTTCGGGCGGCGCTGTACGCCAGTAACGCCGAGGGCACGGTACCACTGTCGATTCATCACGACGCCAGTGTCGCGCAAGCGCTGGCGCACGAGCGCCCGGCATTGGAGTTCCGCCCTGGCGCCATGGCCAGCCTCGACTATCAGTATCTGGCCGACTGGCTGGTGGGTACCTTGGCTTATGCTTAGTACCAGCAGGACCTAAACAGCATGGTCGCACGGTGAGGCGGACGATCGGCGCGATGTTCCTGGCGCTGGGCCTGGGCATGGAACTTGGCTTCGGACTGGGCTTCGGCCTGGGCCTCGGACTGCTCGCGCCGGCAGGCGCTGCCGAACGCACGGATGCAATCTCAGTGCGTACCGGCGGCAGCGGTCAGACCCAGGCCTGGGCCTATTTGGCCTGGTGGATGCCGAACAGTTGGCGCAGTACGCAATTTTCCCGGCTCGACCGTGTGCTGTTCTTTGATCTGAGCGTCGACGAAGAGGGCGTCATTGCCGATGACCGCGGCTGGCCACACCGCTGGGGCGATCTGCGCCAAGCAGTGACAGCGAGCAAAATTCCGCTCGAGCTGACATTGAGCCTGCTCGACGAAGAACGCTTTCGTCGCTTGTTCTCCTCGGCGGCAGCGACCGCGCGTCTGCAGCACACAGCACTCGCACTGACGCGCGACCCCGCCGTGGCCGGTATTCATCTGGACTTCGAAGTCTACGGGCCGATGCCCGCGCAAGCCGTAGCGCGCTTTCGTCGCTTCGTCATCGAGCTGCGCCAGGCGTTGCGTGAAAACTCGCCAGCAAAATCACTGACCGTGTTCCTGCCGATCGGGGTTCAGAACCAGATCTACGATCGGCCGTCGCTGCGTTCGATCAGCCAGGTCGTGGTGCAGGGCTATGACGCCCATTGGCTCGGCTCGCCGAGCGCGGGCCCGATCGCGCCACTGGCAGGCACCAGTGCGATTACCTGGGAGAAGGCGATGCGGCACGCGCGGGCGTTGGGTGTACGAAAGGACCGCATGCTGATGAGCTATCCGCTGTTCGGTTATGAATGGCCCACCCAAGGCTCCGATCCCAAAGCGCTGACACGCGGCGACGGAATTCCAACGACCCTGGCCGCGGTCGCCGAAGAATATCTGCCCGGGATCAGGGTCAACGTCGCGCAGCGCCTGCGTAATGTCGCGGCGCAACGGGACGATCTCTCAGGCTCCATGTATTACCAGTTCGAAAATGGTTCGGGCTGGCACACCGGCTGGTTCGAAGGACCGTGGTCGCTGCAACGCAAGGCCGATTTCGCGGCTGGTCATGGCCTGGCCGGCGCTGCGTTCTTTGTGCTGGGTTATGACGGCGGCGGTCTGGTGGATTCATTTCTGGCACGACGGGCCGAGCGCAGATAGGAAGGTGCCATCATGGTATTCAGCTCAAATCTTTTTCTGTTCGTTTTCCTGCCGCTGTTCCTGCTGGGCTATTACCTGACGCCATGGCGCTTCAAATCGGCGCTGATCCTGCTATTCAGCTACGTTTTCTACGGCTGGTGGCGGCCGGATTTTCTGCTGCTGCTGATCGGCGTTTCCGTGATGAGTTACCTGTTCGCACTCGCCATCGATGCGAGCAGCGATGACGCACGCCGCTATCGATTGCTGTTCGCTGGCGTGGCGCTGAACCTGCTGACCCTGGGCTACTTCAAGTACGCCAATTTCGGCGTCGACAGCCTGAACGCGTTGCTGCAATCCTTGGGGTTGCAGTCGCTGGCCTGGACCCAGGTGGTTTTGCCGATCGGCTTGTCGTTCTACATCTTTCATGCGATCAGTTACCTGGTCGACATCTACCGCAGGCAAGCGCCACCGGCCCGTAACCTGATCGATTTCTCGGCCTTCATCGCGTTGTTCCCGCATCTGGTCGCGGGTCCGGTGTTGCGTTATCACCTGCTCGCCGAACAGTTCCGCTCGCGTGAGCATACCCTCGATAACTTCGCGCGCGGCTGCATGCTGTTCATGGTCGGCCTGTGCCAGAAGGTATTGATTGCCGACTCGGTTGCACCGCTGGCCGACGCCGTGTTCGGCATGGCCGATCCGAGCCTCGCCGACGCTTGGCTGGGGACGCTTGCGTACACGATTCAACTGTTCTTCGATTTTAGCGGCTACTCGACGATGGCGATCGGACTGGCGCTCTTGATCGGCTTTCGCTTCCCCGAGAATTTCAATGACCCGTACACGTCGGCCTCGATCACCGAGTTCTGGCAGCGCTGGCACATGTCGCTATCGAACTGGCTGCGCGAGTATCTGTACATTCCGCTCGGCGGTAACCGCTACGGTGCCGTGCGCACTTATGTCAACCTGTTTCTGACGATGTTGCTCGGCGGACTTTGGCATGGCTCGAACTGGACCTTCGTAGTCTGGGGCGCTTGGCACGGCGGCCTGCTGGCGCTTGAGCGCTACTGGAAAGGGCGCTTCGGCACCTTGCCGTTCCCGAGGTGGCTGCTGGTCGCCAAGACCATGGTTCTGGTGATGATCGGATGGGTATTTTTCCGCTCCCGCTCGATGACCGAGGCGATGCAGATGCTGCGCGGCATGGCCGGGCTGAACGCGGTCGGCTTGAGTGATACCGTTGCCTGGCAGGTCACGCCTGATCGGCTGGCCGTGCTCGCGATCGGCATCGTGCTCGTCTATCTGCTGCCGATCATCAAGCGCCGTTTGCACTCACCGATCCGCTTCGGACTCGTGCCGTTGCTGCTGTGGGCGATCGCGACCTTGTCGGCGCAGTCGTTCACACCATTTCTTTATTTCCAGTTTTGATCACGCGAGGAGTCGCATTCATGGAAGCACTCAAACAAGCGGTGCAGCAATCGGTCAAACCCACGCAGCGCCGCTCGAAACACGCGATCGCCTGCGCCGTTGTGCTTGGCGTGGTGGTCGCGGCCGGCGCGCAGCAGATGGTTCGTGCGGTGCTGAACACCGACGGACTCGAGCTGGCCACTGAGCCGCGCAAGTTTTTCGACGGCACTCTGACCCAGGCATTGGAGAAGCAGCTCGATCAGAAGATGCCGGCCCGCGCCAGCCTGATCGCGTTCGCCAATGGACTGCGGTATGTCCTCCTGGGCGGCAGCGGCGAACAGGTGCGGCTCGGCCGCGACGGTTGGCTCTTTCTGACCGACGAGCTTCGGCACTATGGCGGCAATGGCGTGGGCAATGGCGTGGGCAATGGTGCGGCCAATGGTGCGGACATTGGTGCGGGCAATGGTGCGGGCAATGGTGCGGCCACAGACGCCGATCCCGAACGCTGGTTCGAGCGTCGCATCGATCTGATCAGCACACTCGCGCAGCGGCTGAAGTCACAGGGCACGATTTTGGTCGTGGCGTTGGTTCCCGATAAGGCGCGCGTATACCGCAGCCAGCTTGGTGGTGGCGGCTACCCCGACTTTAACGAAGGCAAGTATCAACAGGCGCTAGCCGCCATGCGCACGCGTGGCGTCGCCGTCGTCGACCTGTTACGGCCACTGGAGCGCGGCGCGCGCAGCCATGAGGTCTACTATCGAACCGATACCCATTGGAACCAGGTGGGCGCGAGCCTCGCGGCTCAAGCGATCACTCAGAGAATCCGCTCGCTCAAGGTCGAACTGGAGTCGGCACAATTTGTATCCGAGACTCAAGTCCCGGTGCAGGAGCGCCCCGGCGACCTGCTGCGGCTGATGGGTCTGGTACAAGTTTCAAACCGATGGCGTCCGCTTCCAGACAGGGAAGCGCCGGTCAATACGCGCGAGGTCGGTGCAGCGCCGGCGGCCAACAGTTTGTTCGGTGATTCGTCGGTGCCTGTGGTGCTCACCGGCACTTCGTACTCGCTGCGCGGCAACTTTCATGGCTATCTGCAACAGGGCCTGGGCGCGAAGGTATTGAACACCGCCAAGGACGGCGGCGGCTTCCTGCAAGCGATCACTGCCTATTTGGACGACGAGTCGTTCAAGACCAGCAAGCCGAAGGTGCTGGTCTGGGAAATACCGGAACGCATGCTGAAGACACCGTTGACCGATGAGACCAGTTCGGTGTTATTTCAGTAGCGCCACAACCCGCTGTAGCCAGGCCGCATTTTCCGACTGGTAGCGCGGATCGCGGAATTTCTCGTTGGGCGGTGAACGGAATTCGCGTTCGGGCATCTCCCAGATCACGAGTTTGGGTGGCTTGGTCTTGAATGCCTCGTCCTTCAAGTACTGCTCCATGCCGTACCAGGGGCCGAAGTCGACGGGCAGCGAAATGTCGAGCAGCTCGCGCTTCAGAACGAAGCGAAGGCTATCCGGATAGCCGGTGTTCTTGTTGGTGTAGCTGCTGCCCATGACCATGATGCCGATGTTCTCGCCGTTGCCTAGAAGACCTGCCTGCGACTCCTGAGTACGATTCACCTTGAACGTTGCGGCTTGCTCCGGCGGATAGTTCGCCGCCTCGGGCGGTAACAAGCGCACCAGGTCACGGGCGCGCTGGTTGACCTTCTTGTCGCTCCAGTTCATCTCGAACTTCACTTCCGGAGTCGCGCTCAGTGCGGCTTTCAGTTTCGGTGTAGTGTCGATCTTGGCCTTGATGGTTTCGGCGGCGAGCATCGCGCCGGTGTGCGACCAGTGCGAGTCGAGGCGCAGGAACAAGGGTGTGTCACCACCGCGGTGCGGACTGGCGAGGAACGCCTTGTTCAGATTCGCTACCGTGACGCCGCCAGCCTCGAGGCGCTGCACGATGCTGTCGTATTTTTCACTGGTATAGGTATCCAGCGGACGATCGGGTGGCAACTGATCCTGGTGAATGCGAATCTTCGAGGGCACGATCGCAATGACCAGTGCGATACCGCGCGACTCGAACGCCTGGCTGATCTGCGTCAGCAAAGCGATTGAAGTCGCGGTGTCAGCCGCGTCACTGGCTTGCGCAAACTCGTAACGCGTAAACAACCAGTCGTTGTTCTTGCCGATCACGACGGGCGAGGTTTGCGCCTGTGCTGTCGTCATCCCGAAAACGCTGGCCACTGCCGATGTGCAGAGCAGTTTGTTGATCGAACGTCGATTCATCGCGAGCATACTTTCCGAGGAGTTGAATAGGATGGTTCAAACATGAGGGTTAAAACCGGAACGCTCGATTGAATCGGCGTTACTTGGCGACAAACCGTTCCGTCTTATTCTGTAGTGGGCGCGCGATCAGCGAGCCTTTCGCGTCTGGCACAAAAAAGACGCTGTAGGCGCCGCCTTGGGTCATGCTCAGATTGGCCGCACCCGGCAACAGCGACGCGCCGCCGCCCGCGCGGGTAGCGATCAGATCGACCGAGATCGGATTGACGAGCATTGCGTTCGATGAACCGTAGGCCAGATTCGTGAACACCTTGGTATTACCGTCGCCGGTGACGACATCGAGGTTACCCGTGCGGCTGTCCAGGTTGTAGACCGAAAGAATGGCCTTCAGCTTGTTGGTGTTGGTTTTGTCTTCAAAGATCGTTGTTGTTGAGCCGGGTGTCAGGCCGGAAAATGCCACCGTCAACGCCTTGCCCTTTTGCACGTCGAGCAGGTAACTGACGCCGGCGGGCGCCTTGCCTGCGCCGCGTACCGCGATCGTGTGCTTGCCCTGCGGCAGGATCATGTAGTCGCTGACCTCGCCGCTGCTCAATTTCTGATGGCGCGGTTTGTCGTCTACGAAGAGCTCGGCCGCCCTGTCCGAGCCGACTACAACGACCCGGACATAAGCCGAGTCGGGCGGCGGCTCGGGGTCGTACAGACCGCCGCGATTCTGGGCCACGGCTGGGGAAGTCGTCGCAATGAGCGCGGTTATTGCGAACGCGATCGCAACCAATGCGAGCGCCGGATGACTATGCGAGCGAACCATCGAACTCATGGACAAACCTATTCTTATTCAACAGATGGAGGGTAGAAAGGCTGTGGTCGAGTAATCAACCGCGTCGCGACTGCCGGTCGCCACCATCTGCCGAAGGGTCTAAAGCATTTCGCAGGTCGGTTTGCGCGTAAGCGGCTTCGCCTTTCTCTGGTTCGACCATTGCGGACCCTGATCCGCTCCTGGCAGGACACTGGTGTTGCCAATTGCTGACAATCGACTGCCGCCAGGGTGAGGCAATCAACCGTCCGCGCCGACTGAAGTCCGCTCGGGAAGGCTTGGCTCGCCGCTTGTCTCAAAATTCGCAGTTGAAGCAAAAACCAACCGCTATTCATGGAATCAGTTTTGAGTAATAGGGTCCTGTCTGAACAGTCGAATCCTTCGCCCACCGTGCCGTCACAGTCTGACGGGCCGATGGCGGAGCAGCAGACGCTGGCCGCAAGTACGGTTGAGATGGGTATCGCCGGACTGGCGCCGGGTAGTTTCGATCTGCTGTCCGGAGGAATGTACGCCCTGAAGGCTCGAACCTCGTCGGCCCGGTTTCCGTTATTCGCCGGCCTGATGTCGGCGGCGCTGGCGCAGCGGCGACCATGCTTTCTGATCACCGCAAGCAAGCCACAAGACATCTTGGCGCGCCTCGAGCCGCTGCTTGAGACGCCGACGGCTGCGCTGATCGAGGCAGGTTCGCTGCAGGTGTTCGCCACCCAGGCGGACATCTCGAAGCGGATTTTTCGATTCGGTCCGGACCGCTTTGCGCAAGAACTGCAGCATTTTGGCTTCGGTCCCGGCGCGCTGCTGATTTATGACCAGGCCGACGACCTGATCAGCCTGCACGATCCGTTTCTCGCCATGCAGCAGGTTGATGTACTCGGCAAGTGGTTTGGGGATCATCAAGTCACCGCTTTGCTCTCATTTAGCCGGCCAAGCGATCGCCAGGAAGATTCATTCAACGTGTTGATGGACTATTTCAGCGGTATCGCCCGTCTGGGTGGCGATAAGGCTGGCCTGGAATTGACGTTTCAGTATTGGCGCGGTAGCGGCGGTGCGCACGCCGCCATCAACTACCGACTATCGTGCGATGAATCAGGCCTGTACCAAGCCGTCGAGGCCAGGGTGCCTCGCGCCGCCGACCCGAGTAGTGCCGACATCGTTGCGATGACCGACCGTCGCGTTGCGGCGCCGCTGTCCTTCGCCCCGGACGAGAACCTGTCGTCGTCGATTGGAACGCCGCGCGCTGATACCACGGGCATCGATCCTGGCGGCTACTCATTCGGCTCCAACAGCGCATCGCCGGACTGCGCACCACGCGCAGTCAGCAAGGCCAAGCGCACTTCGCTAACGTCCTGACCGTAACCTGGAACTACATTGTGAGCAAACTTTTTAGACACTCGGCAAGGGTGCATTTCTCCCCGACACTGGCTTCTTCGTCACTGGCTTCTTCAACACTGACGCTGGCCATCACGCTGCTGTCGCTGGCCGGCTGCGCCGGCATTGCCGGTGCGCCGGCCGGATCAGCCAGCGCTCCGCCGTCGGTGACTGAACTGGGACCGTATCGGCATGTGCCGACGCCGCGCTGGAAGGAGCCCGATCCGGCGAAGGTTGTGAAGCGCACAGGCGAGGCGTTGACGCTCGAGACCCTGTATCGCGAGTCCCGATATGCCGAGCTGGCTGCAGCAGCCCCTGCGTTCCTTGCGAGCAACACGCCCGACGATGAGTTGCGCCTGTTCATTGCCAATAGCCTGGCCTGGTCGAATCGCTCGAAGGACGCCTTGGCCCAATACGAGCAACTGCGCAAGACTGACTATGACAATGAAGCGGTGCTGGGCATCGCCAACGTCAACCGCTGGAGCGGCAAGGACCATATTGCCTATCCGCTCTACCAGGCGCTGCTTAAAAAAGATCCGAACGATAAGGACGCGGCCGAAGGGCTGCGCCTCGCGCGCCGTGAAATCGCGCCCAAGACCACGCTGCGCGCTGGCGGCTCAACGGATTCGAGCGACATCGAAT
>JANLTP010000220.1:0-2605 GCA_031363055.1 Burkholderiales bacterium | reverse complement strand
CAGATCAATCAGGCGCTGAATTCGCTGGCCCTGAAGGAGCGCTTGCACAGCGAAGGCGCGCAAGCCATGCCGTCAACGCCATCGGTATTTGCCAAGTTGATTGAAACCGAGATCAAGCGCTGGCAGCCGGTGATACGAGGGGCAGGGATCAAGGCGGAATAGGTACAGATTGTTTAAGTTGCCAAATGGGTCGCGCCGTCGAGGTAAAATTGATCCATGCCCTCTCGTTCGCCGCCCCGACATCTGCGCTTCATCCTGAACACGTTTTACTCAGGACCGCAGGCCTGGTTTTTCCTGGCCGACGATCTCGGTTTTTTTCGCGACGAAGGTCTTGAGATCGAGTTCATCGAGGGCGATACGCTGGCCAACGCCGTGCCGCGCGTGGCCAGCGGCGAATTCGATTGCGGCTACGGTGATATCAACGCACTGATCGAGCTGGCGGCTGTGACCGCTGCGGGCCAAGTGCCCCTGCGTGCCGTCTATGCGACGTTCAGCGCCTCGCCCTACACGTTGGCGGTGCCGGCAGCGGGTCCAATCCGCGCGCCCATTGACCTGGCGGGCGCACTGATTGGCAGCCATCCGAGCGACGCCGCCTGGCGCCTGTGGCCCGAGTTTGTTGCACACACGGGCGTCGACACCGGTCGGATACGCATTGAAGAGTCGAGCCTGCCGCACGCGCAGATGATTGTGCAAATGCTCGATGCGTCGCGTTGGCAGGCGATGTTCGGTTTCGTCAATACCTTGAAGTCGGCGGCCATTGAAGCGGGCCGGGACCCGGATCATGAATTGCGGTTCCTCGAGTATCGCGATGTCGTGCCCGATCTTTACGGCGCGGCGCTCATGGTGTCGGCATCATTGCTGTGCGACGAGCCGCAGGTCGTCGCGGGGCTCACGCGCGCGGTGAATCGCGGCGTTGCACTAGTGCTGGGCGGTCTTGGTGGGCTCGATGCGTCGGCAGATGCAGCAAATGACGCGGCAAATGACGCGGTGATTGAGGCGGCGAAAGTTGCGGCGATCGATGCGGCCATAGACGCCGTCGCTCGACGCAACCCGGCGATCGATCGTGCTGCCAATCGCGCTCGACTAACCGGTACGCTGGCGCTTGAGATGGCCCATCCGGATGCGCTGCGACACGGCATAGGCGATCTCGACGATGACCGTCTGAAGCGCTCCATCGATCTCATTGTTCGCGCCAAGAATCATCCGCGGACACCCTCCATCCATGAGGTATTCGATCGTCGTTTCCTGCCGCCACGAGCGGACCGGCCGCAGCCGATTCAGTCGCCGTGACACGAGTCACCGCGACACGAGTTGTGGTTACATACGCCACTGGCACGCTGATTGCATTTGTTTTTGAGCACGCGCTCACCGAACTTCCTGAATCTTTTCAACGCCTTTGACCGAGTAAATCCTCATGACCGATTCAAATCGCCGCCAAATTCTGAAGTACAGCGCCCTGGCGCTCACCGCAACACCTTTGGCCACCACGCCGTTGACGAGCCGCGCCCAGGACTGGCCCAGCAAACCGCTGAAACTCATCGTGCCGTTCCCACCTGGAGGTACCAGCGACATTGTGGCGCGCCTGTTGTCGCAGCCGCTCGGCGAGAAACTCAAGCAGACGGTCATCGTCGAGAACAAACCCGGTGGTGGCACGACCATCGGGGCCCGCGCGGTCATCTCCGCCAACGACGCGGCGCACAGCCTGTTCGTTTCGAACAGCGCACCGATCTCGATCGCACCCTTGTTGTTCGACAAGCCGCCCTATGATCCGATCAAGGACTTCACCCACGTCGCGATGATTGGCATCGTGCCGAATGCGTTTTTTGTTGCCAGCAGCGTGCCGGCCAATAACTGGACCGAGCTGATCGCTTGGATCAAGGCACAAGGCAAGGCGGTGCCCTATGGTTCGGGCGGCGGCGGCTCCATCGGCCACATTGTCGGTGAGATGTTCAAGCGTGAACTCAAGCTCGACATGGACCATATCGCTTACAAGGGATCGGCACCGATGTTTCAGGACATGTTGGGTGGGCACTTGAGCATGGGCGTCAACACGCTGCCCGAGGTGTGGGAATTCGCCAAGCAAGGCAAGCTCAAGATCATTGCACTGACCGGCACCACGCGCTCGAAGATTGCGCCGAACTTGCCGGTGGTCACCGAGCTCGGCTACCCGCAATTGGTTGCCGAGAACTTCGTCGGCATATCCGGACCGGCGGGCATGCCGGCTGCCGCCGTGACGCGTCTGAATACGGCTGTCGGCGAATTACTCGACGACCCCAAGCTGATCACCCGGCTCGAGGACTTTGGCTTCATGGCCTCGAAAATGAGCGCCGCCGGCTTTACCGGTTTTGTCGAGAAGCAGGTCGCCCAATTCGCGCCGTCCGTCAAGGCATCAGGCGCAAAGCTGAACTGATTACAACTTGATACGACCGCCTACAACTTGATGCGCCCGTCGCTGATCAATTTCTGAATCAGCGCGTTCTGTTCGGTCATGAACTCTGCCAGTTTCCGGGGCGGCCAAGCGACCGCTTCGAAGCCGAGTTCGAGCAGTTTCTGCGATACCTCGGGCAGCATCACAATGCGATTGAGCTCAGCGGTCAATTTCTCG
>JANLTP010000202.1:0-31119 GCA_031363055.1 Burkholderiales bacterium | reverse complement strand
GGTTGCGCAGCGCCGCCACCTGTGCATCCCTTGACGCAACCGACCGTTCTCCGCTTCCAATTCACTCATCAGACGCTTGATCGGGGTTGCACTGCCTTCAGCCATCTTTAGCCTGCCAGACCGACTCAATCGATTCCAGTTCCACAACTCGAATACGGTCGATAACTTGCCACGCTGGTTCGGCACGTAAAAGGTGGTCAGACTGAGGTTGCCCGGTAATTAGAGTTCGACGTTCGCGCGCGAGCTTCCGAGCGCGGTGCTGGTAGCGGTTGCGTCCGGAACAGCTTCGGCACACTCAGCTCGGCGCACGCTCGGCGGTGCGAGCCGCATGGCGCCGAAAACGTCCGCTAAGCGAGGTGTTTTGTGGGCAATATCATCGGCTGTTCACCGACCTGTTCACGACTTGGTCAGAACCGGTTCACCGACAGGCGCGCAGTTTGCTGGCCTTGCAAGGCACTGCTAGTAGAAAAATGGCGTTTGAAATTCCTATCCTCGCAGGCCCAGATTCCTGTTGACTTTACTTCGGCATAGGGGCAAATTGAAGGGGTAGTCCGCAGACGCCGCACATAAAAACAAGGGGAGACAATGAAACGCAGAAAGTTTCTGAAAGCCACGGGTGCGACTGTGGCGGCGACCGGCATCGCCGGAATTCTCAGCGCACATCGTGCGCCTGTATTTGCGCAGGCCAATACCGTTCACGTGTTGCGTTGGAACGATTTTGTCCCGGCCGCCGACAAAGTGCTGCGCGAAGTCTACGTGCCGGAGGTGCAGAAGGCGCTCGGCATCAAGCTGAATGTCGAGACCGTAAACGCCAATGACATTCCTGCCCGCGCTACTGCGGCGATCCAGTCCGGTAACGGACCCGACATTTTCAATTTCCTGAACAATTATCCGCAACTGTATTCCGCCAATGGAGTGGACGTCAGCGACATAGCCGACGAAGTCGCCAAGGCCCAGGGCGGCGGCTACGATCTCGGCAAGGCGATGTGCACGGTCGGTGGAAAGTGGGTGGCTTTGCCCTGGTCGGTGGTGCCTGGGCTGATCGCCTACCGCAAGTCTTGGTTCGACGAAATTGGCTTCAAGGAATTTCCCAAGACCTGGGCCTCCTACCATGAGGCCGGCAGGAAACTGAAGGCCATGAAGCGGCCAATCGGCCAGACGCTGGGCCATACCTTTGGCGACGCACCGAGCTTCGCCTATCCACTTTTGTGGTCGCACGGCGGCCAGGAAGTCGATGAGAAGGGCAAGCTGATGCTCGACACCAAGGAAACCGTCGATTCGGTGCGCTTTATGACCCAGTTCTGGAAGGACGCGCACGATGAGGGTGGGCTTGCCTGGGACGACAGCAACAACAACCGGGCATTTCTCTCGGGTGACATTTGCGCGTCCCTGAATGGTGCGTCGATCTATGTTGCCGCGCTAAACGGTGCCGACAAGTTCAAGACCGACAAAGGGGCGCCGTTGCATACCGACATTTTGCATGCGCCGCTGCCAGCCGGGCCGAAGGGGCAGTACGCCTACCACACATCCTTTAACAACATGGTCATGAGCTACTCGAAGAACATCAAGGGGGCGAAAGAGTTCTTGCGCTGGGCGCATACCAAGGCCAACTACGAGAAGTGGATTGTGGTGCAAAAAGGTTTTGCTGTCGGGCCGACCCGCGACTGGGAAAACCACCCGATGTGGAACGCCGATCCAGTGATGCTGCCGTTCAAGGCGGCCACTCGCCAAGGCCGGCCAATGGGCTTTGCAGGAGCGCCAGACAAACGCGCGGCGGAGGCATGGAACAAATTCATCATTGTTGATATGTACGCCAACGCTGCCAGTGGCAAGATGAAACCCGAAGAAGCGGTCAAGTGGGCTGCGGGCGAACTCGGCAAGGTCTACACCTGATCGGCGAACCTTGAGCAATTCGGTGGCAACTGCCACCGGTGGTGCCGCTATCACAGCGCTCGCCGGTGAGCGCGGGCGTGTCTCGCGGACGAAGCAGCTTCTCGAAAGCGAGAAGCTGCTGGCCGCAATTCTGCTGGCGCCTGGCATGTTGATTCTCGTTGTCTTTATTGCTTACCCGTTTGTGATGGCCTTGTGGTACTCGCTCACCAGTATTCGGGTCGGAGATCCGGGCCATTTTGTCGGGCTTGCGAACTTCACCAAAGCCTGGAATGACACCATCTTCCAGACAGCGTTCCAGAACACGGTGTTCTATACGTTCTGGGCCACGATCTTTAAACTCGCCCTGGGAATGTGGCTTGCGTTGCTGCTGAACCGGCATTTCCGCTTCAAACGGCTGATCCGTGCGTCGATGCTGCTGCCCTTCATCATTCCAACGGTGCTGTCGGCGTTTGCCTGGCGCTGGATGTTCGATCCGACATTCAGCGTCATTAACTGGCTGCTGTTCCATAGCGGACTGATCACTGACCGGCTGCCGTTTTTGTCCAGCGGGGACTGGGCAATGTGGTGCGCCGTGTTGGTCAACGGCTGGCGCGGCATGCCGTTTTTCGCCATCACCTTGCTTGCCGGGCTGCAGACGATCAGTCCCGATCTGCACGAGGCTGCAGCGCTCGACGGTGCCAATGCCTGGTACCGCTACTGGCACGTCACCTGGCCGCTGCTGTTGCCGGTGACTCTGGTGGTAGTGGTTTTCTCGGTGATCCAGACGTTCTCGGATTTCCAACTCATCTATGTGCTGACCGGCGGTGGTCCGGCCAACTCGACGCATCTGATCGCTACTTATGCTTACCAGGTGGGTGTTGCCTCGGGGCTGCTCGGCGAAGGTGCGGCATTGTCTCTGTTCATGTTCCCGGTGCTGTTCGCGGTGGTCTGGATCCAGCTCAGGTTCATGAAACGCATGGAAGGAGCCTGAAGCGATGTTGATCGAGCGCAAATGGAAGAAGTGGTTCAACTTCTATATTCCGATGGCGGTCTTCATCGTCTTCACGCTTTTTCCGTTCTACTGGATGGCGGTGACTGCGGTGCGCCCGGACGAGGAGTTGTATCGAACCTGGCGGCAGGCGAGCGCGACCCCGTTCTGGACGCTGCATCCGACCCTCGAGCACTTCAAGGGGCTAATGCAGACCACGGCATTTCCGCATTGGCTGTGGAATACGATGCTGATCGCGCTTGTCTCCACCCTTATTTCACTGGTTTGTGGCATGTTCGCCGGTTATGCACTGGCGCGCCTTAAATTCCGTGGCTCGGAATTCCTCGGCACGGCAATCTTCGTGACCTACCTCGTACCGCAGACGCTGCTGTTTATTCCGCTGGCCGATATCATCCGCGACCTGCAGTTGGGTAATACGCCGTGGGCGTTGATGCTCACCTATCCGACCTTCCTGATCCCGTTCTGCACCTGGCTGCTAATGGGCTACTTCAAGACGATTCCGAAGGAACTCGAGGAATGCGCACGCATCGACGGTGCGACACGTTTTGGCGCGATGGTGCGGATTATCTTCCCGGTAGCCATTCCGGGGATTCTTTCCGCCGGAATCTTTGCCTTCACGCTGTCGTGGAACGAGTTCATCTACGCGCTGATCTTCATGTCCTCGGCCGAGCTGAAGACCGTGCCGGTCGGCGTGGTGTCTGAACTCATTCGCGGCGACATCTTTTTTTGGGGCCAACTGATGGCGGCGGCCTTGCTCGGCTCGATCCCCGTGGCTCTGGTCTACGCGTTTTTCGTCGAGTATTACGTCACTGGCCTGACGGGCTCGGTCAAGGGCTAGGGAACGCCATGGCGAGCGTCACGATCCGAAATCTGAACAAGAATTATGAGAACGGCTTTCACGCCGTCAAAGATGTCAACCTCGAGATTCGAGACGGCGAGTTCATGGTGCTGGTCGGCCCCTCGGGCTGCGGCAAGACGACTACGTTGCGCATGGTGGCAGGACTGGAGGAAATTACTTCCGGCGAGATCCTGATCGGCGATCAGGTGGTCAACGATCTGCCGCCGATGGACCGCAATATCGCGATGGTGTTCCAGAATTACGCACTGTATCCGCACAAGAGCGTGTACCAGAATATGGCGTTCGGGCTGCAGATGCGCAAGTACCCTAAGGACGAGATCCAGAAACGCGTGCGTGACGCAGCCGGGGTTCTAGGGATCGAATCCCTTCTCGACAGAAAACCGCGCCAACTCTCCGGTGGGCAGCGTCAGCGGGTTGCGGTTGGGCGGGCGATCGTGCGCCATCCCGAGGTGTTCCTGTTCGACGAACCGCTTTCAAACCTGGATGCGCAGCTACGCGTGCAGATGCGTGTGGAACTAAAGGGCCTGCACCAGCGACTTGAAACAACGGCAATTTATGTTACCCACGATCAGGTCGAGGCGATGACGCTGGGTGATCGTGTGGTGGTGATGAAGGACGGCTGGGTGCAGCAGGTCGGTGAACCGCTCGAACTCTATGGCAAGCCGGCGAACCGGTTCGTCGCCGGATTCATCGGCTCGCCGGCAATGAATTTCGTCGACGTCATGATCACCGACTCGGACGGCGTCTTGTGGGCGGATGCCGATGGCTTGCACCTGAAGGTACCGTCACTGATGGTAGAACGCTTGCGCGCGTTTGTGGGCAGGCGGATTACCCTCGGCGTACGTCCAGAAGCGCTACACCTCGCTAGTGACGCCGATCCTGCCGAATATTGTTTCGACTCGACGGTGGGTGTGGTCGAGCCGCTCGGCAATGAGATCCTGGTCAACTTTCGCCTCGGCGAAGTACGCATGGTGGTGCGCGTCGATCCTGCGGTGCGCGTCAAGACTAATGAGAGCATGCGCCTTGCGCTCGATCCGCGGCGCGTGCACTTCTTCGACGAAAAAAGCGGCAGCGCGCTTTAGCGGTGTCGGTGCGAACCGACCTAGCGTAAAAAAGCGACCGGTATTCTCATCAAATAGTCGCTTGGTGAAACCCTTGTCGCGGTCGCGCCAGGGTGTCTTTAGCGTCAGCACCACTTGACCGGCCGCATTGCACTGCACCCGTTCGTTGGCCAGCGCCGGGCGGGTGATGTAACGGCACAGTCGCTCCAGTGTCTTGCGCTGGTCAGCGGCGCAGCGTACTCCCGCGTTCAGGCTGAATCCTTCCTGGTTGGCGCACAGGTTCTGTTTGATGCCCGCCGCTCTGGGCACGGCGCCTTGCAAGGTCAGCACTTTCTGAGCGGCGCGCGGACCGAACGCGATTCGGTACGCCGAGCCCGGACACAAACAGTCCTGAGGACTGTTTGTGCCTGGCGAGGGGCCGGGCCTCTGGCCTGGCGCGGCCTGCAAGGCCAGGCTGCGGCCTGCAGACGCTCGAGCGCGCGGGCCTCGCACGAATCGCCGTCATCGTCGGCCAGCGCCTTGCGCGCCTTGACCTGCGGATGGTCCACGACCTGCGCGATGTCGTTGATGGCGCCCACCGGAATGCCGTGTTCGAGAAACAGCGCTTCCCAGTGTTCGTAGGTCTGCGTGAGAAACAACTGCTGAATCGCTTCGATGAGGCTGTCGCGATTGCGCGCCCGATCGGCGTTGATTCGATACTTGGCATCGTCGATGAGATCGGGACGTCCGATCAATGGGCAAAATGTCTTCCAGAGTCTTTCGCTGCCAATGGCGAGTGCGAGCGGACGGCTTTTGGTATTGAACACCTGGTACGGCAACAAGGCTTTGTAGGCAGTACCCATCGGCGTGGGCATCTCCATGTCGGCCAGGTAGGAACTGATCATGATGCCGAGCAGCGAGAGCTGGCCTTCGAGCATCGACACATCAATGGATTGTCCCTCGCCGGTTTTCTCACGCACCCGGATCGCGAGCAGAATGCCGATGATCGCGTTCATGCCGGCGGTCAGATCGGCGATCGACACCCCGGCGCGAACGCCATCGCCGCCTTCTTCGCCGGTGACGCTGATCATGCCGCTCTCGGCCTGAACGATGAGATCGAGCGTAGCGCGATCACGGTATGGGCCATCTTGCCCGAAGCCCGACGCCGAACAATAGATGATGCCGGGGTTGCGCGCTCGCGCCCCTGAGGCTTCTTGAAGTCGATGGCGACGCCCCGTTTGTTGCGACGCAGGCTCACGAAGTAGGAGTTTTCGCCTCCCGGCAATGGGGCGCCTCAGGCCCGTGCGATATCTCCGGCCTCGGGCGGCTCGATCTTGATGACGTTGGCGCCGAAGTCGGCGAGCATCGTTGAGTAATACGGACCGGCCAGCGCGTGGCTGAGGTCGATGACGGTGATGCCTTCCAAGGGGGTTTTCATGCGCGGGCTCCGGGGTGATTCGAGGTCTGAAACGCCGATGTACGTGCTCCTTGCCGGCCGTCGCCGACCCTCGCGCGAAGCTGGCCAATACTTACTTACGGCACGCCCAAGCGACTCTTGATTCCGACCATTCCGAACATGTTCGAGCGAGCCTTTCCGTCGCCGGCCGTGATGGTCCCTTTGCACCCCAATTGAGACCCAGGGAACGGATACATCCCGAACCACCAGTCGCCCACCGACCAGACCGCGCCGAGCACCCCGGTTCCTTGACAATTCCAAATGTTGCTCTTTCCCTGGTCTTTCCACTCGGCGTAACACTTCATTGTCCCGTTTGAGCCCAGCTTGGGAGCATAGCCGGGGCTCGTCGAACCCGTGCATTGCACGGCGGCGCGCAACTGACCGTTCCAGCTAGGCACACCGGTTCCCGTGAGTTGCCACGTACTGAAGCTTCCCGTCAAAGTTCCTGTGACCGTGAGCACCCGGTTGCCGTCGGTCCCATCGTTCCAGGCCATCTGGGCGGCTGCCGTACCCGAAGCCGGCATAGCGGCGACGCGCGCTTTGGCCAGATCGGCCCTCAATGTGTCCAAGGTGCATGCCGTCACCACTTCATCTCGACGTCGAAGAGCTGAATTCCATTCAGCTTGGGCCACTTCGCGGGTGACCAAGACTCCTGCGCTTGTCACTGTCCGTGCGGCGACCGCGCTCTCGAGGTAGGCTTTCCAGGCTTGCAGTTCGACGACGACGTCGGGGCGCTTCTGCCGATGGCGTCCTCGATGAAAGAAATGTTTCCCGTCGCGCAGCTGCCCGCAGAAGCCCTCGAGGTAAGATTCATTGCGCAAGGTCTGTTCGCCTTGTGCGATCTGGCTCTGGAGCCCGGAAATGAGTGCTTGGCTATTCTGAGCGCGCGCCGGATCGGCGCTCAGCAAGCTGATGCCTGCCCCTAGGATCAGCCCGATCGTCGGTCGCCAGATTATCATGGTCGCTATTCTCCTGGCGATTAGATCGTGCCAATATCCGCAGGGGTGAATCCGCCTGGACTGGGTGGGCTCGGCCCTCTCCCAACTCCACCTACCCCCGCAGCACCTTTGACCATCGAGAAGTGTCCGCGTGCTTGGGCCCTGCCGCTCACCTTCGCAAGGAGGTAGCACATTGCCGCATCACGTGGGTTGTATGTCCCCGCCTGGATCCAAGTGGCGCCTTGGCAAGCGGCGTTGTTCGCGCAGTCGGTAAAGCACTGATTGGCGTCGGGGCGCGGAAAGTAGGTCAGACGTGTCCCGTCCAGCGAGGTGTTCTGCTCGAACTGGGCGATGGCCGATGTCGGCAGCAGCGGGATCGATGTGATCGCCAGGATCATCAGGACTAGACGTATTTGCACCGGCTCCTCCTCACGATCCAAGCCGGACCGACCACTATGAGTAACTCTATCACGAGTAAGGTCGTTACTTCCAGCCTGTTTTCGCGAACAGCGCAAGGTGATTCAAACGTACAGCTCAATTCGCCTGTATCGGTCGCGACCGAAAGTCGTCGCATATGATCCAGACTCGATGGCGATGTTCCGTCAGTATGTCGATCAGGGAGGATTCCGATGGGTTCGTTCATGCACTCCGACATCTCTTTGCCGATCATCCGGGCGCCCATGGCGGGGTCTCAAGCGAGTGCGCTGGCGACCGCGGTCAGCGAATCCGGGGCATTAGGCTTTCTGCCGGCCGCCATGTTGAGCCTGGACGCACTGGGCAAGCAATTGTCGATTCTGCGCGAGAAAACGCGCCGGCCGCACAGATCGGCACCGCATACCTGCTGTGTCCAGAGTCGTTGACGAGTGTGCTTCACCGCGCTGCGCTTGCCTCGGAACAATCAGTGCACACCGCGCTCACGAATTTGTTCACTGGCCGACCCGCGCGCGGCATCATGAACCGGGTCATGCGCGAGCTGGGGCCGATGAGTTCGGCGCCGCCCCAATTCCCCTTGGCGACGATCGCGATCATGCCATTGCGAACCCGTGCCGAGGCCAAGGGCAGTGGCGACTTCAGCCCGCTCTGGTCAGGTCAGAATGCCAGCGGATGCAAGGCTATTCCGGCCGCTCAATTGACGCGGGAATTGGCGGGCGTCTGAGCGGAGGCTCTCGCCTCCGCCGAGGTCAAGGCATCGCCAGCCAGTTCGCCAGTTGTTGCAACACCCTGGTGCTCGACGGCGTTTACCGGCGCGGTGCCGACGGTGTTGCACAAGATCATCACGCGGATGATGAAACTGCTCACCCGGCAAGGCGTTCTGCTCGAAGAGAAAGGCGAAACCTACTTGGCCGACGATGACGCTGGCGACGCTTCGGACGAGTCGCGCGCTCAAGCGGTTGCAGGCCAAGCAGTGCTGACGCTAAAGACACCGTGGTGCGATGGCACCACGCATTGGGTGATGTCGCCACTGGAGTTCATGCAGCGCCTGGCCGCGTTGGTGCCTAGAGCGCGACTGCATTTGATCCGGTTTCATGGAGTGCTGGCACCGTCCTTTACACAACGTCGGCGAAGCCGCGTGCGCAGGTTGTGCCACAACCGCCACCCATGCCGGCCTCGGCAGCGCAACCGGCTGCGGGCGAGGCCAAGGGTGCGTGCCGGCCAGCCCGGTCCAGTTGAGTGCGCCTGCTCAATCGCGTCTTAAGCTGCGACATAACTTGCAAGCAAGTTAGTCTTCGCTGAAACTAGCGTTTTGATCTCGACCTTGCGCCGTGACACCGCCTCGGTGACCGGGAATTGCGGTCCAGCATACAACGCTTCAACGCTGAGCCAAACGTCATGTCACCGGAAGGAACATTTTCAAAGGCTCGTCCACGAATGCCTCGAAGCCGTAGCGGGCGTAGAAGCGGGCGGCGTCCGCATCGATGGCGTCAACGAATAACCCAACGACTCCCGCATGTTCATGAATCTGCCGAACCCGATCGATTGAATCCATCAAAAGCAACTCGCCCAGCCGCTTGCCTTTGTATCGCTGATCAACCGCCAAGCGCCCTAGTCGAACCCCTGGAATCATCCGTGGCAGCTTTTTTCGTCGGACATTCGACAATGACTGTGTGTCTACCTCGGTCAAGGTGAGCGCGTAATAGCCGTAGATCTGCGTTGACTTGTCCTCGGGCACGGCAACGAAGGTCTTTGACAGGCGCTTGTCCTGGTGTTGCCGCGCGATGCTCCTCAGCCAGTCATTCAGTTCTGACCGGCCGCAGTCGAATCCGAGCCGATCATGGCTTCCAGTTAAAGGAACTATCTGCATCGGTGCGCTTGGCTTTCTGGTAGCGGTTCATGGCAGCCTTGAACCGTGCATTCGGCTTTGGTGGAGTCTCGAGCAGCTCGAGCAGGCGGGCGCAGTCACGCCGAGACAGTCTAATGGTCTGCTCCCGCTCAATCACGGCCTGAGCTTCCTTTAAGGCCGACTGAACCAAGAACTGATTCACTGTCGCACCGGTCAATTCCGCAGCCCGGTTCAGGGTTTCATAGACATCGCGCGGCACGCGTGCACCAATGCGTTCTTGTTTGGCGACCGAGGTTCCCATTGCGTCGTTTCCTTGATTCAGTTGGCTCATTGTACCGCTGTCGCCAAAATGACGCCAAATCTGAGTTATGCCGGGTGTCTTTATCACTGAATAGCAATTCGGGTCAGGTGCGCGGCCGTGCATTTCAAGCGAAAATGAGTGATCGTAAAAGGAACACCCGTAGTCAAAGTTCGCATAACCGGCTTCGATGCATTCGACAACGAGCTGACCTTGCGGGGCACAAAGCCACGAGCAGTGGACTTCAAACAGACCCTGTGCGTCAACCTGGAAGGCTTTAGCCTGCACGCGGGGGTACGCTGTGCCGCCGACCAACGTAAGCCACTGGGGAGAAGGCACCGAATGCGAAGATGCGAGCGCAAGTGGTGCCAAAAGAGCCGGACGATGTCGCGGCATCCCAACCGACTGAGCGCGAGGCAAACGGTGCGCACCGGCCGCACTGCCCGAGTTGGACTCGCTTGGAAAAGCGCGTGTTCGACCTCGACCTTGAGCACTGCCCAAATTGCGGCGGCGAGATGACGATCATCGCTGCGACTCTGGAAGTGGACTCGGACATAAAGAGTCCTGTGTGCCAAGCCGACCTAGGGCTTCAATCTGGGCCCGATAGTGCGTATCAACGAAGGCTTCGACAGCATGGATGGTTGCGTAAACCGCACGAGCACCAAAGAGCGCCGGAATGAACCCGGTCAAGAATCCGGCGATTCGCCAGGGCACTAAAAGTTTGCTGCGCCTCAGGGTGGGTAATAGTGATTGCAGGGCTGCCAGATGTTGTTGCACGGTGGCCAAGTGGTGCGCCGCGAACTGTCTTAACACCGCATCTCGCGCGACCATCAGTACACCCCGATAGATCCACACCGCGCCAGTTTCGCCCGCGTGGTTCGACCGAAGGTCGCCGATCAGTGAGGCGGGTAAATGCGCAACATCCAAATGTCTGACGATGCGTTGTATGAGTGGCCGAATGAACAAAAATCGTTGATACGCCCACTCCATCAGGCCGAGCGCACCCGGCAGTTTGGCGAGCGCGGCCAGGTATCTCCAGCCCGGCAGTTCGCTCCAAATGCTGACGAATGCTGCCGCACCGCTCACGACCTGCCCGGTACTGGTTCGGACATGAAACCGCTTCATCAATTCGTCGCGCTCGAAGCCTGAGGGAACAGCACAGCGACTGTCAGACACATCGAGCCAGTTGATTGGGCGTTGCGAAGGCCGGCCCTGATAAACCGAAATTTCTCGCCTGCACAGCGGACATGATCCGTCGTACCAGACGGTGACTGCCGAGTCCGCCACTATCGGTTCTCGGTGCCAGGTCGCGATGCCACCATCGACACCAGACTGTTTACTCGCCTCGCTCATGGCGTCTTGACCACTTCATATCGCGCCAATGTGCGCTTGCGCGCATCGGCGTGCACCACCACCGGCTTGGGGTAGTCGACGCCAATCGTGCAGTTGGCGGCGGATTGAATGATCGGGCCCGCCGAGGCGGGCTCGTGGATGTATTTCGCGGGCAAGTCGGCGAGCATGGGCAAATACCGCTTGATGAATTTTCCTTCGGCGTCGAATTTTTCACTTTGGCTGGTCGGATTAAAGATTCGGAAGTACGGCTGCGCATCACAGCCACTCGATGCCGCCCATTGCCAGCCGCCATTGTTGGCCGCCAGGTCAAAGTCATTGAGCTTTTCGGCGAAGTAACGCTCGCCCCAACGCCAGTCAATGCCGAGATCCTTGGTCAGAAAGCTGGCCACCACCATCCTCAGACGATTGTGCATATAGCCGGTCGTGTTCAGTTGCACCATCGCGGAGTCGACAATCGGAAAACCGGTTCTGCCTTCGCACCAGGCCTCAAACCATTGCAGGTCGTTATCCCATTTGATGCGGTCATATTCAGGCCGGAAGGCGCCGTCGACGACGTGCGGCCGATGATGCAAAATCTGAAAATAAAAGTCGCGCCAGATCAACTCGTTGAGCCAGGTTCGCGCGCCGCTTTCGTCCTCGGTCGCCGAATCGTCCAGTTGCTGGACGCGTTGCCAGGCGGTTCGGGCCACTTCTCGAATCGATATCGTGCCGAAGCGCATGTGCACTGACAGGTAGGAAGGGCCTTTGACCGCCGGAAAATTACGGGTCACTTGATACTGATCGATCCGATCCAGAAATTCTTCGAACAGTTGATGGGCAGCGCGAGCGCCGGCGGCAATCGGCATTCGGAACTGCGGATCAAAACCCATCACTTCGATCGAAGGCATCTCGTCCGGCTTTCGCTTTGCAAAAGCGTCGGCGTAGGGCTCGACTGGATAAGCCTTGAGGTGATCTTCGTTGACTTTCCCGAGCCAATTATTCTTGTAGGGCGAGAAGACCGAATAAAACTTGCCGGCTGCGGTAAGCACTTCGTCTTTCTCGAAGATCACTTGGTCCTTGAACGTCAACAACGGGGTGCCTCGGGCCTGCAAGTCGGCGGCCACCTTGGCGTCACGGCGAATCGCCTGCGGCTCGTAGTCGTGATTGGTGAACACCGCATCGGCCTTCAACGATTCGGCGAGCGCCGGGATATCCGATGCGGCGATGCCGTGGCTGACGATCAACCCGCCGCCCAGACGTTCGAGTTCAGCGCGTAGTTCCTGGACGCTCTCCCGGATGAAAACGACACGGCGATCGCGCTTGGGTAGTCGGTCAAGTATTTCGGTATCAAACACAAACGCGCAATAGACTCGCCGGCAGCGCGTCAAGGCGAAGTGGAGCGCTGCATTGTCAGACGCGCGCAGATCACGCCGAAACCACATCAAGCCTGTCTCAAAATCCTTCGACACTTAAACGCCTCGGTCTATCTAATTCATCGGTTCAATCAGTCAAGCGATGCGATGCGCTGTTCATTTGACGCCATAAAGATGCTATGCACTTAGTTGCCATACACTTCACCGTTTTAAGTCTAGCCCAGCCTGGATTTCCGCCAGCCGTTTCTCACTGATTTGTAGGTAATTCAATGGGTCGGACCGAGTTCCGCGCGCTTGAGTAGCAGCGCAAAGTCGGCAATTTCAATCACAACCGGCGGTTGGAATCTGTCAGGTGAGTTTCAGGCGAGCAATAACTTCAAAGCCACCGCGTTGTTGAACTCCGGATCGCGGGCCGCGTACAACAGACACACAGGACCCTGGTTTCGGTATTGCCGAAGCTGTTCGATTGCTACGACTGCCATCGCCTGCTGCAGTTCCAGTCGATAGGCGGATACGAACTCAGGCCAGGCTTGTGGATTACCGTGAAACTGTCGGCGCAGTCCATGGCTCGGAGAAATGTCCTTCAACCAGACATCGACTTTGGCGCGTTCCTTCGTCAGGCCGCGCGGCCATAGACGATCGACGAGTACGCGCATGCCGTCGTCTGCCTCGCGCGGGTCGTGGACGCGCTTGATCTTGATTTCGGGAGACTCCTTGTTCATGGCTCGGAATAATTTCGCTGGGTGTTCAATCTGTCACTCAGGTGCACGGTATGACTATCGATGCAATCCTGCCCGAAGTCGCGGCTCAATGACACGCTTGACATTGAAGAGCTGGCGCGAGAAAAGCTCATCAACGCCAAAGCGCTGCGGCGAACCGCAGTAAGTGATTTGAACAATCGACTCGATCTACGATATCTGCGCGATCACGTTTGAGCACTTAAGTCTTCAGCGTACTCATCGAAACCGGCATCTGCGGCATCTCGGTGAATACGCCGGCGAGTTGCCGGTCGGTCAGTCGCAAGTGGCGACCACAGAGGTCGGCAACAACATGCCGGAAATCGGTCGTGACGGCCAGGTCGCGGCCTTCATAGAGGGCTGAGTCGTCGAGCCCTGGCCATTCGCCGTGCACGCGCCGGCCGTTCACCGCACCGCCGAGCAACCAGATGACATTGCCGTGACCATGGTCGGTGCCGTTGTTGCCGTTCTGTCGGACGGTGCGTCCGAACTCGGACATGACGACAATGATGGTGTCGGCGAAGCGTTCGCCGAGCGACTTCGACAACACGCTGAGTCCTTCGCCGAGTTGCGCAAATTTGCCGGCCAACTGGCCGCGGCCTGCGCCCTGGTTGACATGGGTATCCCAGCCGCCGACGGCGATGAAGCCGAGTTGCACGCGTGCGTCGCGGCGAATGAGACTGCCGAGTCGGTTCGCATCTTGCGCAAAACCGCGCAGTGACACGGCGCCGTTGTCGGCCTGGGTATCGACGCCGTCGAGACCTGCGATGATTTCGCGGCGCGTCACACCGGCTTCGCGAAACGCCTGCGACATTGAATCGTCGCCGGAGTAGAGGCGCGCAAACGCGTCATTGACCAATGGCCGATCGGTGGCCAGCGGTCGGGTTGCGGCGTCCCCCGAGGCGATCGTCGCAATGTTGCCGGGTCCGGCGTAGATGCGCGGCAGGTTGACGCCAACGTTCACCGCTCGCATCAACGGTGCGTCATGATTCAGTGCGCCTAGTAGCCGATTCATCCAGCCGGTCGAAGTTGATTTGCGGCCCGGCGTGCCGGACTCCATGTAATCCTGGGCGTCGAAGTGTGAGCGTGTGCTGTCGGGCGAGCCGCTGGCATGTATGAACCCCAGGTGGCCCTGATCCCAATAAGGTTTGAGTACGGCGAGGCCTGGATGCAGTCCAAATCGGCCATCGAGATCGATGAGGCCGTCGGTCTCGCCTGGACGTGCGATCGCAATGCTCGGACGCGAGCGATAGTAGTTCGCCTCTTGATACGGCACGACGGTACTCAAGCCGTCAACGGCACCGCGCAACATGATGACCACGAGTCGGCGATCGACGGCGGCCGGCGAACTCGCAGCCCAAGCGGCCGAATTCGCGCCCAGTCCAACCAGGGCCGCCGGAATTTCGCCTGATGCGGCTGTGGCCAGGCCAGCCTTCAACCATTTACGTCGTTCATTCAACATCACATTCTCCTGAGTGTTCACCCTTCACCGTCGCATGAATTCCGGGCTGCCCAAAACCAGTGAGGCGCGCATGTCGGGGCTGCTGGTCTCGATCACCGCGCGGGTCTTCGACTTGATGGTGGGTCCGAGCGTCTGCAGCAAGGCATTCCAATCGAGCGCCGGCATCGAAGCCGGTATCGAAATCGGCGCATTCGGATTACCTTGCGCCCGAGCGATCGGTTGTGCATTCGTTGCCGCAACCGCCGCCCCTGCCGCCCCGGCGCGCGTGTTCACATCGATAGCGCGGTTCAGCGCCACCCGGCCGTTGGCCAGCGCAGTGGCGAAACTCAGCCGCCGTGTCATGGCGTCGGCACTGAGCCAGGCGACTTCGGTATTCTTGTAGCCGTCCGGCGTCGGGCAGCCATAGAGCGGCATACCGAGCTGGATCAAGTTGCCCTGCAGCACCTGTACGTTGCTCGGCAACGAGATACCGGCTGCTCGAACGGACGAGACCACGAACTGATAGGGCGTCTTGAATTTGGTATGGGCCGGGTCCCAGAACTCGGCAGAGTTGAGCAAGCTGCGTAGCACCTGACGGATGTCGCCATTCGTTTTCAGAAAGGTCTGCGCCAGCGCCTGCACCAGCCGATCGGGCGGCTGGTCGTCGACAAAATACTGCGCGAGCTTAAAGCCGATATGGCGCGCCGTCGCGGGATGCGCCGCGAGTACGTCGAGCGCCCATTCACCTTCGGCGAGGCCAGCCAACTCTACCTTGCGACCCATCCAGACTTTTTCGCCCTGATCATGGCGGCGGTCGTCGTAGCGAAAGGCCTGGCCGCTCAAGTCGCGGCGATCAAAGGTCCAGCCGGTGAGCATACGCGCAAGTTCGGTGACGTCCTTTTGTGTGTAGCCACCGTCGACACCGAGCGTGTGCAACTCCATGAGTTCGCGCGCGTAGTTCTCATTCAACCCGTTTGCCAGCACCGGGCGACCGGACGGTGGCAGGTTGTTGCCGCCACGCGATCGCGCGGCTGCTGGCGCAATGAAGCCGGGTACAACACTTTGCACGTTATCGAGATAAAACAGCATCGCTGGATGTTTGGCGGTCGCGCCCAACAGATCACGAAAGCGTCCAAGCGCATGGGGTCGGATTGCCTGTTGCTCGTAATGACCGACCAGCACGCGATCGAGCGCCTTGCCAATGAACACGTTGAAGTGGTTGTACCAGAAGTCGACCATCACTTCTTCAAGCTGGCGTGGGCTGTCGATCGCGCGGATCAGCCGATTGCGGGTCGCGTCGAAGGCGACCTCACGGATGATCTGGCGGCGTCCGGACATTGGCGCTGGTTGCAGCGGTGTTTGCGTCTGCTCAGCTTGCTGCGATAGGAATTGGGCGATGGCAACCTGGTATTCGCCGGTCAACTCACCGATCTGCATCTGCAAGGTCGGCAGGGCATCGAGTTCGGCTTGCAGAATTGCGGTCAGTTTGAGGTGATCCGGATTCAGTTGCTGCTCAATGTAGGAGTCGACGCCAATCGTGAGCAGTTGTTCAATGTCGCCGGGTCTCGGGCCAAAACCGAGTCGGTTGAGCACGTGGATTGCGCGATCCAGATCGGCGCTGCTGGCATTGGCGCGAATCGAGGAGACCGTCGGAGCGCTGACCATCCGGAACCCCGGCGCAACATTGCCGGTCACTGGCGGCGCGGACTTCGAATGGCTCGCACAACCGGGCAGGGCGGCCAAGCCACCTGCGGCGCCGGTCACTACCAGGGCGGAGGAATGACGAAGGAAGGATCGACGAGGGTTCATAAACGTATCTAGAGTGGATGAATCATGTTGACTGATTCCGCGACAGTTCACCAGACCTGTTTTGCAAGATTTGTAAGTGCTTGTAAGGCGGTCACAGGCCAGGCGCGCGAAGTCCCGCTCTTGAAACTCAGCTGGGCGCCCTCATGTCCGTAAAAATCAAGGGAAACACATGGGTGCAATCGACGGCTTCCTGCTGGACGCCTATTCTCAAACCGTCAGCGATGTCGTCGATCGGGTCGGCCCGAGCGTGGCGCTGGTCAAGACCACGCTGGCCGGCTCGCGGCGTTCGGGCCAGGGTTCGGGTTCGGGGTTTTTGTTCACCCCCGACGGCTATGTCCTGACCAATTCGCATGTGGCGCGTGCCGGCCAACCCGCGAAACAAGCACAACCCGAAGGTCAATGGCAGATTTCGCTGGCCGACATGCGTGAGTTCGACGCCCGCTGGGTCGGCGATGACCCGGACTCGGACTTGGCGGTGCTGCACATCGACGGCCAATCACAAGGCGCGCTGACACATGCCACTTTGGGGTCTTCGAAGACGCTCAAACGCGGCGAAATCGCCATTGCGATCGGCAACCCGCTTGGCTTCGAGCACACCGTCACTTCCGGTATCGTCAGCGCGCTCGGGCGCAGCATGCGCGCCAGCACCGGCCGCCTGATCGCCGATGTCATTCAAACCGACGCAGCATTAAATCCAGGCAATTCGGGAGGCCCGCTGTTGAACAGCCGCGCGCAGGTCATTGGTGTGAATACGGCGTTGATTCGCGGTGCGCAAT
Source organism: Burkholderiales bacterium (assembly GCA_031363055.1). GTDB lineage: Bacteria > Pseudomonadota > Gammaproteobacteria > Burkholderiales > Burkholderiaceae_E > JANLTP01. The sequence goes on along the minus strand of JANLTP010000202.1, from coordinate 13,898 downwards.
CGATTTGTTTTGCGGTGGCTATTGACATCGCCAACTGGGTGATTCCGCAACTGCTGCAGAGCGGCCGTGTGCGGCGCGGATACCTGGGCCTGGCCGGTAGTAACTTCACGATCGATCGACGCATTCAGGTCGGATTTGAGCTCAAGCAGAGTACCGCCGTCCGCGTGCAATCGGTTGAAGCCGGTAGCCCGGCGCAGAACGCTGGCGTTCGGGTTGGCGACATACTCGTCGGCATCGACGGCGTAACCATTGATTCGATCGACGCGTTGCATCAGGCGCTCGGGTTCGAGCGGATCAATCGGCACTGCATGGTCAAGCTGCTGCGCGGCTCGAAGTCCTCGCAGCCGCTTTTTCTGGGAATTACGCCGGTCGAGCGAGTTAGCGGCTGATAGAGACTAAACCTATTGAGCGTGCGTGATCAAAAAATCGACAAACACCCGCACGCGCGGTGATTTCTGCCGCGCCGGCGGCATTAGCGACGAGCGTAGCGCTTGACACCATAACAAGACGACACAAAAATACGTGCAGCACGAAGTAACGTGTTTAAAGATGGGGTTTTTTATGACCAACCTTACTATTGCTCTAGACGAAGCCATCATTCGCAGCGCCCGTATCCGTGCGATCAGTGAAGGTACGTCGGTCAGTGCAAAAGTGCGGGAGTTCCTGGCCCAATATGCGCAAGGAGATTCCACTCAAACGGCTGGGCAAGGCTTTTTGGATTTGGCTCGCCAAAGCCGTGTCAATAGTGAGGGCGCGTCCTGGAGTCGGGAAGATGCTTATGACCGCAAATACCCTGGCGAGGAGCATCAAAACGGGCCTTGACCGTCAGCACGGGCCGTAAACGGTGATCACCTTCTTTGATAGCAATATTTTTGTTCATGCTTTGGACTTCTCGGAACCCGACAAGCGGCTCAAGGCGATCGCGCGTATAGAGCAGGGTCGAACCGAAGGTACGGTCGCGCTGAGTACTCAGGTGTTGCATGAGGTTTACAGTATTTGTCGACGCAAGCTCAAGCCTGAATTGCCGCATGACGTTGCGGCTAAGGCGGTGCGACATTTATGTGAATTCATGATGCTTGGAAGTAATGCAGTCAGTGTGCAATCCGCCCTGACTTTGGTACAACAGCATCAACTTGGTTGGGGGGACGCGCTGATTCTCGAAGCCGCCATGCGAGCCGATGCCGATCTGCTGGTTTCAGAAGATGGTTAACATGGGCGACGCGGACTTCAGTGCCTTTCGAAGTCCGCGCCGCCCTGCGCTATTGGTATGGCGCCAAGCCTTCCGCGCAAGATCGAGAAACGCCCGCTCGGCCACCGAAGGCGTTACTTCGTCGCGCAGTTCACGGTAAAAAAGAATGAGCACGGCGTATTGCTGCGTAACGGCGACTTCGAACGGGTGTTGCGCTACGGCACGCATTGGCTGTTTGAGGGCTTCGACAAAATCAACATCGAATCCTTTGCACTCGCCGAGCCCGAATTCAGGCACGACCTTGCCAACTATATTTTTCTTCACATGTTTTATGGCTAAGCCATCAGCATAACGCCTTGGTCTTTGATCTACTCGATTTTCGCGTCGCTGAGCTCTATGGTTTGGCAGGAGTCCACGCGGGTCGCTCGCGCGCCAACCGCGCGTCGCGCGACTTCAGATGCACCCAGGCCGCCTGCAGCAGCGTTGCATCACTACCGGCGGCCCGCGCTCGCGACAGCATGTCGCCGATGATCTGTTCGCTTTCGGTGCGGTTGCCAGCCTCCAGGTCGCGCAGCATCGACGCCGTGAAGTTCGAGCCCTTCATGGTCAGCATATTGCGTGCCGCCTCAAGTGCCTGAGCGCGCGGCGGCCTGCCGGCGTGGCGCGCCGCGCTGGCGCACTCTTCAATCATGCGCAGCATCATCGCGTGACCGTCGTCGGTCGCAACGATGTCGCCGACTGGTGCACGCATCAGGCAAGTCATGCCGGCCAATGCGGCCAGCAGCAGATACTTTTCCCAGATGTCGGTTAGCACGTCGTCGCTGTGGTGCACTTCGACTGGGGTCAAAGCATAGGCCGCATCGAGCCGATCGAGCAGCGCATTCGCGCCGGCACCGTTGTCAGGCCGCACCCCGTAGGTGATCCGTTGTAGTTCAGTCATCTGGCGTACGATGCCTTTGGCGGTCAAGTTGCCAGCGATCGCGCAGCAGCCGCCGAGTACGCGGTGCGCGCCAAATTCCCGATCCAGCCGATTGAAATGTGCGAGTCCGTTCAGTAGCGGCAGCACATAGGTATCGGGCCGCATTCCCGGATAGATCGACAGGATCGACGATTCGAGGTCATAGGCCTTGCAGGACAGCAGCACCAGATCGTAGTCGGGCTGCAATTCGGTATGCACGATCACCTGTACCGGGATGTTGAAGTTACCCTGCGGACTTTCAACCTGCAACCCGCTCGCACGCAGCAGCGCAGCGCGCAGGGGCCGCACCAAAAAGCTGACCTGAAAATCGGTCTTGCCTCGAAGCGCCGCCTGTGCAAGACGTCCACCAAAATAACCACCGGTCGCGCCAGCACCTAAAACGAGGATTTTCAACATATGAGGATCTTTAGCATCGCTTCATTCTCCGGAATGTATCAAGGTTCTGCATGCATGAATGCCAGGCAAGCAGGTTTATGATGAACAGCGCACTACGCTATCACGATCAATGAGCCTGCCCAGATGCTTTCGACGCAAGACAATGAACTGCTAACCTGTACCGGCGCCGGCACGCCGATGGGCGAGTACTTCCGCCGTTTCTGGCAGCCCGTCGCGTTATCCGAGGAGTTACCTGCGGCCGATTGCGATCCGGTGCGACTGCAGGTCATGGGCGAGTCGCTGCTCGCGTTCCGTGACAGCGGTGGTCGAGTCGGGGTGGTGTCACCGCGCTGCCCGCACCGTGGCGCCGATCTGTTTCATGGCCGCAACGAACAGGGCGGCCTGCGCTGCGTCTATCACGGCTGGAAGTTTGCAGTCGATGGTGCCTGCCTTGAAATGCCGTCAGTCCCGGCCAACACCAACTACCAGCAACGAGTGCGACTGAAATCGTATCCGGTACGCGAATGGGGCGATTTTGTCTGGGCGTTCATGGGACCGGTCAACACAGATGCCGAAGCCGGGGTCGACGCAGCGTTGCCCGAGTTTGAGTTCGCGACCTTACCCGCGTCGCACCGGATCGTGCAAAAAAAATTGCAGCAATGCAATTGGGCGCAGTCGATCGAAGGCGGTCTTGATACCGCCCACTTCTCGTTCCTGCATATGCCGGCACCGGATGTGCAACTGAACAGTGCCGGTGGTGCGCTGGCTCAGGCCAATGCCGATCAGCAGCGCTTGGCCTGGATGCGTAACGACCCGATTCCCCGGTTTACGGTCAATGCGCATGAGGTCGGCTTCGTGGCCGGTGCCGCCCGCTACACCGACGGGCCGCAACTGTATTGGCGGGTCAGTCAGTTCATGTTGCCGAATCACAGCTTGGCGCCGAATGCCCTGGCCGGTGAAACTTACCAGGGTCAGACTTGGGTGCCGATCGATGACCACTCATGCTGGATCTATTGCTACGCCTGGAATCCGGAGCGGCCGTTGACCACGGCCGAGCGCGAGAAAATCAGCGCTGGCCATGGCGTGTTCGCCGCCCTCGGTCCGGGCTATGTGCCGTTGCGCAATCGCACTAACGATTACCTGCTCGATCGCCACGATCAACGCACGCTCAGTTTTACCGGCGTACGCGGCGTCGCCGAACAGGACGCGATGATCCAGGACAGCCAGGGTCTGATCGCCGATCGCACGACCGAGCACCTGGGTCCAACCGATCTGGCGATCGTGCGCTTTCGGCGCATGATTCTGGCCGGCGCCAGGGACTTGCAAGACGGCAAGTCGCCGGATGCAGCTACGACCCCTATGGCCTATAGAGTGCGCGGCGGCAGCGCGGTTGCCGATGCTTCGCTGCCGTTCGAGGACGTTATGCGGCAGCGCTTTGGTGATGTTGCGGGCCGGGTGTCGACATGAACCTGTGGGGGTTCGCCACACGTTGCCTTGCGATCGAGTGGTCGCGCTCGACCCCGCTGTGCTTCCTGGCTGTGCTGTTCCTTTTGGCATCGCTGTCCGGTGCGGCACAGGCCCAAGTCCAAGCGCAGGCTCAGGCTCACGCTTGGCCAAGCAAGCCAGTGCGGATCATCGTGCCGTATCCACCCGGCGGCGTCGGCGATACCTTCACACGGGCGCTGGCGCAGCAGTTAGTCGAGCGGGTCGGCCAGCCGGTACTGATCGAAAACAAGCCGGGGGCCAGCCAGATCATCGGTGCCGAGCTGGCGGCCAAGGCGCCCGCTGACGGTTACACGCTGTTTCTGGGCAGCGTTACCAGCTTGGCAATCAACATGCGCTCGATGAAGCGGCTGCCCTACGATTCGTTGAAAGATTTTGCGCCGGTGTCGCTGTGTTTTTCCACGCCGCTGTACCTGGTCATCAATCCGTCGGTACCGGCGAATTCGGTCGCTGAACTGATCGCGCTGGCCAAAGCCACGCCCGGTCAATTGAGCTTTGCCTCGATCGGGCAAGGCGGCTCGCTGCACCTGGCCGGCGAGTTGTTCAAGTCCATGGCTGGCGTCGACATGACGCATGTCCCGTACAAGGGCAGCGCGCCGGCGCTGGCCGACGTGATTGGTGGCCAAGTCAATATGATCTTCGATCCTGGTGTGTCGTCCTTGCCGCATGTGCGCTCGGGCAAATTGCGTGCGCTGGCGATCACCAGCAGTCAACGCAATAACGCGACCCCGCAACTGGCAACCGTCGCCGAGTCCGGCGTACCCGGTTACGACGCGTCGATCTGGTTTGGCATCGTTGCACCGGCTGGCACGCCGTCAGCGATCGTCGACCGACTCTCGGGTGAAATTGCACAGATCGTTCGCAGCCCCGCGATGCGCGAGCGCTTCATTCCGTTCGCGCTCGATCTGATCGGCAGCACGCCGGCGGAGTTCGCCGCTCTGATCCGCAGCGAAATACCGAAATGGGGCAAGGTGTTGCAGGATGCTAAGGTGGAGCCCGAGTGATCGCCAGCTTGTTGGCTGACCCGAGCCGCGCGCGGATGTTGACCTATTTGCTCGGCGGCGAGTATGCCTGCGCCAGTGAATTGGCGAAAACGGCGAACGTCAGTTCAGCGACCGCGAGTGATCATTTGAGCAAATTACTTGATGCAGGACTCCTGGTCTGCGAGCCACGTGGTCGGCATCAGTATTTTCGGATTGCCGATGCCGATGCCGATGTCGCACATGCGCTTGAAGCGTTGGCGATGGTTGTCGAACGGGGCAGTCATTCGCGATTGTGGTCCAGTCCGGCAAAAATTCGATTGCGTTGCGCGCGGCGCTGCTATGGACATCTGGCCGGACGCCTGGGGGTGGCCGTGTTGCAGGGTATGCTCAAGCGGCATTGGCTCATCAATCTTGACGAGCGCGGTTTCGCGCTGACCGAAGAAGGTGCTGGCGCATTGACGGCCATCGGCATGGACGGCGTTGCGGGGCAGCGCCGAGTGGTTGCAGGCGCAAAAGGCATAGCCTATGGTTGCATGGATTGGTCCGAGCGGCGTGACCATTTGGCGGGCCAGTTGGCACGCGCACTGCTCGAGCATTTCATCGCTAAGGACTGGCTCAGGCAACAGCCCGGCGATCGTTCAATGGAGATCACCCCGCCGGGGCGCAGTATGCTGAAGTCGTGGATTCAATGGGAGTCAGAGCAATGAATGAGCATACAACCAAGACAAATCAAACCGGTGATGGCGCGCCGGCCACCGTTCATCCAAGCATCGCCGACAAACGACGAACCTTCCGAAGCTTGCATGAGTCCGGTTGTTTTGCGATTCCGAATCCCTGGGACATTGGCAGCGCCCGCTATTTGCAAGGCCTGGGATTCAAGGCGCTTGCGTCGACCAGTTCCGGCTTCGCGTGGTCGCGAGGTTTTCCGGATAACGGCGTCAAGCGTGATCAGGTGCTCGAACACTTGAACGAATTGGTGCTGGCGACCGAAGTGCCGATTAACGCCGATTTCGAAAGCGGATTCGCGCAAAATCCTGCGGGCGTCGCCGACAGCGTGCGCCTGGCGGTAGCAGCCGGTGTGGCCGGATTGTCGATCGAAGACTCGACGGGTGATTCGACCCATCCGTTGTATTCGGTCGATGAGGCTTGCGCGCGAATTCGGGCGGCGCGCCAGGCAATTGACGGCACCGGCGGCGACACGCTGTTGGTCGGCCGCGCCGAGGGCTTGCTGGTCGGCCAGCCGTCACTGGACAAGGTCATCGCTAGACTGGTTGCTTATTCAAATGCCGGCGCTGACTGCTTGTACGTGCCCGGAATTCACACGCGCGAACAGATCACATCCGTGGTCAACGCGGTGGCACCCAAACCGGTGAACTTGCTGGTCGGTGGTGCCTCGGCGTTAACCATGGCCGAGATCGCCAATCTTGGCGTGCGTCGTGTCAGTGTCGGCGGCGCACTGGCGCGTACCGCCTGGGGCGCCTTCATGTGTGCTGCTGATCAACTGGCCGAGTATGGGCGCTTCGATGGTTTCGCGCAGGCGGCCAAGGGTAGCGAACTCAATGCATTCTTCGGTGAAGATAGGGGCCGAGTCGTCTAGCCAACTCCACCGAGCGGACGTCTTGAGCGATCATCTCGTTGAGCAAAATAACTTTTGCGCTCATACTCGCCGAAAATTCGATCGTCTTTTGCCTGCGCTTCGGGCTTGAGGGCGTCGGTACAGGCGGCTTGTCATCGAAATAGAAATCGAGCGCGACTTCCAGCGCCTCTTGAGCGTTCTCCAAAGCTTCGGTTTCGGTCTCACCTTGAGTAATAGCCTCGGGAATGTCCTTAAAAGTGACGACGAAGCCGCCCTTTTCCTTGTCGAGCGTAAGCGTTATTGGGAAGGCGTACATAGGCATCTCACTTCAATCCGAGTTGTTTCTTGATCGCGTTATGCTTCAAATCCAACCAGTTGATCGTGATTGAGGTTCAACCGTTCATGGTGAGGCCACCCGAGACGCTCAACACCTGACCGGTGATGTAGCCGGCGTCGTCACTGGCAAAGAAAACAATCGCGCCCGGCAGATCATTCGGTTGGCCGATGCGCCCGAGCGGAATCAAGCGTGTGAACGCCTCGATCAGCTTCTCCGGGTTGCCTGCGCCGGCCTTGTAGTCGGCGAACAGGGCGGTGTCGGTCGGGCCCGGGCAGACCACGTTGACCGTGATGCCGTGGCGTGCATGTTCGCGGGCGATTGTCTTCGAGAACGCGATCAGTCCGCCCTTGCAGGCGGCATACACGGCTTCGCCGGATGAGCCGACCCGTCCCGCATCGGACGCGATGTTGACGATGCGTCCCGCCTTGCGCGCCACCATTCCGGGCAGCACGGCATGATGCATATGCAGCATGCCGATCAGGTTGATGGCGATCAGCTTGTCCCACTGCGCCGGCTCGGTTTTGGTGAAGGGCTTGAAGATATCCCAGCCGGCGTTATTGACGAGCACATCGATGGGCCCGAGCTGGGCCTCGGTTGTCGAAACCGCCGCATCGACACTGGCACGGTCGGTAATGTCGCAGAGGAGGGCGGCCGCCTGCCCGCCGTCGGCCCGGATCGCGGTCGCCACGGCCTCGGCAGCCGGCAGGTTGAGGTCGAGCACCGCAACGCGCGCGCCCTCCTTTGCGAAGCGGTGGCAGCTTGCGCCTCCGATGCCACCGCCGCCGCCAGTAACAATGACCGTCTTGCCTTCGAATCGTTGCATCATGAGTCCTCTCTACTGGTTTGGAAAATCAAGCAACCGCTCGTGCGAAACAACAACTGCGACCGCTGGTGATCAAGAGGATCCTCACCAGCCTGGCGCTGGAGGTGGGGGCACCACCACACTTAACAGGGTACTGCGTAGCCTGAGCAGGATCTCATCGATGCGTTGCGCGTTCACGCCGAGGTCATGGCGGCCAACGCGAGACTTCGAACGTATGTCGATACGGCTGCCCAGGCCATTGGCGAGGATGCGCACGACCACGTCGTCCTTGAAGCCGTAGAGTCGCGACGTGGCGATGGCTTCCAGTCTTCCCTGCGTTGCGTCCGATGCGACTATTTGGAGCCCCATTTCTGCCAACACTGCCGATACAGCGGCAAAGGCGTGATGGCGAGTCGCAGGCGTGATCAGGGGCGCGAGCTGCGGATAAGCTTTGCGTTGCAGCGTGGCGACTTCGGGACCATCGTAGGCGACCGGATGATCGTCAGGTCCGCGTAAAGCCTTGACTCGATCAAACTTAGGTGGATCATCGAGATCGGTGCTGAGGTCATGAATTGGCGGCAAGCGCAGAGCAGTGTCACGCATCTTCCAGGGCGAATACACCATAGTGAGTGCGATGAGCACGCCCAGGATACCGGCGAGCGCAGCGCCGGTGCTGGCCTTGCGCGACGCCGCCAACGCTGCGCCAACGATGCCGATCAGGCTTGCCAGCAAAGCGAGCCAGAACACGCCGGCCAGCATGCCCAGCGAAATCCGGTAAGTCCACCAACTGAGTCGGGTGCCGAGCGCACCGATGAGCACGGCTAACAAGCACAGCAACGCCATCGCCAGCGCCGCCAGGCATAACCACCGTGCCAAGCCCGACGTCTTGCTACGGTGATTCGAGCGGCTGCTGTTCGGTTTCAGGTGCTCCATACCAGTGATAGTATCCAAAATGGTTAGCGGCTCTCCATGCGGCTGGGATTGTCGCTTTAATCATTCACATTCGTCGATCCGCAGGAGTTCCGAATGTCGTACAGCCCGAGTTACTGGTATGCAGTATTCAGCGGAGTCTTTCTTCTGCTGCAGGGTGTCAGCACTTTGGCTGCTCGAACGATTCCTGCGGTCGATGGCGCATTTCCTGCGCTGCTTGCAACCACGCAAATGGTCGCCCAGCACTCGGTTCTTCATATTCTGACCGCACTGTCGTCTTTTGCCGCAATCATTGCGGGCGCACGCGCGGTCCGTTGGTTTGCATTGGGGTTCGGTCTGTTCTATACGGCGCTCGGTGTGACGGGGTGGATCAGCGGGTCGCAGCTTTGCCTGGGCCTCAAGTCATTCGATCATCCGTTTCATATCGTGCTCGGCGCGCTCGGCGTGTTTGCCTTTCTTGTGCGGCAGCCAGTCGTTGCTCGTTCGAAACGCTGATGAAACTCGGCGTCGCGTCATGAACACTGCGTTGGGTCTGCACCGTATTTACTTTTTCGCCGTGTTGTGTTTTGCCCTTTGGATCGGTTGTATCGGGTTCTTTTGGCCGCAGCAGATACTGCTCGCCCTGCCGTGGTCGGTGCCGCCACTGCATGCGCGATTCATCGGTGCCTTGTATCTGTCCGGCAGCGCATTTCTGTTGCTGTCCTTGTTTGCGCGTACCCTGAGCCAGATTCGTATGGTCGTGTACATCGCATTCATCTGGACTGGCTGGCTTTTGGTGGTCACGATCATCCACTGGAGTGCGTTCGACCTGGCGCGATCGCCGGTCTGGTTCTGGCTGTTCGCGTATATCGTGTTTCCGGTATCGGCGGCCTGGCTCATCTATCGAACACCGGCACCGGCGATTTCTGCCGGCAAACGCATTCAAACTGTCTGGATCACCTTGTTCTATGCGGTGCAGGGACTCGTGTTCACGCTGCTTGCAGCACTGTGCTTTATCAAACCGACGCTGGCCATCGAGATCTGGCCGTGGAAAATCTCGAGCTTTCTCGCCCAGGTCTATTCCGGTCCGTTGCTCGCCTATGGCTTTTTCGGGCTCATGATTGCAATTCGCCGCAATTGGGTCGAAGCACGACTGCCGACTATCGGCTTGTTGATATTCGCGGTGCTCACCCTGATCGGATCGGCCCGGCATTCGAATCTTTTCACTTGGGGCAGTCTCTCGGCGATCAGTTGGTTCGCGGGTCTCGCGCTGTTGGCGCTGGTAACAGCGATCATCACGGTACGTGGAATGCGTCATGCCTAGTACACCGATCATCTGGCCATTGCGCGCCTGGTTTTTCGTCGAACTCTTCTTTGGCACCGCAGCCAGTCTGAGTGTCGGCCTGCGACCCGCCGAGACCGCAAGCAACTTCGCCTGGACGGTCAAACCACCCGTCATGGCAGCGATGTTCGGCGGGTTTTATATGGCGCTCGTTCCGGTCGTCATCCTGTTGCTGTTTGCACGCCGCTGGCAAATGGTGCGAGTGTTCGTTCTACCCGGAGTTGTGTTCACCTTCACACTGTTGATCGTGACCTTTTGGCACTGGGATCGATTTGCGATCGGAACAGCCGCCTTCAATATCTGGTTCGCAAGCTATCTGCTGCCGCCACCCGTGTTGCTCGCGTGTTATCTATGGCAGCAGCGGCGCGCCGCTAAGGTGACTCCTGAAGTACCGCTGGCGCGATGGCAACTGCTCGCCGCGACCAGCTTGGGTCTGCTGTTCACGCTTGAGGCGGTGATCGGTCTGTTTCATCCCGCGTGGTTCGGCGACTGGGCGCCCTGGAAAATCACGCCGCTGAACGGACGTGCGCTGAGCGCCTATTTCCTGTTACCTGGCCTGCTGTTGCTGTCGATCGCACGTGAAAACGATCGCGACCGGGTCAGAATTCTTTCACCGTTTTTGGTACTACTGTTGCCGCTGATCGCCATTCAGTTGCTACGGTTTTCCACTGAGGTCGATTGGACGCACCCGCGCATCTATTTCACTGCCGTCCTGCTCGGCTTGGTAATGCTGCTCGGTATTTCGCTTTTCATGGGAAGCTGGCGCAAGACGCTGGGCCGGGAACACTAGCGTGAAACACCACACACAGTTGCACTGTGCATGGGCTGTTGTACTGATTTCAGCGCCCGGTAAATTTTGGCGCGCGCTTCTCGATGACGGCAGCAAGCCCTTCAAGCGCGTCCTGGGTGCCGCCGAGCAGGGCCTGGGTGCTGTTCTCTTCAGGCATCGCCTGATCAACGCCCCGGCCAATGCCGCTCCACAGCAGCCGCTTGGTCGCAGCCAGCGCAGCCGGCGGCCCGGCGGCCAGTTCACGCGCTATCGCGAGCGCCTCATTGATGATCTGGTCGTCGGGTACGACCTGGTTGATGAGGCCCATATCGCGGGCCTCGTTCGCAGCGATGATAGGGTTGCGCAGCATGATCTCCATCGCCTTGCGGAATCCGACCAGTTGGGTCAGCGTAACGGACACACCAGCGTCGGGCACCATACCGACCCGTGTCGCGCCGGCCAGGAACTTTGACGATTGTCCGGCAATGACCAGATCCGAGCAACAGACCAGACCCAAACCGCCGCCGCCAGCGGCGTAACCCTGGACGGCCGAGATGACCGGCACACTCAAGCGCATGATCAACGAGGCGACGGCCTGCAGATACGAAGTAACCATGCGAATGTAGTCGGGCAAGTTCTCGCCTTTTGACAGGAACACAGGTACGTCACCGCCGGCGCAGAAATTCTTGCCTTCGCCCGTCAGCAAAACCGAGCGCACCCGGCCATCACCGTGCACCTGCACAAACACTTCGTGCAGCGCTTTGAGCATTTCCAGGCTCAAGCCATTGGCGGCCTCCGGCCGGTTCATGCGGACATGGGCGACGCCGTCGTCGTACAGGTCCAGCAGGGCTGGACCGGTGCTTACCAGTGCGGTTTTTGCAGGATTCGTGTTCATAAGCGCCTAAGGGTGGGTTGAACGTTTGGGTCACCGCTCGTCTGTCGACCAGGGCACGAGCCCGGGTGTGATGGTCAGCCAGTGCTTGATTTCGTTTTTCTTCAGCTTGCCGTTCAAGGTCTTCGGCATGTCATCGACAAAGACGACATGCTTCGGCGTCTCCGGGCGGCTCAGTTTACCGTCGCAAAAGGCCGCGATCGCCGCGCCGGTCACGCCCTTGTGCTCGGGGCGTGGCACCACTACCGCCACCACGGCCTCTCCCCATTCGGGATGAGGCACGCCGACGACCGCGATTTCCTGAACGGCCGGATGCTCCGAGAGAACCGCTTCGACGGTCGCTGGGAAGACATTGACCGCGCCGGTGATGATCATGAACTTCTGGCGATCGTGCAAATAAACATAGCCGTCGTCGTCGACGGCACCGATGTCGTTCGATCGCAACCAGCCGTCCCTGAGCGCTTCGGCAGTCGCTTCGGGCAAGTTCAAGTAGCCTTTCATGATCGAGTTGCCGCGCAGCCAGATTTCGCCTCGGGTGTTGGGCGGCAACGGATGCCCGTTTTCATCGCGTACCGAGCATTCGTAATGAACACCAACCCGGCCGATCGATCGCAGCAGTTGCGGCCGATCGGCAAGCCCCCGCTTGTGATCTTCCTCGGTAAGCACTGTCAGCCAGCCACCGGTGGTCTCGGTCTGGCCATAGGTCTGAACCATAGTGACCTTGAATTCCTCGCGGGCGTCGCGGATCAGTTGCGGAGTGGCTGGAGACGAGCCGTAAATCAGCATGCGCCAGCTCGAAAGGTCGAAGCGGCTTGCCCGCTGTTCGGCGATCGCGCGGCGGATCATGGTTGGCACCATCAGCGCCGAGGTCACGCGAAACTCCTGCATATCCCGCAGGAACGACTGAATCTGGAACGTCCCGTCGGGAATGATGCTGGTCATGCCATTGCCGAGGCTGAACACATTCATCATGATGACCACCCACGCCGAAGCGGCCGGCATGTACCAGACATCGTCAGGAGAAAAGCCGAACGACGCGATGCAATGAACCACGACGTTGGCCGCGCCCTCCTGGGTGAGCATCACGCCTTTGGGTACGCCGGTGGTGCCCGAGGTATAGCTGTACATGACGAGGTCGTCGCCTTCCAGCGCAGGCCAGACCGGTGGCTGGCTCGCCTGCGCCAGCAGCGTTTCGTAATCCAGCGCGAAGTCGTGCGCACCGTTGTAGCCGATCAGCCTGATTCCCTTTGACTCGAGCTCGGCGCGGCGCTCGGGCGTCAGGTGCGGGCAGCGGGCATCGACCAGGATTACCCGGGTTGCACTGTCCTGGAGGATGTGTTCGATCTCTGGCCAAGCATATTGAGTGTTGATGCCGACGCGGATTGCACCGATCTTCATGCAGGCGAAGAAGTGCTCGTAGACCACAATTGACTCAAGCGTCAGGATCGAGACCGCCGTCCCCTTGGTTACGCCCAGTTGCTGCAGTGCGATTGCGAATCGGTCCGAGCGTCGGTCCATTTCGCGCCAGGTTGCGCGGCGCGAACCGCAGATATAGGCCGACTTGTTCGGGAAATTCTGCGCGCAGCGCCTGAGCATTTCACGCATCAGCATGGTGGTCTCCAGAGCTCGTCGACTCGGCGGTCGACTCGATTCAAGCGAACGTCGTTCAGGCAGCCTCCATCAACGAACGATAGTACTGCCACAGGTTGCGCGATGGCGTGTCGTCGGTGATGTTGCCAACCAGATGGCCTTGCTCGTCGCGCCGCTCGCGGTGTCTTCCTCGGCCGAGATACAGCCATTCGGGGTTGCGTTGGGCGGCGCCGCGCTGGGTGCGCTCGTACATCTCTGCATCGTCGGCCAACAGGAAGCCAGCCGGCCCGACCGAACCCATGGTCTGCTGGCGCATCCGCCGGTTCAGGTCGGGGGCGCCCTTGAACTGAAGTGCAGTCACATGCTGCACCGTCTCACAGACCGATAGCGGCTGGATCACAAAAAGCTGGATCTCGGCAATGAACAGGTTCGGGAAGATCATCACGTGCCGTACGCCGTCGATCATGATCTCGCGCGCCTTCGCCTCGCCGTAGCGCTTCTGCATGCGCGAGGTATAGTCCGGCAGACGTTCGGCCGTGGCGTGCATGTTCGCGGGCGATTGTCTTCGAGAACGCGATCAGTCCGCCCTTGCAGGCGGCATACACGGCTTCGCCGGATGAGCCGACCCGTCCCGCATCGGACGCGATGTTGA
>JANLTP010000187.1:0-15184 GCA_031363055.1 Burkholderiales bacterium | reverse complement strand
GCATTCGCGGTTTGAGGTGGCTGAATTCGTTGGGCTATGGCGACGGCGGATTGCCACTCAACCTGGTCTACAACCCTCAGGGCCCGTCGCTACCACCCGGTCAGGCGGGGTTGGAGGCCGATTACAAACGAATTTTGTGGGACGAACATCAGGTCCGGTTTTCCAACTTGCTGACTTTGGCCAATATGCCGATTCAGCGTTTCGGATCGACGCTGATTTCAAAAGGCCAGTTTCAAAGTTACATGCAACTGTTGCAGGATGCGCATCGTGACGAAAATCTCGACCACGTCATGTGCCGCGATCTCGTCAGCGTCGATTGGCAAGGCTACTTGTACGACTGCGATTTCAACCAGATGTTGGGATTACCCATGAAGCTCAATGGCTTTTCGCGGCTGCATCTGACCGAGTTGCTCGAACACCCCGTCGTCGGCAATCCGATTGTGGTGCGCGATCATTGTTATGGTTGCACCGCAGGCCAGGGCAGCTCCTGCGGTGGTGCGCTTGACAGTTAAGCGGTTGTGAACCGAGCGCAGCGACTGTCTTCACGTTGTAATAATTGACCTTGAAAATAGGTAAGGATTCTTTTTGAGCAAACCCGTCTTGGTTCTTGTGGAGACTTGCGAAGTTGAATGACCATATCGTATCGGCGTTTGATGCCGACATTGCTGGATTGCGCAGTGCCATCATGTCGATGGGCGGGTTGGCTGAGACCCAAGTGGCTCGGGCCGTGCGATCGGTGTCAGAGGCCAGTCTGTTCCTGGTCAGCCAGGTGCTGGAGTCTGAACAAACCGTCAACCAATTGCATGTTCAGGTCGACCTGTTGTGCAATCAGATTCTGGTCAAACGCCAGCCCTTTGCGGTCGATCTGCGTGAAGTGATCGCCGTCATTCACTCCATCAACGATCTCGAACGGGTGGGTGACGAAGCGAAGAAAATTGCACTCAAGGCGCGCGATATGGACGGCGCGCAACTGGCCGCGCAATTTCCAATCGGTCAGGTGGTGCAGATGGGTGAAAAGGTCTGCGCAATGTTGAACCGGGCGCTCGATGCGTTCATTCGCCACGATCCACTGGCTGCACCGGCGCTGGCCACGCAAGACCTTGAAGTGGATGCCGTGCGCACGCGGCTATTGGGCCTGCTGATCGATCGAATGGCCGAAGATCCCAAACAGGTTTCCACCGCGCTCGATCTGATTTTCGTCGTTCAGTCGCTTGAGCGGGTCGGCGACCATGCCAAAAATCTCGCCGAATACGTGGTCAATATTGTTGAGGGCCGCGATCTGCGGCATCGTAGTTCGGCTGGTTAGGCCGGTGGCAGTACCCTGGCCAGCGGAACGACCAGTGCAAAGCAACTTCCTCGTCCGACTTCGCTTTGAATATCGAGTCGAAATTGATGACGCTGGGAAACGTGTTTGACAATTGCCAGACCCAGGCCGGTACCACCGGTTTCACGTGACCGACTGCGCTCGACTCGGTAAAATCGTTCGGTGAGCCGGGGGATATGTTCAGTAGCAATGCCAATACCCTGGTCGGTAACGGCGATCCAGCCTTCGTCGCCACGCAGGCTCCACGAAAGCATTATTTTGCCACCCTGCGGTGTGTAGCGAATCGCGTTCGTCAACAAATTGCGGATCGCACTTTCTATTTCATTGACGGCACCCAGAACGCGGCAATCCGAGCTGCTCTCGACCTGAAAGTCGTGACGACCCAATGAAATGGCTTGGCCCTCGGTGGCCAGGGTGTTGAGCAGCGCCGCAATGTTGATGGGTTCTTCGTCGGCCAGCTTACTTGAATTCTCCAGCGACGAGAGCATCAGTAAATCCTCGACCAGCCGTTGCATGTTCTGGCTTTGCTTGAGGATCGTTTCCAGATACTCGCGCTGTTGGGCGGCCGGCAATTCAAGATTCAGCAAGGTCTCGGCGAAGCCACCGATGACGGTGACCGGGGTCCGAATTTCATGTGAAACGTTGGCGACGAAATCGCGGCGGACCGAGTCGAGTTTTGCTTGATCGGTCACATCGCGAGTGATCATGAGTTTTTGGCCGTCAACCGTCTTGTGCAGCCGAATCTCGAACAGCCGGATGGGACGACTCGGCAAAACCAGCTTGAGCACTTCTGTGTAATCGCCGCGCTCGAGGTAAGCGATGAATTCCGGCTGTCGTACAAAATGATGAATCGGCCGCTTGCGACCAAAGATTGCATGCAGGTCTTCGGCGGCCTTGTTGCACCATTCGACATGATCAAACCGGTCGAGCAAGACCAGGCCGTCGGGCAGGCGATCGACCGCGGCCTTGATGCGCTCGAGTTCGGCGGCGAGCTCATGACGAGCATCGACTTCCTGGCGCATGACCCTCGACATTCGATCGAGCAGGCTAGCCCAGGAGCCGCTGCCCAACGGCAGTTCGCGCTTGCTCGGCAATGCCGCCCAAAAATACAGCCGCTGGATAAACAGCGCGTGATAAGCGCTGATGGCTACCATGCTCAACACCATCCACCAGGCGGCCGCCGCACTGCTGAATAATCCCGCAATGACTGCCGCAATGGCCAACGCAACCGCGCTGCCAATCATCGTGCGCCAACCTAACATAGGCTCCCAATTCCTGAAATTTTAGACCCGGCGTGAATCACGCCGGAAGAAAGCGATAGCCGCCACCGCGAACGGTTTCGACCAGTTTATCGTGACCGCTGCCTGCGAGGGCCAGGCGAAGACGCCGGATGTGCACATCGACAGTCCGTTCTTCGACATAAACCTCGTCGCCCCAAACCTTGTCGAGCAGTCGGGCGCGCGACAGCACCCGGTCCGGATTCTGCATGAAGTAGCTCAGCAGCTTGAACTCGGTGGGACTCAAAAGGATGGGCCGTCCCTGCGCACTGACCCGAAATGCGTCCGGCTCCAGCTTCAGACCACCAATCTCGATCGGGTCCGCCATCTGATCGCCACCCCTTCGTCGCAACAGCGCCTTGACTCGTGCGAGCAACTCGCGGGTCGAAAATGGTTTGGTCAGATAGTCGTCGGCGCCGGCGTCAAAGCCGCTGAGCTTGTCGCTTTCCTGCGCGCGGGCCGTCAGTAGCAGGATCGGCAGGTCGCGGGTTCTGGCCTGCTGGCGAAGTCGCTTGGCCAGATCGATTCCAGGAATATCGGGCAGCATCCAGTCGAGCACCAACAGATCGGGCAGGTGCGCAGCAATCGATTTTTGGGCGCTCAGACTGTCACCTGCTTGGGTGACGTCGTATCCCGAATGACGCAAATTGACGCTCAATAGCTCGCGAATGGCGGGCTCGTCTTCAACGATCAGGATTCGGGCGGTCATAGACAAACCAATTGATGATAAGCCGATAGATTATGACGGAATCGTTACAGCCCGATGACAGCGCTCAGATGTTTGATCAGGCCGTCAGTGTTAATTCAGGCCTTCGGTGTTAAATCAGGACTTCTGTGTGTGATCAGACCTTCGGTGTTCGACGAGGCCTTCGATGTTCGGTCACACCTTCGGCGTTTCGACCCGGCCATAGATATCCGAGAAGCGAACAATGTCATCTTCGCCCAGGTAATCACCGCACTGTACTTCGATCATGACCAGATCCAGCACGCCAGGGTTCTCAAGACGGTGTTTGGCGCCGATCGGAATATAGGTCGACTCATTGGCCGACACCAGCATGTTGGTCTCGTCACAACGGATTCGCGCGGTTCCGGAAACGACAATCCAGTGTTCACTGCGATGATGATGCATTTGCAACGACAACGACGCACCCGGCTTGACCTCAATCCGTTTGATCTTGAATCGCGGACCTTCCTGCAACACGGTGTAGGTTCCCCAAGGCCGGTTGACGGTGCGGTGCAGACGCGTCGACTCATGGCCGCGAATCTTCAACTGCGAGACCACTTCCTTGACTTGCTGGCTGGCTGATTTGCGTGCGATCAACAAGGCGTCGGGCGTGTCGATGACGAGTAGATCGTCGACGCCAACGGTCGCAACCAGCCGATCTTCACTTTGAATATGGGTGTTTCGGGTGTCCACCAGCATGGTCTGACCCAGCGTCGTGTTGCCGCTGCTGTCGGCCTCGAGCTGATCGGCCACCGCTTTCCAGGAACCGATGTCGGACCAATGAAACAGGGTAGGTAATACCACCACATTATCGGCACGTTCCATGACGGCATAATCGATCGAAATGCTCGGGCACTGCGCGAACGACTTGGAATCGAGCGTGATCCGGTCGGTATTGCTCTGATCCGGCGTCTGGCACCAGGCGTGTTCGACGGCCGCGCCGATTTCAGGGGCGTACTGCGCCATGGCGCGCAACAGCGAGTCGGCACGGAAACAGAACATGCCGCTATTCCAGAAGAAATTGCCAGCCTGTAGAAATTGCAACGCCCGCTCAGCATTCGGTTTCTCAACAAAACGGGCCACCTTGCGCGCTTGGCCGACGCCGATCGCGTCGCCCGCTTCGATGTAACCAAAGCCGGTCTCCGGGGCGGTCGGCAAGATGCCGAACAAGGCAAGCGAGCCGTCGGCGGCGATGGCAGCGGCCTGGCGCGCGGCTTCTTGAAAAGCGTCCTCGTCCGGAATCAGGTGATCGGCCGGCAGTACCAGCAAGACCGCATCCGGGCTTTGGGCCAGCGCCCAGTGGGCGGCGATGGCAATCGCGGGTGCCGTGTTTCTGCCCATCGGCTCGAGCAGTTGCGTCACCGCAATCGCCTTCGAACCCGGCAATCGCTCGACCTCCTCGCGGCTCTTGAACGCATACTCGTGATTGGTCACGATCGCTGCGCGGCCCATTTCGGCCAGCGCCAAGGCCCGCTTCAGGGTCTGCTGCAGCAGGCTGAATTTGCCGCCCAGGCGCATGAAGGGCTTGGGGAACGACTCGCGCGAGACCGGCCACAACCGCGTGCCCGAGCCACCTGAAAGAATTATCGGAATCAACATTGCTTAATCTGCCCGACGGACGTGTGTTGCCGTCCGATCAATTGTAAGGTTCGAAGCGGTGATCTGTGCGACACTTTTCCTATCACTTCGTGCGGTTCTCCGCAGATTCCAACTTCTTTCAGGACGCGCTTCATGGCAAGCAATACTAGACAGACGGTGCTGGTCACCGGTGGCGCGGGCTACATTGGCTCGCATACCGTTATCGAGCTTCAAAACGCCGGTCACGAGGTCGTCGTCCTCGATAACTTGATCAATTCGAGCGCCGAAGCGCTCAAACGGGTCGAGCGAATTACCGGCAAATCCGTCCCGATGGTCAAGGGCGATATTCGCGATGCGTCGCTACTGGCCGATTTGCTCAAGAAACATCGATTTGATTCGACCATCCATTTCGCCGGCCTCAAAGCCGTCGGTGAGTCGGTCGCCAAGCCGCTCGAGTATTACGATAACAACGTGACCGGCACGCAAGTCTTGCTGGCGGCGCTGCAAAAAGCGGCCGTCAAGCACTTCGTGTTCAGCTCATCGGCGACCGTTTACGGCGACCCGGAATCGGTGCCGCTGCGCGAAACCTCCCGGACCGGTGCGACCAATCCGTATGGTCGCAGCAAGTGGATGATTGAATTCATGCTCGCCGATCTGGCGATTGCGGATCCTGACTGGTCGATCGGCGTGTTGCGCTACTTCAACCCGGTCGGCGCCCATGGAAGTGGCCTGATCGGCGAGGACCCGCGCGATATTCCGAACAATCTGATGCCGTTTGTCGCCCAGGTGGCGATTGGGCGCCGGCCGCATTTGAGCGTCTTTGGCAGTGACTACCCGACCCCTGACGGTACCGGCGTGCGCGACTATATTCATGTCGTCGATCTGGCCAAGGGCCATCTGGCGGCGTTGGCGCAAGGTCGCCGCCAAAAGGGTGTCTTTACCGTCAATCTGGGCACCGGCATCGGCTACTCGGTGCTGGATATGGTGCGCGCCTTCGAAAAAGCCAGCGGCCGGCCGATCCCGTACAAGATCAGTGAACGGCGGCCCGGTGATATTGCGTCGTGCTACGCCGATCCGGGTTATGCCCGACAGTTACTGGGCTGGGCCGCCGAAAAAGGTATCGACGAGATGTGCGCCGACAGTTGGCGTTGGCAAAGCGGCAATCCGCAGGGCTACGGAAAATAGCCTACATACCGCGGCTGAAAAACGCCCGGCGTCCCTTCATTTTGTCGAGTTGCTGCAACAGCAACTGAAAGTCTTCTTCGTTCTCGGCAGGATTCAGAAATTCGGTGTTGACGATCAACAGCGGCGCCGTGTCGTAGTGGTAAAAAAAGCGGCTGTACGAGTCGGCCAAGGCACGCAGGTATTGCTCGGTGATCGAGTTTTCCATTGCAAGGCCGCGCTTTTGCACGCGATCGACCAGCGTGTCGGGCTGCGCTTGCAAATAAATCACCAAATCGGGGGTTGGCGCCTGTGGCTTGAGGTTCTCGAAGATCTGCTGATAAAGCGATAACTCGTCGTCATCGAGCGTCAGTCTTGCGAACAACGGATCTTTCTCAAGCAGAAAGTCGCTGATCACCGATTGCGAAAACAAATCGCGCTGCGCCAGATCGCGCAACTGATTGACGCGCTGAAAAAGAAAGAATAATTGTGTCGGTAGCGCATAGCGCGCGCCTTGGCTGTAGAAGCGATCGAGAAATGGATTGCTGTCCGGATCTTCGAGCACCATCTCGATCTGGAAGCGTTCAGACAGCTTTCGGGCCAGCGAGGTCTTGCCGACGCCGATCGGTCCCTCGATGACGATATGGCGATAGCGCTCGAACGGCGACAGGGTTTGCGATGGGATGGAAAATTGATTCATGCCGAACCGATCCGTGTCACTCGCTGGTGGCTGCAGAGCGCGCGTAACTCAGCCAGTGGCGCAAGCCCCGGCAGTTTGATATCGGGCGCAATTTGCGCCAGCGGTTCCAGTACAAAGGCGCGTTGGTGCATTCTCGGATGCGGCACGATCAAGGTAGTGCTGTGGTGCTTTTCGTCGCCGTACAGCAGCAAATCGAGGTCGAGCGTGCGTGGCGCATTCGGATACGGTCGCCGCCGGCCGAACTGCGTTTCGATGTTCTGTAGCGAGGCCAGCAATTCCAGTGCGCTCAATCCCGTCTTGATGGCGACTACGCTGTTCAGATAGTCGGGACCGCCAGCGTCGATGGGCGTGCTGACATAGTGGGAGGAGCAACGCAAAACTTGAGTGGCCGGCAATTCGCCAATCCGCGCCGCAGCGAGCAACAGTGTTTCTTCGGCCGGACCCAGATTGGCGCCCAGTCCGATGTAGGCGTCAGTCATTCAAACGTCCTGATCATTCAGAAGCCCCGATCACGAACGCACAGCATCGTCCCGCTCGTCTCGAGTTGCCTGGTTGTTACCGTTGCTGGAGTCGGGTGGCATTTCGCGGGATACAACGCTGGTTTCATCCTGACCGGCCGGCAAGGCCGCCGTCGTTCTCGGTTTGCGCCGCCGTTTTTTTCGGGCGCCGGTGACCGGGTTGCTGGTCATTAACATCGCTTCACGTTGCTGCGGGTCGGCGTCAATAAAATCGGTCCACCACTGGCCCAGCTCCGAGGGCATTTCACCGGTGTCACAGCGCAGCATCAGAAAGTCATAGCCGGCTCGAAACCGCAGATGTTCGATGAGGCGTCCCGGCGATCTACCCTGGCGCCGCTCGAAGCGCGGTTGCAGTGACCAGATTTCACGCATGTCCGCCGCGATGCGCTTTTGAATCGACAAGTTCTCGCATTGTTCGTCAACCACCGAATCAATTGCGGTCATGAGCGCCGGAATGTTAGGTTCGCCGGCGCTGGTGCGCTGTTGCCAGCGCACACGAACCTGTTGCCAGAGCAGGGTTGCGAACAGAAATCCCGGCGAAATTGATTTGCCTTCAGCGACCCGTTCGTCGGTGCGGGTCAGCGCCACTTGAATGAAGCGCTCGCCGTCGGGTTGTTCAACGATGATATCGAGCAGCGGCAAGATGCCGTGATGCAGACCCTCGGCTCGCAACTGATGCAGACTCTGCAGCGCATGGCCGGACTCGAGCAGTTTCAGGATTTCGTCGAACAGCCGTGCGGCCGGTACGTTGTGAATCAGCGACGCCAACTCGCGAATCGGCCGGCGGGTGTTTTCTTCGATGACAAACCCGAGCTTGGCGGCGAATCGTGCCGACCGCAACATGCGGATCGGATCTTCGCGATATCGGGTCGCCGGGTCACCGATCATGCGCAATAACTTGGCGCGCAAATCGTCAACGCCGCGATGATAGTCGAGCAGGATATCGGTGGTCGGGTCGTAGTACAGTGCGTTGACCGTGAAGTCGCGCCGCGCCGCATCTTCCTCGATCGAGCCCCAGACGTTATCGCGCAGCACCCGGCCGTGTTCATCGGTTTCGGCGTCCGTCTGCAACGCCCGGAATGTCGAGACCTCAATGGTTTCGCGACCGAACATGACGTGGACAATCTGGAACCGTCGACCAATCAGGCGAGAGCGCCGGAATAACCGGGTCACCTGCTCGGGCGTGGCATTGGTCGCGACATCGAAGTCTTTCGGTTTCCTGCCCAGCAGCGAATCGCGCACGCCGCCGCCCACGATATAAGCCAAATAACCGGTCTGCCGCAGTGATTCACAGGTGCGCACTGCAGCGGGCGACAAATCCTCGAGTCGGATGCCCTGTTCCGAGCCGCGATACGACTTCAGGACCTGGGTGTAAGCAGCGGACTCGGGCGCCATGTGCTGGGTGGCCGGACCCGCCGCCGGTTTTGGTTGGCGACGAAAAATACGGTTGATCAGTCGTTTGATCATGGGAACAGTTGAATGATCGGCCAGCCGTGCGCCTTTGAGTGGGCGCTGAGTTTTGGATCCGGGTTGGTCGCCACCGGATTGCTGACCAGGCTCATGAGCGGCAGGTCATTGGCCGAATCACTATAGAACCAGCTTTGCTCAAAACTGCTCCAGTTCAAGTTGCGCTGCTTGAGCCATTGCTCGGTGTTTTCAATTTTGCCTTCTCGAAAAGCCGGCACGCCCAGAGGCTTGCCGGTGAAGCGATCACCATCGCGTTCGATCCGCGTCGCGATCAGATGTTCAATGCCAAACGCCTTGGCGATCGGTTCAGTCACGAACTCGTTGGTCGCCGTCACCAGCACACACAGGTCACCGCTCCTCTGATGTTTATCGACCAACTCGCGCGCTGGCCGAGTGATGACCGGTTCAATCACTTCAGCCATGAAGCGGACACGCCAGGCGTCTAACTGTTCGCGCGAATGTTGTGCCAGCGGACCCAACTGGAACGCGAGCCACTCAAAAATGTCCAGGGAGCCATCCTGATATTGTCGATAAAAGCGGCTGTTCTCGCGCTCGCTGAGTTCAGCATCAACTACACCCAGTCGGACCAGAAAGCGCAGCCATTCCGAGTCGCTGTCCAGCGGCAACAAGGTATTGTCGAGATCGAACAAGGCTAACTGCATTCAAACATGCCAAAGCCCCGTATTGTAGTTGTTCGAGGACTCTGCAGCCAAATCCGTCGCGAAATGCCGAAGCGAACGGCTCAAGACCGGGTGAACTCGAGTTGCAGGTATTCGCGCAGTAACGGCAGGGTAATGGCGCGGTTTCGGGCCAGCGCATAACGATCAAGGGTGTCGAACAGCCCGATCAGGGCGCGCATGTCGCGCGAGGTATGCGTCAACATATAGGGCACCAGATCGGTGCTCAATTTGATCCCACGCTCGTTGGCGAGCGTCCGCAGCGCCAGCGCCTTGTCGTCATCGCCGAGTGGTGCGAGCTCATACACCAGGCCCCAGGCCAGTCGCGATCGAAGCTCCGGCTTCAGGTCAAGGCTGGCCGGCGCGGCGTCACCGGTCACCAGCAGAGCAATCGAAGGCGACAGCCGACTCCAGTTGACCAGGGAAAACAGACCCAGACCGGCTGCGTGATCGAGCTTTTGAGCATCGTCAATGATGTGCAACACATTGGAGCCGTTAAATACCTGGCTGCTGTCCAACCCAGCCAACGAGACATTGTCGTGAAAAAACGACTGCAATCCGTTGGCCTGCGCGGCGCTGTGGGTGGCCTTAGCCAAGTGGCTCTTGCCGGATCCTGCCGCGCCCCAGAGATAAGTGATGGCCGTACTGGATTGGCCGGCCGCGATCAAGTGAATCTGCGCCAACGCCTCGGTGTTCGAGCCAGCGACGAAGTTCGTCAAGCGCACCGGATAACTGGCGAGCAGATCAAAAACCAATTGCTGTGACATGTTGAGCAGGTTAGCCGTCGTCAAAACCAGGGTGCGCCGACTCGGTTAGTCAGTCCGTGCGAAGAAGTCGCTGCCCAGATAGCCGCGACGCAAACGCCGCAATGCAATCGCCAGAACTGCCGCCAAGGGCAGGGCCAGCAGGATGCCGACAAATCCGAACAGATAGCCAAACGCAATCAACGCAAAGATGACCGCCAGCGGATGCAGCCCGATACGCTCGCCGACCAGTCGGGGTGTCAGCACCAGACTTTCGACGACCTGGAACACACCGTAAATAAGGGCCACACTCAGAAAGCCCTGCGCCGGGCCGAACTGCAGCATGCCGGCCAGCAGAGCGAAAATCAGGCCGGTGGCAAACCCCAGATAAGGGATCGCGATCAGCAGTCCGGTCAAGACACCAATCGGTAACCACAACTGAAACCCGGCCAGCAGCAGGGCGATCGAGTACAACACGGCCAGGCACAACATGACCAGAAGCTGACCGCGCAGGTACTGGCCCAGCAAGGTGTTGATTTCGCTGACCCAGTCCTGCACGACAGGCTGCCAGCGCGGCGGCACCAGGTCGTGCAGCCGACTGACGTTTTTGGGCCAATCGAGCAACAAATAAAAGAGCGCCACCGGTACCAGAAACAGAAAGCCGAGAATTTGTAAAAAGGTATTGCCGCCGGACTTCAGATAATTGAACAAGGTAGCGGCCCAGTCGTCGCCGCTGGCTGACAGATGTTGGGTCAACCAGCCGCGCAGCGCGCTGGCATCCAGGGTCAGCGGCAAGCCGAAGTTGGCGTTGAGCCAGGGCAGCAAGGTGGCATTGAGCTTTTCGGTCAGGTTCGCGATCAGGGCCGGTAACTGGGCGCGGATTTGCACAAATTCCTTCTGGACGATCGGCGCCAGAATCAATAACAGCGATGCCACCGCCAGAATGGCCAGCAGAATGGTCAGGCTGACGGCCAGCACTCGGGGCAGGCGACGTTTGACCATCCACTCAACCGTCGGTTGCAAAGCGTAGGCCAACATCGCGGCGGCGGCGAACGGTGTCAGTACCGGGCCGAGCGCGACCAGCGCCCAGACGAGCACCACGCCGACGGCGGTCCACAGAAGCGTTTGACGTTGACGATCGGTAAGTTGCATTGAACAGTCTAGAATTCAGCGTCCGGATTGTATTCTGGCGGGACCAAACTCTGTGACCACTCCACTTTCTTATAAAGACGCCGGTGTCGACATCGACGCCGGTGACGCGTTAGTCGATCGAATCAAGCCCCTGGCCAAGCGCACGCTGCGTGACGGTGTTTTGGCAGGAATCGGTGGTTTTGGTGCCTTGTTCGAAGTGCCCAAGCGTTTTCGCGAACCGGTCCTGGTGTCCGGAACCGACGGCGTTGGCACCAAACTCAAGCTGGCCTTCGCGCTTGGCAAGCATGACACGGTTGGCATCGATCTGGTCGCGATGAGTGTCAACGATATTCTCGTGCAAGGCGCCGAACCGCTGTTTTTTCTGGACTACTTCGCCTGCGGTAAGCTCGATGTCGAGACTGCTGCCCAGGTTATTGGCGGCGTCGCCAAGGGCTGCGAACTCGCGCATTGTGCGCTGATTGGCGGCGAGACGGCTGAGATGCCGGATATGTACCCGGCCGGTGAATACGACCTGGCTGGGTTTGCGGTCGGTGTGGTGGAAAAGTCGAAAATCATCGATGGCCGCTCCATCCAGAGCGGTGATGTGATCCTCGGGTTGGCCTCGAGCGGTGCTCACTCCAACGGCTATTCGCTGGTCCGCAAGATTATCGAGCGCGCCTGTGGTTCGCTGACTTCGGCCCGACTCAATGATTCGTTTGATGGCCGAACGCTGGCCGAAGCGCTGATGGCGCCGACCCGAATTTATGTACGTTCGGTGCTTGAAGTACTCGGCAAAGTCACGCTCAAGGGCCTGGCGCACATCACCGGCGGCGGACTGGTCGAGAATGTACCGAGAATTCTTGCCGACGATGTGCAAGCCGTTCTATACAAGGACACTTGGCAGCCGCCGAAGATCTTTTCCTGGCTCAGCGAGCACGGCCACGTAGCCGAGGCCGAAATGCACCGCGTGTTCAACTGCGGCATCGGTATGGTGCTGGTGGTGGCCGCGCATGATGCCGATGCCGCCGTCAACGCTTTTCGCGCGGCCGGCGAAACGATCTGGAAGATTGGTGCAATCGTCCCTCGCCCCCACGGTACGGCTGCAACCATTGTGGTCTGATCGGTGTGCGTGGGTTATTGTGCTGGCGTTGCTGACGCCAGTACTATCGCATGCGCAGGCAACCGGCCAGGAGCCTGCAGCATCGTCGGCGTCGACCGAGACCGCCGCGCCGTCGAATACCCCGATTTCCAACTACCGTCTGGAGATCGACGCACCGCCTGAGATCAAGCAGTTGATCGAGCGCCAGACCTTGATTGGTCGCTGGCGACGCCGCGCCGAGTATCAGGCCGAGCAATTTGATGCACTGTTTGCACGACTGCGCGACGAGGTTGAAACCATCCTCCGATCGCAAGGCTATTTCGATTACGAGATCGAGCTCAGCGGCGACCCCAAGCTGGTCAAGATCGGCATCATTGCCGGTGCCCGCACGACCGTGAACAAGGTCGATCTGCGAATTCTGGGGGCCATCAAGGACTTTCCGGAGATCGAACGCTCCCTGCGGCAACGCTGGAACCTGCCCGAAGGAACGTTCTACAACAGCGCCAACTGGGAAAGCAGCAAACGGCAATTACTCGATTCGCTGCGTCAGCGCGGCTTCCTGCGTGCCCGGCTTGTTTCGTCGCGCGCGACTGCCGATGTCGCCAACACCACCGTCGGGCTGGACCTCGAGGTAGAGAGCGGCCAGCGCCTGTCGTTCGGCGTCGTCAGTTTCAACGGCCTGTCCCGTTACGACCGGAGAATCGTCGAAGACCTCAAACCTTTCGGTGACGGCGAGGCCTACGATTTTGAATCGGTGCTGTTGTTTCAGACCCGCTTGCGTGATTCGGGATACTTCAGCGGTGCCTACGTGATTCCCGATCAACAGGCGCTCGATCAGGACCCGGCCTTGCAACGCGTGCCGTTGCGCATCGAGTTGACCGAACGTGAAACCAAGCGCGTGGTGTTGGGCGTTGGCTACAGCACCGACCAAGGGGCTCGCGCACAGGTAGGATTGCAACATCGCGATTTATTCGATTTGGGATGGCAACTGGACTCGGGCTTGATCGTCGAGCAATTGCGCCAGCGCCTGTACGCCAACGTGCGTACGCCGACCGACGCGGACAACCACCATATTGCGTTTGGTGGACGCAGCGAACGCCAGGATATTCAGAACGAGCAGATCACACGCGATACGGTATACATCGGCCGTGGCCGACGATTGAACCATCTTGAGTCATTCACATCGCTACAGTATCAATATGAACGAAAAGTGATCGAGACATCGCCTGGCATTCGAACCGGTGATTCCATCCGTGCGCTGATGCTCGGCTACTCATGGAATTATCGGGTGCTCGATTCGCGCATCGATCCACGCGCCGGTTATACCGTCAGCGCACAGTTTTCGGGCGCGCTCAAGGCGTTGGGCTCCGATGCAAATTTTGGCCGTGTCTACACGCGGGCCATGCGATTTCAGCCGCTCGATCCGGACACGCCGAGCAAGAGTGGAATCTTCATCGGTATGATCGAGTTGGGGCACGTCTTTGCCAACAGTCGACAGAGCATTCCAAGCGAAAGTCTATTTCGTGCAGGCGGTGCGCAATCCTTGCGCGGTTACGGCTACCAGAGCATTGGTATCAGACAAGGTGATGCGATTGTCGGTGGCCTGAGCCTGGGCATTGCAAGTCTGGAATATCAGCACCCGATCGGCCAAAGCCTCTGGTTCGCCACCTTTACCGATGTCGGCAATGCGGTCGATCGACTGGCCGACTTCAAGGCGCTGTGGGGTTATGGGGTTGGTTTGCGTTGGCGAACTCCGATCGGTCCGATCAATCTGGACCTGGCCCGAGGCAGCGCAGATCACCAATGGCGCGTGCATTTTTCGGTCGGATACACCTTCTGACATGCTCAATATTCGAAAGCGCTGGTGGCTGTTGGGCACTGCAAGCTTGTTGCTGGTGGCCGTTGCCGTGCTTGCCCTGGCCTTGCTGCGTGGCTGGTTGGTCGATTGGGCGATTGAGTCGGCGGTGAAGGCCAGCGATGGTCAACTCGTCATTGAAAAACTCGAACGCTTTGATCCCCAGCCGTCGCCGGGTTGGACGCCGGAAGGATTTACCCTCGGCCGCTTGCAGTGGCACGCCAAGGACGGCAAACATATCGAACTCGTCAACAGCCGATTCCGACTACGACTGTCGGCCTTGTGGCAGCGCGAATTGCATTTGTTCGAGCTTCGGGTGAAGCGCGTCAACATCAAGACTCCCCCCAGCAATCAAGACATTGTCTTGCCTGATTCGCTGGCCTTGCCGTTCAGCCTGACCATTGACAGTGTCGCTGTTGACAGCGTCATGCTGGAGATTGGTCGCAACCCGGCAACGGAAATACGCGGACTGCGATTCGGTCTCGAGTACCGCGCCGATTCCTTGTCCTTGACCCGCCTGGGATTGACGCTTGATCAGGGCACGCTTGAGGGCCGACTCAAGGTCGCCGATCATCAACCCTACGAAACCGATGGTGAGTTCCGCCTGTTCGGCAAGACGCCGGCCCTGCCGGACCCGATTCTGGTGACGGTCAAGGCCAAAGGTCCGCTCAAAGGCTTGCGCATCGAGGGCGCGAGCACCGTGCGCGATAATCCGCTGGAGTTCAGCACACAACTCGATGTGCTGGCCAACAAGCCCAATCCGAAGCTTGCCTGGTCGATTGCACGTCTGATGCCGCGCCGATTCAATGATCAGATTCCGGACTATCAGTTTGCGGCGCAAGGCGTTTTGAGTTTTGTGCCGACCGTGTCGAGTACGCTGTCGCTGCGCAACCTCGACCCGGGGACTGTGGACGCTGGCAAGCTGCCGGA
>JANLTP010000182.1:0-6591 GCA_031363055.1 Burkholderiales bacterium | reverse complement strand
GAAGCGAACCGGTTCGGGCTGCGCTGCTCACGCGCATGTTGTAACAGTGAGATACCACGATACATTCCGTGCACAAACTTCCCGTACGGCATCAGAATAAAAAACGCCAACACAGTGGCCAGATGAATGATCAGCACTGCGGGCATCAGTGCGGTTTCACGCCAGGCCAGCAAGGCCAGTCCGGTGACCGCAACGGCCCAGAGCAGGCCGACAAAACCGAGATCCATAGTCTGCTGCGCGGAATCCTGGATCCGCGTATCGCGCTTGACGCGTGACATCAACATGGCCGTCGTGCCGAGCACCATCAGAGCACCCCCCGCAGTACCCAGGATCACTGGCAGACTGATGAAATCGTACGGAGCCTGCCAGCCAAATACATAGTGATAGATCGTCGCGATTGAAGTCGATGCGAAACACAGCATAAAACCGTAAAACACAGCGTGATGCGTCCAGCGGCGGGCCGTGCTCGGCGCATCCGAATCATTGACACAACCATCACCACCGCCGTCCAGATACTCGAGGCGCAAGGCCTTCGATACGGCCACCTGGCCTGCCCCCGGTGTCGCCTTCGCCGTCATGGGGTCGAGCGACGCGGTGGCGCGATAAAAACGCCAACCGCTGACAAGCATCGCGATCATCGACCAACCAAAGGCCACGCCGAACAACACCACCATGGTCTGGTGCGGAATGATCGCGTAAAACGACTTGCCGAGCACCGCTGCGCCCTCGGTCGACACGTGCTGTTTCCAGAGAGCCGCCACCGCCATGATCAACGCTAGCGCAATCACCAGCACGACCGCCAGCCACGGGCCTTGCCGTTCGTACAGCACGCCGAATGATCGCGGAAAGGCATAGTCGCGGTAACTGGCCAGCCGCACTTGTGCCAGAGTTCGCGGCAGGTTCAAGGCGAACTCATGCGGCGGCGCATACTGACAGGAATGGAAACAAGCGCCGCAGTTGTGGCACAGGTTGGCCAGGTAGTCCATATCGAGCCGGTTGAAATCGATACGCCGTTCCATCGCCGGAAACACGCCGCAGAAGCCCTCGCAGTACCGACAGGAATTACAAATTCCCATCACACGCGCGCCTTCCGCATGCGGATCGGGAAGCGAACTCAGCAATTGAATCGGAATCTGCACGGTGACCTCAGTTCGATTGATTTTCAACGGCACAATCGGCGAGCGCACGATCGGTAAGCGCACGAGCCGCCGCTTCGCGCCCGGCGATGCGCCCGAACACGGTACCAATGGTCATGCCAATGCCGGCCAGATACCCCTGGCCGAGCACATTGCCAGCCATGATCTCGCCAGCCGCAAACAGCCTTGTCGCCGGCGCATATTCAGCGCGATCGTATTCGCCATGTCCTTCAGGTAGGCCATGCTCGCTTTGTACGCCACGCTCGCCATACTCGCCCGCTGCGCTGCGCTTGAACAGAACCTGGGCGCGGTCATTGACCTTGACCCCCAGATAGGTGAACGTCAATCCCGGGCGCAGCGGAAACGCTGTGAAGGGCGGCTTTTCAAGGCGCAAGGCCCAATGCGTTTTGGCCGGTGTCAGCCCTTCGGTCTTACAGTCATCGAGCACCGCATGATCGAACTTGCCGGGACATACTGATTGATTGTATTGGTGCACTGTCTTCATGAACGCGTCGACCGGCAGTTTCATGAGCTGCGCCAACTCGGGCAGTGAATCGGCCTTCAAACCCGGGTAAACCGGTGGCATGAATCGGCCCTGCGCCTGCGCGTCAATCACCGACCAAGCCAATTGAGCGGGCTGTAACGCCACCAAACGACCCCAAATGGCATAACGCTTGGGCCAGAAGTCTTCGCCTTCATCGTAGAAGCGCTCGCCGTTAATGTTCACGACAATGCCCAACGACACACAGTCGATGCGCGTGACGATTCCCCCATCAAAGGCCGGCGCGCGCGCATCTATTGCGACGCAGTGACCCTGTGTCGCGTCGCCGATCGATTCAGCGCCGGCCTGAAGCAGCCGCCGCAACACCGTGCCGCGATTGAAGGTCGAACCTCGAATCAGAAAATTGTCGGCCGCCTCGCCCCAGGCTTCGCGCAGCCAGGTACGGTTCGACTCGAAACCGCCGCTGGCCACGACCACGGTTCGTGCGCTCAGGCATTCGGCGCCATCGCGTACCGCACCGGCGCGGCCGGCTTCGTCATCGTCAACCTTGCCGACCCACACTCGCGAGACGCCGTTAACGTTGATTTCGAGATCAACAACCGGCGCGTCGTAACGAATCTCGATGCCTAGCCGTTCAGCCGATCGACAGTAGGCGTTGACCAGCGCCTTGCCGCCGCCGAGAAAAAAGGCGTTGGTGCGCGACAAATGCAAGGTGCCACCCAGCGAGGGCTGAAATCGTACGCCGTGATGTTTCATCCAGTCGCGGCACTGTCCGGACTCTCGAATCACCAGTCGGGCCAGCGCTTCGTTGGTAATGCCCCGGGTTACGCGGTTCAGGTCGTCCCAGTACTCGTCCTCGAGATAGGAGCCGGTCAGGACATCTTGCGGATCGTTGTGCAGGCAGCGCAGGTTACGGGTATGCGGGCTATTGCCGGCACGCCAGTCGCGTGGTGCCGACTCAAGCATCAGCACCGAAGCGCCCGCCTCGGCAGCCGTCAGCGCAGCACACAACGCGGCGTTGCCGCCGCCCACGACCAGAACATCGATCAAGTGTTCATCCTTTATGATTGTGCAATGCTAATCGATCCGCCTGATGAAGCCCTGCCTGAAGGATCACTGCCTGAAGGATCACTGACGGGCGCCGAACTGGCGCGGGTGCTGTTCAATCCGCGCAGCGTTGCCTTGATCGGTGCGTCGAACGACATCGCCAAGACCGCCGGCCGGCCGTTGCACTATCTGCGGCTGGCCGGTTTTGGCGGCACCATTTACCCGATCAACCCGCGTCGCACCGAAGTGCTCGGTGAGCGTTGCTGGCCGTCGCTGTCGTCGTTGCCCGAAGTACCGGAACATGTGTTTATTCTGACGCCCACCGAATCGGTACTCGAGAGCGTGCGCGAATGCACGCAGGTCGGCGTTCGATTGGCCACTATTCTGGCCAGTGGTTTTTCGGAAGCTGGCGAGGCCGGTGCGGCGCTGGAGGCACAATTGCTCGCGATAGCGGCGGATCCTGCTTTTCGCGGCACTGTCGACGGCAGCGATGGCCATCACATAGTTGGTAAGCTGCGTATTGTCGGGCCCAGCAGTCTGGGGATCGTCAATCCTGCTAACGGCCTCATGTTGACCGCAAATGCGGCCTTCGCCGAACCCGACTTTCCGCGCGGCAAACTGTTCGTTGCCTCACAAAGTGGCAGCATGATCGGCGCACTGGTATCGCGCGGCAAGGCCAAAGGTATAGGATTTGCCGGTCTGATTTCGGTGGGCGGCGAAGTCGATCTGAGCGTCGGCGAAATATGTTCGGCAACCCTCGACGATCCCGAGATCGAAGGCTATCTGTTGTTCCTGGAGAACTTGCGCCACGCCGCAAGACTGCGCGCCTTCGCGCTCGAGGCGGCGCGGCGCGGCAAGCCGGTGATTGCCTACAAGCTCGGCCGCTCGAACGCGGCCGCCGAGATGAATGCCACCCATACCGGCGCGCTGGCCGGTGAAGATGATATTGCCGACGCGTTTTTACGCGATAGCGGCATCATTCGGGTCGCCTTTCTCGAGTCATTGCTGGAGTGCTTCCCGCTCGCGCAGCGCGTGCTGCGCGCCAAAACCCTGGCGCAATCGAACCGCGCCCCTCAAGTTGGCTTCGTCACCACCACCGGCGGCGGCGCGGCCATGGTGGTCGACCAGCTCGGCATGCGCGATATCACGGTACAGTTACCCAGCGACGACACAATGACCAAGGTGCGCGCCGCCGGTATCAACGCGGCGCGCGGGCGTGTGCTTGATCTGACCCTGGCGGGTGCTCGATACGAAATCATGAAGGCCGCACTGGATATTTATTTGAATGCGCCCGAGTTCGATCTGGTGGTTGCGGTAGTCGGCTCTTCAGCGCGCTTCAGTCCACAACTCGCCGTCAAGCCGATTATCGACAGTGCTGGGCATCCGAAGCCCTTGGTCGCCATGCTGGTACCCGAAGCTACCGAGGCCAATCTGGCGCTGACCGCCGCCGGCGTGCCTTGCTTCAGAACGCCCGAGGCCTGCGGCGATTCAATTGCCGCAACACTGGTGCGGCGCCGGTTTGCAAGCGAAGCCGAGCGCTTGCCGGAACAGCCGAAGCCAGCTTTGACGGGCACTGCTGCGCGCTTTTTGAGCGAGGCACAGGCTTACCATGTGCTTGCGCATCTGGGTGTGCCGCACGCACCGTTCGTTACCCTGCCGTTGGCAGCGCCATTCACGGTCGAGCTGCCCTTTGACTATCCGATCGCCGCCAAGGTGTGCAGTGAGCAGATCGCCCACAAAACCGAAGTCGGTGGCGTGATTCTGAACATTGCAAATGCCGGCGAACTACAGCAAGCCTTGGTCCGGCTGCGCGACAATCTGAACGAACGCGCCGCCCATCTGCAGGCCGATCTGGCACTGCTGCAGCCGATGTGCGCCGGACTCGCCGAGGTGCTGATCGGCTATAAACTGGATGTACAGGTCGGCCCGATCATCCTGCTGGCTGCCGGCGGCATCTGGGCTGAGATTGCCGCTGACCGCAGTATTCGATTGGCGCCCATCGATTTGACGACCGCACATGAAATGATTGCCGAGGTCCGTATGCTCAAAATTGTTCAGGGTCTTCGTGGCAAACCAAAGGGCGATCTGGACGCGCTGGCCGCTGCCCTTTGCGCGCTTTCGCAAATCGCTTTGCAACCGCAGCTTGGGATTCTCGATGCTGAAATCAATCCGTTGATGATCCTGCCCGAGGGCAAAGGTGTGCTGGCGGTCGATGCGCTGATATCCGT
This sequence comes from Burkholderiales bacterium, assembly GCA_031363055.1. GTDB lineage: Bacteria > Pseudomonadota > Gammaproteobacteria > Burkholderiales > Burkholderiaceae_E > JANLTP01. The sequence goes on along the minus strand of JANLTP010000182.1, from coordinate 1,678 downwards.
CAGTGACACAACCCATTGTGGTGTTTCACGCTAACCATGAGCACCCTGCTCGCCCGTTATGCCGAATACGCACAAAACGAGGCTCAGCGCAGCGTGTCCGCTGAGGCATTGCATCATGCCAAACGAGCCGTCATCGATTGGTTCTCGGCACTGTACCCGGGTACGCAAGTCGCACCTGCGACTCTGCTGGTGCGCGCACATTCGCAAGAGTTCGGGTTTGGCCGATCGACTCTGCCCGGCTTCGGTCTGCGCGCCTTTCCAGCGACCGCGGCCTGGATTAACGGCAGCGCCTCGCACAGCGTCGAGTTCGACGATATATTCAAGGACGCCGCCTATCATCCCGGTTGCCCGACCATCGCTGCCGCCCTCGCGGTGGCGCAAGACCTTGATCGCTCTGGACTGACGCTGTTGCGCGCCATTATTATTGGCTACGAGATTTCAACCCGGATCGGTGTTGCGGTGCAGCCTTCGCACTACCGCTACTTTCACACGACGGGTACTGTCGGGTGTATAGGCGCAGCCGCCGCCGCAGCGATCCTGCAGGCTCCGGCTCGTGCCGAAGTCGTGCAACATGCGCTGGCTACCGCGACGACCTTTGCATCGGGCCTGCAGCAAGCCTTTCGCTCCGATGCCATGACCAAACCCTTGCATGCCGGTCACGCTGCAAGTGTCGGTGTGCTGTCGGCCAAGGCCGCGGCGCAAGGGGTCACCGGCGTCGCCGACATGCTGGAAGGCGCGGCCGGGTTTGGCGCCGGGCTCTCCACCGGCGCCGACTGGAGCCGAGCAACCGAAGGCTTGGGCGTGCACTACAACATTGCCCACATGACCCAGAAAAACCATGGTTGTTGCGGCCACGCATTTGCCGCGATTGATGCCGCGCTGGCGCTACGCGATCAACATGGACTCGCGCCGCGCGATATTGCTCGCATCGATGTCGAGGGCTATCGGGCGACCGTCGATGTCACCGGTAATGACGCGCCCGTCACCGCCACCGAGGCCAAGTTCAGCCTGGCTTATGTGGTCAGTCATGCCTTGCTATATGGCTCGGTACGGCTCGATGCGTTCAGCAACGAACGGCTGGCCGACGAAGGCATCAGGGCCTTGATGACGCGAGTCAGTCTCACGGAAGATCCACAACTGACCGCTCGGTTTCCGTCACAACGCGCCGCCCGAGTCTTCATCACCTTGAACAACGGCAACCGATACGAGCACTTTGCGCCGTGTCGCAAGGGCGACCCGGAGGCACCGCTCTCAGACGCTGATATCGATGCCAAGTTCAAGGAATTGGTCGCGCCAGTCATTGGCGCATTTGCGTGTCAACGACTGCTGGCACAACTATGGCAACTCGACTCGCTAAAGGTCGCGGACTTACAGCTCGAACGTGATTGATCGCGCGGCGAAAGAGGGATCATGCGGCCTTGAGGGGATCTGCAGCCTCGAGGGTATCGCGCGGCCTTAAAGGTCCGCCTGGTAGCGCGCCAGCATCTCGGCCTGCGTTTCCGGCGGCGCTTTCAGGCCGGTTTGATCGGCCAGCATCTCACCCATGCTCGGTAGCGCGTCGCGCTTGAGTTGACGCTCGGGCGACCAAAGCCTCGAGCGTATCGAGCCGGTTGTTGCCCGGTGCATCCGGAAGCAGCAAGGTGTGCTCATCTTGAACCTGTACGAAGCACCTTAAGAT
>JANLTP010000140.1:0-70896 GCA_031363055.1 Burkholderiales bacterium | reverse complement strand
CCCATACCGGTTGGCTTCTGGCGCGCGGTTGGCCATTCACATCAGGCCTTCTTCAAGGAATCGTTTGTCGATGAAGCGGCGAATGAAGCGAAGATGGATCCGGTCGCTTTTCGTGCTTCGCTGCTGCTCAAACACCCGCGTCATCTGGCCGTGTTAAAGCTCGCCGCCGAGAAATCGGGTTGGGGTCAGGCACTGGCGCCAGCCGCCGACGGCGCGAAAAAAGCGCGCGGCATCGCCTTGCATGAATCCTTCGGTACGATCGTCGCCGAGGTGCTCGAAGTATCGATCGACAAGGAAAAAAACATTCGCGTACATCGCGTGGTCTGTGCGCTCGACTGCGGTTTCGCGGTGAATCCGAACATCATCAGACAACAGATCGAAAGCGCAGTCATTTTCGGATTGTCGGCAGCGCTGTATGGCGAAATCACGCTCGACAAGGGTCAGGTGCAGCAAAGTAATTACCACGATTATGCGATGTTGCGATTCAATGAAGCGCCGGTCATCGAGACGCACATCATCGCCAGCCAATCGCATCCGGAAGGTATTGGCGAGCCCGGGTTGCCACCGGTGGCGCCGGCCCTGGCCAACGCGCTATTTGCGTTGAACGGTCAACGGCTGCGCAGTTTGCCACTCAAGCTGCCGGCATGACGCACTTTGATCGCACTGGATCGCGCGCGCATGCAGTCTCGAAGCGCGTCCACCAGCAATCACCAACCCGTACTGGAATATCCGAATGATCAAGCTCAACGTCAATGGCAAGGACGTCGAAATCGACACCGAAGCCGATACGCCGCTGCTCTGGGCGATTCGTCAGTTGCTGAACATGACCGGCACCAAATTTGGCTGCGGCATGGCGCTGTGCGGCGCCTGCACGGTCTACATCGATGGCGCGCCGTCGCGCTCTTGTGTGACACCGGTGTCGGCGATCGCTGGCAAAAAGATCACGACCATTGAAGGCTTGAGTGGCCCTGCTGCCCAAGCGGTACGACAGGCCTGGATCGACATCGACGTCGTCCAGTGTGGCTATTGCCAATCCGGCCAGATCATGGCGGCCACCGCCCTGCTAGCCAGCAATCCCAAACCCAGCGACGCCGACGTCGACGCCGCCATGTCCGGCAATTTATGTCGCTGCGGAACCTATCCGCGCATTCGGCAGGCGATTCGCCAAGCGTCTGAGCGCCTGCAATCGTGAGGCCGATTCGGTCGACGCGATTCTCGCCGGCCAACCGGTCGGTCGTTGTCCGATGAACAAGGTTCCGGTTCGCACAGCGTTGCTGGCGGGTGCCAGTGGCTTGGTCGGCAAACAAGTTTTGCAGCAGTTGTTGGCAAGCGATCATTACAGCAAAGTCACCGCACTGGTACGCAAACCGCTGACGGTCAAGCACGCCCGCTTGACCGAGCAAATCATTGACTTCGAGTCGCTCGCGCAACAGCGTCTGCCAAAAGTAGACGATGCATTCTGCTGCCTCGGCACGACCATCAAGGTGGCAGGCTCAAAGGACGCCTTTCGACGGGTTGACTACGGCTACGTGCTGGCGTTTGCCGCGAGCGCCCGCCAGGCCGGTGCAGAGCAATTTTTGTTGGTCTCGGCGATGGGCGCCAATTCAAAATCGGGCGTGTTCTATAGCCGAGTCAAAGGCGAAGTGGAAGCGGCGGTCAGCCAACTCGGCTATGCGAGCGTGAGTATCATTCGACCGTCGATGTTGACGGGTGATCGTGGCGAGCATCGACTCGGCGAGCGATTGGTACTGGCGATCAGCGGACCGATTTCGGCATTGATCCCGGCCCGCTACCGACCGATATCCGATGTTGCCGTCGCCAAGGCGATGATCGACGCCGCCGTTCGCGCCGGGGCCGGCATTGAAGTCATTGAGTCGGACCGCCTGCAAAAGTACGAAACGCGCTGACCCAATCCAACTTACTGCTAGACCCCACCTTCAGCAGCACTCATGAAGTACGGCTACACCATCACCTATGTTCCCAACGTCGGAGAGTCGCTTGATTTCTTTGAGAAGGCGTTCGGCCTTTCACGCCGCAGCACTGGCTGCGGGAGCGACAGAGCTTAATGCACCGGAGTCCAAACCTTGGGGGCAAACCTTGTCGTATGTGCGTTGTCCCGATGGAACGCTTGTTGAGCTTTGCACGCCAGCGGCACCCTTGGGCGGCTAAACCGAGCGCAACGACAAAAACTCGCGTCGCAGCGCCGAGTCGGTCAGAAAACTGCCGCGCATCACACTATTGGTCATCTTGGCATCAATATCCTTGACGCCGCGCCATTGCATGCAAAAGTGACTGGCTTCCATCACGACCGCGAGACCATCGGGACGAATCCGTTCCTCGAGCACATTGGCAAGCTCGGAAATAGCTTCTTCCTGGATTTGCGGTCGGCTCATGATCCAGTCAGCAATCCGCGCAAACTTCGACAGTCCGATCAGATTTGACTCGGCATTCGGCATGACGCCAATCCAGAGCTTTCCCATGATGGGACAGAGATGATGTGAGCAGGCACTTCGAACCGTCAATGGGCCGACGATCATGAGTTCATTCAGGTGCGTCGCGTTCGGGAACTCGGTAATGGCGGGCATCGGCGCATAACGGCCCGCGAATACCTCGCGGACAAACATTTTGGCCACCCGGCGGGCGGTGTCTTGTGTGTTGTGGTCATTTTCGATGTCGATGACCAGACTTTCGAGAACGCCCGTCAACTTGCCCTGCACCTCGGCCAACAAGCCGTCGAGTTCGCCTTCCTGGATAAATTCGGAAATGTTGTCGTTGGCGAAAAATCGCTGGTCAGCGTTGCGCAGGCGATCGCGAATTCTCTCGGACAGCGGTACCCCAGACGCGGAATCTGCTTCGCTATCAATCGTTGAATGGTTGACCTTCATGTCCACGGTAATCCCCTCTGGTTAACTTGATGTTAGCCGAGACCGAAAACCGCCAAGCCATTGTCCTGGACAAAGTCAGGGATTAGGAACTGCTGGGACGACCGAAAATCAGAAGACGACGCCGACTTGCGCGACCCTGGTCAACCTACCAGTGGGCTCCATACTGATGCCCGCAATTCTGGCAAAGCTGGGCGCTGCCCATATAGCCTTTGCAGGGGCAACCTGAAATCGAACACGCGCCGTAGCCGGCGTGCGCAGCGCTCGCAGCCACAGCAGTGGCCACTACTCCTGCAGCACCGAAGAGCGCCATCTTCAGACTCCTGCGGCGATGCATGAGGTAGCTGCCCTGTTGATCGTCGCACGATTGATCGCTTCGAGGCGCGCCGGTCTGCTGTTCATTCATTTCCATTTCGAGTACTCCATTCAACGAGAGTCAAGAGACCAAAATCCAACGCACCGTTTTCTGCACGCCGTTTTCGCACACCGCCTACTGGACAACGTCTACTGAACGCGCTTCGCGCGCGAGTTATTCGACATCACCATCGTGTTCGGGTCCGGAAACATGGCAGCCCAACCCGTACATTCATTCGTGCGATGCAAATCGCTGAACTGCACCCGGACATATATCCAGCCGTCCGCCTGCCGTTGCGCGTTCCAACTGCCGTGACCCGAGTTCTGCGAGCAAGGCACACCTTGAATATTGCCGCAGGTCTGGTCGCGATACTCGAACAGTCCGTTCGCAGAAAACGTCTGGTACAAGCGCTGGACCATACCGAGCTGCGGATTCGGATTTTCGCTGTACCAGGTACCCACTACCTTGCCGCGTATCGCCGGGTCGGTTGCGTCAGGATTGACCGGGCTGGTGCAGAGGGCGAACGCAACACTATTGCTCACAGATAAAGCAAGCAACACTGCTTTGAAGCTGCGTGCGTATTGCACTCGACGATGGCTGGTCATATTCACCAATTGAATATACAAGCAGCGAAATTTTGATTCAATAGTGCATCAGCTTCATTCTCGGCGGTACCAGAGCCGTTTCGTTTCTTCATCAATTTCCTGGCGGATGATCGATATGAATCTTGCCCGCGTAAATCGTCCGCCGATTCATATCGGTCGTGTTGATTGATAGATGTCGAGGGTCGTCGACGGTGCCCGTGCCACTGCCGATTTGGCGATTCGAGCTGTCAAACAATTGGTAGTTGACGGCGTTATTGGCGACCTCACCTTTCATCCCGAAGGCATTGCCTTGGTAAGTACCGCGCGCTGAAAATCCGCCGGTGTTGCTCATCGAGACCTCCCACTTCATGCCGTTGTCGTCGTACCAGGCCATTTGTCGACCTTGTGCCGGCTGATTCGGATTGCCGCTCTGGCCCGGCGGTGGTCGCTGCGGTTGTTGCGGCTGCCCCCCTGGCTGTTGCGGTTGCTGAGGCTGTTGCGGTTGCCCGGGTCTTTGTGGCTGCGGCTGCGGTTGTTGCGGCTGTGGTTGTTGGGGCTGTGGTTGTTGGGGCTGTGGATCTCGCGGCGGCTGTGACGGCGACGGATCCTGACCGATGAAGTAGAACGCAGCAATCGCGGCCGCCGCCCCGCCCATCACAAGCTTTTGATTATTCTTGAACCAGTCCTTCAGCGATGCGCCGGTCGCCGGCGGCGACACCGGCGGCGTCACCGGCCTCGACGCATTAACGGTCGGCTCTTGAATAGAGGCAGGGTTCACCACCTGTGTCATACCGACCCAGTCATCATGCCCGCCAGCCGCCGCCGGCGTAACCGCTGCGCCCGGCGCGGATGCAATGCTCGACTTCGATGGCAGATCGGCACGCCCCACCGCATAAGCACAAGCCTGGATCGCCAGCAGCGCAATTTCAGGTTTCAAACCCCAGGCGCGCTCCAGCTTGCTGGCCAGGCGATTGACATGCAGCCCCAATTCATTGGCCGGCGCCTGCATCAGTTGCTCGGTCGCGCCATCCTGGATTGCATTCATGACGACCCTGATCTCGCTGTCCGCGTCAGTAATATGATCGGCGAGCAGCCCGCTCAATCGGCGACGTTCGGTGAAAGCGTCCTTCGGATATCGTTTACTGGCTTCCTTGAGTACTTCCGCAATCCTGTCGAAGGCTTCATTAGCCATTAGAGATCCTCTTTGCTGACTATTGTTACTTTGCTGACTGTTGCTATCTTCCGTGCCGCATTGCCGTACAGAACTTACAGGCACAACTATCGGACGTCACTAACGAACGTAGTTACCAGACGAATTTCGAGTTCACGCGATTCTGTTGCTCGACCTCCCGCGCCAGACGTTGTTGCGGATTCGGCTCCAGCGCCGGCGACGATATGGACTTGACGGGCACCGTAGTCGCCCATTTGATGTGGCGCACCAGGTCCGGCGCGCTGTTGGCCTGCAGCGGCTTCAGACGCGTGCCGGGCGCATCCATGAAGCGCTCGAGAATAGCCATGTCGACGTTCTCACCAATCGAGATCGACACCCGGGTCGCGGCCATCGCAGCCTTCTCGGCGAAGAACAATCGAAAACCGGTTTCGACATCATCGGTCGGATAGCCGTCGGACACCAGAACGATCACCGGTGGCAACAGTCTGGCGTTCTCGGTGGCGTTGCGCAACATCAACGCCGTCTGTTCGAGCGCAGCGCCCAGCGCGGTTTCGCCACCGGCTTTCAGATCGGACCATTCCACTTCGGCGATCAGCGTCGGCGTTTGAATATGCCAGTAAGCGGTAGTTCCAAAACATTGCGCACTCAAGAGCACCGTAACCTCGGGATTTTCGCGCGCCACTTGTCGCAGTTCCGGTAAAGCCGAACGGATCGCATAGTTCAGTGAAGCAATCTTTTCGCCCTGCATCGAGCCCGAACAATCGAGCAGCAACACCACATGCAGTTGCCGACGGGCGATCTGTTCGAGACCAGCATCGAGTTTCATCGCGCCAACCTCAGCGGTCATGATGCCGCCGCAATATGTCCGGTCGTCCCCGGCGAAAATTCGATGCGCATGCCGGCAACCAGCCGCACATTACGCTGCGCCTCAACCGATTGGATGCTCAGATTTGGCATGGTGACTTTCCAAGCCACCGCACCGAGATTCCTGAGTCCCAATAAGCTTGGATTGGTCGGGTGAGTGGTGACGTCGGCAGCAAGTCCAGGCAGGCCAGGCAACCTCGCCTTGAAATCGACCGACTGACCGGCCCGTAACTCAAAGTTGACGCCGTCCAGGCGCAGCACAAAATTATCGGCGTGCGCGGCGTCTGCAGACACTGCGGCGGCGGGAAAGCCCTGCGCGTTCGGCGCCTGTTGCCAATGCTGTGCCCCCGCCGATGCTGACCTTGCCGCTGCCGAAACCGAAGGGGCGTTCGCAGCGCCGACACCAGCGCCGACACCAGCGTTGGCCCTCGCCTTGGCCGCCACCTCATTGATATCGACGACGATCGAGCCATAGGTCTCCAGGCTGGCGCCCGACTTCTGATCGAGTTGTCGAGCTTTCAGGAAACAGGATACGAACAGGACCACTGTCGCAATGGCCGATACGTACATCGGCAGACTACCCAGCCCACCGGCGCCAACCGTGTTCCAGGTCGCATGCAACACGGACGCAGCCAACCAGGCCCAGAGCAGATAGATTTTCGGCAAATGCGGTCTCAGCACACACAAGCCGATGAAATAACCCGTGATGCCAGCCCAGGCCATATGTCCAATCACGCCGCCCATGGTTCGCGGCACCATCAGCATGAGGCTGCCGATGATTGCAACCGGATCGGTCGTTTTCAGAATAGCGCCACCCGAGTACTGCATCCCGGTTTCCAGGAAAATGAACATCGCACCGGCGGCGACACCGATCAGCAATCCGTCGAGCGGTCCCCTGACCCGCAGTCCTTCGTACAGGGCGGGCGGCAACTTGGGCTTCCATTGGGCCGACTTGATGCTCAGCCAGGCGCCGATCAGTGCCGGACAGGCCTTCATGAGTTCCTCCATCAAGCCGGCGCCGAATAACATTGCAATGAAGGTCTGCGCCACCGAGACATTCATCTCCGGCTTGAAGTTGCCGGGCAAGATTTCGCGGAAGATCATGAAGAACGGCCGCGACAACGGCGTCATCAAAATAGCGTACAGCAGGGCCACCGGAAACACAAACGCCCACAACGGTTTATTTGATTTCGAATAGATGTACATGAATGCAAACATACTGACGAGAATCGCCGCGATCGCCACCAGCACGAACATGAAGATCGGCGCGGTACTGCCCGACTGCTGGAAGCCGCTGAGCTGGTTGAACATCAGAAAGGTCATCACCGCGATGGCGACGACCGCAAACAGCAGCGGACTCTTCTTGATATTGATCTTGGTCGACTTGAACGGAATCACTTCGGAGTTCATCTGCTGCGACAAACCTTTGGGGGTCGGTGGCAGGTCAACCGGCGGTCTCGACTCACTCATGTACTTCTCCCAAATAGAAATTACCAGATCGGAACTACCAGACATCGGATTGCAGTTTGCGCATCGCCAACAACAAAGTCGCATCATCGCCACTGCCGCGCAGACTCACTTCATTGAGCCATGCAGGAATTTGTTTCGTCACCTCATCAAAACGATTCAACGGACTCATGCACAAGTCGCGGAACTGAGCGATCGCCCGCTCGTAGGCCGCCGTGCTGGGAAATGATTTGGCGACCCCGTCGGTGCTCAGAACGACAAAATCCGGCTGGCTCGACGTCCAGTCCAGATCAATCACTTGAATGGTGAAATATTGCGCAGCATTCTCAAGGCACAGCGATAAAGTCTGCTCGCCCTGAAACCGGTCCTGTGACGCATCGACCCGCAGCAGCGATTGGCCAACATAGCCGATGCAGCAATCGCCGTCACCGATTTGTGCAGTCACCAGCCATCGCGGCGAGGCCGCCACCGCCAACAACGTGCTGCCATACGGGCGGTTGCCGTATGGTTCTTCACCGGCGACATACGGGTGCGTCCGCAAGTGCGCCTGCACCAATGCGTTCCAGCGTGATTCGATCTCGGCGCCGATCGCGGCACCCGCAGTGCTATTGATTGAACCATCGTCCGAGCCTTGCGCCAGCCTGCGCTGCAGGCATTCAAGCGCCGACTGTACCGCCAGCCGCGCACCCATATCAGAGCGAAAATGCGGTGCAGCGCCATGGCCATCGGCCACCGCCGCCGCGAAACGCTGACCCTGCGGGTCAACGTACCAGTCAACATGGTCCTGGTTGATCGTCCCAAGCCGCACATGCGCGCTGCCTATTTGCGAGTATCCGTACACGTGCCAGAGCGAGTTGCTCAAGCCGGCCGCACTTGCCTGGGTGGCGTTCGTATTCATGGGCGCATCACGCAAGAATGTGACCGACCTGGCCACCGAAATCGATCTTCAGGCCATCCAGGATGCCGACGGTTTCGCCCGGCTTGACGACGATGTCGTGTTCATCCAACGGCGTCACCAACCAATCGGACTCGGACAGATTTCGAATACCGGTGGCCCCCTCCCGAAACGGATGACGCTCGACGATGCCGCTGCTTTGCCAGGATGGTGCCGACTCGTTACCCAGGATAGTGTTCGGAATGACGCGGTCGGCTTCGAGCACGCAAAGCTTTCGCCCAATCTTGAGCAGCGGCGGATTACGAATCGCTACCGCACAGTGAACACACTGCGCAATAGCAGTGCCCGCTAAACTTGTGGCGCTCGAACGTTCAGCCAAACGTTCAGCCGAAAGTTCGGCAGCCTTCGAATAACCGGTGACTTCGATCGTCGCCGCATGTTCATAATGACACTGCGGGCATTCAAAGGTTGCATGCTCGAGCGACTCAAAAAGCCCGATCCACTCGCTCTCGACCACGCGGGAATACGGATCGGCCAACCCGCGCTCGAATGAGCGATGAAACAGCGCCCGAAGCTCCGGGGTCAGTGATAACCAGCGTTTGACGATGCTGCCATGGTAGGGCAATACCGCAGCATTGCTCGTGTCCGTGCGATCAAACATGAACAAGGGTTCGGTACCGTAAATTTTCAGTTCATCATCAGTACCGAGCAGGTCAATGGCGTATTCGCGCGCGCCTTCGAGCGGGTGCCAACCCATCAACACGTAATGAAACATCACCGCCATTGAATACAGGTCGGTCCGGGTGTTGGGCAAAGAATCGCGACGAACGACTTCGGGTGCCATGAACTTCTTGGTGCCGTAAATGCTGGCGTCAGCACCATCGATATTGACGTTGTCGTTATCGCAAATGAGCACCTCGCCGGTGCGCTCGAACAGAAAGATGTTACCGAAGTTGACGTCCTGATAACAGAACCCGCGCGCATGCAGCGCATAAAAGCTGCGCGCGATATTCAAGCAAACAGCGAGCCGTTTTCTAAGCGGCAGCACGATCCGTTCACTGGGTGGCGCAAGCAAGGAAATCATGCCGACACAGGAGGCGCTGCGCAGCGGCATCAAGTAACCGAAACTAGCTTGGCCATCGATATAGACCAACTCCAGCGGCCACAGAAACCGGCCATCTGGCGCACCGCGATCGATCGCTTTGGTGAGTCGTTTGACCAAGCCTGGGTCTGCTTCCAGGTACTGAACGTGGTACCACTTCAGCGCCAGCGTCTGGTTCGCAAATTGAACCCGGTAGACGGCACCCTGACCGCCTTGCCCGAGAAGGCCCTGTACTTCGCCAGTGCGACGACCATCTGACGATCTGAGTCTCGCGCCTGGCTGAAGAATCTGATCGTCGATACTTTGCATCTCAACCACAGATTAAGATACAACGGTCAACTATTGTCAATAGAGCAACCAGCGCCATGCAATGTGCCAGGCGGGGTGCGGGGCAGGGCGCCGCGTTCCGCCGAACGCCTTCAGTCGTACTTGCGAGCGTCCTCGATGACCTTGCCGTCGTTCGGCAGGCTGCCCGGGGCAAGCGTTTCAACATCGCCGCGCAACTTGGTCACGTCGCGGATGGTCTCGATCAGCCGCGCTTCCAGACCGGCCGAGGCAGCGCCACCCAACTCACATTTGAATGTCATCTGGTCGTTGGCCATTTCGCCTGAAACCACCAGACGCGCGCGCTTGATCTCCGGGTGACGCTTGATGATCTCTGCAATCTGACCGGGGTGAACAAACATGCCGCGTACCTTGGTGGTCTGATCGGCACGCCCCAGCCAGCCCTTGATGCGGGTGTTGGTTCGCCCGCACGGAGAGATGCCCGACAGCACGGCCGACATATCGCCGGTGCCAAAGCGAATTAACGGGTACTCGGGCGTGAAACTGGTAATGACGACTTCACCGACGTCACCATCGGAAACCGGATCACCGGTTCCTGGCCGAACGATTTCGAGAATCACATCTTCATCGAGCGTCATGCCTTCGAGCGCTGGCGTTTCATAGGCAATCAGGCCAATATCGGCGGTGCCGTACCATTGCAGCACCCGTTGCATGCCCTGCTCGAGAAACCAGGCGCGCAGACTTGGCGGCAAGGCCTCGGCGCCGACCAGCGCGTTTTTCAGATTGGAGATATCGGCACCGACCTCACGCGCTTTTTCAATGATGATGCGCAAGAACGACGGCGTGCCGACGTAGGCGTCGGGCTTGAGGGCCCGAATGATGTCAATTTGCTGCTCGGTCTGGCCGATACCAGCCGGAATCACGGCACAGCCGATTTTTCGTGCCGCCGCGTCGACCATCCAGGCGCCCGGTGTCATGTGATAGCCAAAACAGTTCTGCAAAATATGGCCCGGCCGCATGCCGGCCGCCCACAAGGCACGGGCTGAGCGCCACGGATCATCACGCGCAGCTTCCGGCTCGAACAACGGACCAGGTGACATGAAAAGATGTCCCGACTTGCCAGCCGGCACCGTTGTCAAACCGCCAAACGGCGGGCTCTTTTCCTGCAGTGACTTCAAATCGGATTTGCGAAGTACCGGCAGCCTGGCCAGCGCCTTGCGCGAAAAGACTTCTTTGGCATCCACACCCTTGAGTAGCTCGGCCCAGCCCGGCGCGTTGGTCATGGCGTGCTCGACGAGCTTGGGCAAGCGCGCCATCAACGAGCCTTCACGCGATTCGGGAGAACGGGTTTCCAACTCGTCATAAAACGCAGAGTGATTCATCAACAGTTCCTATGACCCCAACACATTCCTACAGCCAGCGTTTGCGGCGTCGATACGACTTGATATCGCGAAAGGACTTGCGCCCTTCCTTGGCAACCCCGAGGTAAAACTCCTTGACGTCTTCGTTATTGGCCAGATCCTTCGCTTCGCCGTCCATGACGATTCGGCCGCTCTCCAGGATGTAACCATAATCGGAGTACTTGAGTGCGACATTGGTGTTCTGTTCAGCCAGCAAGAAGCTGACCTTCTCGCGTTCGTTGAGATCTTTGACGATGCCGAAAATCTCGGCAACGATTTGCGGCGCCAGACCCATCGACGGCTCATCGAGCAGAATCATGGTTGGCTTGGCCATCAGAGCGCGGCCTACCGCCGTCATCTGTTGCTCGCCACCTGAGGTGTATCCAGCCTGCGAGGCACGACGAAGCTTCAAGCGCGGAAAGTAGTGGTATACCTTTTCGAGTTCAACCAGCGTATCGGCACGCGACAGTCCGCGCGTGTAAGCACCGGTCAACAAGTTTTCTTCAACACTCAGGTGGCCGAAACAGCGGCGACCTTCCATTACTTGAATGACGCCCCGTTTGACCAGATCGGCCGGCGTCAGCTTTTCAATCGCTTCGTTCTTGTAGAGGATCGAGCCCTTGGTGACCTCACCGCGCTCGCCCTTGAGCAGATTCGACACGGCCCGCAAAGTGGTCGTCTTGCCAGCGCCGTTGCCACCGAGCAAGGCCACGATCTTGCCCTGCGGCACGGTCAGCGAAACCCCCTTGAGCACCAGGATCACATGGTTGTAGATGACTTCGATGCCGTTGACGACCAAAAGCGCAGTGCTGGAAGCGGTGCTCATACAAATCCGAAGTAGTTGCTACTAATCAACGCGTCGGGTCAGTTCGGGTCGATTCAACCTTCAATGGCAAGCATTAAAATTCGAATCGACCCGGATCAACCATCAACAATCATCAATCATCAGGACTAGCCAGCAATAATCAGCCGGCGTCTTTGGCGCAGTCGCGATAGTCGATCTTCTTCTCGGTAGCGTACTTCTTGGCCGCAGCATCAACCATCGGTTTGATGATCTGCATGTCCGCAGCAAGCACTTCCGACACGTAGTTCCACTTCTTGCCGTCCCACTGATGCACACGCGCCTGATTGCCGCCCATGTGATCGGCGCACGACGTCGACAGCGGCGTCATGTAGCCCTCAAAGCCGATTGCCTTGATACGCGCGGCATCGATGGCCAGGTTCTCGAAGCCCCATTGCGCCTCGGCACCGGTCAGCGGCTTCTTGCCGTGCTTTTCCTGCGCCTTGCGGACCGCCTCGACGTTGATCGCTGCAGCAACCATACCCCGGTTGTACAGCACCGTGCCAACTTCCTCTTTCGGACCGGTGCCTTGGCCCTTCTCGTGCACCAGCTTCAGGATGTCCTGATGGGCCTTACCCAGACCTGCGCCAGCCAGAAAGTTGAGGCCCTGATAGCCCTTGGAACCATCGCCCGCAGGAATCACGTCAGGCTCAGCCGCCGCCCACCAGACCCCGAACATCTTGTCACGCGGAAAGCCGGTAGCTACCGCCTCCTTGAGTGCCGTCGAGTTCATGACGCCCCAACCCCAAAGGAACACATAGTCAGGCTTGCTTTGACGCACCTGCAGCCAGGCCGCTTTTTGCTCAACGCCCGGGTGAGTGACCGCGATCTGCTGCAGATCGAAGCCATGCATCTTGGCGCGTTCAACCAGCAGCGGGATCGGCTCTTTGCCGTACGGTGAGTCGTGATAGATGAGCGCAATCTTCTTGCCCTTCAGCTTGTCCAAACCACCTTCTTTTTTACCGATATGCTGAACCAGAATATCGGCCGCTGTCCAATACGTGCCGCCAATCGGGAAGTTGTACTTGAAGACACGACCCTCAGCCGATTCCGAGCGGCCATAGCCCATGGTGATGATTGGAATCTTGTCGGTCGGCGCCTTGTCGGTCAGCGCAAACGTGATGCCGGTCGACAACGGATGCACGGCGGTGGCGCCGGTCGGTCCCTTGCCCTTCAGACGCTCATAACACTCGACGCCGCGGTCGGTGGCATAGCCCGTCTCACACTCTTCAAACGTCATCTTGATGCCGTTGACGCCGCCATCACGGGCATTGATCATCTTCAAATAATCCACCATGCCGTTGGCAAACGGCACGCCGTTCGGCGCGTAGGCACCGGTACGGTAAACGAGGATCGGGAAAAACTGCTCTTTAGCCTGGGCGAATGCCGGCAGTTGTGGTGCCAGGGCACCAGTGGCTACCGCAGCGGTTGCTGCCAGGGCGAGAAGAGACTTGCGAACGATTTGTCTCATGGTCAACCTCCTTCAGGTTATTAAAATCTACGAACTCGAAACTTGAAACCGGCAGCATCAATGCGGGAATGGCCAAAGCCGCAGCTTCTCTTTTCCGACCGACCACAAACGCGCCAAGCCATGCGGTTCAACAATCAGGAAAAACACAATCAGCGCGCCGAAAATCATGAACTCCAGATGGGTCGCTGCTGCTGTCGACAGTGGCACACCCAGGGCTGCCGGTCCCTGATTGAGCAGAATCGGCAGAATCACGATAAACGCCGCACCGAAGAAGCTTCCCAAAATTGAACCAAGCCCGCCGATGATTACCATAAACAATAAATTCAGCGATCGGTTGACGTCAAAGGCCAACGGCTCCCAGGAACCCAGGTGAATAAACCCCCAGAGCGCTCCGGCTACCCCGATAAAAAATGAACTCAGCGCGAACGCCGATAATTTCGCGCGCATCGGTTGAATACCAATGACCGATGCGGCGACGTCCATGTCACGAATCGCCATCCAGGAGCGGCCGATATGGCCTCGAATCAGATTCTTGGCCAGCAGCGCGCCGACGCCAACGATCAGTAGCAAAAACCAATAACGGCGTACCGGAGAATCGAGCAAGATGCCAAAAACCTCCGGCGTCGGCACCGAAACCGAACCCGATGCCGCATAGTTGGTGAACCACTTGATGCGGGCGAACACCCAGTCCGAGAAGAACTGCGCCGCCAGGGTTGCCACCGCCAGATACAGACCCTTGATTCGCAAACTCGGCACGCCAAAGATAATGCCGACCAGCATGGCGCACACACCCGAGAGGATGAACACCAGAATCAGGTTGAGCCACGGAAAGTACAGGGCGAGGTTGTAGGCAGCATAGGCGCCAACCGCCATAAACGCACCAGAGCCGAGCGAAATCTGACCACAATAGCCGACCAGCAGATTCAGACCAATGGTGGCCAGCGCCAGAATCAGGAACGGATTGATGATGGCGCGAAATGCGTAATCCGTCGTGAACAAAGGGACGACAAAAATAATCAGCGCAACGAAGGCAATGACCACAATCCGATCTTGCAGGATCGGAAAGATTTGTTGATCGGCCCGGTACGTCGTCTTGAATTGGCCGTTTTCGCGGTACAGCATGTTTAATCGTCCGTTCTTATCCGTCTACACGCGATCGATGATCTTCTCGCCGAACAAACCTTGCGGGCGCACCAGCAGAAACAACAGCGCCAGCGCATACGCAAACCAGTTCTCGATACCACCGCCCAGCATCGGGCCCAGATAGACCTCGGAGAGCTTCTCGCCCAGCCCGATGATGAGCCCACCCAGGATCGCGCCCGGAATCGAGGTAAAGCCGCCGAGAATCACCACCGGCAGCGCCTTGAGCGCCAGAATCGCTAATGAGAACTGCACGCCCAGTTTGCTGCCCCAGACCATTCCGGCGACCAGCGCAACAAAACCCGCCACCGACCAGACGATCACCCAGATGCGATTCAGCGGAATGCCGATCGACTGCGCGGCCTGGTGGTCATCAGCGACGGCTCGAAGTGCACGACCGGTGGCGGTCTTCTGAAAGAACAGCGCCAACACGGCCACCAGGATGACGGCCATGATGGTGGCGAAGATGTCATCCCGGTTCAACAGGATACCGCCCGGAAAAACATTCTCGAGAACAATCAGCGGATCTTTCGAAATACCCAGATCCAGGTTGTAAATGTCCGAGCCCCAGATCGTTTGACCGAATCCGTCAAGAAAGAAGGTCACGCCCAGGGTCGCCATCAAGAGGACAATGCCGTCCTGGTTGACCAACGGGCGCAACACAATCTTTTCGATCGCCCAGGCCAGCGCAATCATGATGATGACCGACAGCACAAAGGCGATGACCATCGCCACCGGTGACAGCGCGGGTACCCACTTTGGAATCCACTCGGCCAGGCGCGCCATGGCGAGCGCAGCGAACAGTACCATCGCGCCCTGCGCATAATTGAAGACGCCCGAGGCCTTGAAGATCAGCACAAAGCCCAGCGCCACCAGCGAATACAACACGCCAGCCATCAAGCCACCGAGCACTACTTCCAGAAAAAATCCCATATCGTTAAATCCTGAATACTGCGCGGATGCCGTACCGGTATTGGTTAGTGCGCCACGCCCAGATAGGCGGAAATCACGTCTTCATTGTTACGCACTTCATCGGGCGTACCGTCGCCAATCTTCTTGCCATAGTCGAGCACGACCACACGGTCGGAAATATCCATAACGACGCTCATGTCATGTTCGATCAGCACGATGGTCGTTCCGAACTCGTCGTTGACGTCGAGAATAAAACGCGACATATCCTGCTTTTCTTCGACGTTCATGCCGGCCATCGGTTCGTCGAGCAGCAACATGCTCGGATCCATGGCGAGCGCACGACCGAGATCGACGCGCTTTTGCAATCCGTACGGCAAGCGGCCCACCGGCGTCTTGCGAAAGCTTTGAATCTCGAGGAAGTCGATGATCTTCTCGACCTCTTCGCGCTGCGCGGTTTCTTCGCGTTGCGCCGGGCCGATGTTCAACATCTGTGCGAGCACACCGGTGCGCATTTTCAGATTGCGCCCGGTCATGATGTTATCGAGCACCGACATGCCTTTGAACAAAGCCAAGCTTTGAAACGTCCGCGCCACGCCCATTTCGGCGACCTTGCGCGGGTTCATCTTGCTGAAGCGCTGACCACGGAACGTGATCTCGCCCTGCTGCGGCGTGTAGACGCCATTGATGACATTCAACATCGAACTCTTGCCGGCACCGTTCGGACCAATGATGGCGCGCACTTCATGCTCGCGAACATTAAACGAGATGTCGGTCAGCGCTTTGACGCCGCCAAAGGCCAGCGAGATGCCCTTCAGATCCAGAATCACCTCGCCGATTTTTCGTTCGCTCATTTAGTCAATACTCACAATGCTCAACTGCGATAGCCAAAAAAGCTGCCAAGATCACGCCGCCTTTTTAGCGGCTGCTGCCGGAAACACCTTGGCGTCGAAAATCTTCAAAGTGCCCGATACCTGGCCGACTCGGCCATCTTCAAAGCGTACCTTGGTCTGAATATACTGTTCATGTTTACCCGAATACAAGGCGTCGACCAGTTCCTCATATTTGGTTGCAATGAAGCCGCGACGCACCTTGCCCGTGCGTGTCAACTCTTCATCATCGGCTTCCAGTGATTTGTAGAGAATCAGAAACCGCTTGATTTGCGAGGAGGCCATCATCGGATCGGAGGCCAGATCCAAGTTGACCTTTTCGACGCACTCGCGAATCATGTCCGATACCTCTTTGCGCGAGGCCAAATCGACATAGCCGGTGTACACCAGGTTGCGACGCTCGGCCCAGTTGCCGCAGGCTTCGAAATCCATGTTGACGAAGGCCATGACCTCGTCCTTGCCGGCGCCGAACACCACCGCTTCCTTGATGAACGGAAAGAACTTGAGTTTGTTCTCTACGTACTTGGGCGCGAACAAGGCGCCATTGGCGAGCTTGCCGACATCCTTGGCGCGATCAATGATGCGCAAATGGCCCTGCTGGTCCAGGTATCCTGCGTCACCGGTTCGGTACCAACCTTCGGCGTCCTTGACCTCGGCGGTCGCTTGCGGATTCTTGTAATACTCGCGCAACAGCCCGGGGCTGCGCACCATGACTTCGCCGCTGTCGGCGATCTTCAACTCAACGCCTCGAACCGGCGGGCCGACCGACTCGGCACTGACCTGTCCGTCGGGCTGAACACAAACCCAGACCGCGGTTTCGGTCGAGCCGTAGAGCTGCTTCATGTTGATGCCCAGCGAGCGATAGAACACGAAGAGATCCGGGCCGATCGCTTCACCGGCGGTGTACACGAGCTTGATCTTGCTCATACCGAGTGCGTTGCGCAGGGGACCATACACCGCGATGTTGCCAATCTGGTACTTCAGGCGATCCAGGAAGCCGATCGACGTGTCGCCGTCCAGAATACGGCCGCCAACCCGGGTGGCGTGATCCATGAAGTACTTGAAGAGGTTACGCTTGAACGGCGCTGCATCTTCCATGCGAATCGTGACCTGGGTCAGCAAGGCCTCGAAGACTCGCGGCGGTGCGAAATAATAGGTCGGACCAATGTCGCGCATGTCGGCGTTGATGGTCGCTTGCGACTCCGGGCAATGCACCGTGAAGCCATTGATGAGCCACTGCGAATACGAGAAGATGTTCTGGCCGATCCAGGCCATCGGAAGATAGGCCAGAACCGTTTCGTCGGCCGTCAGCTTCTCCATACGCGAGACCTCGGTAGACATCGAGATCAGGTTGCGATGGGTATGAATGACCCCCTTCGGATTACCGGTCGTGCCCGACGTGTAGAACATTGCTGCCACATCATCGGGCGAACCTCGGTCGATCTCGGCCTGGAAAAAGCCACTGTGGTTGCTGGCGTATTGCCGACCGCTCTCGAGCAACTTGTCGTACGAACTCAGCGTCGGATCGTCATAATTCCGCAAACCCCGCGGGTTGTCAAAAACAATATGCGCGAGGGCCGGATGTTGCTCACGCAGCTCGTTCATCTTGTCGACCTGCTCCTGGTCCTCAACGATGGCAAACCGAATCTCGGCGTTCTGAAACACGTAGAGCATCTCGGAGGCCTGCGCATCCTGATACAGGGGCACCGGAACACCGCCCAGCACCTGCACGGCGATCATTGCAATATAAAGACGCGGGCGGTTCTCGCCGATCAGCGCAAGGTTCTCGCCGCGCCTGAAACCCATGGCCAGCAGACCCCCTGCAATCGCCTCGACCTCGGCTTTCAGTTCAGCCCAGGTCTGGGTTTGCCAGATTCCCAGATCTTTCTCACGCAGCGCCGGTGCGCTCGGGCGCACGGAGTTGTGTTGCAGGAACAGACGAGGAAAGGTCGTATTACCGAACTCGCGAACTTCGGCGAATGCGGCGCTCGTGCCCGCAGTTGCGGTTTGCACCATCGTCTCCCGTGCTCCTCGTGTCATCGCAGTGGGTCTCGCGACCGTGGTATCACTCGTCACTACATTATTTTTGTACCGGCCTCAGTCAATTCCGCCGAATTTCCGGGAACTTTCCAGAACTTTCGCCGGCTTTTCTGGAATTTCCAGAAGGCGGTTGCGAAGTCTAGACTCAGATTGTCGTCCAGATTGTCGCTTTGATGACAATTCAAGTCAGAATATCA
Source organism: Burkholderiales bacterium (assembly GCA_031363055.1). GTDB lineage: Bacteria > Pseudomonadota > Gammaproteobacteria > Burkholderiales > Burkholderiaceae_E > JANLTP01. The sequence goes on along the minus strand of JANLTP010000140.1, from coordinate 52,403 downwards.
GAAATCCGACAACTGATCCGCTTTGCCCCACCGCGCCTGCCACACCGCCTATGAACATTGACCGAAAGCAACTGAAAGATCTGCTCGATCAGTCGGGTTGGGTCAGGAACCTTACAGGCGAGGAACTCAAACGGATTCACCGGGAAACGATTGTGCGCGATATTCCAGCCAACAGCCTGGTCTGTCGCAAAGGCGAAACGGTCGACAGTTGGGTCGGCGTCATCGACGGTATCGTGAAAATTGCCTCGGTGTCGTTCGACGGCAAGGCTGTCACCTTCACCGGTATTCCGGCTGGCGCCTGGCTTGGCGAGGGCTCGTTGCTCAAAGACGAATCCCGCCGCTACGACGTGGTCGCAATCCGCGACAGCCGGATCGCCTACATGCCGCGCGCCACGTTCCATCGCTTGATGGACAGCAGTATTGCCTTCAACCGTTTCCTGCTGACCCAACTCAACGAGCGGCTCGGACAATTTATCGCGATGGTCGAGTTCGAGCGCCTGCTGGGACCAGACGCCCGCGTCGCCCGCTGTCTGGCGCAGATGTTCAATCCGGTGCTGTTCCCGGGCAACAATCGCCGACTCGATATCTCGCAGCAGGAGATCGGCTTTCTGACCGGACTGTCGCGCCAGCGGGTCAACCGAGCGTTGAAGGCTTTGGAGTCAAAGGGCTTGCTGGCGGTTGAATACGGGGCGATTGTGATTCGTGATTTGGCGGGCTTGCAGGGGTATGAGTAAAGCGGGTTCAGCGCCCGCTTGACACGAGTCGCGTAGACGGTTGTGCGGTAATCATGCCGTCGCGCAAATAAAGCGACTCGTCGCCGAACCATTCAAGATCCTGAGGATCGTGAGTAATCATGACGATCGGCAGATCGATGCGTTTCAACAGCTCGTCGAGTTCACCGCGCATACGTTCGCGCAGTTCCGGGTCGAGCGCCGCAAACGGCTCATCGAGCAGCAAGGCGCGTGGCGCGTGCACCAATGCACGCGCCAGTGCCGTTCGCTGACGCTGCCCACCCGATAGCTCGCTGGGCAGTTGCGCCGCGACAGCGGTCAACTCGAAGGCACGAAGCCAGTGGTCCACCGCCTCGCCGCCGACCTGACGGTCAGGATTGCGCCAACCACGCTTCAGCCCGAACGCGATGTTCTGGCGCACATTCAATCGCGGAAAGAGTGCGTAGTCCTGGAACACGTAGCCAAAGCCGCGCTGGCGAGCCGGCACATCGATAGGTACATCATGATCGAACAACACGTCGTCGTTGAATTTGATCCGGCCGCGGTCCGGCGACAAGAGACCGGCCAGCGCCTGCAAGGTGAGACTCTTGCCCGCGCCCGAGGGGCCGTAGATGACGGTACGGCGCGCACGTGTGCAAAAGCGTACGTTCAACTCGAATCGACTTTGCGCGCTCTTGACGACCTTGGTAATGTCGATGTCAAAACTCATGGGGTAATGTCACCGAGCGTGCCGAGTCGGTGGTGCCAATCGACCCGCCGCCAGCAGCACCACGATGCAGGTCAGCGACATAATCATTACGATGAAATTCGCTACATCGTCCTGACCGGCCTGCACCGCTTCATACACCGCAATCGACAGCGTCTGGGTTCGACCCGGAATGCTGCCGGCAACCATCAGCGTGGCGCCAAACTCGCCCAACGAACGGGCAAACACGAGCAGGGTGCCGGCCAGAATGCCGGACCAGGCCATGGGCAAAGTAATGCGAAAAAACACCGCCCACTCGCCGAGGCCCAGCACGCGGGCGGCGCGCTCAAGCTGCGGATCCACTTCATCGAAGGCCGCGCGCGCCGATTTCAATACCAACGGAAATGAAACCAACGAGGCGGCGATCACCGCCCCCTGCCAAGTAAAAATCAGGTTGATGCCGAAGCTCTGATCCAGCCAGCGACCGAGCCAACCTTGTTTGCCGATCACGACCAACAAGTAGTACCCGAGCACCGTTGGCGGCAGCACGAACGGCAAGGTCAGGATCGCATCGAGCAATTCGCGCCCAACGAAGCGTTTGCGAGCGAGAACCCAGCCGGCTGCGACCCCGAACGCGAGGTTGATCGCGGTTGCCCAGGCTGCAACTTTCAAGGTCAGGGCCAGCGTGATCCACAGGTTCTCGTTCATCCGCGCGTCAGGCTCGTTAAGCTGGGTTGGCGTACTGATAGGGGTATCACGCGTTACGTATTACGGTTGCGTACTAAGGCCTGCCGAAGCCGAATCGCGCCAGAACCGCCTGCGCGGGCGGCGTCAAGACGAACGCGACAAACTTGCGCGCCGCTGCCGGGTTGGGACTATCGGCGACGGCGGCAATCGGGTAGCGGATCGGTGTTTCGGTCGCCACACTGAACGCTAACTTGACCTTGTCCTTTTGAATCGCCACATCGGTCAGGTACACGAAGCCTGCATCGACCTCACCGCGTGCGACATAGTCCAGGCTCTGGCGAACGTTTTGTCCATAAATCGCTTTCGGTTCAATCGCGCTCCACAAACGCGCTGCGTCAAGCGCGCCACGAGCGTAACGTCCGAACGGGACGGCGGCATTGCCTAACGTGACACGCTTGACCTCTGACTTTTGCAAATCCACCAGGGCCTTCAGATCCAGGGCGCTACCGATGGGTGTGATCACGACCAACGTGTTGCTGACGAAATTGTGTTTCGACCCTGGTGCCAACAACTTCAACGAATCGGCACGATCCATTGCTTCCTGATCGGCGGAAGCAAACACATCAATGGGCGCCCCCTTGGCGATTTGCGCGAGCAGAGCATCGGATGCAGCGAAGTTGAATACGACTTTGGCGCCCGGATTTTCGGCTTCGAAGACCGGCGCGAGTTCGCGAAACGCATTGGTGAGACTGGACGCGGCCGAAACCGTCAGATCGGCGGCGGCCGCCGTCAGAGGCAGCAAGCAAGTTAGACCTGTCAGGCACGACGATAACACGACTGCCCGGCACAATATTCTGATGTTCATGAACGTGATCGTCGCTGAGCCGAGGACCGGCACTGACCTCTTGAGCGTAATATACTACAGTACATGACGAGGGTCAGTGCGCCAGCAAACCCATCAAGACCTTGAGTTCAGACGCGGTGGCCCGCGCCGCATTTCCTTCGATCCGACGGTATAAATCAATGACCTGCCTACCGGTTTCGGTCAATCGTGTACCGCCGCCGCGCTCACCGCCAACGGCCGTATCGACAGCGGGCTGCTTGAGCGAATGATTGATCGAATCCATCAACAGCCAGGCGCGCCGATAGGACATGCCCAGGTGCTTGGCCGCAGCGGTGATAGAACCGGTTTCTTCGATCGCTTCCAGGAGGGCAATCTTGCCCGGGCCGATCATGATTTCAGCACCGTTGGTTACCCGCATTCTGAAACGGGCAACCGGCGCGCTGAGCGGCGAGCGACCGGCTCTGGCCGGTTTGACGGACTTGATCGCACTCTTGGTTGCTGGCTTTGACGGCATGTAAGTTGCGCGCGAGTGAATGAGTCGTCAAAGAGGATACACGAACCGCGAGCGATCGACCGACCCGGCGCTGAATCCCCGTCAGGCGCTGAACCCTGCTCGGCGCTTCAATCGTTATGTTCATTCGGATATCTCGCTTCGACTCGAGCATGAAATACAAGAAGACTGCAAAAATCTGGTCACTGGGCTTGAATCCAGTGCAAAATCCTCTCAACAACCCGCCGGAGCAACAACCAGCTAAAGAATGCCTATGAACGCCAAACCGATCTGCATCACCGTCTATCGCTGGGCCGGAGCATGGGGGCCATTCAAGGTCAGCATTCCGTGCGGCGAATGTACGCTGACCAAGGACGTGATTCTGGACACCATGAAAAACGAGTTGGCCTCGATCCCGGTCGAGCTGGACATTCGCGATTGGTTGACCGAGTGGTGGAAACCGCTACCCAAGGGCGGTTGGCATGCGCCAATCGTTATGGTCGAAGGCGAAATCATCGGCCAAGGGGGTGCGCTTAATCGTGGCGTGTTGACTCAGGCGGTGATCACGCAGCATGCACAACGCTCGGCGGTGCAAGGCAATCATGTGTACGGCAAGGAAACTTGCCCGCATTGCAAACGTGCCAAGGCCCACCTCGACCAGGCGGGCATCTCATATCAATATCACGATGTGGTCCGTGAACCGCGCGGACTTTACGAAATGTTGGCAAGAGTCAAGCCGATCGTCGGACCCAAGACACCGATTACCGTGCCACAGATCTGGATCGATGGTGCCTACGTTGGCGGTGCCGATGCGCTGAGCAAAATCGTCGCACAGCCGGTCGAAGCCAATCCGGAGCGCGGACGCTGCTCGATCTCACCTGCGCATTGAGCGGTCAGGCGCCTCTGCGCTCAAGCACCACCGCCAGTTCGTACATGCCCATCGGATGATTGACTTTCGTAAACGGCGGCTTCGGCCAGATCCAGTAGACGTCTGGAAACAAGGCGCGCATGGCATGAATATCGCAATGGTAGGGCGGGCCCTGGATCAGCCCATCGCTGGCGCCCGACTTCAGTGCTTGCGCAAATAACGCCAGCAATTTTCCGCCGGGCATCATCCAGCGCATCATTTGGGCGGCATACGCGAGCCAATAGTCCGGATGCAAAGCGCACAGGCAGGTCTGCTCGTAGACAGCGCCGACCTGACTGGGCGGCTGCCAGCCGAGCAGATCAGCCTGAACCAGTTGCACGCGCCGACGCTGCTCGTGCGTCAAATGAATAAGTTGCTGATTCGCTCGCATGATCGCCGCCGGCGCATAGTCAATGCCAATCACACTGAAGCCGCGCCGCGCCAGCTCGATGACTTCATACCCCGAACCGCAGCCGGGTACTACCACCGGTCCTTGCAATTGATTGGGCGGCGAAGAGCTGATCACCAGGCGATTCAGCCATTCGGTGAGCTGCGTGTTGACCTTGCGGCGATCCCAAGGCGTTTGCCCGGTCTCGAATTTATCTTGCCAGAACTCTGCGTTGGGGCCGGCCACGATGCGCTGACTCTGACCTAAGCGTACTTGTAAAAGCCCTGACCGCTCTTGCGGCCCAGCAGTCCGGCATCGACCATTTCCTTGAGCAAGGGCGCTGGCCGATACTTGGAATCATTGAAGCTGTTGTAGAGCACTTCCATGACCGCTAATTGAACGTCAAGACCGACCATATCGCACAGGGCCAACGGACCGATCGGGTGATTGCAGCCCAGCCGCATGCCAGCGTCAATTTCTTCGGCGCTGGCCAGGCCGTCTTGCAGCGCAAAGATGGCTTCGTTGATCATCGGACACAAGATGCGATTGACCACAAAGCCGGCGCTGTTCTTGACGCCGATCGGTGTCTTGCCCAGCGCGCGTGCCAGATCAGTGACGGCAGTCACGGTGCTTTCCGAAGTGCGCAATCCGCGAATGATCTCGACCAGCGCCATGACCGGTACTGGATTGAAAAAATGCATGCCGACAAATCGTTCCGGACGGCGGGTCGCGGCGGCCAGCTTGGTAATTGATATCGACGAAGTATTGCTGGCGATAATGGTGTCAGGTTTCAGGATCGCGTCGACGCCCTGCAGCAGTTTGATCTTCAGGGCTTCGTTTTCGGTCGCGGCTTCGATGACGAGGTCGGCCTGCACCAGGTCACTGGCCAGAGTTGTGGTCTTGATTCGACTCATGACCTGGGCTTTTTGGTCCTCGCTCAACGTGCCCTTCTTGACCGAACGATCGAGCGACGAAGACACCGTTTTGAGCGCCCGCTCGAGGGCCGCTTGGTTGATATCCTGAACGATGGCACTCATGCCGTTGACTGCACAGGCCTGAGCAATACCGTTACCCATGGTGCCCGCACCGATGATTCCGATAGTTTGAATCGCCATAAAACTGCTCCGCCCGATTGGTTGCATCAACACAATTGTAGTGGAGCTGACGGCCGCGTTGCGCGACGCTCGTCGGCTGCCTTAACGAAACAACCTCAGCGAAGGTTCACTCAGCGCGCCTATCTGCTCACGCAACTCGAGAATCCGGTCCTGCCAATAGCGCTGAGTGTTGAACCAAGGGAACGCGAGCAGGAACGCCGGGTCTTGCCAGCGTCGTGCCAACCAGGCGCTGTAATGCAGCAATCGCAGACCGCGCAGCGCCTCCAGCAGGCGCAATTCACGCGCATCGAAGCGCGCAAACTGCTCGTAACCTTCGAGCAGTTCGTCAAGCTGCAAGGCCATCGCCTGCGCATCGCCCGACAGCAACATCCAGAAGTCCTGAATCGCAGGACCGGTGACGCAGTCGTCCAGATCAACCAGATGAGCGCCTGTTTCAGACCAGAGAATATTGCCAATATGACAGTCGCCGTGAATTCGCAGCAGTGTCAATGCCCCGAGTTCGTCGAACGCACCCTTAATCGCAACCAGTACCGCGTCGGCGGCTGCCGACCAGGCCGGGCGTAAATCAATCGGTATCAAATCGCTGGCGAGCAGATAATCGCGCGACGCAACGCCGAAGCCGGCAATGTCGAGCCGAGGCCGGTGCTTGAACACCGTGCGCGCACCGACCGCGTGGATGCGGCCCAGAAAACCACCGATTCGGCTCAATACCTCGGGCGCATCAAGCTCGGGAGCGCGCCCGCCCATTCGCTTGAACAACGCGAAGCGAAAGCCCGCGTGCTCAAACAAGCTGTGCTGTCCGATCAGCATTGGCGCGACTACGGGAACTTCTTCTGCGGTCAACTCCAGCGCAAATGCATGATCCTCAAGAATTTGCTCGTCGCTCCAGCGCTGCGGTCGATAGAACTTGGCCACCACCACCTCGCCCGACTCCAGATAAATCTGATAGACCCGATTCTCGTAACTGTTCAGCGCAATCAGACGGCCGTCGCCGCGCTGTCCCACGCTGTCCAGCGCATCGAGAATGCAGTCTGGTGTTAAACCGTCATAGGGCGCCTTGGACATGTTCAGATTGATCCGTTCATTTGCCGACGGCTTGATTCCGGAAGTCTACCGGAATGGATTCACGATGCGAACCGGACCAATTTGCTCGCCGTCGTTCATATCTTCGCTATAAAGCAAGTCGCAGCCAGCAATTTGTGCAGTCGCGAGAATCAGCGAATCGTAAAACGCGAGGCTCCGAGTCTGATGCAAGTCCAATCCCAAGCGAATGACAGCGGGCGTAACCTGGATAACTTCGAATTGCTCGTACAAATCGAGTTGTGCACGAATATGATCCATCGGCAGGCCAAGCTTCTTGATTGCGACGTTGCAATATTCTTGCAACACTTGTGTCGACAGGACACCTCGCTTTTCCTCGAATAGTCGTTTGAGTAGATCCAGAGCTACGCGTTGGAAGATAGAAGAATCAGCACCCTCCGCATACACGAGAATATTGGTGTCAATGAAATTGCGGGTGGCCACTCGAGACAAACTATCGCTCGTTGGCTTCGTCACGATTGAATTTCCAGCCGTTCAAACGGCCTGGGGATTGCAGACAACGAGCTTCAAACTGCGCCCATTCCTGGCTTCGATTAGCCTCCCCAGCCAGTTGCTCAAGGTAATCGCGCACGACCTGGTTCAGGCTTTTGCCCATTTTTTGCGCGGCTGCTCGAGCTTTCGTCGCGATTTGCTCGTCGATCGATAAAGTGATGTTCATGGTGGCGTGTCGGGTCACATTAGAAGACTTATTATGTGTCCACGTATTATGCGTCCACTTATTACGTGCGTCAAGTCTCGATTTGGCATTCGATTTGGCGTTCGCTTGTCTTTGTAGTGCTGTCTTCCTGGTGCTTGACCCATCCCGTTGAGCGAGCTTTGAAATGGCTGATCTTTACACCGCTAATTACTCAATCCAATTTTCAGTGCATTCGTAGACTGGGCAGTAACCGGGGTTTTGCCATTGCGGCTCACCTCGACTTTCACTATCCAGAAGACAACCTGAAAGAGCTTTCTTCATGTTCGTGATCATTGGCTACATCGTCGCGATCGTCTGTATTTTTGGCGGCTTCATGATTCACGGCGGCAAGATTGCGGTGGTGTTGCATGCGATGCCCACCGAATTGATGGTCATTTGCGGCGGCGCGCTCGGCGCCTTTATCGTCAACAATCAGCCAGCCGTACTGAAGTCGACCCTGGCCTCGATTCCGAAGCTTCTGAAGGGTTCGAAATACAGCAAGGCCCGTTATGTCGAGTTGCTCTCGCTGTTATACGAAATCTTGCAAAAGGCGCGCAAGGAAGGACTGATGGCGATCGAGCAGGACGTCGAAAACCCGCACGACTCGGCGCTCTTCAAGAAATTTCCGGTGATCGCCGCCGATCATCATGTGGTCGAGTTCATTACCGACTATTTGCGCATGATGGTGTCCGGAAATTTGAATGCTCACGAAATCGAATCGCTCATCGATAGCGAGATCGACACCCACCATCATGAAGCGCACGCTCCGGCGGCTGCGATTCAGCGGATCGCAGGCGGCCTGCCGGCGTTCGGCATCGTCGCAGCCGTGCTGGGTGTCGTCAACACCATGGCTTCGGTGGGTGCTGCGCCGGCCATTCTGGGCGGCATGATCGGCTCCGCGCTGGTCGGTACCTTCCTCGGCATTCTGATGGCCTATGCCTTTGTGGAACCGCTGGCCGGACTGCTCGAACAGAAGGTCGACGAGGGCACGAAGGAGCTGCAGTGCATCAAGTCGACCCTGCTGGCCAGCATGCAAGGTTATGCGCCGCAAGTCGCCGTCGAGTTCGGCCGAAAGGTGCTGTACTCGAGCGATCGGCCGACCTATGTCGAGCTTGAAGGTCAGCTCAAGGGCAAGAAGTAATCGGCTAGCGATCGTCGGCGCTCAATAAGGCGCTGTCGACACTCTTTACATCGCGATCGCGAGAGACCCTTTTCCTGAAATAAATCAGGGAGATATTGATATTCAATCGATCGCTTCGTGGAATGCGCCGCAGGAGGCGTAACTATCCTCCACAATCGATTCATATCACTCGCTTGTAAGATTTGCTCTTCAATTCCGGGATGGTGACGGAACCACCTCAATTAAGGAGTAATTTTGCCGTGCAAAATCAGTACGTTACGTCGCGCGAAGCCGATGCCGTGCGCCGCGCAGAGTTACATCTTCTGGACAGTCGGCTTTGCAACATTCGCGCCGTGTTTGCCATTGCCACCTTCGTCATACTTGTGACCTTCATCTTCGGTGCCTTACGCGGCCATATGATGCTGGCCGCGCTCGGCGCTGCCGGGGTCGTGGTCCTTGGCTGGTGCCTGGCCAGCCAATACAGGCTCATGAGAAAGCGCGACGAACTTGCACGCAGCCTGTCATGGATCGGGTTGGATAACCTGACGACCTTGCCGCGTTTGGATGCTAACGCGCACAATGAAGCCGCCACTCAGGTCATGATCAAGGAAGCAGCGTAAGTGCCTGGTTAAATAGTCGCACCTGCAAAATTCAATTCACGCCGCAACGGATACAAGACGAGGCGCTGGATCGGCGATGATTTTGGTGTGTATCCGTGCCAGAGGCCGGCGTTGCACGATACGAGGCCAATAGACCGCTAGTAACGCGAGCGCAAAAAGGCCCTTGAGGCCTAAACGCAGGATCGCTCGCATCAACCAGCGGATGTTGTAGCCGGCCGCACAACTGATCGCATGCAGCGCGTCGCCTGTGCTGCCTTGCAGGTAACAACGAATCATCCGATTGTCGTGCTTGACGTGCCCGATCGCGGGCTCGATCGCCTGTCGGCGCAGCAGTTGTCGTTTCTTCAGTTTGCTCATCGAGCCGATGCGCCCTCGATGCACGACTTCTATTCCCGGATTCTGGGCATCAACGCGCCGGTAGCCCAGGTCCACAAACGCCTGCTTGACCGCCGTGCCCGCACCCTTGATCAACTCGTTGCACTGTCCGATCTGTGCGGCATCGCACGGCATCCTCGGCTCGTAATACTCCAGTCCGCTGAAGTACTGCCACACCACGTTCTCGCTCCACTCGCACAACTGCTCGTCACTCAAATTGAACGCGTGCTTCAGATACAGTAGCGAGCACATCAGCCGAACGCCCAAGCGCGCTCGACCTGCCTAACTCACTCCGGCACCGAGCAGCACCCGCCGCACTCCCAGAAGATCACTCTCCTCGTGCAACACACCCTCGCGCGTTTCGCGCTGCCAGATCGGTGCCACATAACGCTTGACGCAATATTGCAGGGACGACTAAATATGAGGTGTAGACGCGGCCGCGGCACCAGTGCCGCCAGCCACCGCATAAACTCCAGCAGCGACATCACCAAGTGCGTGATGCCGTCGCGCCAAGGCGTTGCGTCGGCACCACTTGGCCGGTGGAGTTGCACCGCACCCGATCGTTGTCATGCCGCTTTTAAGGCGTCCGGCAATGTAATGTTGATGCCGGTCATGCGAACGGCAGATCGGCCAAGGTAGCTGCGCACGGTCGACTTATTGCGCCAGATCCAGACTGTCCAACAATCCCGACCCACGACGGCTTGCGGCGATGGTTTCGGCGAGTCTTTGAGCGTGCGCAAGGTGGCTGGTTTCACTGCTTTTGTCACTGCGGGCGGAGCCGGTCAAGGCCAGGGCGCAATGGCACTCCCACGCCAGCCGAGCATGCCCGATCTGGTCAGCCAGGGTCAAGGCAGCCATCAAATCTTCGTGCGCAGCTCCGTAGTCACGCAGCGCGAGCGACGCCAGGCCGCGCAAGCGGTGGGCCTGTCCAGCTATCTCGCGGATGCCGCCGGGCGACGCCAGCAGGAGCAATTGACCTGCATACAGCTTGCATGCTTGCGGGTCGTGAGCTGCCAGCGCCGATTCTGCAAGTGCCTCCAGGCAGCGCAGCGTCATCCATGCTTCGCTGTGATCCTGCGCGTACTGCCGGGCTGATTGCAATGCGGTTTGATCGGTTTGTATGCCGAGCCGCAACTGGGCGATCACCAGATTGGCCTGCAGTCTGGGCAGCCAATAAATGATGCCGGCATCCTGGGCCAGCGTGATGCCTCGCTCGAAATTCTTCAAGGCACGCCCGACCAGATTCAGGTCAAGGAACAGGCAACCCAAAGCGTCATTCGCCATGATCTGGTAGCGAACCAACCCGAGCGTCTCCAAGCGAGGCAGTGCCTCTTTCAAGTCGGCCCAGGCGTCACCAAAATTGCCCATTGCTGCATGCGCATTGGCGCGTCCAATTAATGTCGGCCCCAGGTGCCATTGCAGGTCGGCAGCGCGCGCAATAATGAGCGCAGCGTCAAAATGTGACCGCGCCCGAGGATAGTCGGCCAGCCCCATGTGGCCAATGCAGGCCCAGCCGATCATCATCATGTTTTCCGATTCATAACTCTTGTCGGCGATGCCGCGCGCAAGATTGAGGGAGCGTGCGTAGGAATCGATGGCCGCTGCCGGTTCGGCGTGGGCGAAACAGGCCTCACCCCGGCCATGAAAAGCCTGCACGGCAACGATATCTGTCAGGCACAAGCGCTCGCAAATGTCCACGGCCTCCTGGTGATAGGCAATCGCCAGCTCGTTTCGGCCATTGCTCCAGGCGACCGTGCCCAGGTGATACAAGGTGTCGGCTGTATGCCGCTGGTCGCCGGTGATGCGCGAAATTTCAAGCGCCTCATCCAGGCAGACGGTGGCCTGCTCGTAGGCATCGGCGCGTCGATGGGCCATGCCAAGCTGAATCAACAGGTCGCGTGCATGCGAGTGTTCGCCGTTGCTGCGGGCTGCGTCAATCGCGCGCTGAAAGTCCGCCACCGCGCCCTCGATCTGCCCCGCCTGCGCGCGCGCCGCGCCGCGGCGCTCGAACAAGGCGAGTCGTGCCGTTTTCGTGGCCGCTTGCGGGTGGTGCTCGAGCAAGGCCAAGGCGCGGTCAAACCATTGAAGCGCTTCACGCATCGCAAACAGTGCCTGCGAGTGGCTGGCCGCCAAGTCCAGGTAGTGAACTGCTTTTGACCAGACGTTGCCGCGTTCATAGTGCTCAGCCAAGCGGGCATCGTGCCCATGCGCGTTGATTTGCGGATGCTGTTCCAGCATCTCTGCCACGGCACGGTGCAGCAGCACGCGCCGGGCCATGCCAATATCGCGGTAAACCACTTCCCGCACCTTGTCGTGGCTGAAATCGTAACATCCGCGTTCGTGGTCTTCGATCAGGAGCCGGCGCTTTACCAGCGACTCCATGTTGCGCAGAAAGCGCTCCTCGGATGACTGGGCAAGCGCCAGCAGCGTCTCGAAATCAAAACGCCGCCCGAGCACTGCCGCAAGCTCGAGCAGGGACCGGTCTTCATCGGAAACACGAGCCAGGCGAGTCCGCACGGAGTCCCGTAACGCGTCTGGTAGTGGCAACGTTGATTTGTCGTTCGACGCGTCGCTGGCACCTTCCCTCGGCGCGCCTTCGCCTTCGCTTTCGCTTTCACTTTCGATCGCGTTTTCCTGAAGGGCGTGCATGATTGACCACAAGAAGAAAGGGTTGCCGTCGGTTTCGAGGTGAAGTCGGGCAGCCAGATCGGGTGAATTCAGCTTCGGGTCGTTGAGCCGATCCAGCAGCGCGATTGTGTCGGCTGGCCGCAGGCGCTTTAGTGCAAGGTGGCGCGTGTGCGATTCACGGTGCAAGCTCGCGACCAAGCTGCTCAGGGCTCTGGTGTTGGCGAGTTCATCGTCTCTGTACGCACCGATGAACACCGCCGGCCGGCTGGCAGTCTGTCTGGCATAAAAATGCAGAAACTGCAGGCTCGCATCATCGGCCCATTGCAGGTCATCAACCATCACAACCAGCGGCCGGTCTTGCGCCAGTGCGTCGAATAGCTGAACCAATGCCATAAAAAGCCGCGCCTGACGAGCCGCGGGCAAATCTGCGGACAAAGGCGGCAAGGCAAGCCCTCGCTGGCCCATGGCGGGCACCAGCGCGGCAATCTCGGCCAGCAAGGTCGGCGCGATGCTGCCTAGCCGATCCAGCGGCACCTTGAGGCAAGCCTGGGTGGCAAGATCAATCGCCGGTTGGTAGGCAATCGCCCGCTCAATTTCGTAGCAATGGGTAATCAACAACGGCAGCGAACACGAACGTGCATGGCTTGCGACTTCGCGCATGAGCCGACTCTTGCCGATGCCGGCTTCGCCTTCGATGAGCACTGCATGACCACTGCTTGCAGTGAGCCCGGCGATCAGGCGCAGGCACTGCGCGTATTCGCTGCTGCGCCCTACGAACGGAGACTTCGGGTCGACCGTGGGTGCAACAGCGGTTGCGGGATGTGCGGGCGAATCGCCGGCGGCGTCCACGCTCACGGCGGTGATGGGGAGAGCGGCAAGCCCCAAGCCGCCGAAAAGTCGCGGTGTGCGTGCAGCTTCCAGAAACATCGCACGCTCGTTCGCTGGCAGCGCAAGATGCTCCGCCAAGCGCAGTGCCAACCCTTTGGACGGGCGACGCTCGTCGGCTTCAATTTTCTTGATGGCGGCTTGAGAACAGCTTACCCTGACGGCAAGCGCTTCCTGCGTCAGATCAAGCGCACGGCGCCTACGGCGCAGCCAATACCCAAAGGTACTTCCGAAAGTCTTGCCCTGCTCATTCATGGTTGCCGCTGTGTGGTTACCCTGATCGGCCCATCTTATCGCCGTGATCTGCATTTGTCCCCCTTTTTGTATCTCATCCTGTCCTTGTTCGGGTGACCCTGAATGGATGTGGCTGTTGTGCAATGGCCCTGCTTGCTTCTGATTGCCCAAAACCCTCTGACACGCGATTTCCATCAACCCTGCAAAGGAAAAAGAAAATGACAGCCGGTTAGCACAGCAGCACAAGCTCGGTTCAGTCAATTCCATTCCATTTCAAGGAGAAAACACATGCAAGCTACCCTTCAAACTCCCGTTCAAACGAGCACCCATCAAACGCAGTCACCCATGACTGCCACGCTTTATCAACGGCTGGGCGAGGCTGAGGGCATCGCGCGCCTGGTGGACGATGTGATCGATGCGCACTTGGCCAACCCTCTTGTCAGGACCCGATTCGAGCAAATCAGGGACATGCCACATGTCAAACAGTTGTCACGCGAGTTTCTGACGACCGGCTCGGGCGGTCCTCAAACGTACACCGGCAAGGGCATGATCGCCGCGCACACGGGGATGAACGTCAGCGAACAAGAGTTTCTGGCGGTGCTGGACGACATTCTTGGTGCGTTGAACAAAAATCGTATTGACGAGGATTCAAAAAAGGATGTGCTCGCCATTCTCTATTCGCTCAAGGAGCAGATCATCCGGGTATGAATCATCGCGCGGCGACGGCGGGCTTCGATTGGCCTTCAATGCGCCCGACTCATTGAACCTCAATGAGTAGTCACCATGTCGCACCAAGTCCTGATAGGCCTCCCATCATCAGACTTTAAATCATCAAAAGGAGTTTCACTTGACTACGACACTTTGCCATCGGCTGGGCGGAGAGGAAGGCATCGCGCGGCTCGTGGACGACGTCATTGCCGCCCATTTGGCTAACCCTCAGGTCAAAGCCCGATTCGAGCAGATCAAGGATATGGCACCTGCCAAGCAGTTGGTGCGTGCGTTTCTTACCGAGGGCTTGGACACTCCCCCAACTTACACCGGCAAGGGCATGCTTGGCGCACATAAGGGCGCGAACGTTAGTGAGCAGGAGTTCCAGGCGGCGATCGATGACATCGTTGCAGCGATGAACAAAAACGGCATCGATGAGGGCTCGAAGAATGACATCCTCGCGATTCTCTAAACGCTGAAGAAACACACTGTCCGTATTTGGACGCGTAGCGCAATTTTCAAGAGCTGGAGCGCGCGTGCTCGACGTTGCTGCCGGTAACGCTACGCTGGCGGCGGCGCGCCGCTGGTGCGACGTGATATCGACCGATTATGTGGGCGCGCTGCTGGAACGTGGTCGGGCGTGGGCAAATGCGGCTGCGAGCCGTCTGATCCAGGCGGTCTGATCCGAGCCGTCCGATCCAGACGCGATCCCTTGCCTTGAGCGGCCCGCAACAGTGGGCTGTGGGAGCGGCTGTGTCCGGGTCAGTCCGGGTAGAGTCTGCTCGGATCGGGCCTTACGACTTGAGCCGCTTTGAGTCGGTAACGTTCGCCACGGCTGATGTTTTATGGTCGTAATGGGCGTCGACGTAGGACACCATCGCGGCACTGAAGGTCGGCTGCGGCACGCGCGTTGATTGCGGAATGATCAACTCGCCCTGCAACATCGGCATGTCATTGCGCTTCTCGACCGCCGAGGCGGTGCAATCGATGAAGAGTGTTCCGGCAGGAATCGCGCGGTATGACCCAATGAATCGATTGCGGCGCGGCACCCGAGTTCAACAGCCAGACACCAGCATCGATCGCGGTTTTGCCGGCACCGACGATCACGTAGTTCAGCGGGCGCTGATGCCGGCCCTGCCACCATTGCGGTAGCTCATTAGGCGCAATAACCCGCACGCCTGCAGCGATTGGGTACTTCGGTGTATGGGTCGACGGCACCGCAGTACCGATGAAGGTCGCATCGACGGTTTTGCGCCGGATCTTGAGCTGGGTTTCCTGCCCGGACAGCAAAGACACCAATGTCCCGTTGCCACGGTAATCACTCATCGGCTTGGCGTGGCGATCGACCAAGGTCACATGAGCATCGGTTTCATCGAGCCGGGTATCGGCGAACGCCAGCCCGACTACGCCTGCGCCTACGATCAGGTAGTCGGTTTCGTGTTGTTGTGCCATGCGGAAGGCTCCGAGGGAATTCAGGCCTGACTCGATCCGCGGCCGATTCCGAAGTAGGTAAAGCCGCGCTCTGCCATCCGTGCAGGATCGAAAATATTGCGACCATCGAAGATAACCGGCTGCTTCAGTTGCCGTTTGATATCTTCGAAATCGGGGCTGCGGAATTCTTTCCATTCGGTCAGAATCATCAAGGCATCAGCCTCTGCGAGCGCGGCGGGCGCGCTGCTTGCAAACGCGACGCCGGCCTGCGAACCCAGAAGATGCAGAGCTTCCTTGCCCGCGACCGGATCAAACGCACAGACGCTGGCGCCTTCGGCCAGCAGCGCCTCGACCACCGACAGGGCCGGCGCCTCACGCATGTCATCGGTATTCGGTTTGAAGGCCAGGCCCCAGATCGCGAATCGACGGCCACTCAGACTACCGAAATGTTTGCGCGCCTTTTCAACCAGCACGGTTTTCTGCACCTGGTTCACGGATTCAACCGCCGCCAGAATTTTCAGATCGACCCCGACCTCGCGACCGCTGCGCTGCAGCGCCTGCACGTCCTTGGGAAAACACGAGCCGCCATAACCAATGCCGGAGTACAAAAAGCCCAGGCCGATACGCGGGTCGCTACCAATGCCGCGTCGCACGTCCTCGATATCGGCGCCCAGGCGATCGGCGAGATTGGCCAATTCGTTCATGAATGAAATTCGCGTGGCCAGCATCGCATTGGCCGCATACTTAGTGAGTTCCGCCGAGCGACGACTCATGACCTGAGTCCGATCGCTATTGCGCTGGAACGGTGCGTACAGCTCGCGCATCACCGCTTCGGCCTGCGCGTCATCGACGCCGATGATGATTCGGTCCGGTTTGGTGAAGTCCTCTACGGCTGCGCCCTCTTTCAGAAATTCCGGATTCGAGACCACCGCAAATTGAAGGTTCGATCCACGCGCGGCAAGCTCCTCGCGAATGACCGCCTCGACCTTTTCGGAGGTGCCGACCGGCACCGTACTCTTGTCGACCACGACGGTATAGCCGGTGATGTGGCGCGCCATGGTGCGCGCTGCCTGCAACACATATTTCAAGTCGGCCGAGCCGTCCTCACCGGGGGGTGTACCCACCGCGATGACCTGCACCTTGCCAAAGCGCGCGCCCTCGATCGAGTCGGTCGAAAAACGCAGCCGGCCAGCGGCAATGTTGCGGGTCACGATCGCTTGCAAACCCGGCTCGAAAATCGGAATTTCGCCGACTTGCAAGCGGGCCACTTTAGTCACGTCGATATCAATGCACAGCACGTCGTTGCCTACATCGGCCAGGCAGGCGCCCGTGACCAAACCGACATAGCCGGTACCAATGACACTGAGCTTCACACTCAGTTCAATCCAAAGTGAATATTGGCCACCAGAAAGCCGCGCTTGCTGCCGCAATCAAAGCGCTTGCCATTAAAGCGGTAACCGAGCAGACCCGGCTTTTCTATTTGTTGAACCAGTGCATCGGTCAACTGGATCTCACCGCCCTTCCCCGCTGGCAGGGTTTCGAGCGTTGTCAAGACACTCGCATGAAGAATGTAGCGGCCGACCACAGCCGAGGTCGATGGCGCTTCCTCGACCGAAGGCTTCTCAACAATGCCCTTGAGCTTCATCAACGGGCCCTCTTCGGAAGCGGGGTCGACAATACCGTACTTGCTGACGTCTTCGCGCGGCACTTGTTCCACCGCAACTACCGAGGACTCATGTTCCTTGGCGACCGTCACCATCTGCTTGAGCACGCCATACGGCACACCGTCAATCAGGTCGTCCGGTAACATCACTGCGAAGTATTCATCCTTGCCGATCAGCGGCGCTGCACACAACACCGCATGTCCAAGACCTAGCGGACTCGGCTGGCGAACGAACAGAACCTTGACATGCGGCGGAATGATATTGCGTACGGCCGCGAGCGCTTCGAATTTTCCTTTGGCTTCAAGTTCCGCCTCCAGTTCCGGGCTGCGATCGAAGTAGTCTTCAACCGCACGCTTTGAGCGCCCGGTGACAAAGATCAGCGTATCGCAACCCGCTTCAATGGCTTCGTCAACCGCATATTGAATAATCGGGCGATCGACGATCGGCAACATTTCTTTTGGAATCGTTTTGGTGGCGGGCAGAAAGCGGGTACCAAGGCCAGCCACGGGGAATACGGCTTTTCGCAGGATCATAAGTTTCTTTTCGAGGAGACTATTCGTTCAAAGGCGGTTCGTTCGATAGTGGTCACATCAATTCAATAGCGATTGCTACTGCGATCGCGATTGCACCAATTACCCATCGGATTTCATCATACGCGCCTGGCGACGCCGATTCGCTTTGCGATTTTGCAACACCACGCCAGCCAAGCGGTTACTGGGCGGGGTCAAGTGGCAACGATATCGAGCCCAACCTCCACTCCACCCTCGAGGTTCTTCGCCCACGCCTGACCCCCATGGAATTCAGCGATCAAGTGAACCAGGTAAAGTCCCAGCCCGAGATGAGTTTGTTGATCGGCGCGATCCTGGCGAATCGACACCATCTGTTCGAACACACCCTGCTCCATGCCCGGGGGCAGCGGCGGACCCTGATTGGACACCGATAGTTGCCAGGTCGGCTTGGAGCCTGCGCCTGCGCTTGTACGACCTGTACCCGTACCCGCTCTCAGGAGCACGATCAGCGGCGTGTCAGCAAGCGCAAAATCATGAGCGTTGGAGACCAGTTTATCGAGCGCTTGAACAATCGCTTCGGGCGCAGCTTGGGCGAACGCCGCATGACCCGGTCCCACATATTCAAACGTCCGGGCGGAGAATACGCTTCGATATCCTTCGATGCAAGTGCGCACCAGCGAGTCCAGATCAACCCGCTCGAGCTCACTCTCGCCCAACATCGTCTCCAGGCTGCTCGCCTCACCCATGCTGGCGACCATTCTCTCGAGCCGCGCAGCGCCGGACTGAACGCGCTCAATATAAATATTTCGCTGCGCCGGATTCTGTTCGGCCACCAGATTTTCAAGTGACGAGCGCACCACCATGATCGGGGTGCGCAACTCATGCATGAGCCGCGAGCGCAACTTGCCCAGATAATCCTGATGCGCATTCAAACGCTCAAGTACCTGCGCGTAACTGCTGCGCAGTGCTCCGAGCTCATCCGGAATGCGGGCTGGGCGAATTTTTTTCACCACCCGACCGCGATCATCGATCGCCGCCTCTGCGTCCTGCCGCAATCGCACGATGCGCCCGACAATCGAGGACGCGACCAGCAACAGTGACAGGACGGTAGCCGCAATCGCAAGCGCAGCCAGCAACGCCAGTTGTTCGAGCGCCTCCTGTCCCAACAGCAATCGGGCAGCGGTACTTTCCTCAAGCAGCAAGGCGGCAACGATCTGATCGTCAACCCAGACCGGCTGAGCGCTCGTCAATAACCAGGTCGGCATACCGGCCACGTCGGCAATCCGCTGACTTTGCTGATTCGCGGCACCGGCAAGCGCCTTCGACATCGGCGATAGCGCCGCCCTGGTGGCGTCGCGCAGTTGCGCTGCACTCGGTAGGTTTTCCAGCGAACCAGGCTTGAGCCGGGTCGCCAGATTCAATAACCAACGTGCCAAGCGAGCAGTCCAGTCGACTTGTGCCGGCTCTTTCAAATCTGCGTTGCCTTTGCTGGCCAGCGTGGCACCGCGACGATCAAAGACGGTCACCCGGCCTGAGCTGCGCTCAAGTGCCTTGATGGTTTCAGCCCAGAGTTCGTCACGTCGCGAAGCGCCGCTGGACGGCCCGCCGATGACGGGCGTCAATAGCCCCGTGTCCGCTTGCGCCTCAATCTTTCGGCCGCCTTGATAGTCGACATCAATCGCACGCACCCGCAACAACGCCGGCACCTCGGCCAATTGGATTTCGGCCAGCCATCCACCAGGCCTCGAACGCAGCAACACCGCCATGCTTTTCATGGAGCTTGCAGTGGCACCCGTGTCAATGAACAACTGATCGCCCGCCTGTTCGAGCGACTCGCTGGTTGAAGTCGCTCCGGACGCACCTTCATCAACTGGGCGCATCAGGCGTTCATCATCGGCCTCAACCAGCAGGAATAGCCGGCCAGGTGCCTCTTGCGATCGCGCCAGCGCCATTCGAAGCCTCAGGGTATCGACCGGCGCGCCGGCTGAAACGAGAACCGGCACATTCAGGCGCGAAACGTCGGCCCACTCATCGATGCGACCATCGACCACAACGCTGGACAGCAGGTTGACCTGCACGGGCTGTGCATCAGCCGGCAGTGGCGCAGCCTTCTGCGGCGCGTCGCGAAACAGCTCGGCGCGTTCATGCAGCGCCGAGGCCAATGCGCGCGCGGCCGACGCCTGATTCTCGATGCGTTCATCGCGCGCAACCTCGGCCATGCGCTCGACGAAGCGCAGGCCCAACCACGGCAAACTCAACAGGGGCAACAACACCAACAGCAAGGAGCTTCGCAGGCCGAAGCGGCCCATCAAGCGCCAGAAACGGGCTTTACGCGCTGCCATCAGGTGCAGAGGAATCCATCGTCGGCTCAATGAATCGATAGCCTATGCCATAAACCGTTTCGATGCTCTTGAAGTGCACATCGACCGCTTCAAATTTGCGACGCATGCGCTTCACGTAGGACGTAATGGTGTGGTCATCAACCAACATGTTGGCTTCACGCATCAGGGCTTCACGCTCCTTGACATGACCGGGGAATTTCGCCAGCGAATGCAACAGCCAGAATTCGGTGACCGTCAGATCCATCAAGTGATTTCGCCAGCGCGCTTCAAAGCGTTGCAAATTCAACGACAGCGGCCCACGCACAATTTGCTCTTCGGTCGGACTGGCCTGCGCATTCAGATCGGCTCGTCGCAACAAGGCCGTCACGCGGGCCATCAAGTGCGGCAAGCTGACGCTCTTGGCGACATAGTCATCGGCGCCCAGGCGAAGTCCGGAAACGACATCAATTTCAGAGTCGCGAGCCGACAAAATAAGAATCGGCAAACGCGAGTCCAGGCCGCGCATCCAGCGGCATAACTCGAAGCCGCCATCGGGCTCATCGCCCAGACCAATGTCAACAATTGCAAGCTCGGGCAGACGATTGGTCAGTACCGCCTGAGCTTCGCGACGGCCCGGAAATGTTTGCACTTCATAACCTTGTCGCGCCAAAGCATCACGCAGGTTGTCTCTTAGCGCAGGTTCGTCTTCAATGACGGCTATTCGTCTGGCCACGTCAATTCTCCCTATGAAGTTGACTCAAGGTTTGATGAATAAATTGTGGGCTGAAACTGTGGCAAAAGTTGTCACGGGTCGGATGAAAAAAACAAAGCCACCAGATTGTCACATTTGATCAGCACACGGCCCTTTCAAGGTTGGTTCTGCTCAGTTACAGTGGCTGGCATAAGCACTGACAACAGTGTTCGGTAACGATCAGAAAGCAATAAAAGAAAAATGGATGCTCGCAACATGAACACGACTGCCAACGCTTCTGCCTCTGTCTCAGCTTCACCCACAGTCGAATGGATCGAATGGTTCCGACTGATGGGCTATGCCGGTCTCGTCGCCATTGCTGTTTCCTGTTCGCTAGGCGCTGCCGTCGTACTGCTCGGCAGCTAGTGTCTTAAGCGACCGTCTGTTTTAAGCGACCGTCTGTCTTAAGCGACCGTCTGTCCTGAGCTACCGTCAATCGGCGACACCCGGTCAACCCTCTGCCAAAACCTTTCGCGCAATTCGAAAACTATCGAGCGCAGCCGGCGCACCGCAATAGACAGCGGTGTGTAACAGGATCTCCTTGATCTCATCGCGAGTGACACCATTGCGCAAAGCACCGCGGACATGGACTTCGAACTCGTGTGGCCGATTCAACGCGGTAATCATCGCCAGGTTCAACATGCTACGCGTCTTGTGATCAAGCCCGGGCCGAGCCCAGGACGCGCCCCACGCATGTTCGGTCACATAGTCCTGCAAGTCGCGGGTAAACTCATCGGCTTCGTTAAAGGCCTTTTCGACATATTCCTTGCCGAGCACCTGAGTTCGCGCTTCGTAACCCCGTTTCCAGGTTTCCGATTTGTTTTGATTCGAACTGTCGTCATTCGTCATGTCGCGACTCCCACTCATTAAGATGTAGCGATATTACGACAGGCAGATTGCTCGCGACCCCGACCTAACCCCGTCACTCTTCTTGGTCTCTTCGCCATGAACAAAGCACTGCCCCCCTTGTCGCTCATTCAAACCCGCGTGCTCAGTGTGCTGATCGAGAAGGAACGCACGGTACCGGACACCTATCCGTTGACTCTGAACATGCTGGTGTCGGGCTGCAATCAGAAAACCAGTCGCGATCCGATCATGAACATCAGCGAGTCCGAGGCGCAGGCAGCGATCGACGAACTCAAGCGACTGTCGCTTGTGATGGAAACCAGCGGCGGGCGCGTCATGCGTTATTCGCAAAATGCCAAGCGAGTACTGGTGGTGCCTTCGGAATCGTTGGCCCTGTTGACCGGCCTCATGCTGCGCGGTCCGCAAACCGCTGGTGAGCTGCGGATCGGTTGCGAGCGGCTGTGCAAGTTCTCGGATATCTCCGCCGTTGAGGGCTTTCTCAATGAACTCGCCGATCGTGACGGCGGCGGTTTGGTTCGCGAGCTGCCGCGTCAGGCCGGATCGCGCGAGAATCGGTGGATGCATCTGCTCAGTGGCCCACCCACCGAGGAGATGCTGCGCGAGGCGTCCAGCAGTACGGTTCGTTACGCGTCCAGCGCGGAGCTGCACGCCGACTCTGCCGTCACCGAGCTGCGCGAACGCGTCGCCCGATTGGAGGCAGAGCTGGCCCTATTGCGGCGCATCGTCACCGATCTATGCAGTCAACTCGGTGTCGAGGCGCCGGCAAGTCCTCAAGCGTTGGCAAGTTCTTGAGGTGTACCGTCCTTCGGGTAGCAGCAAACGCTCACGCAGGCCCTGATTACTTCAGCGGCTTGAAACGTATCCGCTTCGGCTTGGCACCCTCTTCGCCCAGGCGGCGCTTCTTGTCGGCCTCGTATTCCTGATAGTTGCCGTTGAAAAACGTCCATTGCGAATCGCTTTCGCAGGCAAGAATGTGCGTGGCAATCCGGTCGAGAAACCAGCGATCATGCGAAATGACCATCACGCAGCCAGCAAATTCGAGCAGCGCGTCTTCCAGTGCCCGCAAGGTTTCGATATCCAGATCGTTGGACGGTTCGTCGAGCAACAAAACGTTGCCGCCCTTGATCAGGGTCTTGGCCAGGTGCAAGCGACCGCGCTCGCCGCCGGACAAATTACCGACCATTTTTTGCTGATCGCCGCCCTTGAAGTTAAAGCGCCCGATATAGGCTCGCGACTGCATCTCGAAGCGGCCGACGGTCATGATGTCCAGCCCGTTGCTGAGCTCTTCCCAGACCGACTTGTTACCCGTTAACGATTCGCGCGACTGATCGACATAAGCGATGCTGACGGTCGATCCAATGGTGATTTCGCCTGCGTCCGGCTTGTCAGCACCGGTAATCATCCGGAAGATTGTCGATTTACCCGCACCGTTCGGGCCAATAATGCCAACGATGGCACCGGGTGGCACCTGAAAACTCAGGTTATCGATGAGCAAGCGGTCACCGAAGCCCTTCGACACACCCTTGAATTCAATCACCGAATCGCCCAACCGCTCGGCCACCGGAATAAAGATTTCGGAGGTTTCATTGCGCTTTTGATATTCGTGCGAACTGAGTTCCTCGAACCGCGCCAGACGCGCCTTGCTCTTGACCTGACGGCCTTTCGGGTTCTGGCGCACCCACTCGAGTTCTTTCTTGATAGCCTTCTGGCGCGCGCCTTCGCTGGCGTCTTCCTGCTTCAGGCGTGTGTCCTTTTGACCTAGCCACGAGCTGTAGTTGCCTTTCCAGGGAATACCATGGCCGCGATCGAGCTCGAGAATCCACTCGGCCGCGTTGTCGAGGAAATAACGATCGTGGGTCACGGCCACCACGGTGCCCGGAAACTTTTGCAGGAACAACTCCAACCAGTCAACGCTTTCGGCATCGAGGTGGTTGGTCGGCTCATCGAGCAACAACATATCGGGCTTCGAGAGCAGCAGTCGACACAGGGCTACGCGCCGCTTTTCGCCGCCCGACAGCGGTTTGATCTTGGCGTCCCAGGGTGGGATGCGCAGCGCGTCGGCCGCAATTTCAAGCGCGTGTTCGCTGTCATTGCCTGAGGTGGCGAGAATCGCCTCGTACTTCGCCTGGTCGGCGGCCAGTTGGTCGAAATCGGCGTCCGGCTCGGCATAGGCGGCGTAGATCTCGTCGAGCCTCTTCTTGGCCTGCATGACGTCACCCATGCCCTCCTCGACCGCCTCGCGCACCGTGTGCTCGGGGTTCAAATCGGGCTCTTGCGGCAAAAAGCCGACTTTCAGGCCCGGCATGGGCGTCGCTTCACCCTCGATCTCGAGGTCGACCCCCGCCATGATTCTGAGCAGGCTGGACTTGCCCGAGCCGTTGACGCCAAGCACACCGATTTTGGCGCCCGGAAAAAACGACAGCGAGATGTCTTTAAGAATTTGACGCTTGGGCGGCACAATTTTGCCGACCCGGTTCATCGTATATACGTACTGAGCCACGGTAGTCCCGATTGATTGCTTTAGAGCAGCGACGGCGCAATCAGGCCGCCCAAGGCAGGCTGATTGCGCCGACAAACCTCTATTATCGCCGCATCACGGAACTAATCGAAAACCAGGCGCCTCTCAGGCGCGGGCGGCGGCCTCCTCCTGATAGCGCTGGGTGGCCGCTTCGACCGCCTTGCTGTGGATCTCGGCCAATTCCGGACGAGCGGCGCGGGCGCGGTCGGCGGCCCCCTGGGTCGCCATCTGGCCCTGGAATCTCGGAAATACGTGGCGGGCGACCAGGTCATAGCTCTTGCGGGTGGCGTCGAAGTTGGCCCAGTTATGGGCCAACATCAGGTAAGCGCCGAAGCCGCCGTTCGACTGCTTCCAGAGCCGATCGATCTGAGCGGTCACCATGTCCGGAGTGCCGATGGCGCCGAACCCGGAGTCATTGACGAAGGAGATCATTTCCTTGACGTTGCTGCCCGGTACTGCCATTTGCGGGAAGGCAGCGACCGCCTGGAAATAGTCGAACCACTGCGCCATGCCGTATTCGACGTCCCGATAGGCTTGATCCATGGTTTCCGCGCAATGCACCATGCCGACCAGGCGCCACTTGTTACGATCGACCTGAGTCTTGTGGTGTTTGGCCTGCGCCTCCATGACATCCCAGTGCAGCGCCAGCGCATCGAAACCGGCGGCCGTGGTGGCGCCAATCGATAACAACCCCACGCCGTGCATACCGGCCAGTTTCGGGCCGGTCGGCGAGGCGACTGCCGGTACCGCCACATCGAACAACGGATTGGAGTAGGGTCGTAGATGCAGCCGTGCTTCCCGAAGGTCCCAGCGATCGTTCTTGAACGTTACCGGCTCCTCGCCCTTCAGAAGTTTCATGATGACGCCGAGCCCGTCTTCAAGCAACGGCCGGGTTTGCGACTGTGAAATGCCGATCATGATGCCATCGCTGGGCAGCGAACCAGGACCCACGCCGAGCATGACGCGACCACGGGTCAGGTGATCGAGCTGCACAATCCGCTCGGCGACCCACAGCGGGTTGTGGTACGAAACACTGACGACACCGGTACCCAGCTTGATGTTGCGCGTCCGTTGCGAGGCCACCGCCATAAAAATTTCCGGCGAAGCGCTGATTTCGGTTCCTGCCGAATGATGCTCACCACACCAGGCTTCGTCATAGCCGCAGCGATCAAGCCACTGCACGAGCTCCAGATCCTGCTCGAGTGCCAGCGTCGGGTTGATGCCCGGTTTGTGAAAGGGCGCTAGAAAGATACCAAAACGCATCCGATGATTCATCATAGTCTCCTCATGTTTAGGGTCCGAGTTCTCGATTTCTCGAATACAATTTTTACAACGTTGCAAGTAGCCCTGTCTATAAGAGTTTGACGGGTCAAATTAACAACGTTGTTCTGAACCTGCCCGCCAATAACCCCGTATGCTGACGGTGGACTCATCTGTTACATGTCGTCGACCGTAAACTCTGTCATCGGTCAATGCAGGCCGACGTTATGGATTTATGAAGTCGAGTTCTTCGTTTTCGACGTTGCCGCACCAAGCGTGTACATCCAGCCAGGCACGCTTTATGCAAACGTTCCTTTTGTGCGAGGAAACATCAGTTCTGTAGTCCTGTGGAAACATCGGGTTGACCGGCCATCGCATGCGCTCTAGCGTTCATCACAATTGGCTTCGATTCGTTGTCGTAACCATGGGAAAGTGAAGTTGATCGACCGGTTTCTGCCTGGCTTTTTTGTTGGGAGGGTTCACCGTGAGTTTGTTTGATTCTTACCGTAAGTCGTATGTCAAGGGTCGCGACGAAGAGCTATCGCTGCTCGACTATCTGCAACTGTGCAAGCGCGAGTCGCTAGCTTACGCAACGGCCGCCGAGCGAATGCTGGCGGCGATCGGTGAGCCGGAAATCGTCGACACTCGCACCGATGTTCGTTTGTCCCGCTTGTTTTCCAACCGTGTGATTCGTCGCTATCCGGCGTTTCTTGAGTTCTACGGCATGGAGGAGGCGATCGCCCAGATCGTTGCCTATTTCAAGCATGCCGCGCAGGGGCTGGAAGAGCGCAAACAAGTGCTTTATCTACTGGGTCCGGTAGGCGGCGGCAAGTCTTCAATCGCCGAACGCTTGAAATTGCTGATGGAAACGTTCCCTATCTACGCGCTCAAGGGCTCGCCGGTCAATGAATCGCCGCTGGGTTTATTCAACGCCGATCGCGACGGCTCAGCGCTGACCAAGGAATACGGCATTCCGTCGCGCTACCTGACCGGCATCATGAGTCCGTGGGCGGTCAAGCGGCTCAACGAGTTTGACGGCGACATCACCCAGTTCACGGTGGTCAAGATTCAGCCGTCGGTCCTTAAACAGATTGCAATCTCGAAGACCGAACCGGGCGACGAAAACAACCAGGATATTTCAACTCTGGTCGGCAAAGTCGATATCCGCAAACTCGAATCGCTCTCGCAAGACGATCCCGATGCCTACAGTTACTCAGGCGGGCTGTGCCTGTCGAACCAGGGTTTGCTTGAATTTGTGGAGATGTTCAAGGCACCGATCAAGATGCTGCATCCGCTCTTGACGGCAACTCAGGAAGGTAACTTCAAGGGTACCGAAGGTTTTTCAGCCATCCCGTTTCAGGGCCTGATCCTGGCACACTCGAACGAAAGTGAGTGGACGACGTTTCGGAACAATCGCAACAACGAGGCGTTCCTGGACCGCGTCTATATCGTCAAGGTGCCCTACTGCTTGCAGGTCTCCGAAGAAGTCAAAATATATCGCAAGCTGCTCAAACACAGTTCGTTATCAAGCGCACCGTGTGCTCCCGGCACGCTCGAAATGATGGCGCAATTTGCCATTCTGACTCGAGTCAAGGAACCCGAGAATTCAAGCATTTACTCGAAGATGCGCGTCTACGACGGCGAAAATCTGAAGGATGTCGAGCCGAACGCAAAGACCTATCAGGAATACCGCGACTTCGCTGGCATCGATGAAGGCATGAACGGGATTTCGACTCGTTTCTCCTACAAGGTATTGTCGTCGGTCTTCAACTACGACCAGACCGAGATCGCCGCCAACCCGGTACACCTGATGTACGTGCTCGAGCAACGACTGCTGCGCGAGCAATTGCCCGAGGACGTGCAGCGCCGCTTTGTGGAGTTCATCAAGGGTTATCTGGCGCCGCGCTACGCCGAGTTCATCGGCAAGGAAATCCAGACCGCTTACCTCGAGTCATATTCCGAGTACGGTCAGAACATTTTCGATCGTTACGTCACCTACGCCGACTACTGGATTCAGGACGAAGACTACAGAGACCAGGAAACCGGTGAAAGTTTTGATCGTGCGCAATTGAACGCCGAACTCGAGAAGATCGAGAAGCCGGCCGGCATTGCCAACCCGAAAGATTTCCGCAACGAGATCGTCAATTTCGTGCTGCGCGCTCGCGCCAATCACGGCGGCAAGAATCCGGCGTGGACCAGCTACGAGAAACTGCGTGAGGTTATCGAGAAGAAAATGTTCTCGAACACCGAAGAACTGTTGCCGGTGATTTCCTTTAACGCCAAGGCATCGGCCGAGGACAAGCGCAAACATGAAAGTTTTGTGGCGCGCATGGTCGAAAAGGGCTACACCGAGAAACAGGTGCGTCTCTTGTGCGAGTGGTATTTGCGGGTTCGCAAGTCTCAGTAAGTCATGTCTGTCGTCATCGATCGTCGACTCAACGACCGCAACAAAAGCGCGGTCAATCGGGAACGCTTTATGCGCCGCTACAAGGCGCATATCCAGCGCGCGGTCGGCGACATGGTGGCCGATCGCTCGATCAAGGACATGGAGCGTGGCGGCACCGTCAACATCCCGACCAAGGACATTGCCGAGCCAGCGTTTCGCCATGGCCCCGGCGGCGACCACGAGTCCGTGCATCCGGGCAACCGCAAGTTTCAAAAGGGTGATCAGATCGAACGTCCGCAAGGCGGCCAGGGCAAGGGCAGCGGCAATGAGGGCGGCGACGGTGACGGCGAGGACAGCTTCAGTTTCGTGTTGTCGCGCGAAGAATTCATGGAGATTTTCTTCGATGATCTGGCGCTGCCGAACATGGCGCGCACGGCCGTTGGCGAGATCAAGGAGTTCCGGCTGCAACGCGCCGGCTACACGCATTCCGGGGCGCCGACCAATCTGTCGATTCCGAGATCGCTGCGCTATGCATTGGGCCGACGGATCGCCTTGACCGGCAGCTTGAAGCAGCGTCTGGCTGCGCTCGAGGCTCAGGATCTGGCGGTACTCACGGCCCAAGCGCGCGAGCCGATCGAGCTGGAAATACTGGAGCTGCGGCGCCGAATCAAACGAGTGCCGTTTCTCGACGATCTCGACCTGCGCTACCGGCACCGAATACAGGTTCCGTTACCGCGCAGCCAAGCCGTCATGTTCTGTCTGATGGACGTCTCGGCCTCCATGGATGAAAGCAAAAAAGATCTCGCCAAACGCTTTTTCACGCTGCTTTATATGTTCCTGAGCCGCAAGTATGAAAAAGTTGAGGTCATTTTCGTGCGTCATACCGACGACGCCGAGGAGGTCGACGAAGAACGCTTCTTCAACGACCCGAAAACCGGTGGTACGGTGGTGCTGTCGGCTCTACACTTGATGGGCAAGATCATGGCCGAGCGTTTTCCGCATGGTCAATGGAATATTTACGGCGCGCAGGCCTCCGATGGCGATGCCTTTGGCGCAGACCCTGAGAAAAGTCGCGGCTACTTGGAGGAAACCCTGATGCCCAAGGTACGTCATTTCGCCTACATTGAAACCGGTGAGCAACAATCGCGACTGTCGACCCTGGCGGCCGCTTACCGCCGGATTGACGCAGCACATTTTGATATGGCCGAGGTTCATGAGCGATCCGATATCTACCCGGTGTTTCGGCGCTTGTTCAGCAAGACTGCCGCTTGAGGGTGACCTGAGATGAAGTCAAAACGCGCAGCCAATCCTCTGTCACATGGCGGCGAATGGAGCTTTGAGCTCATCGATGCCTACGACAAGGCGATTGGCGAGGTCGCTCGCAACGAATTCAAGCTCGACTGTTATCCGAACCAGATCGAGGTCATCAGCGCCGAACAAATGCTCGATGCCTATGCCTCGGTGGGCTTGCCGATCGGCTACCCGCATTGGAGCTACGGCAAGGAATTCATCCGCAACGAGCGCGACTACCGCAAGGGCGCTCGTGGGCTGGCCTATGAAATCGTCATCAACTCGGACCCGTGCATTGCGTACCTGATGGAAGGCAACTCCATGCCCCTGCAGGGCTTGGTCATTGCGCACGCCTGCTACGGACACAACTCGTTCTTCAAGGGCAATTACCTGTTCCGGCAATGGACCAGCGCCGACGCCATCATTGACTACATGGTGTTCGCACGCAAGTACATCATGGACTGCGAGTCGCGATACGGACATGCCGCCGTCGAGGAAACCATTGACGCCTGCCATGCGCTCAGCGATTTCGGCGTCAGCCGCTACCGCCATCCGAAGCCGCTGTCGGTCGCCGGCGAGGCTGCACGGCAGCGCAATCGCGAAGACTACGCGTACACTCAATACGACGAAATCTGGAGCACCTTGCCGCAGAAGAAGAGCCCGACCGGAGCTGTTGGCGGCGCCCGCTTCCCGGCCGACCCGGAAGAGAACCTGCTTTACTTCGTTGAAAAATACTCGCCGAAATTGGCGCCCTGGCAACGCGAAGTCGCGCGCATCGTTCGCAAAATGGCGCAATACTTTTACCCGCAAGGCCAGACCAAGGTTATGAACGAAGGCTGGGCGACGTTCTGGCATTACACCTTGCTGAATCGTCTTTACGACCAGGGCCAGGTTGATGACAGTTTCATGCTCGAGGTGCTGGCCTCGCACACCAACGTCGTCACCCAGCGCGGGTTCGATGAGCGTGGTTATGGCGGCCTGAATCCGTATGCTCTGGGCTTCATGATGATGCGCGATATCCGTCGCATCTGTGAAGCGCCGACCGCCGAAGATCGGCAATGGTTTCCTGATATTGCTGGTGGTGACTGGCTCAAGGTGCTTGACTTTGCAATGCGCAATTTCAAAGATGAGTCGTTCATCGGGCAATTTTTATCGCCGCATGTGATTCGCGAGTTCCACCTGTTTGCCGTGGCCGACCATCAGGATAATGACTACTTGCAGATCGACAGCATTCACAACGACGAAGGCTACCGGCGCGTGCGCAAACTGCTCGCGCAACAATACAACCGCGATAACCAGATGCCCGACATTCAGGTCGTCGGTTACCAGCGCGATGGCGATCGCAGCTTGACCTTGCGGCATCAACTGCATCGTGGCCGCCCCCTGAATGACGACCGCGAGGAGGTCCTGCGGCATCTGTTCCGACTCTGGGGCTTCAAGGTGCGCATCGAGACCGTCAACGAACACGGCTCGATCGAGCATTTCGAAGAGATCAACGACTGATTATTGGCGGACTCGTCGCCAAGCCCAGGCGGCCAGCGGCCACAGCAGAATCACAAACGTTGCGCCGGCCAGCCACATCGCAATCGGGCGGGTGAAGAACACGCCCAGATTGCCGTCCGACTTGATCATCGAGGTCACGAAATTTTCTTCCATCATGGTGCCGAGCACGACACCCAGAATGGCAGGCGCCACCGGAAAGCCGTTCTCCTCGATCAGGAAGGCGAACAGACCGAAGATCAGGATCAGCGCCACCCCCCAGACTGAATTATTGATGGCGAACGCGCCGACAATGCAGAACAGCAAAATGGTCGGCATCAGAATATTTCTGGCGACCTTCAAGATTCGGGTGGCCAGCTTGATGGTCAACCAGCCGAGCGGCACCATGATGATGTTGGCCAGGATGAACACCAGAAAAATCGCGTAAATATTTTGCGGATTGTTGACGAAAATCGTCGGCCCCGGATTCATGTTCTTCATGTACAGCACACCAATCGCGATCGCCGTGATCGAGTCACCCGGTATGCCGAACACAATCGCCGGAATCCAGGCGCCGGCCAGCGATGAGTTGTTGGCGGCACCCGATTCGACAATACCCTCGACATGGCCGGTGCCGAACTTCTCCGGCTCTTTGGAGAACCGTTTGCTCATCGCATAAGACATCCAGGACGCCATGTCGGCGCCTGATCCCGGCTGGATGCCAATGATGGTCCCAAGCGCGCTGCCGCGCAGCAGCGGCCAACGATACTTCGAGAGCAGGCCGCCCATACCGGAGAACACGCTACCGAGCTTTTCGGTGGCGATCTTGAGCGGCGGCTTCATGTCGGTGACATAGCGCAGCAACTCGGAGACCGCGAACATGCCGACCATCATCGGAATCAGTTCAACCCCGCTCATCAGTTGATTCAGTCCGAACGTAAAGCGCGGATACGCGGCCGGATTCTCAAGCCCAATACAGGCAATCAGCAATCCCAGCAATAAGGAAATGCAGGCCTTCAGCACACTCGCATTGCCGATGAACACTGCACCGGCCAAACCCAACACGACCAGCCAGAAATACTCAAACGAGCTGAAGCTCAGCGCCACCTCAGCCAACGATGGCGAGAACAGGATCATGACGATAGTGCCGAACAACCCGCCAATGGCCGAGAACACCAGCCCGGCGCCCAGCGCGGTCTCGGCCTGGCCCTTCAGAGTCATGGCGTAGGCTTCATCGGTATAGGCGGCCGACGCCGGCGTACCCGGTATTCTGAGCAGCGCGCCCGGAATGTCTCCTGAGAAGATCGCCATGGCGGTCGCCGTTACGATGGCTGCTACTGCCGGCACGGGCGGCATGAAAAAGGTGATCGGCACCAGCAGCGCCGTTGCCATGGTCGCGGTCAGGCCCGGGATGCAACCGACAAACAAGCCAAACAGTGCAGAACACAAGATGACCAGCAGCACGTAGGGATCACAGACCAGCCAGAATGCCTGGTTCAGAACGGCCCAAGTCATCTGGACACGCGCCTGGACTCGTACCTAGCCAAAGGCCGCCCGACTACCACGCCAATGGCATGAGAATGCCCCAGGGCAAGGGCACGCGCAGACCCTTGTAGAACACCAGATGAATGACCAGCGTTGCGCCGACGGCAATCGGCAGAATCAGGCGATGGCGTACGCCAAGGGTGACGAACATCACGCCCAGTATGACGATCGAACTGACGATGAAGCCGAGAAACTCCGACGCGAAAACATAGAACAGCAGGCACCCGACAGTGACCAGGAAGTTACGCAAATGCGCGGGCGATCTGAGCCAGGGGCCGATCGCCAGCCACTCGCGTGGCGAAACGATGCCGGACGCATCCGAGGGATTGGAGGTATTTGTAGTGTCAGGCGGATTTGAAGAATTAGAAGCACTAACCAGGGGTCGGCTGCGGCTGCGAAAACCCTTGACGATCAAGAGGACGGCGCAAACCGCCAGCAAGCTCGCCAGCAGGCCCGGAAACGCCGCCGGACCGATGTTCTGACCCGGTATCTTGGGGAAGCTCTGGATATTGAACAGAACCGCCAGCGCAATCGCGAGCAGCACGCCGCCGCTGATTGCGTCGTTGAATTTCACTTGGCCAGGCCCAAGGCTTTCATCACAACGCCCATATCATCGGTGCCCTTGGCCATGAACTGCTCGAAGCCCTTGGCGTCGGCATAAAGCAGCCCAAAGCCGCGCTGCGACATGAAATCGCGGAACTCCTTGCCTTCGTGAATCTTCTTCAGGGCGGCGCCGAGCTTGCCGGCAATCTCAGGCGGCAGCCCCTTCGGTGCTGCCATGCCGCGCCAGGCGCCGACGGTCCAGCCGGAACCGGCCGCGTCCTTCAGGGTCGGCACATTCGGGAACAGCGCTGAAGACTCAGCTGCCATGATGGCCAGCGGCCGCGCCTTGCCGGCGTCAATCAGCGATCGGGCTTCCGGCAGCGAACAGGTCACCAGATCGATGCCGCCCGCAGCCAGATCGGTCATCGCCGGTCCGGCGCCATTCGAAGGCACCCATGGCACCGTCGTCGGATCAACCTTCAAATCGCGCAACATGCCGGCCAGCGCCAAATGCCAGATACCGCCTTGCCCGGTTCCGGACGCCTTGAGCTTACCCGGATTCGCCTTGATCGCCGCCACCAGATCGGCCATGTTCTTGTACGGCGAATCGGCTTTGACGGTGACCCCGGCCGGGTCGCTGTTCATCAACGCCAGCGGTGTGTAATCAGCATAGGTGAGTTGCGTGAGACCGGCATGCTTGAGCATGGAGATTTCGACCGTGATCATGCCCAGGGTGTAGCCATCGGCTGTCGCCGTGGCAATCGCCGAATGCCCGACCACACCGTTACCACCGGTTCGGTTGACCACGTTGACCGGTTGTCCGATATCCTTTTCGAGCAGCGCCGCGATGATTCGGGCGGTGGCGTCAGTGCCACCGCCCGCGCCCCAGGGAACCACGATCGTGATCGGCCGATTAGGGTAGGCCTGCGCAAACGACTGCGAGGGCAGCAACAGTGCGGTGCCCAGCAAGGTACCCAGCATGGCAACGGCCATCAATCTGGCGCGGCGCAAACTGCAGCTTTGCGCCGTACGGTTCAATGCAGCGCGGGCGCCCGAGAATAATGACAGGGGCAGTGACATTGGCAGTGACATTGGCCGTGACAGTGACGTCATTGAAGTCTCCTTGGTATTTTTGTTGGTTGGTCGAAGTATAACGATTTGCGGTACTTGCTTCACAATCCGGCCAGCGCACCTGTCACCGGTAGAAATTCTAAAAACAACACCCGAGCGAACTTGGAAAAAATAAATCGATCCAGCAGTGTCTGGAAAAAACTCACATCGCGCAATCTGATCTTGCTGACCAACGCCGAATTGCGCTGGCTGCTGTTGCTCGCAGCGGTGTTGCTGCTGCCCCTATTCTGGCTATTGTTTCGAGTCGTCGAGCCACCGCCGCCCAAAGTGGTGAGCATCAGCACTGGCAGCTCCAGTGGCGCTTATTTCCAGTTCGGCAAATCTGATTGCCCGCAGTGACGTCCACCCGGCCGTCGCTTTCCTTCTGCTCGATATAGCCAGCGAAGTGCATAGCCGCGGCGGCCCATTGCATTCACTCAAGGAGTTTCCGAATGAGCGCAACCTTGACTTCGAACAGAGTGACGAGTCGAAACGCCTTTTCAAAACCGGTCGGCCTTTTTTGCAGCGCTACTTGCCATTCTGGCTGGCCAACCTGATCGAGCGTCTGTTGGTCAGCGCGCTACTGAAGATGAATGACATCGAGCAGAAACTACCGAATCCGGAGCTAGGTGCTTCGAAATATATTGATGTCTACAACTTCAAGTCACATCTCGACCTGGCACGCGCACGGCTTTCCTAGGCTGTACCCAGGTAATAGTTCTTGACGAGCTCATTGTTCTCAAGCTCGGCGACCGTTTTGCCTTCAAACACTATTTCGCCGTGGACGATGACATAACCGCGATCGGCAATGCGTACGGCCTGATGAAAATTCTGCTCGGCCATCAACACCGTCAGTCCGAATTGTTCCTTGAGCTCGCGCAGCTTGCTGATGGTCTGTGACACCAGCAGTGGCGACAGGCCCACCGAGGGCTCATCGACGAGCAACAATTTTGGCGAAGACATGAGGGCGCGGGCAATCGCCAGCATTTGCTGTTGGCCACCCGACATGGATGCGGCCAACTGGCTGCGACGCTCCTTGAGCACTGGAAACGCTTCGTAGTTGAAGGCCAGATTTTTGGCGATGTCGGGCCGGGCGGCTGGCCTGAAGGCACCGAGCAACAAGTTCTCTTCCACTGTGAGCTTCGGAAATAGTCGCCGACCCTCGGGGACCAGCGCGACGCCCAGACCAACGATCTGTTCGGTCGAGAGTCGGGTCAGGTCGTGACTGACGCCATCAATGGTCAGCGAGACGCTGCCCTTACTCGGTCGCACCGTTCCCATGACACATTTCATGAGCGTGCTCTTGCCGTTGCCGTTGGTACCCAGCAAGGCGACCGTCTCGCCGTGATTGACCGTCATCGAGACCTCGTGAAGCGCACGTACGGCGCCGTAGCCGGCGTCAACGCCGGCGACCGTCAGGCAAAGTGAACCATCGGTGGTGAATTTCATCGGACTTGCGAACCCATTCTTAACGCCGACAGGCTCATGATTTCAAGCGCCAAGATAAGCGCGTTGCACATCGGGGTTGGCGAGCATATCCTGCGGTGTACCCTCGCAGATAATTTTGCCGGCATCGAGGCAAATAAGGCGCTGTGAAAATTTCATGACCGCCTGCATGATGTGCTCGATCATGATGATGGTGATGCCGCGCTGGTTCATCTTGAACAGGATCTCGAGGACTTCCTGAATTTCGTTTCCCGACAAGCCGGCCATGGCCTCGTCGGAGATCAGCAACTTCGGCTGCGCCGCCATGGCGCGCGCCAGCTCGAGCTTGCGCAGCTCGACCTGAGACAGGCGATTCGATACGGTTCGCGCCTTCTCGGCCAGACCCATCTGCTGAAGAATATCCATCGCTTGCGCCTCGATGTCCGCTTTGACGCCCGGCAAGGCCACGCGGCCACGATGCACGACATACTCGAGCGGTACCAGCAAGTTCTCCAGTACCGTCATGCTGGAAAACGGGCGGGGGATTTGAAAGCTGCGAGCAACCCCGAGCAAGGTTCGTCGATAGGCAGGCAGGCTCGAAATTTCCGTGCCGGCGAACTTGATCGAGCCCGAGTCATTACGCAATGCACCCGAGATGCAATTGATCAAGGTGGTTTTGCCCGAGCCGTTCGGACCAATCAGCCCGAAGCGCTCACCGGCTGTGATCGACACGCTGACTTCCGAGAGCGCGGTGAATCCTCCGAAACTCTTCGAAAGACGATCGACCGCCAGCAGCGGCGTAGCGCTATCAATCATGACTTTGAGCCCCGAAACCGGCGCCACAGGCCAACCATGCCCTCCGGGGCGAGCACCACGAACAGGACCAGCAAAACGCCGACCACCAACACATTGAGCTCGGATGAAATGGTGACCTGGACCAGTTGCTGGGTGGTGCCCAACAGCAGCCCACCGAGAACCGGGCCGATCCAGTGCGCCGTGCCGCCAATGATGGGCATGGCGAGCGCAGACACCGAATGATTCATGTTGAACGCCGACGCCGGTTCGACAAACGACAGGTACATGGCACCCGGAGCACCGGCAGCGCTCATCAACGCGCCCGAGATGGCACAGGCAAACAGCTTGAGCTTCAAGGTTGGCACGCCCGAACATTCAGCGGCCGACTCATTGTCGCGAATGGCGCGCAAACCACGACCGAGCCAGGACGTTTCGATGTAGCGCGCAATCGTGACCGCGACGACGACCATCAGCGTGGCCACGACAAACAACATCTTGATGTACGAGTCGAACGGCTCCATGACGGGCGGGCGCAACAACTGAACACCGGTGGCGCCGCCGACAAAGCGCCAGTTGATGATCACGGTCTCGAGAATGATCGTGATTGCCACCGTGGCGATCGAGAAAAAGATTCCGCGCAGTCGCAAGGTCAACAAACCCAAGGCAAATCCGAGTACGGCGCCGACGCCGGCGGCGAACACGATTTGCACGAACAAGGGCCAGCCAGTGGCCTTGATGAGGACCACCGATGTGTACGAGCCGATGCCAAAGAATGCCGCGCCACCAAAGTTCACATAGCCGGCGTAGCC
This sequence comes from Burkholderiales bacterium, assembly GCA_031363055.1. GTDB lineage: Bacteria > Pseudomonadota > Gammaproteobacteria > Burkholderiales > Burkholderiaceae_E > JANLTP01. Next base: position 15,506 of record JANLTP010000140.1, on the reverse strand, counting down.
ACCGAGGATGTTCCAGGCGCTGGCCATGACAATCGCAATCAGCACCATGTAGCCGGCGAAAAAGAAATACTCATTTTTGATGGTCAGTGCAGCTACAAAGGCCAACACAATCACCACCACCACGCCCGCCGCAAATCCAAGATTGGAAGTTCGGGTCATGTTCTTCGGGCCATATTCATGGGTGCCATATTGTTGGGTGCCCCATTGACGTATGCCATTCAGCGACCGAACAGGCCTTGCGGCCGAATACCCAGGACAATCAACAGCAGACCAAAGCCGACCGCTGGCGCCCAGGAGGCGCCGAGCATGGTCAGAACGATCGATTCGGTGATGCCCAGAATAATGCCTGCCGCCAGCGTTCCGGACATGCTGCCCAGACCGGCCAGTACGACCACGCAAAACGTGCGGCCGATATAGGCGCGATCCATCGTCGGCTCAACCGGCCCGACGATGATGAGCAGGCTGCCGGCCAGCGCCGCCACTGCCGTCGCAATGCCGAAGGCCCATTGCTTGATTCGCACCGGATCGGCGCCCATCAGACGCAAGGCCGATTCGTCTTGCGCCACCGCCTTGATGGCGCGACCGGTAAAGGTCTTGCCCATGTAGAGCGTCAAGGTAACGGTCAGTAGCAACGCCATCACGAATGCCACAATCAAGCGATAGGGTAAACGCATGTCGCCGATGGTCAGCGCCTTGCCAATATAGCTGGCCTGCACCAAGCGCTGATCAACGCCAAAGACGATGACCAGCAGTACTTCAATGATGAACGCAATACCGAAGAAGAACGCCAGACCGCGCACCCCGACATCGGTCGCGCGCTTCTCGAAGGTTTCGTAATAGAACCGGTACATGGCAATGCCGAATACAAAGAACAAGGGCATCAGCAACAGGCCCGCGATGATCGGATCAAGCCCCAGGTTGCTCAGATACCAGGTGCCGTACGAGCCCAGCACGACAAAGGCCGGATGTGCAATGTGCGGCACGTCCAGCAAGCCGAACGAAACCGACAGGCCGATACTGACGGCCGCATAAAAGCAGCCCAGCAAAATGCCCAGCACAACGGCGTCAGCCAGCAGCTCGAATGAAAACACCAGAACCTTGTCGGCAGGAGCGTAGGGGCGCGATCCTTACTCGCTCGGCGCTTACTTGCGGGCCGCTTCGAACGGCATGATGATTTCACCGTTCTTCAAATTGCTCGGGTCGAGAATCACCTGTTTGCCCGGCTGGCGGAACTGATCCAGGTTCTTGTCGACGATGCCGCGAAATTGAATCATCAACACCGCCGGGTTGGTGCGTTCGCCGTCCGGGCCGAACTTGTAGCTACCCACCAGGGTTTTCATCTCATTGCCGCGAATGTACTCGGCCAGCTTCTTGTGATCCAGACTCTTGGTCGCGTTCACCGCCTGCTCGATCATCTGGCCGATGGCATAGTTATACGGCGTGATGTAGTAGCCCAGCGGATCCACTTTCGCTTCGACCGCACGCTTGCCATAGCGCTCGAAGTATTCCTTGATACCCGGCAGATCAAGCCCCGGCACGTAGCTGTTGTAGTTGACGATGCCATTCAGGTTCGAGCCGAGCGCTTCCATGATCGGTGTGAACTGCAAACCGACCATGCCACCGCCGAACAGCTTGACCGATTCACCGACGCCGATCTCGCTGACGGCACGAACGATGGCCGCCGAATCATTCGGATAGGACATGACAAATACAACGTCGGGCTTGGCGCTGCGAATCGCCCGCATCATCGAAGAAAAATCAACCGTGGTCGGCGGATAATTTTGATCGTAGACCGTTTTCAGTCCCAACTTGGTGGCAATCGTCTTGGCACCATTGGCCAGATTCTGCGCAAACTCCTGATCGGCGGCCAGAAACGCGACCGTCTTGGCATTGGCGGTACCCGCCAGCTTGAAGAAGCCATCTGACCAGCTACCGGCATCGGCCCACGGTGCATTGTTGAACCACATGTCATGCTTGACCGTGTGGTTGGCCTGGAAGGAAAAATTGCCCATCAGCAACAAACCACGCTGTTTCATCATCGGCATCAACGGCGCCGTCGGAACGGTACCGTACGGTGCAATCAACAAATCCACTTTGTCGACATCGATCAGTTTGGAGTAGATGCCCGGTGTGGTTTGCGCACTCGACTGGTCATCATAGGAGATTATTTCGATCTTGCGCCCGAGCAGCCCGCCTTTGGTATTGACGTCATCACGCCAAAGCTGCAGCGCCACCAGCGCTGCCTTGCCGCCGCCGCTCAAGGTGCCCGTTTGGGCGATTCCGAGTCCAATCTTGATGGGGGCTGTTTGTGCGGATGCGGGCAATACCATCGTTAGCCAAAGGCAGGCAGTCGCCCACCGCAGAAGCCATCTCAAATTCCGGGTCATGAAAGTCTCCAAATAATTATGGGTCGTCACTGCGTCCGACGCGTGCGAGTGTATTCCCAAAGCTGTCGCGCTGGCAGCGCAGTGGTCAATACTGTTAAATTTAAGAAACGAAATGTAAACTCAAAGCCCGAAATCGCGCAAATTTAGGTGACTCCAATGACATCTGCATCGCGACTGCCGACCCTTGAAGGCCTGCAGGCTTTCGAGATTTGCGCCCGGCTTGGCTCCTTTGAGCAAGCCGCGATCGATATTGACATCACCATCAGCGCGATTACCAAGCGAATCACGGCGGTTGAAGAGCTGGTTGGCGCCCTACTTTTTTATCGCTCAAGCAGGAAGTTAATACTAACTCCACTGGGCATCGAATATCTCGACGATGTCAAGATCGCGCTGGCGCAGTTATCGAGAATCGTCTCGAACCGGCGCAAGCAGCAAATCGGCGAACGGTTGGTCATCGTCGCGCCGGCCGGTTTTGCCTGCAACGTACTGGTGCCTCGTCTGCCGCAATTCGATCGTGCACATCCCGGCATCGAACTCGAGATTCTGCGTGTCGCCCGAGCGCATTCTCTCGACGGCGGCTCACCCGACGTTCAGATCAGTTTCGATATCGCCAAGCCGCCGCTGGCGAGACTACTGTTCGAGCCGATTTTTCCGCTCTGCGCACCGACCTATTTGCGCAGCCTCGGCGAACTCAAGCTGGCTACCGACATCGGCCGTGGTCATTTGCTGGCCTGCCCGCAGGAACCCTGGCAAGCGTGGTTCGTGGCGGCCGGCATCTCGTTGCCCGAACCGCATCGCGGCCCCTGCTTCGCCGAGATCGAAATGGCCCTCGAGGCGGCCGCCAGTGGTCAGGGCATTGTGCTGAGCCGACGGAGTCTGGCGCTGCCCTGGATCAAACGCGGCGAACTGGTCTGCGCCTTTCCCGCGTACGCGCAATCGGTTCGCGGCTTTTGTATCCAGGTCGCCAACCCGAATCGCGCAGCCACGGCCTTTGCGGCCTGGATTCAAGGGGTTTGTGAGCAACTCGAGAAAGAATCGCTCAAAAAATAGGGAGTTTGCGGGCCGGATAAGTTGCCGATCGGATAAGCGGCGGACCGGATGAGTTGCGGGTCGCGGTTAAGATGTCGAACGCAAGCTCATGCGCTTGCATTGGCGCATTCTCGAATTCGCCCATAATTAAGAATCGGACCATGGCTGAAGTCATCACCTGTATTGAAGATTTGCGCCGTCTGGCGCAAAAGCGCGTTCCCCGAGCGTTTTATGACTATGCCGATTCCGGCAGTTACAGCGAGGGCACCTACCGCGCCAACACCTATGATCTGGATGCGATCCGGATCCGGCAACGCGTCGCCATCAATGTCGACAAGCGCAACACGGCAAGCACGATGATCGGTCAACCGGTCACGATGCCCGTGGCGATCGCACCGACCGGCTTGACGGGCATGCAATGGGTCGATGGTGAAATGCTCGGTGCGCGGGCGGCCGAACGTTTTGGCGTACCGTTCACGCTGTCGACGATGAGTATCTGCTCGATCGAAGACGTCGCCGGCTTCACCACCAAGCCATTCTGGTTTCAGCTTTACGTCATGCGCGACCGTGGCTTTGTGCTCGACATGATTGCGCGCGCCAAGGCGGCCAAGTGTTCGGCGCTGGTGCTCACGCTCGATTTGCAGATTCTCGGGCAGCGCCACAAGGACTTGAAGAACGGCATGACCGTGCCGCCAAAAATTACCTTGAGCAATCTGCTGGATATCGCCGGCAAACCCGGTTGGGCCATCCGCATGCTCGGCGCTCGGAGAAAAACATTTGGCAATCTGGCCGGCTACATGAAGGGTAACGATGGCGTGGTCACGCTCTCGAAGTGGGTCGCCAGTCAGTTTGATCCGACACTGTCCTGGAATGACATTGAATGGATCAAAAGCCAATGGGGCGGCAAGTTGGTCCTCAAGGGCATTCAGGACCCGGAAGACGCAAGGATTGCCGCTACCGTCGGCGCCGACGCGATGATCGTCAGCAATCACGGCGGCCGCCAGCTCGATGGCGCCCATTCGTCGATTCACGCTCTGCCGCGCGTGCTGGATGCGGTCGGCGACAAAATTGAAGTCTGGATGGATGGCGGCATCCGCTCCGGTCAGGACTTGCTCAAGGCACTGGCGATGGGCGCCCAGGGCACGATGGTCGGTCGCGCATTCCTGTTTGGTCTCGGCGCCCTTGGCGAACAAGGCGTTACCCGCATGCTCGAGATCATTCGCAGTGAACTCGATGTCAGCATGGCCTTGGCAGGTGTGTCCGATGTCCGCAAACTGGATCGTTCGGTGCTCGAGTCGACGGGTCTATGACTGCACGATTTACCTGCGCCATCGCACGGGTTGCAGTATTGGGCGCTGTGCTCGGCGTTGCGATCGCCAGCAACGCCTGTTCGAGCGATAACCCGTGGCCCGCCGCAACCGAGCAATACCGCCTGCCGCCGGCGCAAACCAAGGCTGGCGTCAAGGTTGCGCTGATCAAAACCGGTAGCCAGCAAACCCGACAGGGCTTGACCGTGGCGGGCGGCGGCCTGTTCGAGCCGATGCAACTTAATTACATCGCGGTTCTGGTCCGGCATCCGAATGGCGACCTGTTGTTTGACGCGGGCCTGGGCCGACAGATTGACCAACAATACCAGGCCGACATGCCCTTGTGGGCGAAGCCTTTTTTGGGCTACGTCAAAAGCGAGCCTGCGATCAACCAACTGCAAGCCAACGGTATCAGCACTATTGCTCATATCGTGCTCTCGCATGCCCACTGGGACCATGCCAGCGGGCTCGGTGATTTTCCTGACGCACAAGTTTACGCACCGGCCGACGAAATCGAATTCATCAAGCAGGGCAAGCCGCCCACCATACTGCCTTCGCAGTTTGCGCATGGCGGCCTGAAGCTCAAGGCGCTGCAGTTTCAGGACAAGCGCTTCGGTGTGTTCACGCAGAGTCTCGACTGGTTCGGCGACGGCAGTGCGGTGTTGGTGCCGCTGTTCGGTCACACGCCAGGTTCGATCGGTCTGGTTTTGCAGACCGAATCCGGCAAACGATTTCTGTTTGTGGGCGACGCCATCTGGAACGCCAAGGCGGTGACCAGCGGCGCATCGAAACCCTGGTTCGTTCGCGGACTGGCCGACCACGAGGCCGGTGATACGCTTCGTGCGCTGCAACGCATTCGTGAACTGCAAGCTTCCAATCCCGGGCTGGTGGTTATCCCGGCCCATGACGCCAGCGTTCACGATCCGATCGGTTATTTTCCGGAGAAATGGCTACCATGAATGAATCCACGATGACGATGCCTGATGCTGCGATGACCCAGCCTCAATCTGCGATGACCCAGCCTCAATCTGCATTGACCCAGCCTCAATCTGCATTGACCAAGCCTGAATCACCATTGACCATGCCCGAACTGGCGGCATCGCTCGAGCAACTGCTCAAGCTGCGCTGCATACCGTTCACGATGAAACTGTTCGAGCGCGCCGCCGACATGGAAGCCATCCCCAAGATTCGCCGGCCAAAAAATGTTCACACCACCGATCAAGTCGTCGCCCAAGCGGCCCGCCTGGGCTGGACAGTGGGCATCACCAGTGCCGATCTGGTCGGTGCGCAATGTCGCGCGGTGATCGGGCTGACCGAACAGAATGAAGAGTGGCTATCGGGCAAATCGATGACCGGCGTCTGGTACGCCACGCCGGTCGATGCACGAGCGCATCAAGCCGCGATGCATGTGGTGCCGCATGGCCGTTATGAAGCAATGGCGGTGGCACCGCTGGCCAGTGGCCGTTTACCAGCACCCGACATCGTGTTGTTCTACGCAACCCCGGGTGCCATGATGTACTTCATCAACGGACTGCAATGGTCCGGCTACCAACGCTTTGACTGGAGCGTGGTCGGCGAATCGGCCTGCGCCGACTCCTGGGGTCGCGCCTTGTCGACCCGCAAACCAAGCCTGTCGATTCCGTGCTTCGCCGAGCGTCGTTATGGCGGTGTGCTCGATGATGAAATGCTGATGGCCTTGCCGCCCGAGTACCTGCAAAGTGCGGTGACCGGCATGCATGCGTTGGCGAAGAACGGCTTTCGGTATCCGTTCGCACAGTACGGCATTCAGCAGGATGTCCGCGATGGTATGGCCGTCAGCTATCCGGATCGAGGCAGCAAGAAAACGTGAGTCGGGATAACGAAATTCGTCAGGCAGCGCTCGCCAACGCGGCGGCATTTGCGCAGCAACATGAAGTGGCCTGGGATCGGGAGCCCGGCGAGAAGGCCAGCAACTGGGGCATTCACATGCAAGACCGCCCGCCCTGGAACACGCTGCTCGGGCCGGTGCATGCACGCGGTCCGGTGTCGGGTGTCATTCGGCGCGGCGGCCATGAGTTGCTGAGTTGGGGCGAGCCCGATCGGCCCGATCTCACCTTCTCGGTAGCCAAGACGTACCTGGCCTTGTTGACCGGATTGGCGCTGGATCGCGGCCTGATCGACGATATCAACGAGGCGGTCGTCAAACGGGTAGAGCGCATTGGATTTGAGGGCGCACACAATGCCAGCGTGACCTGGGCGCAGTTGTTGCAGCAGACCAGCGAATGGCAGGGCCAGTGCTGGGGGGTTCCGGATCAGGTCGATCATTTCCGTAAATTGCAGTTTCAGCCGACCCAGCCCACCGGCCGAAAGGGCGAGCTGCGGGTACTGCAGACCCCGGGCACTTATTGGGAATACAACGACGTCCGTATCAATCAATTGTCCTATGCCCTGTTGCGATTGTTCGGTCGCGCACTGCCCGATGTTTTTCGCGAAGCGATTACCGATCCGATTGGCGCCAGCACCGATTGGCGCTGGGTCGGATATGAACATTCCTGGGTCACCGTAGACGGCAAACGCGTTCAGTCGGTACCAGGCGGCACGCATTGGGGTGGCGGACTGTCGATCGGCGCGCGTGATCAGGCGCTGATCGGTCAATTGCTGCTCGATCGTGGACGTTGTGGCGCTCGCCAACTGCTGTCGGCCGAATGGATCGATGCGATGCAAGCGCCCTGTGCGATTGCACCCTGGTATGGCTATTTACTTTGGCTGAATCAAACGCAAACGGTCTTCCCGAGCTTGCCGCGCAGCGCTTATGCGGCGTTCGGCGCGGGCGGATCGATTACCTGCGTGTTACCCGAGCAAGATGCCGTCGTGGTCGTACGCTGGATCGATGCCAGCCATGCGGATCGATTTCTCGCTCTGGTCATGAACGCGCTGCAGTGACGCATAAGTTGTGCGGAATCGGGCCGACGGGCGCTTGGCTACGTTGGCGCGGGATCAGGCCGACAGCGCGCTTGGCTACGCGGCTGTCCGCCGGCCTTCGGCCTCCCCCTTAATGCCGCTACGCCAAGCACACCGCCAGTCTGATTTGTCACCAGCGTGCTGTTCGTTGCAGCGAGCAGCGTGCACTCCGCAAACGGCACCATTGTCGGCATGCTCAAACCTCAACCAAGCACAGTGTCAGCCTGGAGCGGGCTGGTGTGAATGCCGCAGCGAAATCAAGAAGGAGCGTCGGCCGCCAGGCCGAGGCGGATGACATTTGCGGAGGCATTCGCACCAGCCCGCTCCTGGCCAACGCAGGCACCATTCGCGCAAGCATTCACACCCGATCACTGGATTGGTCGCAGTCAAAGTCCCACCGGCCGCCCGAGGAAAAAATAGACATTACCCTGACCGGTTGCGGTGCGTCCATAACCCAGATAGGTCGGTCCCAGCGGACTGTCGAAGGCGACAAATAATGCGATCGACTTCAACAGTCCAGTCGGTTGGCCGGGCACTTCGCGTTCACTGATTTGTCCTAGCTCAAACGAGGAACCCAGGTAGGCGCCATCCAGCAAGCCGCCGTCAGCGATCTGATATTGATAAAGCAGGCGACCGAAATTCAGCCGGTTGCCGATCAACTGGCCATACTGAAAACCGGACTGCTGCAAAAAGCCGCCATGCTGAATCGGGCTATAGATCGGTAACTGACCGGTACCCAGATGGCCGGCCGAACGCAATGCCAGCGACAGCGTCTGACGCGCTCTTGAAAACGCCGTGGTCAATTCGAGATCCCACTTGGTGTAGGTATCGGAGGCACCGAGCGATTCACGCGAACCGGTCAGGTTCAGACGACCGGCAACGCCTTGCCGCGGAAATCGAAGATTATCGAGCTGGTCATAAACCGCGTTGAACATCCAGCCGCCTTGCTGAAAGCCTAATTGCGAGGGGATCTGTTCGCTCGGGCCGGTATCGAGCGTGTAATTGACCTGGCCGCGATAGAGGCCCAGGCGCAGCTCGGCGTATTTGGTCAGGTAGCTGCCAACATCAACACCGACGCGCGCCGACGCCGCTGAAAACCTCGCTTGCCGCGTGTCGCCCTGGAAGACGTCGATATAGCGCCGATCGAAGTCGAGACGCGGCGCGACAAATAAGGTGTGCGACGCATTGACCGGTTGATAGAACTCGGTCGAGAGTCGGGTAACGCGGCCCATCTGCAGATCGGTGCGCCATTCCGCGCCCATGGCGTTGATCCAGGTCTTGCGCGCCGATGCATGTACGTTGAACCAGGCATCGCCGTAGTAGTCCGTCGACAGGGTCAGACCAAAACGCGCAAACATCGGGCCGGCGACCTTCTCGACGGCGCGAATCACCAGCGTGCGCTGATCGCCTTCATCATCAACCCGATAATCGACTCGATCAAAGTCGCCGCGACCAAAAATCTGCCGCAGATCTCGATCGAGTACAGCTTGATTGATCGGCTGCCCAACCTGTGTGTCCATGGAACTGGCCAGAACATCGGGATTGCTGCGCGACAGGCCTTCAATGCGAATCGCGGTGATCGGCCGGATATTGGCGACGTTCAATCCGGTGCGTTGATATTGGCGTAACGCATACGCTTGCGGCGCCAGACCCAAGGCCGCCAGCCGCTCACTGACCTTGCGCGCCGCACGCTCGCCGATCGGCACCGTCTTGCTCAGATTGTCAAAATCGCCAGCCGAAAAATCGCCGAGCTCAGGTGAAATCAGGATGTCGTCGGGACGCAGGGAGGCTAGCGAGGCTTGCACATTTTGTTCGGTCAAAATATTCAGCATCTGCGCGCTGACCCCAACCACCGAGGTAATCTGCTCGAGCTTCAGCAGTGGCGTGCCCAGATTGACTGCAATCACAATATCGGCACACAACTGGCGCGCGACATCAACCGGCAGATTGCGCACCAGTCCGCCATCCACCAGCATCTTGCCATTGATCTCGGCCGGCGCAATGGCACCGGGCACCGACATGCTGGCGCGCATCGCCGCTGACAGCTCACCACGATCCAGCACCACCATCGAGCCGGTTTCAATGTCGGTGGCGATCGCCCGATAGGGAATCGGTAGGTCATCGAAACTACGAACGCCGCGCTTTCGCGACGACAGATCACGCAGCACGGCTTCCAGGGCAACGCCCGACACGGCGCCCTTGGGCAGCACCAGACCGTCTACAGCGACGCCGAACTCGGGGCCGATGAAGTTGTATTGATCATCCTGCTTGCGCCGTAGCAGTTGGTCGAGGCGAGGCGGTTGCTCGCGAAACAGACCGGCTGAATTGATCGTCAAAATGGCTTGTTCCATGTCGGCAACCGGCATGCCACTGGCATAAGCGGCACCGACGATTGAACCCATGCTGGTGCCAGCGATGCAATCGATCGGAACACGCAATTCTTCGAGGACCTTGAGTACGCCGACATGCGCCGCACCGCGCGCGCCACCGCCCGAGAGCACCAGACCGATGCGAGGGCGTTGGATCAGTGAAGGCGCTTGCGTCTGCACCTGCATCTGCACCTGCGTCTGCACCTGCGTCTGCGTCTGCACCTGCGTCTGCACTTGCGTCAGCGCATTCGTCTGCGCTGCCGGCTCCGGCGAAATTACTAGGGCCAGCACCGCCGATATCGCGGTCGACGCCGTCGAGAAAAAATAACTGGCGCGCGGACGGCAGTTAGAATCTATGGCCATAGCTATTCAGTAATTTGCTCTGCCAAACTAATGTTTTCTGTGTAGCCCGAAGGATAACCTTCGAACAATAACCTTGGTGACTGCCGCCGTTGCAGATCAAACGGCGGCGGATTGTGGCCAGTGGCATGCGACTCCCTGAACCACCGATCGGAGGTAGCAATGAAAACAAGGTTTGCTGGGGTGACGCCGATTGCCGTGTTGGCAACCGTCGCCATGATTCAGCTTTCAAGTCTCGCGATGGCCGACGCGTCGATCTGGGCCAACGCCAAACGGGTAAAGGCCACATTCACCGATTGTGGAGCGCTACGCTATCTGATACTCAGGGACAACGCGGTAGATTTGCAAACGCCGCCCGATTCACCCGGTTGTACTTCGTCAGAAAAAGTCCTGATTCAGGTAAACGTAGCCAAGCCATTTTTCAAATCCGGCAACAACGGGCCGATCTCTGAGTCGAACGTCGATGCCGGCTACCTGCAGTGCAACAACGGCGACGCCTTGCTTATTCTTGGCCGCTCGGCCGAGACGAATAATGCAATGAGGCGGGTTCCGGCACCGCAGGGTTGTACGTTCACCAAACTTAAATTTCAACATGTTTCCAGCGTTGGCGGCATTTCCTTCACAAATGTTGCCAACGGCGGGACGATGTCGGTCACCGAGAGCCTGGCGATGCATGCCAAGGAACGTGAACGAGCGATTGCCCTGTGCAATGCCAGCGCGGCGTGCCAAGCGGAAGTGCGCAGGATGTCCGCGATCAACACTTACTACGATTGCATCAGTCCGAAAAACTACGCACGCACTTGTTACCGGCCTTGGTAGGGGGATCCAGTCGTCGAGTCGGCGCTCAGGCGTGTCGAAGCGGCAGCGCTCCAGCCAGAGCGCGCATACCGGCTAACAGGCGTGCAACCAGTCCGCCCCAAGGCGTACGCATCGGCGCGACCTCGCGCACCAGGCGCACGCTGAGCACGCAGCGCGGGTCGGCCTGAACCACCGTACGCGCGGTTGCCGGCAAATCGAAGCCTTCGCCACGAATCAGGAACCAGTCGTCGGGCCGATCGCTGACGGTGACCCAGGCGCGCCCGCGCAACACCCGCAAACGGCCCGGACCGGTGATCGTCATCGGCTTATCTTCACGTAAGCGAAGATCATCCGTACCGTTGAGATCGTGAATGTTTGGTATGGTGCTGAACATGATGAAGCTCTTGTTGAGGTGGTTCATTCTGTTCCTGGGCGCCTTGTATGGCAAACTAGATTTAGTCGCGATATAGTTAAGAAAATCTAAATCGATGAAACTGCCGCCACTCAATGCTTTGCGCGCCTTCGACAGCGTCGCCCGACAGGGTTCAGTGAAGGACGCGGCCGTCGAATTGTTCGTTACGCCTGCTGCGGTAAGTCAGCAGCTCAAGGTGCTCGAGGGATTCATCGGCGCGGCGTTGTTCGAGCGGCATCCACGAGAACTGCGGCTGACTTCAGTCGGCCAGTCCTACCATCAGACCATCACGCGTCCGCTGCGGGCGATCGCCGAGGCGACCGAGCGATTGCTGCCGAAGCGGCGCGGCACATCGATCTCGGTGCTCACGAGTTTCGCGGCGCTCTGGCTCGCACTGCGGTTGGCCGAATTTGCGCGCGCGAATCCGAGACCCGTCAACTATTCGCCCAGGATTTGTTGCCGATGGCCGCACCCGCATACCGCAAACAATTGAGCAAGCGCGGCCGCTTCGATTGGAGCAAGGCACGCTTGCTCCACGAAGCCGGCGTCGAATACTGGGACTCCTGGCTGCATTCGCGCGAGGTCCAGGCCGACACCGCCCGTGGGTTGTGCTTCAGTCACGGCATGCTCGCTTTTGCAGCCGCCCAGGCCGGCGAAGGGGTGGCCCTCGCACCCATCGAGCTGGTAGCGCGCCTGTTACGCGATCGCCGTCTAGTGGTTGTCGACCCGCATGTGCTGCGTACCGGCCTGGGCTACTGGCTGGCCTGGCCCAAGCCGAGCTTGCGCGCGCTGCCCGAGCCGGCGCGATTGTTTCGAGACTGGATCATCGAGGAGGCCGACGTCAAAGACTGAATCGAGTGTTTGAACGCATCCCAAAACTTGGGGATGTGTGCGGCCCGATCGAACGGTAATATTGCGCGAATCGGCGCGATCGCCGGGCAATTGCGGAACAATCCAATGTCAAAAATATTGTTTAGCCTTACCCAGGGCCCGGAGGACCCGACCCGCGCTGCGTTGGCATTTATCGTAGCGAAGGCGGCGCAAGACGAGGGGCACACCGTTTCGTTGTTTCTCGCCGGTGACGCAGTCCCACTTATACGAGATGCGGTACTCGACAATTTGAACGGTTTGGGGACGGGCAGTCTTCGCGAGCATCTCAATGCGTTGGTCGCCGGCGGCGCGCGCTTCTATCTTTCGGGGCTGTCGAGCAAAAGTCGGGGGATAACCCAGTCGGACCTCGATGGCAAGCCTGCGGAATTCGCCTTGCCGAAGGTGCTCGTTCAATTGTCTCTCGAGCACGACCGAATGTTCTGCTACTGAACGCAATGGAGTAGAGCATGCCTGATCTGGAATAGAACGCTGACTCAATGCTGCGCAACGTCACCGACGAAGTGCTCATTCACAAGCGGTAATGGCCTCCGAAGCGCGCCAGCACATCCAGTACCTGCGTCGTCGCGGCCTCGACTTTGCCTTTGCGGCAGGCAATGCCTAATGAGCGCCAAAGCTTTGGCCTGAGTGCTTTCATCAAAATCCGCGAGTCGACCGGTAACGCACCGGATTCATGCGGCAGCAACGCGGCGCCGTAGCCGGCAGCAACCAGACTTTTGATGGCGTCATTAAAATTCAGCTCGATTCTTGCCTTTGGATGCTCGCCTGCGGCCGCGAACCACTCGGCTGTTTGGCGTGAGAGCCGCGTGCTCGAATCATTCATGATGAGCGCCTGGCCGGCCAGCCACTGCGGACTCAGTTGCTTGGGCGTTAACCAGCTAGCGGGCACGAACGCCATGATCGGATCGCGCCGCCAGGCGTTGATGCGAACACCGGCCAGCTCCGGCTGCGGCAACGCGACCAGACCGATGTCGAGCCGTCCGAGCGCCAGGCGAGCCAGCGTTTCCGCCGACGTCAACACTTCAATCCTGAGATCGATATCGGGCGATTTGGCGCCCAGGATTTCGAGCGCTTGTGGCAGAAGATGCGCAACAGCACCCGTCGAAGCGCCCAGGCGTACCCGCCCTTCGCGACCGGACACCTGACGCCGAACCGAGTCCAGCGCCTCATCGGCGTCGGCCAGCAGCCGGCGCGCGTGCTCGATCAGATTTTCGCCAACACCGGAGGCGACTACCTGGGCGCGCTTGCGGATCAACAGCGGCGCACCCAGCCGACTTTCAAGATCGGCAATATGCAGGCTGATGGTCGGCGCAGCCAGATGCAAGGCTCTGGCCGCCGCTGCGAACGAACCGAGATCAACAATCGTCACCAGCGTACGAAGCCGGTCGAGACTTAACTCACGCATGGGTGCATTCAGTATTTCTGAATTGATACTTTTATATATTCAACTTTTCAAATGTTACCCCAGGCTCGAGAATGTCTGTAACGGAGCTCAATGCATGAAACCAGCTGTCTTTATCGATGGCGACCAGGGCACTACCGGCCTGCAGATACGCTCGCAACTCGAATCGCGGGCCGATATCGAGTTGCTGACCTTATCCGCCGCGCTGCGCAAAGACAGCAGAGCCCGTACTGAGGCAATCGACAGCGCTGACATTGCGATTCTTTGCCTGCCCGACTCGGCCGCTCGTGAGGCGGTCGCCTCGGTTCGGAATCCGGCAGTTCGCATCATCGACGCCAGTTCGGCTTATCGCACCGCGCCTGACTGGACCTACGGATTCCCGGAAATGACTGCGGGCCAGGCCGATCTCATTCGAGGCGCCCGGCGAGTCAGCAATCCCGGTTGTTATCCGACCGGTGCGATTGCGCTGCTTCGCCCGCTCATTGAAGCCGGTTTGTTACCCGCCAATTATCCGATCGTCATCAACGCAGTGTCGGGTTATTCTGGGGGCGGCAGGGCCCGCATCGATGCCTTCGAAGGCGGCCCGCCCGGAAATCCCGTCGCCAGCGCCTTACCCTTGCCCGTCAGCGCCTTACCCTTGCCCGTTAGCACTTTAGCCTTTCAAGTGTATGGTTTACACCTGGATCACAAGCACACGCCGGAGATTCAGTTACAGGCCGGGTTGGCTGCTCGTCCTGCCTTCGTGCCGGCCTACGGGAATTTTCGTCAAGGCATGGTGTTGACGATCGTCCTGCAGTTGCGACTGTTGGCAAAGGCGACCACGTCGGACTCACTGCGACACTGCCTGCACACGCACTATGCGCGTCAATCCAGTCAATCCAATATCGAGGTGCTGACCAACGATCGCGCAGCAAGCCTCGAACATCTCGATCCGCAGGTATTGAATGGCAGCAATCAATTGCAACTGGGTGTATTCGGCAATGATCTTGAAGGCCAGGTGTTGCTGAGTGCCGTCTTTGACAATCTGGGCAAGGGCGCTTGTGGTGCGGCGATTCAGAATCTCGAGCTGATGTTGGGCTTCAACGCAACTGCGCCTTGACTTCGTCCTACCGCCACCAATCCTGATCGAATTGCCCCTGCAACCAGTCAATCAACTGCCTGACTTTCGCTGGCACCATCTGCGGCGACGGATAGATCGCGTGGATCTCCTGTTGCGGCAGCGACCAGTCATCGAGCACGGTCGTCAACTTGCCCGAATCTACCGAGTTCTGGGCGACGTATCTGGGTAGCGCCGCGATGCCGAACCCATCGCGGGTCGCGGCCAGCAGAGTCGACAGATTATTCGAGCGCAAGCTCCCCTTAGCGGTCACGACCACAGCTTTCCCTTTTGCGCCAGTCAATTGCCAACGGGCATCGCCTTGCACCGTGCTGTAGACCAGCTAATTGTGGCGGGCGAGCTCCGGCGGTGCCTTCGGGGTGCCGTGTTCTTTCAGATAGCCGGGCGTCGCCACAATGATCCACGGATTCAATCCCAGATATCGCGAACCCAGGGTTGAATCGGCCAGGCGGCCCATACGAATCGCCACATCGACGCCCTGCTCGACCAGATTCACA
>JANLTP010000138.1:0-4939 GCA_031363055.1 Burkholderiales bacterium | reverse complement strand
TGCCCGAAGTGCGCACGGCGTTCGAGACCCAGGGCATGGAGCCCGCCGGCAGCAGCGCTGCCGAGTTCTCTGCGTTGGTTGAACGTGATGCGAAGCGCTGGGCGAGCTTGATCAAAGCGCGCGGTATAACGGCCGAATGATCGTGACAAACGGATGAGTTTGGCAAGCCTATGAAGGTAGCAAGCGCATGAAGTCGGCAAGCCAATGAAGGTGGTTATCGTAGGCGGTGGTATCGGCGGGTTGGCACTCGCCCTGGCCCTGCAGGCGCGCGCCATTGACTGCGAGGTATTCGAGGCCGTTGCCGAGGTTCGCGAGATCGGTGTCGGCATTACCTTGTTGCCGCATGCGATGCGCGAGCTGGCGGCGCTCGGCCTGGCAGATCGCATCGAGCCGCTGGGCATCGAGAATCTGGAGAGCGTCTTTTGCAACCGCTGGGGCCAATTCATTTTCAAGGAGCCGCGCGGCCGCCATGCCGGTTATGACTTGCCCGAGATCAGCCTGCACCGGGGCCGGCTGCATCGGGTTCTACTCGATGCAGTGCTCGAGCGCCTGGGTCAACATCGGGTACATTTGAATCATCGCTTTGTGCGGGTCGATCAGGGCGAGGCCGGTGCAACCGTGCATTTTGTGGGCGGTGCAGAGGCTGTCAGGCTGGAGGGCGCCACCAGCCTAGCCGACGCCACCCGATTGGTGGCCGTCAAAGCCGATGTCGTGGTGGGTTGCGATGGTGTGAACTCCAGCGTTCGCCGACAGTTTTATCCCGACGAGGCGCTCGCGTTTGCGGGTATCAACACCTGGCGCGGTGTGACGCGTCACCGGCCTATCCTGACTGGCAAGACCTATCTGCGGATTGGTTCGATCGACACCGGCAAAATGGTCATCTATC
This sequence comes from Burkholderiales bacterium, assembly GCA_031363055.1. Lineage (GTDB taxonomy): Bacteria > Pseudomonadota > Gammaproteobacteria > Burkholderiales > Burkholderiaceae_E > JANLTP01. The sequence goes on along the minus strand of JANLTP010000138.1, from coordinate 4,053 downwards.
CGATTGTGGATGACATCGACGGGCAAGGCCAACAATTGATCAACTGGGTGGCTGAAATTCGCCGCTCGGACAGTGTGATGAACGACTGGAATCGGGCCGGGCGGATCGAGGACTTCATCGATATCTTCGCGGACTGGCGCTTTGACTGGCTCGACGTACCGGCGCTACTACGAAACGCCGAGCGTATCTTCGAATATCCGATGGTCGATCGCGACCCGGTTGCGCACTGGAGCTTTGGCCGCGTGACCTTGCTCGGCGATGCTGCACACCCGATGTATCCGCGTGGCAGCAACGGTTCGGCCCAGGCGCTGATCGATGCGCGTGTGCTGGCGCAGACGCTGGCTGAGCTTGATCCACACGCTGCGCTCAAGTCGTATGAAACACAACGCCTGGCAGCGACTGCACGAATCGTTGAAACCAATCGGACCGTGCCGCCGGATTACATCATCATGAAAGTTGATGAGTTGAGTGGTGGCCAACCGTTCGCGCAGCTTGACGACTTGATCAGCCCGCAAGCATTGCAGGCGATTTCAGATGAGTACAAGCGGATTGCGGGCTTCAGCCTGCCTCGATAGCGGTCATGTAACCTTTTCGCCGGTCAGCGGTATAAGTAGTCATGCACCGAAAGCTGGCCCTGGACATTGACTCAATCCTGCAGCGGATTTCGGTGGGCGATGCTCAGGCGTTCGCGATGATCGTGGATCGCTACCAGGGTCCGCTGTTCGGCTACCTGGGCCGCCTGGGGCTGGCGCAAGTGTTGGCCGAAGAGCTGGCGCAGGAGACCTTCTTGCGTGCCTGGCGTGGTCTGGGTTCGTATCGGCCGGAGCGGGCGGCTTTCTCGACCTGGCTGTTTACGATCGCGCGCAATCTGGCGATCGACGAATTGAAGAGCCTGGCGCAACGACCGGAGATCGCTGGCTGCGATCCATTGCCCGATCCAGCCAGCGATGACGCTCAGCCGCTGGAACTCCTTCAGGCCGCCCAAGAACAGCGCCGTCTGCGAAGTGCGCTGCGCCAACTGCCGATGGCCGATCGCAGTGCGCTCGCGCTGGTCTACAACCATGAGCTTGACCTCGCGCAGGTGGCTCGTATTGAAGACTGCACGCCGGGCGCGATCAAGGTCAGGCTGCATCGTGCTCGCCAGAGATTACGCGAGTTGATGGAGCAGGAGTACATCGAGCATGCTGCGCATACAGAGCACGACCGTGGAGCGAATCGATGAATGAACCCAACATTGAACCCAGGAATGAAACGATAAACCGTTCGATGAACCCGCCTATGAACCCGTCCGTGGAGCCGCCGATGAACCATCGAGCCGAATCGCCCGATTTCTGGGAGCAACACCTTGACGACTCGTTGCTGACGCCGCCCGCGGATTTCACGGCGCGAGTCATGGGCCGCATCAGTTCTTCATCGCGGCTGGAACGGGCGCAGACACATATCCGGATACATACCCGGACACCGCTAGTTCCACTCGCTCCATTACAACGGCCGCGAGACATGCCGCGCTTGCGCCAGAGTTTGCAGTGGCTTGCCTTGACGCTGGCTGCCGGGTTGGGTGGAGCGCTCGGCGCGGCTCAATTGGCTGGTTTCATGTTTGGCGTCTGGGCAGCGGTGGCGGCCGGTTAATCGCGACACCGATGTGGATAAAAGCACTTGAAGGGGAAGCACTATGAATTACACGCTGAGTAGCACGCGAGAGACGATCGATTCAATACGCAACCAGCCGCGCCGACCCGCGTTGGCGCTGGTCATGTCGATGTTGCTGCCGGGCTTTGGGCAGCTCTACAACGGCGAGGTCAACAAAGCCCTCTGGCTATTTCTATTGTTTACGTTGGTCGTCGTGCCGGTCCCTGTGATCGCGGCGTTTTACCTGCCAAGCGCCTGGATGATGCCGCTGTTGCTGATCGGTTTGATGCTGACGATCGCTTGCTGGTTGTTTGCGATGATCGATGGCTGGCGCGAAGCACGTCGCCGACAAGACTATTTGCCGGCGCCCTGGCAACTGGGTAGCGTCTACGTTCTGGTGTTCGTGTTGTGCGACTTGCTGAGCTTGCCGTTGTTCATCGGTTACGTGCGCGACCATCAGCTTGAATCGTTCCGTATTCCGAGCAGCAGCATGACACCCAGCGTTTTGCAGGGCGATTTTTTGTTCGCCGACAAGCGCTATAACTGCCCCAATTGCAAATACGCGGTGGCGCGCGGTGACCTGGCGGTGTTCACCTATCCGAATGACCGCACGCAGCGCTATATCAAGCGCATCATTGCGTTGCCCGGCGATCGGGTACGGGTGCGTGGACGCGAAGTTCTGGTTAACGGCCAGTCTTTGACGGTGACCGAGCAAGCCGAGGCGCAGAGCCTGCGGATCAACGAACGTTACGGCGATCGGCAATGGACGGTGATCTGGGATGTAACCGAGCAACCGAACCCGCGATTTAATGAGAAATCGCCCGAGAATCCAACCGGAAAGTCGAATGAGAAGTCGCTCGGCGATGTTGAGTTGACGGTACCGCAAGGCCAGGTGTTTGTGCTCGGCGATAGTCGCAGTCGCAGTTCGGATTCGCGCGGCTTCGGGACGGTACCGTTGCAAGATGTCATTGGCAAGGCGCGGCAGGTCTGGTTCTCGTCGAACGGGCAAGGCATTCGCTGGAGTCGTTTGGGCGCCGTGCTGCAGTGAAGCGCAGTGCTGCATTGCTCCTGGAACAGGAATTCGCCTAAACTCGCAATAGACCGTGCGGGCTATTGACGTTGCCGTCCGGCAACCGTTCGATGGATCCATGAAGACACGCCTATTCGGTATTGCGCTGGCGCTCGGGCTGCTGCTGACCGCCTGCGGTGGCGGTGGCAGTGGCAGCGAGGGCACGACGCAGACTGCATCGGCTGCAACGCTGAACGAATCGCCGATCGCATCTCCTGTTGCTGTGTCGTCAGGCGGCGCCTCCTCGCCTTCGCAGCTCGCCACAGCGGCACCAACCACCGTATCGCCAACGCCGATCACTGCTTCCCCGGTTGCAGCTCCGGTCACTGCGCCGGTGCCCGCTCCAGTGGCAGCGCCAATTGCTGCCCCAGCAGCAGCCCCAGCAGCGGCCGCCACCCCGGCAGTAACCTTTTGCGAACCCAGCACCAAAGCCGGCGAAACCCTGTTCCTGCATTGCAACGACGTCGCCCGTACGCCGCTGCTGATCGGCGCGCAAGTCGGACGCACCGAGACCGGTAATACCTGTGCGTTCGAACTCAATTCCGCCGGGCTGGCGAAGTTGCGACTCGGCAACGCCAGTTATCAGGCGAATTTCGACGGTGACGACCGCGACTTCTCGGTTATCAGCCGGACCGCGACGTTTGATGGCCAGAGTCTGAATGCGCATGAGCCGGCCACCGGTGTGCAGATCTTTCTGATCCACAGCACCGACCAACAGCAAATCGGCGCGTTACTTTCGAACACCCAGCCTTCAGTGATCTACGCCGAGACGTTCTGTGGTGTTGATCCGCCAGCGGCGAGCGTCGCCGGGCAGCTTGAGATCAGTGGCACCATTCGGGTCGCCGATACTGCTGATGTCGACTCCGATACCAACGATGTCACCCAAGCCAATTGGCGTCGCAACGACACGCCCTCGCAAGCTCAGCCATTGTTGAATCCGGTGCTGCTGGCCGGTTATGTCAATCGGCCGCGCACTGGACCGCCCGGGCGAACCTTTACCGATGGCGACATAGACGATCTGTTCAAAATCAACCTGCAGCCCGGCCAGGTCATCGAACTCGAGTTCAATGGCGACCCAGCCACGACTGATCTCGACCTGTGGATCTACTCGGCGACCGGGTTCTTGCGCGGCCGCTCGATCGGCAACAGCTCGCGCCGCGAATGCGTGCGAATCACCGTCGCAGGCGATTATCTGATCAACGTTAAAGCGTATGCGGGCGCCGCCAATTACCTGTTGCGCATGGGCAGTCCCAGCAGCTCGGTCGATACTTTCGTTGCCAATGAACTGATTGCCAAGGTCAGATCCGAGGCCTCGAGTGCTGTGGCCGGCGTGAAGTCAAGCGCAACGCCAAGTG
>JANLTP010000124.1:0-4827 GCA_031363055.1 Burkholderiales bacterium | reverse complement strand
ATGACGCTGCATGGGTTTTTAGGCCCTCTAGCCCACGAACAGACTAGTACAGCGGCTGAAGCCTTAAGCGGCTAGAGCGAAACGCTCGTCGTTTGCGTTATAGTTTTCAGCTGGATTTACGAGGGAACTGAGCCTCGACATGCCCCATTTGCTTCGCTACCCACGTCGAAACCTGGTCGGCCCCGAAATCGGTACTGCTTGAGGCTCAAACTGCAGCCTCAAGCTGCAAGTATATCCGCCTGGGCGATTTTTCAAGTACCTGATTGGATATCGTTTCATAGCTATATTCATATTGTAAAAAGCGTGATAAATCTAATCAAATCGGTTGATATTGATTAGAAAATGCTGTAATTTTATCGCATGACAGGAACTCGACGACACTCTCTAATCAAGCAACTCCAATCCAGCCTGCCACGCGGCGTGCCGTTCGACATGGCCGCGCTCACTCGCCTGGGCATCTCCGGGGCGCTGGCCGCGCACTATGCTGAAAGCGACTGGTTGGTTCGGTTAGCCCAAGGGGTGTATGCATTTCCGGGTGATGAACTGACCGCGCATGGCGCGATCCAGCTATTGCAGACGCGCGTTCACGGCTTGCATGTTGCTGGAAAAAGCGCGCTAGCTTTGCACGGCGTTCGACACAATCTCGCCGCGCGTGAGCAACTTGTCCTGTGGGGAAATGCGCGTTTTGAAGTGCCGGCGTGGTTCACGGCGCGATTTCCGGCGCGTTACGTGGGCGCCAGGTTATTCAATTGGCCGGATGAATTCCTCGCTGCGAAAAGTTTGACTACACCGCCCGGGGTAACAAGCGGATTGCGCGTATCTGCGCCGGAGCGCGCCGTGCTCGAGTTGTTGTATGACGTTGGCACTCGTGAGAGCCTTGAACAGGCGCGCAACCTGTTCGATGGTCTGCGCAATCTGCGCCGAGATATGCTCGGTGATCTGCTAGGTTGTTGTACCAGCGTCAAGACGGTTCGCTTGTTTCTAACCTGGGCGCGCGAGACCAAGGTGGTGGATGTACATTCCTTGCAGCAACAGTACACGTTGCCGGTCGGCAGTGAAAGGCGCTGGATGACCCGCCTCAAAGATGGCACCTTGCTAAGCTTGAAAACAAATGGATAGTACCTACGCCGATGCCGTCCGCCTGCTGTTAACCGCAGCGCCGGATGTGTTCGCCAATGACATCTTCGCGATGAAGGGAGGCACTGCCATTAGTCTTTTCGTGCGTGACATGCCACGCTTGTCGGTCGATATTGATGTGGTCTATACGCCGTGGCAGGCACCGCGCAAAGAAGCGCTCGCAGCGATTTCCAGTGAGATTGACAACATTGCCAAGCGCTTGGCCAAACAGGGCTTGCATTGCCACAAGCTGGCAGGCAAGGATCTTGACGACACCAAGCTGCTGATCGAACGCGAGACAAGACAGGTGAAGGTTGAAGTCAATGTCGGTAGCGGCGATGGATCGTCAGCATCCGCGTGATCTCTTCGATGTGTGGCAGCTATTCGAGTCGGACGGTTTGTCGGATGCGATGATCGAATGTTTTGTGACCTATTTGGCCGGTCACAATCGACCGATTCATGGAGTCTTGTTCGGTAACGAAAAAGAAATCACGGCCGAATATCAAAACAACTTCATTGGCATGACCACCGATCCGGTCAGCCTCACTGTGCTGTTGGAAACTCGCAAACGCTTGCGAACGGAACTTGCGCAACGGCTAACCGACAATCAGCGTCAATTCTTGATCGGCTTGGCGCGAGCGCAGCCTGACTGTAGTTTGGTTGACTGTGCACATGCGGCCGAATTGCCCGCACTGCGCTGGAAGCTTGAGAACCTGAAGGCCTTTCGGAAAAGTCGGCCGGAAGTTTTCGAGCAGCATGCGAGGGCACTGGAGGACAGAATCGTTTGATGGGTCCGATGAAAATCAATGTTTCATTCGAGTACGAGGAACAGGAGACTACTTGGCGGTAAAGCGAGTGGGGGTTGAGTGAATCGATGAACTGCGATGAAAGTCTGCAACTCGCATGGATTTGTCCGGCTCGACCAATAGCCTCGCGCTTGCAAGCGCTCGTCATTCGATCGGCGCGACGCGTGCGTCGCGAAACCCCGCTCTTACCGCAACCAGTTACCTTGGTTTTAGCGGCGCCCCAAGTAACCCGGTGCACTCGCGATTCCGTGAGAATGACGCTGCATGGGTTTTTAGGCCCTCTAGCCCACGAACAGACTAGTACAGCGGCTGAAGCCTTAAGCGGCTAGAGCGAAACGCTCGTCGTTTGCGTTTGTAGTTTTCAGCTGGATTTACGAGGGAACTGAGCCTCGACATGCCCCATTTGCTTCGCTACCCACGTCGAAACCTGGTCGGCCCCGAAATCGGTACTTCTTGAGGTCCAAATAACGGCCTTCTGGTCTGAATAAAGTCGCCAGCCATGAAATTAAGTAGTCACTGCTGCGGGATTCTGCAAACAATCGGACCTCATCGTTGCCCGTGCTGGCGCAAATACGCCATCAGCCGTCTGAAGCGCTGATCATTTTCCAGACTGGGCACCGCTGTCAGGATCGCTTCTAAACAGGCACCGAGGTCAATCGGTGGCCATTGGGTTTGATCTCCTATCACTAAGCTCAGAAAGTCCAAGGCCTGATCAGGAAACTTGCTGCAAAGGTTAGTGTTGGCGCCGGCAGCAACGGCGCCTGAAAACGCTCGATGGACAGCGCCTTCGCGGCGATTACCACCTCAAACAGGCGATCAAAGTTGGTGGTGATCAACCGTGTGCCACCCTTGCGGCTTTTACCCAGCGTCAGCAGGGCGTCCTGGGTTGCCGTTGCGTTTGGTCCATCAAGCTTAGGCGTCAGGATATCCGCCAATGCCCGGCGAACAGTCTCGCGGCCTCCGACGATATCCGCCTCTAGCAACCCTATGGCGGTATCGTACTGCCCCGCATTTATCGCCGCTTGTTGCACCGCATTGGGTGGCTCAGCCAAGTTTTCATAGAGTTTTTCTACCAGCTCCGCGAACCCCGGAAGGTGCGCTGGATAGGAAATGCCCGCTCCGCAGAAAAACACAACGCGACCGTCCTCATGCGCCAGCAAAAGTCGCTCTGGAATATCGGGGCCGTTCCTGATGAATTGCATCGCGGATGCCCGTTAGTGATACACCCGCGCGCCCTCGCCAAACCTGGCCGTGTAAATGTGCGCAAACACGGCGTTGGCCTTGAGGTTGATCTCGTCCGCGTCGTAGGCGCCTGACGGCAAGTGCGCGAACAAGTGCTTGATGATCTCGGCCTTGACCTGGGCCTGCGCCGTGGCCTTCTCGCGCCAGTGATCGATCTGCAGCTTGCCGCTGGCGAGCTTGTCCAACAGTTCCTTGGCCACCTTCTTGATGGCATCACGGTCCCCCTTGGTCAGGCTGTCCTTTTGCAGCAGGTCGAAAACGGCCAATTGGTCTTCGCTCTCCAGCCCCTCGCGCAGGTAGCGCTTCTCTTCGTCGTTGAGGTTGTCGTTGAAGGTGAACAGGTCGTCCATCACCTTCTGGATCTCAGCGGCGTCCTTGTCTTTGTTGTATTCCTGAACGATCTCCTGGTAGCGCTCGTACAGGTCGACTCGGGTCGGGTTGCGCGCCACCATCATCGCCAGCCGTTCTTCGATCTTTTCCTTCAGGTTCAGCGTGACCAGGTTCTTGAACGGCGACTTCTCAAACTCGGCCCGCAGGCGTGAAAAGTCGATGTTGGAGAGGTCGTACCGTGCATGGCTCTGGTTGGCCATAGCGGGGGTTGGTTTGCCATCGGTCGTCAGTGCCGTGTCGACGACCTCGTACAAATCCTGCAGCAGAGCACTGACGTCGGGCGTTTCGCGGGCGTCCTGCAGCTTGTTGTAGATTGCATTGACAGCGCTCTCTTCGGCATCGAAGTCGAAAAGGCCCGGGTGCGGGAACAGACCACGGTGGCGGGCCTGCACATCTTCCACGATCACCTGATAGGTCTTGCGGCGCTCATCGCTCTCGCACAGCAGATTCACCGCCACCAGAATCTGCTGCTGTTTGTCGAAGCCCTTGGCGGCAATGAGCCCGTCCAGATCGAAACCGAGGTCCACCAAAAAGTCCCTGGCCGCCGTCAGGCTGCCGGCGTACTCGGCCAGCGCTTCCGAGTCGTCGCGCACTGTGTTCTGCTCGCCTTCGCCCTTACCCGTGCCGGCGCGATCGCCCTGGGCAAATGTGGCCAGGGCCTTGCGCAGGCTCTTGAGCATGCCGTTGTAGTCAATGATCAGGCCGTGCTTCTTGCCACCGCCCACACGGTTGACGCGGGCGATGGCTTGCATCAGCGTGTGGCCCTGCATCGGCTTGTCGAGGTACAGCGTGGCCAGGCATTTCACGTCGAAGCCCGTCAGCCACATGGCGCAGACGATGGCGATGCGAAAAGGGTTCTCGGCCTGCTTGAACTCCTTCTCCAAGTTGCGCTTGACCATCTTCTCGCGGTGCAGCGTGATGTCCAGCGGTTCGTCGCGAAAGTTGCGCCACTTGGCGAACTCAGCCACCTCGCCCTGCTCCTGCGAGACCACCACACAGCATTCGGTGGCCTTCAACCATTGGACCTGTTCGCGGCGCTGTTGTAGCAGCTTCGGCAGTGCCTTGCCCTTGGCGGTGAACAACGACTCCTCAGCGGCCACGCTCGCCTCCAGTTGCGCGGCCTTCTCCTGCCATGTTGACGCCGGCCGAAAATTGACCAGATAGACGAGGAAGTGCCGACTGAAAATTGACCAGGTGATCGAAGTATCCTGCCCGAATTTTGGGCAGACCAAACAAGGTGATCAACATGGCAATGATTGGCAAGGTTCGAGGG
>JANLTP010000116.1:0-3788 GCA_031363055.1 Burkholderiales bacterium | reverse complement strand
CCTTTCAGACCCAGCGCCATCAGCAGATAGAGCGACAGGAATTTGGAGATCGCCGGAGGGATTTCGAGATTGGACTTGAGTGCGCCGGCCAAAACGCCGAACACGAAAAACAGGATGGCCGGATCGAGTAAGTTTTGCATGGAAGTGCTCCTTTGGCGATCATCCTAAAGACTTTAGAATATCTAGTAAAATCGATTGTCATGTGTTTTTATATAGATAAAAGTAGATGAATATAACGTTTCGACAGTTGCGCCTCTTTCTGGCGCTGGCCGAGACCGGCAGCGTCAGCCGTGCGGCTCGCGAATGTCACGTCACGCAACCGACGGCTTCCATGCAGTTGAAAGACATCAGCGATTCGGTCGGTATTGCGCTCTACGAGGTGATTTCCAGACGCGTACATCTGACCGATGCCGGTCGCAGTCTCGCCAAGACCGCCCGCTCGATTGCTCATGAGTGGGCGGCGTTCGAGCAAGCCATAGACGCCAGCAAAGGCTTGCGGCGCGGCAAGCTCAGGGTGGCGGTCGTCAGTACTGCCAAGTACTTCGTGCCGCGTCTGCTCGGCAGCTTCTGCGCGTTATACCCGGACATCGATATCTCGCTCGAAGTCCTGAACCGAGACGGTGTCGTTCAGCGCCTACGCGATAACCTCGATGATTTGTACATCATGTCGATACCGCCGACCGACGTCGACATCGTTGATCAAGTGTTCCTGCCGAATCCGTTGGTGGTCATCGCGGCCAACGCGCATCCGCTGGCGGCGCGCCGATCGATCAAGTTGACGCAATTGAGCCAGCAGCGCTTTATCCTCAGAGAGCGCGGCTCCGGCACGCGCATGGCGATCGATAGCCATTTCAAGCAGCACCGGTTCAAGCCGAATCTGCGCCTCGAGCTCGGCAGCAATGAAGCGATCAAGGAAGCGGTCGCTGGCGACCTGGGCGTGGCCGTTATTTCCAGCCACGCACTGCACGGTCAAGCCGCCGAGCACGGCGTGACCGTGCTGAACGTCAAGGGTTTTCCGATCGAGTCGAACTGGCACATCGTGCGCTTGCGGGGCAAGCAGCTTTCACCGATCGCGCGGGTATTTCAGGAGCATCTGCTGGGTCAGTCGTTGAGTTGGGGCAACTTCTAAACGCCTCCTTTGGGATGAGTCGGATCGACCCACAGTACCGTTTCCGGACGCTCGATCGGCTCGATATCCAGGTTCACGGCCACCGCCTCGCCGTCGCTGCGACACAGTACGCATTCGAGCATTTCATCCGGGCTGGCGTTGATTTCCTGATGCGGCACATACGGCGGAACGTAAATAAAGTCGCCCGGACCCGCCTCGGCGACGAATTCAAGTTTTTCACCCCAGCGCAATCGTGCCTTGCCCTTGACCACGAAGATGACGCTTTCCAGAGCGCCATGATGGTGTGCACCGGTCTTGGCATCCGGATGAATGTGCACGGTGCCGGCCCAAAGTTTCTGGGCTCCGACCCGTGCGAAATTAATCGCCGCCTTGCGGTCCATGCCGGGGGTCTGCGCCGTATTAGCGTCGAGCTGGTTACCGGGGACGACGCGCACACCGTCATGTTTCCAGTCGGTGGGCGGGTGGGCGTGGCCGGGGTGGGAATCGTGGACGGTCATTGGTGGCTCGTTCGATTTAGTCAACATTGCTGGTTTTTTGAAGCAAAAGTATCTCACGATTGGCGAATGCAGTCCGATGACAGCGGTGTTGCGCGTCGATGTCTTCGCGCGATCGATTAACCCAGTCGGGGTGAGGCCGGCGCACGCTACCGCGCTGTTTCGCGGTGGCCACTTGTCGTTAGTTCGCGCTGCGCGCGTAGCGCAGATGCCGGTTTCTCAGTTTGCGTCGCATGTTTCCCGGTTGGGCATCGCGCTGGTGCGCTTGAATGCTGACGAAGCCGCGCGCGACATGGACACTTTGGACGAATGGCTCGCCTCGTCATAGCGGATGCCAGCCCGCTGATTGGTTTGGCGAAAATTGGCGGTCTAGTTTGGCTCAAGCAACTTTTCGGTGAAGTTTGGATTCCGCAGCAAGTACTCGATGAGGTTCTTCCTGGTCAGGGCTTTCCTGAAGAATCCATTATTCAGGCGGCATTCATTGATGCCTGGTTGCGTGTGCCCGATTCAATTCCGCTGACGCCGGCATTGCCTGATTTGGACGAAGGCGAATCGGCGTGTATTCGATTTGCTCTGGGGCAAGATAGAGTCTTATATCGGTTTCAAGAGCCGTGGTGGCGGATCTGTTCGATCGTTGCCAATCGGATTTCGTTCATTTGGATAAACATTCGTCAATAGTCGCTCCAAATCCGACGCTTCATTCTCCTATCCCAGTTGGAATCACGCTTTCCCGCTCATTCTCATAGGCCGTGGGATAAGACTGTGTATTGACAATGGCTACACGTCTAGCGATAATGTGTGTATCTGTTGTGTATTCGAGAATAGGAGAAGCCAATGCGTGACGCCGCCATCAATCTGCGGGCGCTGCCCGAACAGCGTGACCTGATCGATCACGCCGCCAGCCTGCTAGGCAAGAACCGTTCGGACTTCATGCTCGAAGCAGCCTGCGACCGTGCTCAGGCCGTGATACTGGATCAGGTGTTCTTCAGCCTGGACGCCGACAAGTTCAAGCAGTTCACGGCCATGCTCGATGCACCTCCCGGCCCGAACCCCGGGCTTGAACGCCTTATGGCGGTCAAGACACCTTGGCGCACCGGCGCGGCATGAGCTTGCAACTGAGTGCGCCGCTTGCGCTCGCTGCCACTCACATTCTGGGCGATTTCGCTTGCGGGGAAGCCAGTCTCGATGAATGGCTCAAGCGTCGGGCACTGACCAACCAATTGAGCGGTGCCAGCCGCACCTTCGTCGTGGCCAATCCGGATCACTGCGTTTTCGGCTACTACGCGATGGCGGCCGGCGCTGTCTCGCACCAGGCCGCCACAAGCGCCGTGCGCCGCAACATGCCGGACCCGGTTCCAGTGATGATTCTCGCCCGACTTGCTGTCGATCACCGTGCCCAGGGCCTCAAATTGGGCGGGGCACTGTTGCAGGACGCTGTGAATCGGGCGGTGGCGGTTTCGCAGAACGCCGGTGTTCGGGCCCTGCTGGTACACGCACTGCACGAACCCGCGAAGAAGTTCTACGAGCACTACGGTTTTCAGGCATCGCCGCTCCATCCAATGACGCTGATGCTTCGCCTGAGTACGGTCAAGCCATGACGCCCAGGAAGTTCAGGCCAAGGCTGCAGCCGCTGCACGGTAGTGCAAGCACGCTTCGGGTCACCCGGCAACTGTCGGCACCAAGCCGTGGCGGAACTTGCTGTTGCCGCGCGACGAGATCGCTGAGATCGACCCCATCGTTCCGTACAACGACACGGGCAAGTACATGATCAAGTTCAAAGGGAAGGCAACGGCAATCGTTCCGATCCCGCGCCCGGAGAGCAGCGAGGTCAATATGCAGTCGTCGCGCTACGCGCTTCGAGAAAAGTTGCTGGCAGCGAAGAACCTGGATCAGGTATGGGCATGAGATTTTCCCGTCAATGTCGATGACAACGGGCTATCAGGCGAAAAAGGCGTTGACTGAGAGTAGTTGGAGCCCCAACGGTGGTGAAACCGACGGGAATCGGCCTTGCTGGCCGCGCTTGCGCCTGCAGGAACAAGCCGGCTCGCCCCCGCGTCCGCGAGCGGACGCGGATTCGATTCCGGCAAATTTCAAGCAGTAAATGAAAAGGCCACCCGATGAAACTGGGTGGCCTTTTCATTTACTGGTGGAGCCGGCGGGAATCG
>JANLTP010000089.1:0-24056 GCA_031363055.1 Burkholderiales bacterium | reverse complement strand
TCTCGAGTTCGCTCTTCAGTTCATGCGGCGCATTGGCCTCGATCCAGCTTCGAGCCTGGATCCGGAACGCCGCTTCCTCTGAGGTATCGTTAAAGTTCATCGATCAAGCAGCATGCTGAATGCGCAGTCGTTCGATCAGCTTGTCTTCCCAGCTCGACAGCGAACCTAAGGATAAGGCCAGTAAATTCGAGCGCCGGTAGTAAAGATGGCAATCGAATTCCCAGGTGAACCCCATGCCGCCATGTACCTGTATGTTGTTCTTCGCGCAGTGTTGATAGGCTTGGGTGGCACTGACCCGCGCGGTCGCCGCCGCCACCGGCAACTCCGCTGACTCGGTCGAGAGTGCCCAGGCGGCGTAGTAACAGTTCGAGCGAGCCAACGTGGCTGAGACGTACATGTCGGCCAGCATATGTTTGACGGCCTGCATCGAGCCGATCGGGCGGCCAAAGGCAAAGCGCTGCATGGCGTAGTCGCGACCCATCTCGAGCGCGCGATCGGCGCCGCCCAATTGCTCGAATGCAATCAGCACGGCCGCGCGGTCGTAGACCTTCTCGAGGATGCTCAAACCCTGGCCGGACTCGCCGAGCGGCTCGGCAGCAGCATTCTCGAATTCGATTTGTGCATGGCTGCGGGTCGGATCGATGGTGCTGATGACGGTGCGCTTGACGCCGGCACCGCTCAGGTCGACCAAGTACAGTGAGACCGTGCTGGCCGATGAGGCAGCCGAGTCAGCAGAGGCCGGCGACGCTGACGATGCTGGTGAAGCCCCCTGCTCATCGATCGCAGCCACGACTGCAAAATCTGCGATGTCGCCATCGGCAACCGCCGTCTTGCTGCCCGTCAGCGTAACGCCGGCAGCGCCACCGGAGCGATGGGCGCGCGTATTGATGTGCTTCGAGTTCGAGCGGCCACTACGCTCCGCGACCGCCAGCGTGCCGATTGCTTCACCGCTGGCGATTTTGGGCAGGCGCTGCTGCTTCTGGTTCTCCGAACCCGCCGCTAGCAAACACTCGGCGGCCAGTGCAAGGGTCGAGCTGAACGGAATCGGCGCCACGGCGCGGCCAAGTTCTTCGGCGATGACACAGGCTTCCAGGTAACCGGCACCCAGACCACCATACTGCTCGGGTATCGAGGCGCCCAGATAGCCGAGATCGGCCATGCCCTTCCAAAGCGCCCGATCGTAGGACTGAGGGCCATCGAGTACGGCACGTACTGCCTTGCGGTCACATTGGCCGTCGAGGAAGCGGCGAACCTGATCCTGCAGTTGCTTTTGTTCGGCTGAAAAGTCGAATTCCATGGTGTCTCCCGTCCTTCTTTCGATGTCCATCTTCCGATTCCTTGCAGGTCCGGATTTTGGATGGCTTGAATGCTTTGATGTATGTGTGTTCATGAATAGTATGCCGAATCAACCGATTGGATGGGCCAAGCAGCGGGGCGCGCGGGTTCAGCCGGTGAATCAATCGGGATCGGCTGGTACGTCGGGGCGCGTCGGGGCGCGTCGGGCCGCGTCGGGCCGTTATATGATGTGAAAATGTCTTTGACCAATCTTCCCAATCGTTACGGCCTGGCCAGCAAGTTTTTTCATTGGGCTGTGTTTGTGTTGTTCGTCTACCAATTCATCGGCGCAAACATCATGACGCGCCTGGGCCGTGAGGGTATGGCGTTTGGCATGAACGGCGACTTTTACTATAACTGGCACAAGTCGGTCGGCCTGATTCTGTTTGCTCTGGCGATTGCGCGTCTGATCTGGCGACGCACGACCCGCTTGCCGGAGTGGCATCCATCGTTGAGCGACCCGGAGCGTGCGATTGTCTCGCGGCTCGAAACCTGGCTGTACTGGTTGATGTTTGTCATGCCGGTCACGGGCTATCTGTTTGTCATGGCGGGTGGCTACGGTATCAAGCTGTTTGGTATCATCGATCTGCCAAACCCGATCGGTAAACAACCGGCCTGGTCGTGGATCGTCTGGAGCTTGCACATTGTGTTTTCCTACCTCGCCTTGATTGTGATTTCCTGGCATATCGGTCTGGTGTTGAAGAAACATGTCTATGAGCGCACTGGCCTGGCCGATCGCATGTTGCCGTTTCGAAAGTAGACGCTTGAATCTGGGCCGGCTCAGCGGTATGGCCCGTTCGTTGGCTATTTATCGCGGCATACCCGGTCGCGCAGCGCGCCTGCGACGCTTCCACGAATCGTTCGTCGCAGTCGGTGATTTATGTTTCGATATCGGTGCCCATGTCGGTAATCACACGCGCTGTTGGCGACAGTTGGGCGCCCGTGTGGTGGCCGTAGAGCCACAGGCCGACTTTGCACGTTTGTTGCGGGCATTGCACCGTCGTGATGCTGGCGTCACGGTACTGCAGATGGCGGTCGGTCGGGCACCGGGCCGAGCGATTCTGCGAGTCAGCGCACGCACGCCAACGGTCAGCTCACTGAGCGCTGCCTGTATTGATCAAGTGTCTGCGGAGCCGGGCTTTGCCCAGGTGGCCTGGACTGAGCAGAGCGAGGTCGCGGTCACTACGCTGAGCGATTCGATCAGCCAGGCTGGATCTGTGCGCCCGCGATGCGCGAACGATTACGCGCGCTAGCCCCCGGTTCGCGCTCCGGGGACATTTACGCGCGGTTGCGCGCAGTCACTTCCTGAACTTTGCGACTTGACGGTGGATTTGCTCAGGTCGCGGGCTGAGGTCGGCTGACAGGCGTCGAAAATCTCGATCAATAACGGCGTCAGTTCATGCATGAGCCCGAGGGCAGGGCGCTTCGGCAACAGACCGGGGCTGAAGCCGGCGTTGACGAATCGCTCGATCAGTGCCTTCGATGGGCTGATCACGTGAATCGGCACGGCGCGATCAGCCTCCCGCCCGACCACCGTCGCCGCCGGTTGATGATCGCCGATCACAATGGTCACGAGGTCTCGCGGCGCCGCCTCGCGCAGATACCCGGTCAGCCAGCGCAACGAGTAGTCCATGGCGCGCACATACGGTTCGCGAAGCGCCAGCCAATCCGACCGGCGAGCCATAGCGCGTGCGAGTGCTGTTTGATCGAGGCTCTTCGCAAATCCAGCACCCAGTTCAGCGTCACGCAGGAACGACCAGTCGCGGGCGAGCGGCGGCACCGGATCGAAGGGCAGGTGGCTGGTAATGGTTGGAAATACGATCAAGCGCGGAGGGCCGCTGCGGTGGGCAAGCTCCAGCCGGTGCAGACGCGCCAGTGAAAACTGATCAGGGATTCGCCAAAAGCCAAAGTCCGGTCCGCCATATTCGAGCGCCCGCGCATCGTAGATTTGATCAAATCCATAGAAACCGCCCTCGGGCCAATCGGCCCGCAAGCCGGGCATGAGCGCCACGCTGCGATAGCCGTTGGATTGGAAATGTTTGATGAGCGTCGGCCGCTTCGAGGCGAGCAGCAGCGCGTGGTAGTCCGGCTCGCGCATGTCCACGCCAGAAAGCAAGGCGGCGTGCGCCAGCCAGGAGCCACCGCCGAACGTTGGCGACACCACCAAGGCCGACGCCGCGTATCGTTCGGTAGCGACCAGGGTCTGTTGCAAGTCTGTGCGCGACTCGCGTAACGCGGCAACCAGCTCGGGGTTTTCGAAGGTTGCGGCACCGTAGGATTCGGAGAACACGATCAGCACATCGACGCCGTTCAAGGCTGACAGGCCGCCAGTAAACGTCGGGCTGGCCGGCAGCAAGCGATCGGTTGCCGCCGGGGTGAACACGGCCGCTACAAACAACAACTGTTTGCCGTAGGTCAGGGTCAGCGGCATGACCACCGACTCGCGAACGATACCTGGAGTTATCGCTGCCGCAACCGCGGCGAGTCCAGCCGCCGTCGCCAACCCGGTGGCGATCCGACGGCCTGCGCCCGAGACGACGGCGGCCGTACAAACGGTGCGCAATGCCCAATGGCAGCCCGCATAAAGGGCGACCAAAGCGCAGGGTATGCCGACGATGGTCAGTGCAATCAGCCATACCGGGCTGCTGACGGCCGCCATCATCAGCAACACCGGCAGGTGCGGGCCGTCCCAGAACAGATTCAAAGGTCGACCGAACAGACCCGAAACGGTGACATCCACATAGTGCAGCACAGCCATCGCTGCCAACAGGGCCGACAGCCACGCCAGTCGACGCTGGGCAGCGCGCTTGCTGGCGGTTCGCGCGATCAGCATAATTCCCAGCGCGATCACCGTCAGCGCTTCGATCGAGACGCGTGCGGTCGGCCAGACGCCAATGCCGGGCCAGTTATTGTCATAGCTCAGGATGAAGGCCAGCAGCGCGATGGCCGAGAGCAGTACGGCGAATCGCTTCATGAGCGGTTGCGTGCCAGCCAGACGATATCGATCGCGAACGACCCGGCCAGTACGGCCAGGCCGAAGCCAGCAGCCAGCGTTGTCGATGGCGAGCCGAGGCCCGGTAGCAGCGCAACCAGCAGGCCAACAATCTGAATGACACACGCCGTTTGTCGTCGACGGCTCGGTGGCAAAGGCGCGTTCAGTCGCGGCCAGAGCCACGCGGCTGCGACGAAGACGTAACGCATCGCACCGGCCAGCACAATCCATGGCCCCAACTTATCGCACTGCCAGGCGAGCAACGACAGCACCAGCAGAAAGAATGCGTCGACTTCCATATCGAAGCGCGCTCCGAGCGCATTGGCCAGCTCCTGCCGACGCGCCAATGGCCCGTCAAGCGCGTCCAAAGCCGCCGCGACGGTGGCAAGTCCGAGTACGAACCAGGTGTCCGACAGGGTCGTGGGCGCTGCTATTTGAGCGATGCTTTGCGTGATGCTTTGTACGATGCTGTCCGCCAAGCTCTGCAAAGCCAGACCGCACAACAAAGCTGCCATGGCCAGGCGAATTTGAGTCAGCCGATTGGCGGCGCCATATCGGCTGAGCTCGTCGTTCAGTGCTCGCACCACCAGTAGCGAGCCGCTTAAAAACACCGCGATGCTGACGCTGCAACCAATCAGACCGAAGTGTCCAACACTTCCAATACCAACGGCACCACCGACACCTCCAATACCTCCCATACGTTCAATACCAATAACGCCAAGAGCAGCCGCGCCCATGAGCACGAATGCACCCAGCGCGCTGGTGAACCTGACGGCTTCGCGTTGAACCGCCGAAAGGACCGGCTTGCCAACAGTGAGTTCGAGCGCGCTTCTGATCGGTGCGGTCATCACGCCTATAATCCAAACCGAACACATTACCAGAGCTTGTCACCCCATGCCGGTCGCCAGTGCGAGTGCCAACGCATTCTGGATTCAGGCGCCCGGCCAGGGCGAGCTGGTCCGCGAGTCGATCGCCGAGCCAGCGTCCGGCGAAGTGCTGGTCCACGCCCGCCACGGTGCGGTTAGCCGGGGCACCGAATTGCTCATCTATCGTGGCCGTGTGCCAGCCAGCGAATTCGAGCGCATGCGTGCACCGTTTCAAGCTGGCAGTTTGCCCGGACCGGTCAAATACGGATATGCCAATGTTGGTCGGATTCAGCTTGGCCCGCCGGCTTTGATCGGTCGCGACGTCTTCTGTCTGTATCCGCACCAGGACCGATATGTGGTCCCTGCCTCGGCCGTGTATCCGCTGCCCGAGCATCTGCCGGCGGCGCGCGCGATACTCGCCGCGAACATGGAAACGGCACTGAACGGCCTCTGGGATTCAGCGCTGTTGCCGGGCGACCGAGTAGCCGTGGTCGGTGCCGGTGTGGTGGGTCTGTTGGTAGCGTGGCTGGCGGCGGGCGTTCGCGGCTGCACCGTCGAAGTGATCGAGCCACTGGCCGAGCGCCGTGCCATCGGCCAGCAACTGGGCCTGCGCTGCGTCGCACCCGGCTTGGCGGAACCCGATGCCGATCTGGTGTTTCACGCCAGCGGCTCGAACGACGGCCTGCGCCAGGCACTGGCGTTGGCCGGCTTCGAGGCGCGCGTCATCGAGCTCAGTTGGTTCGGCGCCGCCGAAATCAGCCTGCCGCTGGGCGAAGCGTTTCATGTCAAGCGCTTGCATATCGTTAGCTCACAAGTGGCGATGGTCGCGACTCGGCAACGCGCCCGATGGGATCACGGCCGCCGCATGCGGCTGGCGTTGAGTCTGTTGACCGATGCTAGGCTGGATGCGCTGATTACCGGCCATTGGCAATTCTCGGCGCTGCCTGAACTCATGCAGTCGCTGGCTCAGGGTACGCGCGGCGGCCTGTGTGATCGGATTGACTATTGAGTGTGAACGGAATGACGATTGCATGTGATCAGATCGAAAATTGCGTCGTGGAACAGGAAACGAACATGGACAGGAAACTACGGTGAATGCCAACGCGGCGCGATTCAGCCTCAGTGTGCGTGATCATTTCATGATTGCGCACAGCTTTCAGGGGCAGGTGTTCGGTCCGGCCCAACGCATGCATGGCGCCACCTATGTGGTTGACGTCGAGTTTCGCCGCGCGGTCCTCGACTGCAACGGCCTGGTGGTTGACATCGGACTGGCCTCAAACCTGTTGCGAGCGGTGCTGGGCGAGCTGAATTACCGTAACCTCGATGAAGAGCCGGCGTTCGCCGGTCGCAACACGACCACCGAATTCCTGGCACAGGTGATTTTCGAGCGAATCGCCGGCCGAATTCGAAACGGTGAGCTGGGCGCCGACGGCTGCACACTGAATTCAATGCGTGTTTGTCTGAACGAGTCGCATGTGGCCTGGGCGGCTTATGAGGCACTGTTATCGACGCCATGAACCTGGCGTTCCTGCTGCCTGATGACCTCGATGCAGCAACCGGCGGTTTTGCTTACGCGCGCCGAACGATCGAGGCCATGCGCGCGGCTGGCGATTCGGTACAGGTGCATTTGTTGCCGGGCCATTACCCCGATCCTGATGGCCTCGCGCGCGCCGAGGCGCTTGAGGTCCTGGGTGCGCTAGCCGACGATCAGATCACCTTGATCGACGGTCTTGCGCTGGGGGTGCTGTCGGACGAGGTCCGCGAACATGCGCAGCGCCTCGATCTGGTCGCGCTGGTACACCATCCGCTGTATCGGGAAAGCGGGCTTGGTCCGCAGCGTCGGCAAGCACTGTTTGACAGTGAGCGAGCGGCGCTGCGCTCTTGCCGTCGCGTCATTGCGACCAGCCGCACGACGGCTATTGGCTTGATGTCCGATTTTGATCTGCCTGCCGATCAAGTGTATGTCGCGCCACCGGGCACTGATCGGCGCGAACGGGCCACTGGTTCGGGCCAGTCTGTTTTGCAGTTGTTGTGTGTTGCAACGTTGGTGCCGCGCAAGGGCCATCGGGTTCTGCTTGAAGCGCTGGCTGGTCTGACGACTCTACCCTGGCAACTACGCTGCGTTGGCAGCCTCGATCGTGATGCGGTCCACGTACAAAGCGTGCGCGCGCGAATCGGCGAACTCGGGCTCGGCAATCGTGTACAACTGCTGGGCGAGTTGGCCTCTTCGACACTCGACGATCTCTGGCTGCACGGTGACCTCTTCGTGTTGGCCTCCGACTATGAAGGTTACGGCATGGCCTACGCCGAGGCACTCAGTGCCGGCCTGCCGATCGTCGGAACCACGGCAGCAGCGGTGCCGCAATTGACGGCTGAGTCGGCGCGGCTGGTCGCGCCGGGCGATGTAGCCGCGCTGCAGCGTGCGTTGGCCGAGATGATCGTTGATGATGCCCTGCGTCAGCGTTTTGCGCACGCTGCCCGAACTGCTGCGCTCGATCTGCCGTCCTGGGCGGATACCGCCGACGCATTGCGTGGCGCGTTGATGGGTCAGGGCGGAGCGCATCCGATGCTGGGTCCGCGAACCGAGCTTCGGGAAATGACGTGATCGAGCCTGAGGCCAATTTCAGTGAGCATTGGCTCGCAGCGCGCGAGCGTTTCGATACGATCGCGCGGGATCGCCACTGGCCGCTGGTTGCTGCACAGTTGAGTACCGACCAGAACCCGATCTCGCGGGTGCTGGATATGGGTTGCGGAACAGGATCGAATCTGCGCTACCTGCGTGCTCGGTTGGCGCCGTTGATGACGCCGCCGATTTCAGATTGGCGCGGCTTCGACGCTGATCAGTGTTTGCTCGATGCCGCGCGCCGTTCGACGCAAAGTTCGACGCAAAGTTCGACGCATCGTTCGCCGCGCTGTGATCACGTTCAGTATCTAAGGGCCGATCTTGCCGATCCGACAAACTGGCCCGAGTTCACGGCCAACGATCTGGTCAGCGCGTCGGCACTCATCGATCTCGTTTCCGAGCCCTGGCTTACCGAGTTGATCACGCGCTGTGCACGTGCGCGCGCGGCGCTCTTGCTGGCGCTGACCTATGACGGTCATTCGCGCTGGCAGCCCGGTCATCCGCAAGACCTGCAGATCTTGTCTAGTTTTAATTCCGATCAGACGCGCGACAAGGGCTTTGGTGTGGCGCTTGGGTCCGCCGCAGTGACTGTGGCGCATAGGCTACTGGTGCACGCCGGCTATCGGGTATCGACAACGCGCAGCGACTGGCTACTCGATGCGCGCCGGCGCAACGCCCGCCAGATCATTGAACCCTTGATTGCAAACCACTGCCAGATCGCGATGCGGGCGGAACCGACGGCGGCCATCGAGTTTGAAGCCTGGGCAGCCGAGCGCAGACGGCAATTGCGCGGCGGTCGGTTACGCGTGCGGGTCGGTCACTTCGACCTGCTGGCCATCTCAGAAAATTTTTCGTAGCGTCGAGTCCGTGCGTCTCCGGTCTGACGGGTCTGGATCGGCGCGCAGATCGAAATCCCACAACAGGTCTTCGCCCATCTGAAATAGCCGAGCCGGCGGACGCGGGCAATCGTCGATGTGAGGCGGCCCGTTCAGTTGCAAGCCGCGCCGCGCGCCGCCCACCAGGACAGGCGTCACAGCGACCTGGACCCGATCGAGGCAGCCGGAATCGATCATTCGCGAAACGGTCACCCCGCCGCCTTCGACCAGAACAACCGACAAGCCTTGATCTTGCAATCGCGAATAGAGCTCGGGCAGATCGAGCCTATTCGAATGCGTCGCGACCGCAATCACGCGCGACGGGCCCCAGCGCGCCAGGGCGGCGTCCAAATTTGAATTTGCGCAGATGATCAACGACCGACTCGCTTCGTCCTGGAACATTCGCAAACGCGTCGGCAGGCGGGCCGTCGGATCAAGCACCAGCCGCACCGGGTTTGGCCCCTTGACCAGACGAACCGTCAATTGCGGGTCGTCGAGTTCGGCCGTTGCCGCGCCGATGATGACTGCATCGGCCAGAGCGCGCAAACGGTGCAGGTGAATATGATTCTGCTCGCCACTGAGCCGTCGCGAACTGCCTTTGTCGGTTGCAATGTTGCCGTCAATGCCTTGCGCCAGGTGTCCGATTGCGAACCGCTGGGCAGGCACCAGCGAGAGCAGTGGCTCATAGAGCTCATGCAGTACGCCGGTTGCAGTGGGCGCGCGCGGGTGTGCCGTGACAATCGCTCGTACGTCGCCGCTGCCAAATAGTACTTCATGCGGATAGGTAGATTGAATTGATACCAATGCTGCTTGTGTAACTTGCCGTCGGCGCTGATCGGCTCTGTCGAGGCAGAATTGCCAGTCATGGTCGTGCGAACTTCGCATTGCGGTGGATTTCATCAGCGGGCTGCCCAGAAACGGCGTGGGTTCGCGACGAACAAAATGTGCGCATCGGTTTCGGTCGTGCTCAATTCGAGCACAGTTGCCTGCGACATCATTTCTCCTGTCGGTTCAACGCCACGCAAATGTCGGCTGTTCAAGCTCATTCACGCGCGTTTCGCGACCACCGAGCAACTCGCGAAATTGGTACAGCACAGCGGCCGTCGGCGCATGCACCTTGTAGCCATTGATGAGAATTCGAATGACAGAACGCGGACTTTCCGGAATGCTGACGAACTCGATCCGCTCATCGCGATTGATCTGCTCAAGCTCAATCCGATAGCACTCGGCCACCTCGGACGGATTCGGCTTGAGCTCGGCTTGGACACCTGCCCAGACCACCAGTGGCGTAATCAGATAGCCCGACCGGGTCGGGTAGTCATCGAGCACGCCCAGAATGGCTTGCTCGGGCAAGTCAAGCCCGATCTCTTCATGCAATTCACGCAGCGCCGCCTGGCCCGCCGTTTCACCGTCGTCGAGCCGCCCGCCCGGCAGCGCCCATTGGCCCTGATGGCTGCGCAGGCTCGGCGCCCGTCGGGTCAAGATGAAGGCGGTGTTCGGGCCCGAGTCGAGCAGCGCAATGACGACCGCAGCTCGTTTCAGGGGACCGACAGTCGAAGGGCCATCAAGTTCGCTGGCGCCGTCGACTCGGCCTTCGCGACCAACATTCGCCTCGATTGGATCGAAGCGCTTGAACAATTGCAGCCGTCGGCGCAAGTCTTCCCGGAACTCATCATCGAACGGCCGATTCAATCAATGCACCGTGTTTCGGGTTGCAGGGATCTGTTGCTCAGGAATACGCCGCTCATGAATACACTGCTCAGGCATAGGCCATCCCCTGAGCGCCGACGTAAAGCGAATAGACCGAATGTGAGGCCGTAATGAACAGCCGATTTCGTTTGACGCCGCCGAAACACAAATTGGCTGCGCCCTCGGGCAAGTGGATCGCACCGATCTTGGTGCCGTCCGGGGCAAAGATCTGCACGCCGTCGGACTGCGGTCCAGCCCAGCCGGTGGCGGCCCAGAGGTTGCCGTCGACATCGACTCTGAAGCCGTCGGTCATGACCTCACCGAAATCGCAAAATACCCGGCCGTTGGCCAGTCGTTGGTTCGCGATGACATCGAAGACCTGAATGTTGCGCGGATGCCCGCGCTTGTGCGACGCGCCGGTGTCAGCGACATAGAGCCGTTGATAGTCAGGCGAGAACGCCAGACCGTTCGGCTTTTCGATACTTTCGTCGACCACGCTGGCGTTGCCGGTGTGTGGATCAATCCGATAAACCCGCGTCGGTAACTCGAGCTCGCCGCGTTCGCCTTCGTAGTGGCCGAGCGACCCATAGCCCGGATCGGTGAACCAGACGCCGCCGTCCGGGTGGACCACCACGTCATTGGGGGAGTTCAGTCGCTTGCCCTCGAATCGATCGAGCAGTGTGGTGATCGTTCCATCCAAGTCGGTGCGGGTGACTCGTCGAGTGCCATGTTCGCAAGTGATCAGTCGGCCTTGGCGGTCACGCGTGTTGCCATTCGCGAAATTGGCCGGGCTGCGAAATACGCTGGTCTGGCCGGTTTCCTCCGACCAGCGCAACAGTCGATCGTTCGGAATGTCGCTCCAGATCAGACAACGCAGATCGCCAAACCAGACCGGCCCTTCGGCCCAGCGTGCTCCGGTCCACAAACGCTCCAGCGTTGCGTTGCCGATACGATAGCGTGCGAAGCGCCGATCAATCGTCTCGATAGCAGGGTCGGGATAGCGGATCGGCTCATGCCAATTTCGGTCCAGAAGGTATTCGGACATGTTTTCCACGGTCTAGGACGGTCTCGGGTTCAGGAATCGTAACGCGGCTAACCGCCGGGACCGTCTTTCATGATGTAGCCGATCAGATCGCCGACGCTGCGCTCCATGTCGTCCATGAGGTCATACAACAAATAACGCAGCGCCAACATGCCGACCAGCGACTGATTCGCATCGAGCACGATCAGATGTCGAATATGGTGCTTGCGCATGAGCGCGGCCGCCTCATCCACCGTCGTCTTCAAGCCTACCGAGAGGGCCGGACTGGTCATGATGTCCTGCACATGGGTGCTGGTGGCGTCGAGCCCGGCTGCAACGACTTTTTGCAGTACGTCGCGCTCGGTGACAATACCGAGCACTTTTGCGCCATCCATCACGGCGGCAGCGCCGACCCGGCGTTCGGTCATGGCCTGTGCCGCTTGCCTGACGGTATCACTGGCAATGACGGTCAAGGGAGGTTTGTTACCGAGCCGAATCAGCCCCATGCTCATCTCCGGATTACGAATTTAATGGGTAATGCTACTCCGCCCGAAGTCTGTCGCAAAGCCGGGGGGAAATCTGGCGTTACACTCTGAATTCCCACAACCTCGGCAGGGAGTAGATCATGTTCAAACGAATCCTGATTGCTTACAACGGCTCAGCGGAAGGCAAGAGCATGTTGATTTCCTCGGGTGAGCTTTCGGCCTTTGTCAAGGCTGAGGCCCATTTATTGGCGGTGGCCGGGTTGCCAACCCATCTGTATGTCGCGGAAGGCTTTATTCCGATCGAGCTCATCGATGACGAAAAAAAGCATGCCCAAACCATTCTCGATCAAGGCATAGCGCAGCTCCGGGAGCGCGGTTTCAGCGTGCAAGGTCACCTGGCGGTCGGTGATCCGGTCGAGGAGATCTGCCGCCTGGCGACCCAATTGCACTGCGATCTGATCGTCGTTGGCCACGCCCGCAAGAGCAAGCTGGGCCGCTGGTGGCAACGCTCGGTTGGCAAGTCCCTGCTCGATAGCGCGCCCTGCGCGGTGCTGGTCGCTATGTCGTCGTTTTAGGAGGGTGGTCGGCCCGCCGCTCTCGAGCGGCGAGTAAAGTTTCTCGCATAATGGCCAGCAGGCGCTGGGCAAGGTCGTTGCGGCCGACACCGACGGAGGCCATCATGGCGTGAAAATCGTTAAAGGCGTACCAACCGTCATCAAGGCGCGGTTCCCAGAGCTCACAAATCCGTTGCCAGCGTTCGCCGACCGATACGCCTTGCAGATGCAAGCACCAGAGCAGGGCGCTGGCGTCGAGTAGATCCATGATCACCGCTGAATCTGCGCCGCGCAGGCGTTCATCGTAAAGCCGCAAGACTTCGTCCCACTGCCGCCGCGCCATGTAGAACAGTGCCTGATGCCACCAGATATGTACGGCAAAAACTGTCGTCGGCCCAAAGCGGTGCGCTTGTATCAATCAGCTCGCGACCCTCTTCAACCGGTTGGGTCATTTCCATGACGTGTACCAACGCGTGTACCGCCGACGCATCCTGACGGTTGTGTTCAAGGGCCGTGCGTGCCGCTCGTTCAGCCAGGGCGTAGTCGCCCATCTCCTCCAGCCCGAACGCATGCATCGCCAGATAATGTCCGCAGAGGGCGGTGGCCGGCGCCAGATCCGGCAGTCTGCGTGCAATCCGGTCGCGCAATTCAATGGCATTGCCGGCCGTCAGGGTGAGATCGAACCGGTTTTGAAACAGCATGTACGCGATTGTAAATGTTCAGGGTTTCAGCGGACCTGCGATCAGGCTGTCAAAAATGATCCGCGCTGCCTGATCGGCGTTGGGCTGCAGCCAGTGGATCACGTCCCAGTAACCGGCCACGTCAAACGGTGTGACCGCAAAATCGGCCAGGAACAACTTGTCGGTCGACGAGTGGTTTGCCAATGTTCTCGCAGTGTCATTGAACTGCCGGTAGGAAGGCACGCCAAGATTGCTTTGCTGTTCGCTGTCGCCACGCTGTGGACTCAAGGTGGCCAGCACCAGATTGGCAGACGGTTTGAGCGAACTGACGCGATTGGCAATCGATCCCAAAGGTTATTGACGTTGCCGCCCGGACCAATGAAGGCGCCGCCGTAACCATCATGGTCAGGGTCACCGCCGATGGCCGGTGCCATTTGGCTGACTCCAATGAAGTCGACGTCGATGCCGGCGCTGGTCAGCAATTGGTAAAGGCGACCGCGATAGGAGCGAAACGATCCGTTGTTATTCTCCGAACCTGAAGTCATCGAATCGCCCAGGCACAACAAGCGAATTCGCCGGGTGCGCAGCGGGTTAGTAGGCGCCGGCGGTGGCGTCGGATTCACCGTCGGCGAATTGGCGCCAGGAATCAGGTTGACCGGATTGCCGCCGGTATGGCCGGCCGGTGATGTGGCCGTTGACTTGCTGCCGTCATTTGTTGCCGGGACCGCCGTGACGGTATCGGAGCTGGTCTGGGCGGTGGTGACGCTGCTCAGCGTTGCGCCGCTGGAAACGTTGCTGGTGGCATCGTTGTTACCGTCGGCGGAGGAGCAGGCTTGCAGACTGACTGCCAAAACGATGTGCGCCGAGAATTTACCGACAACATGGGTTCGTAACATCCGGGGCCGCCGCTTTCACGAGAAGGCATTCCAGATGATATTTTTTGATCGGCCAGGCGAACCAGGAACTAGGTCACAGGTAGTCTGTGCGCGCCATTCCCAAGCGTTCAGTAAGTTACAAAACTGAGGCTGTCAGCCTCGCCAGGGTCAGTCGCCAGGGTCAGCGCCATCACGGCTTGCCATCGCGCCAGGTGTTGGCGAACGCCGCTTCGTAGGCCGACTCCGGGTCACTGCGGACCATACGATCGAGTCGCTCGGCGTCCTCGCCCACCAGAATTCGCCAGCGGTTCGCACTGACCCCTGCGAGGATGATGGCGGCGGCCTGATCGGCACTGGTCGGCGCCTTGTCGCGAAAGTCGAGCGCGCGTTGATGCAGCATCTGGCGCAACGCGTCATCGGGCAGATCTGCCACCGCCGCACCCGCCTTGACCATGCGAGCCCGCACGCCGGCCAGTTTGTCGGCCGGCAAATGCAGGTTGTCGCCATAGCCGAGGATCGGGCCGGTGTTCAGTGCGATCGAGGTACCGATGTGGCCGGGCATGACCACCGAACATTGCACATGCGGCGCATTCAATCGCAGGTCGGTGATCAGCGCTTCGGTGAATCCCTTGACCGCAAACTTGGCAGACGCATAAGCCGTGTGCGAAATGCCGGGTCCCAGGGTGGCCCAGAATCCATTGACACTGCTGACATTGACCAGGTGTCCCGTGCTGCTGGCCACCAGCAAGGGCATGAAGGCGCGCGTGCCGTAATAGACCCCGAACCAACAGACGCCGAAGGTGCGTTCCCAGTCAGCGCGCTCGCCATTGACGAACCCGCCACCGCCGCCAATGCCAGCGTTATTGAACAGCAAATTGATGTGCTGAGTCTGATGCGCCGTCTGAACGGCATCGCGAAAGGCCAGCATCTCGGCTTCAACGCTGACATCGGCGCGAAAAAGACTGACCCGCGTGCCCGCTGGCGCACCGGCCAGACACAGTTCGCGAGTCTCAGCCATATTGGCCTGCGATACATCGCACATCGAGACGTGAACGCCCAATGAACTGAGCTGCCGACACAGGGCGCGGCCGATGCCGGTACCGCCGCCAGTGACGACGGCAATCTGGTTCGCTTTAATCTGCATGGCTTATCTCCGACGCGTGAGCAGTGTTTCGTTGACACAGTTATCGAGCCGGCCATCGCGCAAATAACGGGCGGCAGTGCGGGCAGCGAACGCGCGCATGTCTCGCGAACTCTCTGGCGTGAAAAAGGCTGAATGTGGCGTCAAGAGCAAGCGATGACGAATCCATGGCTCCTCGGCGTGCCAGGCCTTGATGAGCGCCGATTCGACATTGGCCGGCTCTTGCGGCAGCACGTCGAGTCCGGCAGCCAGTACCGTGCCGTCTTTCATCGCTTCGTATAGGGCATCAATGTCAAGCGCGGCGCCGCGCGCGGTGTTGACCAGAATCATGCCTTTGCGGGCACTGGCAAATGCCT
Organism: Burkholderiales bacterium; assembly: GCA_031363055.1. Taxonomy (GTDB): domain Bacteria; phylum Pseudomonadota; class Gammaproteobacteria; order Burkholderiales; family Burkholderiaceae_E; genus JANLTP01. Next base: position 8,564 of record JANLTP010000089.1, on the reverse strand, counting down.
CGCGACCAATCAGATTACGCGTCGATTCGCCACCCGGAACGTTAATGCTGAGCACATCACTTTGAGCAAACAGCTCGGCCATGGAATCGGCGCGCGAAATGCCCAGCGCCAATTCCGAGCCACTGGGTTTGAACGGATCGTAAAACACGACCTTCATGCCGAATGCCTTGGCACGCAGCGCCGTGGCGGTGCCGATTCGGCCGAGACCGACCAGACCAAAGGTGCAGTCCGACAGTCGTCGGCCAAACGGATTGAGCGTCGGAATCCAGTTTCCGATCGGATCCTTGCGTAAGCGTTCATCATGAAACGCAATACTTTTCATTAAGGTCAGCATGAACGCGATGGCGTGATCGGCGACCTCCATCGTTCCGTAGTCCGGCGTATTGCACACGGGTATCCCGTATCGTGCCCAACGCGCAATATCGACGTTGTCAAAACCGACTGCCGCGCGCACATGCACCCGACAGCGCGGCATCCGGGCGATGATGTCGTCGGGCAGATCGGGGCCGCCAACAATGCCGTCGGCTCGAGCCCAAATCTCCGGCGGCACTGCCTCGACGCTCTTCGAGAAATAGGGCGTCACACCGCTGCCCAGTGCCTCGGTTTCAATATGCAGATTGTCGTGCCAGCGCAGGGTCGGCCAAAGAACGAGAATACTCATTGATTCAGACGGGGCAGGGATTCAAATCGGCTTCGGATTCAAATACGCTTGGGCCAGCCGTACCCAGTAGCTGGCGCCGGTCGATAACACCCGGTCGTTGAAATCGTAACCGGAGTTGTGCACCATGCAGCCGCCCTGGCTGCCAACACCGTTACCGATATTGACGTAGCAGCCCGGCACCTTCTCGAGGAAAAAAGCAAAGTCCTCGCTCGCAGTGACCGGTTCCGCGTTCGCGATCAAACCGTCTTCGCCGAGCCAGTCGCGAATGACGCTTTTGCAAAAATCGGTTTGCAGCGGATCGTTGTTCAGAACCGGGTAACGGCGAATGTAGTTGACCTCGGCCGTGGCGCCGAACACGCTGGCTTGCGCTTGCGCAATCTCGTTGATGCGCTTCTCCAACAGATCGCGAATGTCAGGGCGCATGGCGCGCACCGTCAGCCGCAGTTCCGCCGTTCCCGGAATGACATTCGGTGCGTCGCCGGCCAGGAATGCACCGACGGTGATGATTGCAGTTTGCAGCGGCGGCACGTTGCGCGAAACGATGCTTTGCAGCGCCATGACAATCGCCGCACCGGCGACGACCGGATCGACCGCCGATTGCGGCATCGCGCCATGACCTCCGACGCCCTTGACTTTGATGATGCAGGTATCGCCGCTGGCCATGGCATAACCGGGTACCAGCGCAAACTTGCCCTCGGCAACACCGGGTGCGTTGTGCATGCCGAACATGGCGTCGCAGGGGAATAGCTCCAGAAAACCGTCCTCGAGCATTTTGCGGGCGCCGGCCAGCCCTTCTTCGGCCGGCTGAAAGACCAGATGCAGAAAGCCGTCGAACTTGCGGGTCGCAGCCAGATGACGGGCCGCCGCCAGCAACATGGCGGTGTGGCCATCATGGCCGCAGGCGTGCATCTTGCCGAACACCTTGCTCGACCACGGACGACCACTGGTTTCAGTGATCGGCAGCGCATCCATATCGGCACGCAACCCGACCCGGCGCTTGCTTGTGCCGACGCGCAAGGTGCCGACTACGCCAGTGCCACCCAAGCCGCGATGCACTTCATAACCCCAGCGTTGCAGCCGCTCCGCTACCAGGTCGGAAGTCGCATGTTCCTCGTAAGCAAGCTCGGGATTGCTGTGTATCTGGTGGCGGATCGCCACCATCTCGGCTTCGTGGGCGCGAATGTCATCGAGCGCAGGTAGCGGCAGCGGTGCGTTCATGGCGATCAGTGCTGCATCAATACACTTCGAACAAGCCGGCACCACCCATGCCGCCGCCAATACACATGGACACCACCACATGTTTGGCGCCGCGACGTTTGCCTTCCAGGAGTACGTGGCCGGTCAGACGCGCGCCGGTCATGCCGAACGGATGACCGATCGCAATCGAGCCGCCGTTGACGTTGAACTTGGCCGGATCGATGCCGAGCTTGTCGCGGCTGTACAGACACTGGCTGGCGAAGGCTTCGTTGAGTTCCCAAAGATCGATGTCGTCGATCTTCAAGCCGTGTCGTGCCAACAGTTTCGGAATCGCGAACACCGGACCGATACCCATTTCATCGGGTTCACAACCGGCCACCACCCAGCCCTTGAAGGCGCCCAGCGGTTGCAGGCCACGTCGCTCAGCCTCCTTGGCCTCCATGACGACCACGGCGGCTGCGCCATCGGCGAGCTGGCTGGCGTTACCGGCGGTCACAAACTTGCCCGGACCCTTGACCGGCTCGAGTTTCGCCAGACCTTCCAGGGTGGTATCCGGGCGATTGCATTCGTCGCGATCGACCACGGCGTCCACAAATGATTCGGCCTTGGTGACCTTGTCGATGACTTTCATCTGGGTCTTGACCGAAATGATTTCGTCCTTGAACTTGCCGGCCTTTTGTGCAGCCGCCATCAGTTTTTGGGACTGCAGCGAATACTCATCCTGATATTCACGGCTGATGTTGTAGCGCGCCGAGACTACGTCGGCGGTATCGATCATTGGCATCCAGAAGGCTGGATGCATGGCCGTCAGGCGATCGTCGCGACCGCCACCACCGCCGCCCTGAAAGCTGATCGAGTCAACGCCGCAGCCGACCATGACGCTGGCGCCTTCATGCACAATGTAATGTGAGGCGTGGGCAATGGCGTTCAGGCCGGACGAACAGGCGCGGTGAATGGTGACGCCACCCGTGGTGACCGGCAGACCGGCTAACAGTGCCGCTGCACGACCGACGTTACCGTGGGCGGCGACGCAACCGGCGACGACATCCTCGACCTCGGCTGGATCAACCTTCGAGCGTGCCACTGCATGTTCGATGGCATGTCCGAGAATGGTCATGTTGGCGGTGTTGTTGAAGCCGCCGCGTCCGGCCTTGGCCAGTCCGGTACGCGCATAGGAAACGATTACTGCTTGCCGCATCGTGTTCTCCTCGATGTGTAAGTGTTTAGTGGGTCAACTGGCGAAATGGTACATCCATCCCGGTTTGTGCTGCTTGAATTTAACCGTCAATATTTCGCTTTTTACGTCAAAATCGATTTTCTTCAGAGTCCATACTTGTGAGCGATTCCGTCAGTGGTTCCGTCAGTGGTTCCGTCAGTGATCTCCAGACAGGCAAAATTCCGGGCTACCACGTACTCGCCGTCGAAGCCTGGATCAGCCAGCATATCGCCGCAATCAGGCCGCCCTTGCAGTGGCTCAAACTCGAAGGCGGTCATTCAAATCTTACCTATTTGATTGAAGATGCACAGGGCAATCAAGCGGTGATCCGGCGCCCGCCCATGGGTGAGCTGTTGCCAAAGGCTCACGACATGGGGCGCGAGTGGGCGATCATCAGTGCGCTCGGAGCGACCGGCGTACCGGTGCCGCCGGCCTTGGGATTCTGTGAAGATCCGTCGGTCACCGGCGCGCACTTTTACGTCATGGGACTGATCAACGGGCATCCGCTTTATAACGTTGACGATACCGAGCGCTGGCTGCCACTGGCCTTGCGTGAACGCGCCGCGCATTCATTTATCGATGTGTTGGCGGAACTGCATTCGATTGACCCGGACGCGGTCGGCCTGTCGGATTTGGGCAAGAAGACCGACTACATCGGCCGCCAGTTAAAGACCTGGTATCGCTCCTGGAATGCGTCGATTGTCGGTGCTCAGTATGACGATCCCCGTGCGCATGAACTGCAGAGATATCTGCTTGAAAACATGCCGGATCAAGGCCCGGCGCGCATCGTTCACGGCGACTACGGACCTCATAACTGTCTGTTCGGAGCTGACGGTTCGATCGCAGCCGTGGTTGACTGGGAAATCTCAACCCTTGGTGATCCGTTGGCGGACCTTGCCTATGCGCTGAACCAATGGGCCGAACCTGCCGATCCGCCGTCGCCGCGCGGGATTCGTCCGACGGCCGTGGCGGGCTTCCCCAGCCGGCTCGAATTGACCGAGCGCTATGCACAACGCACCGGTCGCGATCTGTCAATGCTCGACTATTACCTCGGCTTTAATCACTGGAAATCTGCGGCGATTGTTCATGGGGTCTATGCCCGTTATTGCGAAGGCAAGAAGAGTACCGTCGGCGTCGACATGGACGGTTTGCGCTCAACGATCGATCGATCCTTGAGCGCCGCAGCGCAGGCGGTCGAGCGACTGATTGCCCGTAAGGTTTGAGCCAGTCAAAACATTTCGTGTCGACACCGAATTTCAGTACGACACCGAAACATAACCGTTCCAGGAACCCTCCATGAAAACCGAATTTTGTCTGCTTGAAAAAACCAATCACATCCTGACGGTTCGGCTGAATCGCCCGGACCGCCTCAATGCCATGCATCCGCCGGCCAATCTTGAACTCGGTCGCGTGTTCGATGAGTTTGCCGCCGACGACGATCTGTGGGTCGCCATCATCACTGGCGAGGGCAAGGGGTTCAGTGCCGGCAACGATCTGCGCTACCAGGCCGAGGGCGGCGCGCGGCCAGCCATGCCGCGAGGCTTTGGCGGATTGACGTCTAGGTTTGATTTGACCAAGCCAGTCATCGCCGCCGTCAACGGCGTGGCGATGGGTGGTGGCTTCGAGATTGCGTTGGCTTGTGATCTGATCATTGCCTCCGAGCGCGCGGTCTTCGCATTGCCCGAACCGAAAGTGGGCCTCGCAGCGCTGGCCGGGGGGCTGAACCGCCTGCCGCGCCAGATCGGATCCAAGCGCGCTTTGGGCATGATCCTGACCGGCCGGCATGTGCCCGCGCAAGAGGGCTTCGAGCTGGGCTTCGTCAATGAAGTGGTGGCGCATGAGCAACTGATGCCCCGCACGCTGGCTTGGGCGCAACAGATTCTCGCCTGCTCGCCGCTGTCGATTCGGGCCAGCAAGGACGTCGTCTATCGCAGCTTGTCGATGGCTTCATTGCAAGAGTCGATGCAAACCAACTATGACTCGGTGCTGAAGTTGCGCGACAGCGAAGACTTTGTTGAAGGACCGAAAGCGTTCGCCGAGAAACGCGCGCCGAACTGGAAGGGTCGCTGAGCTTGAAGGCCAATCTGGCCTTGCTGGTTATCCTGGCGCTGGCTCTGGCACTGCGGGTCACTGGTCTCGAACAAAACGGCTGGGGCGCCGACTACTACACGGCGGCCGTACGCAGCATGTCGATCAGTTGGCACAACCTCTTTTATGTCGCCTTCGATCCGGCCGGCTTTATCTCGGTCGACAAGCCGCCGCTGGCCCTTTGGTTACAGGTCGCCAGCGTCAAACTGTTCGGTTTTCAGTCGCTGGCCCTGTTGTTGCCGCAGGCGCTGATGGGCGTTGTATCGGTAGCGCTGCTCTATCACCTGGTCAAGCGTAATTTTGGTGTCGGCATCGCTTTGATTGCAGCGTTATTGTTTGCGCTGATGCCGGTCTCGGTGGCCGTGAATCGCACCAACAATACGGACAGCGCGCTGGTGCTGGTGTTGTTGTTGGCCGCCTGGGCCATGCTCAAGGCCACCGAAGAGAGCAGCGCCAAGATTCTGATTTTGGCGATGGTGCTGGTCGGTGTTGCCTTTAACGTCAAAATGCTGGCCGGTGTGCTGTTGCTGCCGGTGTTCGTGCTGTTGTACATCACCATGGCGAAAAAGCCACTGGTCTCGCGGATTCGCGATCTGGCCGTGTCCTCGGTGGTGTTGCTGTTGATATCGTTGTCATGGGCGACTGTGGTGCAACTGACGCCGGCTGATCAGCGGCCCTACATCGGCAGCAGCCGCAGCAATTCCGTGTTTGAGCTGATCCTCGGACACAATGCCATGAGCCGGTTATTTTCGGCGGGCGATCGGGCCGCCGGGCAGCCAACGGTTGAACCCGGCGCTGATACTCGTTCAACCGTTCGCGAGCTGCGCTTGCGAATGTTTGTGCGTAGCGCTACCGGTCCGCTGCGCTTGTGGAGTGGCCAATTGGCCGCGCAGATCGGCTGGTTCCTGCCGGTGTTGTTGTTCGGGCTTGCGGCATGGGTCGTGCAGCAGTTCGGCGGGTCGTCGCGGCCCCTGGCGACCGACGATATCAAGGTCGTGCAACTGGCGCACCGTCGCGAGATTTCCCTCTGTCTGTGGATTGGTTGGTTGCTTACTTATTGGCTCATCTACAGTTATCTAGGCGGCATCATTCACTTTTATTATCTGGCCACCCTGGCGCCGGTGCTGGCCGTACTCGCTGCGATGGCCGGTGCCAAGCTGTGGGCGCTTCGTGGTGCGCACCGACGCCTCGCTGGCTGGCTGCTACCGGTCTTGCCTCTGGCGCTGGGCGGCTGGCAGATTTATGTACAAATGAGTGCCATGGGTTGGCAGTCGATCGCATCGCTGTGGTCACAACGCGAAGCCTGGCTCGCATTCATTCATGCGGCGCTGCTGGCGACCCTGCTGGCATCGGCTGCGACGTTGCTGATGTCGCGATTCATGGCAGCGCGCAGCGCAAAGCGTCTCGACAGTGTCGCCCTGATGGCGAGCGGCATGGCCTTGCTGCTGCTACCGACGATCTGGAGTCTGAGTAGCGTTCGGGTGCCTGCGCCGGGTGTCTTGCCCTCAGCCGACTTGTATCGCTGGCAAGCCCTGACCCGCGATCCGATCGCAGCCGGTCTGCTGCGTTTCGGTCAACTGCCGGAACAGACCCGCCTGATCGAGTTCCTCAAGAGCCAGCGCAAGGCTATATCCAGCCCAGCGACCGGCACTTTGTCGCAGGGCTCAGCCGCGGGCCATCAGTTTCTACTGGCGACGTCCACCACCCATTGGGCAGCGCCGATCATCATTCGGACCGGTGACGCGGTCATGGCGCGCGGCGGCTATCACGGACTCGATCCAGCCACCACGCCAGACAGCTTGCGCCGCATGGTCGATCAGGGCCAAGTGCGCTTCGCCATGCTCAATGATGTATTGCAGTTAAGCCGCCGGCTTGGCGCCGATCAGGCCGGCTCCGAGGTCACAAGCTGGATTCGTGCGCAGGGCAAGTTGGTTGACCCGTCGTTGTGGCGCGACGCCACCGAGCGCGGCGATGCAGAGCTTTATGATCTGCGATCGGCCACGCCATGATCGGGCGCAAGCGATAACATAGTCATAGTAGAGTCGAATCAGAACCCATCACGAGGAGCAAGTCCCATGCGCGAAGCTGTCATCGTTTCCTATGCCCGAACCGGTCTGGCCAAGTCAGGCCGAGGCGGATTCAATATCACCGCACCCATGTCAATGGCCGCCCATGCGATCAAACATGCGGTCGAGCGCTCCGGCGTCGAGAAGGACTTCGTCGAGGACTCGTACCTCGGTAACTGCGCGCATTTATCGCCGAACATCGGTCGTCAGGCCGCGCTGTTGGCCGGCCTGCCGGTGACCACTGCCGGTGTCTCGATCAATCGCTTTTGTTCCTCCGGTTTGCAATCGATTGCCATGGCTGCCAATCACATTCGCGGTGACGGTGCCGACTGTGTCGTCGCTGGCGGCGTCGAGAGCATTTCCGTTCCCGGCGGCGCGATGCCCAAGGAAGCACTGGATCCCGAATTGCTGAAAATTGCCCCGGCGATTTATATGGCCATGATCGATACCGCCGATATCGTCGCCAAGCGCTACAAGCTCTCGCGTGAGTATCAGGATGAGTTCTCGCTAGAGTCGCAACGCCGCATGGCAGCCGCCCAGGCAGCCGGCAAGTTCAATGACGAGATCGTGCCGATGGCCACGCGCATGAAAGTGGTCGATAAGAACACCAAGGCCGAGTCAATCGTTGACTACACGGTGACCCGCGATGAATGCAATCGCCCGGACACCACGCTCGAAGGGCTCGCCAAACTTGAACCGATCAAGGGGCCTGGCAACTTTGTCACGGCGGGCAATGCCAGCCAACTCTCGGATGGCGCCGCTGCAGTGGTGCTGATGGAGGCTAAGCTCGCCGAGAAACGTGGCCTGCAACCGCTGGGCCGCTTCGTCGCCTGGGCAGCAGCGGGTTGCGAGCCCGACGAAATGGGTATCGGCCCGGTGTTTGCGATTCCGAAATTGCTCAAGCGCCATGGCCTGAAGATCGATGATATCGACCTTTGGGAATTGAACGAAGCGTTTGCCAGCCAGTGTCTGTACAGCCGCGACAAGCTCGATATTGATCCAGCCAAATTCAACGTCAATGGCGGCTCGATTGCCATTGGTCATCCGTTTGGCATGACCGGTGCGCGCCTGTCCGGCCATATCCTGCTCGAAGGGCGTCGCCGTAAAGCGAAGTGGGGCGTGGTGACCATGTGCATCGGTGGCGGGCAGGGTGGCGCCGGCTTGTTCGAGATCTACAGTTGAGTCGGCACCGGTATCGGCAACTGCGTCGGGTCGCACTAACACTGGCGGCCGGGCTTGGTCTGGCGATCGCATGGTCGTTCGGCCAGACCGCGCGCGCTGACGAATACCCGGTCAGGCCGATCCGCCTGGTCGTGCCGTTTCCGGTCGGCGGCAG
>JANLTP010000070.1:0-72467 GCA_031363055.1 Burkholderiales bacterium | reverse complement strand
TGCGGCTGCGGCTGCGCACGATCGTCCCGTGGTACTCGACTGCCGCAATATCGACCGATCGTTCGGTGGTTTGCGCGCACTGAAGAGTGTTTCACTGACTGTACGCGAAGGCGAGATTTTCGGCCTGGTGGGCCCCAACGGTAGCGGCAAGACCACCATGGTCAATGTCATCACGGGTTTCTACCCGCCCGAGAACGGTCGCGTGCAACTGTTTGGCCAGGACATCACGCGCATGCGGCCTTATCGCGTGGCCCAGCAGTCGCTGGCGCGGACCTTCCAGAACCTGGCGCTGTTTCGCGGCATGAGCGTGCTTGAAAATATTCTGCTGGGTCGGCATGTGCATATGCGGCCGAGCGCACTGGCGTCGCTGTTCTATTGGGTCTGGGCGGCCAAAGAGGAAGTGGCGCATCGGCGCATCGTTGAGGAGATCATCGATTTCATGCAGTTGCAGGATATTCGCGACGAGCCGGTCGAGGCGATTCCACCGGGCCTGCAAAAGCGCGTCGAGCTGGCACGAGCGCTGGCGTCCGAGCCGAGATTTCTGATTCTGGACGAACCGATGGCCGGCATGAACCAGGAAGAAAAAGAATATATCGCGCGCTTCATTCTCGATGCGCGCGACGAACGCGGTGTGTCGATCCTGCTGATCGAGCATCACATGGATGTCGTCATGTCGATCTGCGATCGCGTCATGGTGCTCAGTTACGGCGAGACCATCGCGGAAGGCAAACCGCGCGAAGCGATTGCCGATCCGCGCGTAGTAGCGGCTTATCTCGGTAGGCGAGCCGCATTGCAAGCCGGTGTCGCGGCATGAACGAGCGCACCGATGAGCCGACCGAGCGCACCGATCAGCCGACCACGCTGGTTGCCGCATTGGCGCGCAACGCGCTCGTGTACGGTGATCGAGTCGCGATCCGTGAACGCGACCATGGCATCTGGCAGGAGCAGAATTGGCGTGACCTGAATGGCGACGTTCTGGCCTTGGCGGCGGCACTCGAGACCCGCGGTGTCAAGGCGGGGCAGGCCGTCACCGTGATCGGCGACAACCGTTCGCGCTTGTATACGGCGATGTTGGCGATCGGCGTCTTGCGGGCCTTTCCGGTACCGGTTTTTCCCGACGTACCGCCCACTGAGCTGATTCAATATGCCCAGCATGGCGCGCCCGACGTCGCGTTCGCCGAAGATCAGGAGCAGGTCGACAAATTGCTGGCGTTGCGCAGCCAGATCGGGCGGCCGGCGCTCATCATTTACGATGATCCGCGAGGCATCATCGCCTACACCGAGCCGGGACTGGTCGCTTGTGATGACCTGATGTCGGCCGGTCGCGCACGTCTGGTCGCCGAACCTCAGTTGGCCGGCGAGCTGGCGGTGCGCACGCAGGCTGGCGACATCGCCGTACTGCTGCACTCCTCCGGCACCACCGGCCTGCCGAAGGGCGTGCCGCTGACTCATGCCAATGTGATTGCCGGTGTCACCAATGCGACCCGTGGCGGCTTCTTCAAGCCCGGCGAAGAGCACTACGCGTACTTGCCGACGGCGTGGGTGGGTGACTTCATGTTCACCCTGGGAGCGGGTGTCTTGCTGCATTTTTGCATCAACATTCCCGAGCGCCAGGAAACCGTGTTGCACGATCTGCGCGAAGTGGCGCCGACCATGTACCTGGCGGCGCCGCGCGCCTGGGACAACATGCTGACCCGACTACAGGTGGGAATCGCTGAAACCACGCCGTTCAAGCGTTGGTTGTATCACCAATTCATGCCGCGTGCGATTGCGCTGGAGCGCAAGAAACTGGGCGGCGGCGTCGCCACGATCGGCGAACGGTTGACGTCTTTGGCCGGCGAAGTCCTGGTCTACGGCCCCCTCAAGGATTCGCTGGGCATGTCGCGGGCGGCGCGGGTCTACACCGGTGGCGAAGCCCTTGGCGAGGACACCTTCGTGCTGTTTCGCGCCTTGGGTATCAACCTCAAACAATTTTACGGACAGACCGAAACTGCCGCGATGTCGGCGGCGCAGGCGGATGGCGACGTCAAGGTGCATACCGTCGGCAAGCCCTTGCCCGGCGTCGAAATGCGCATCGACGACAGCGGTGAAATATTGGTGCGCTCGGGCAGCGTCATCAGCGCCTATTTCGACGCCCCCGAAGCTTCCGCGCGCGCCATCGTTGATGGTTGGCTGCACACCGGCGATGCCGGATACTTCGAGCCCGATGGCCATCTGGTCGTGCTTGGACGAGTCAGCGAGGTCATGCGCACCGGCGGTGGCGAGCGCTACATTCCGAACTTCATCGAGAATCGGATCAAGTTCAGCTCGTTCGTTCGAAACGTCGCGGTGATCGGTGCCAATCGAACGCACTTGAGTGCCATCGTCTGCATCGACTTCGATGCGGTCGGTTACTGGGCTGAGCAACGTGGCATCTCCTACACCTCGTACGCCGAGTTATCGCAGGCCTCTGAAGTGCAAGCGCTGGTGGCTGGCGTGTTGCGTCATGTCAATGGCTTGCTCAAGCCAGAGTTGCAGATTCGTCGCTTCGTCAATCTGCACAAGGATTTCGATCCCGATGACGGCGAGGTCACACGCACCCGCAAGCTGCGACGTAGTGTCATCGAGGATCGATATGTCACCCTGATCGAGGCACTTTATGAAGGCGTGTCGAACGTTTCCATCGATGCAAAAATTGTCTACGAAAGTGGCGCGACCGGTTACCTGAAACGCACCTTGAATCTGATCGAAGTAAGCTAGGAGCATCTTGGACATGGATTACAACTACTTTGGCGAACTGGCGATCAATGGTGCGCTGGTCGGGCTGATGTACGCCCTGGTCGCGCTCGGCATCGTTCTCGTCTACAAGGCGTCGCGTTATGCCAACCTGGCGCAAGGCGCCTTCGCCATGGCTGGTGGCTACGTATGCGTTCTGTTGACGACCTCACTCGGCTTGCCGGTCTGGCTGGCGATTCCGTTGACCTTGCTGTTGTTGTATGGCGCCGGCGTGCTGGTCGAGCGGCTGGTGTTGCGTCGCATGATCGGGCAGCCGATCATCATGGTCATCATGCTGACCCTCGGGCTCGAGATTCTGCTGCGCGGCCTGGTGCCCGGTTTGTTTGGCTCGGCCGTCAAGCGCCTGGATCTGGGCCTGGCGCAGACCCCTATGTTTCTGGGTGAAATGCTGATCAACCGCGGCTTCCTGGTCGGCGGCGCCGTCGCCTTGTTACTGATCGCCGGCGCGATCCTGTTTTTCAATTCTCGATTGGGCGTCACCATGCGTGCCGTATCGGACGACCAGATCGCCTCCTGGTCAGTCGGTATCCGCGTCGAGCGCGTCATTGCGATGGCCTGGGGCATGGCCGGCATCGCGGCCGGCGCAGCCGGCATTTTGTGGGGTTCAGTCCAGGGCGTCGACTGGACCTTGTCATTACTATTGCTCAAGGCGCTGGCAATCTCCATTCTGGGCGGCCTGGACAGCGTGCCAGGGGTGCTGGTGGCCGGTCTCATCATCGGCGTTTGTGAGGCCCTGGCCGCCGGCTATCTCGACAAGCTGGTCGGCGGTGGCACGCGTGATGTGGTTGCCTCGGTGATCATCCTGGCGACGATACTGATTCGCCCGCACGGGCTGTTCGGTCGCGAACACATCGAACGGGTCTAGCAGCCTGTCGGGCTTAAGAATGGGTACGCAGTTTGACCAGAAAGCGATGATCGCGGGTGCCCTTCGAGGCCGATATCACGCGATATCGGCCCCGAATCGCGCCTTGCAGCCAATCCCGGTATTCTTCGCTGCGTACCCATTCTTAAACCCGACAGGCTGCTAGTCATGTTCTATCGCGCCGCCGGCGTTCGTCACACCAGCTACCGTTCCGATCGCAGGCTTTGGCGGCTGCCGTTCGACCGTCTGCTGATCGGGCTGGTCATGGCGCTGCTGCTGGCCGCCCCCTTGCTGGTCAACAGCCTCTACCTGGGCACGTACTTGCTGCCCTGGCTGATCTGGGCTTCGGGCACTTTGGGACTGAACCTCTTGATGGGCGGTGCCGGTCAGGTGCACCTCGGTTATGGTGCCGTGATGGCGATCGGGGCCTACGGCGCGGTCCATCTGGCGCGTCTGGGCCTGCCGTTCGAGTTGGTCTTGCTGGCGGCCGGGCTGATGAGTGCGGCGATCGGCGTGGTATTTGGTGCCGCAGCGTTACGGGTGAAGGGACTCTACCTGGCGATCTCGACCCTGGCCATGCAGTATCTGGTCGACTTCGTGATCATTCATGTGCCGGCCATCAGTGGCGGTACCCAGGCCACCTTGCAGGTGTCGCCGATCCGCTTTTTTGGCATGCGGATCGTCAGCGATGTCGACAACTACTATCTGGCCCTGTTCGTCTGTACCTTGATCACCCTCTTCATGCTGAACGTGCGTCGCAGCAGTTTCGGCCGCGCCCTGGCAGCGGTACGCGAGAAGGATTATGCCGCCGAGATCATCGGCGTATCGACCTTCCGCTACAAGCTGCTGGCGTTCTGGGTCAGCTCGTTCATCGGCGGCATGGTGGGTTGCCTGTTCGCCTTTTGTTATTACAAGGCGGTGACGCCTGAGCAGTTCCACCTCGAGCTGTCGATTCAGTTATTGGCCGCTGTCATTGTCGGCGGGCTGGGTAGCGTGCTCGGCAGTTTTCTCGGTGCGGCGCTGATCCTGTTGGCGCCGGTGGTGCTCAACAACCTGATCGGCGCGGCGTCGCGGACCTTTTCGCTGAACGTCAGCGCCGATATTGCTGCCCATGCGCCACTGATGCTGTACGGCGCTCTGATCGTTGGCTTTCTGTTGTTCGAGCCCCTCGGTCTGGCCAAGATTTACAACAACATCCGAAATTACTTCCTAGTCTGGCCGTTCCGGCATGCGCGGCGTTAATGTAGTTTGTGGCAACGGTATCACTCAACCAAGGAGACATCATGAAATTCAGATTCAGAAACTACATGGCAGGGGCAATGACCGCTGCGCTGATGGCGAGCGCGTCGATCGCCCAGGCGCAAGAAAAAGTGGTCAAGTTCGGTTTTGCGCAGGACTTCACGGTGGTCTACACCTTCGTCACTGCCGAGTACAGCCAGGGCCAGCGTGATTATCTGTCGCTCGTCAATGAGCGTGGCGGTGTCAAGGGTTACAAGTTCAGCGCCGACATCGTCGACCATGGCAGTTCGGTGCCGCGCGGCATCGAGGCGTACGAACGTTTCAAGCGCGAAGGCGTGGTGCTGATCGATCCGCTGTCGACACCGGTAGCGCGGGCACTGGTGCCGCGTGCCATGGCCGACAAGTTGAGCATGATCACGGCCTTCTCGGGTCGCAGCGACGCCGCCGATGGCAGCGTCTTCCCGTACGTGATGCCGCTGTCGACCAACTACTGGTCGCAGGCCGCCACGTTGGTCGAATACATCTCGCGTCAGGAGAAGGGCGTTCTCAAGGGCAAGCGAATCGCCTTTACTTATATTGACTCCGGCTACGGCCGCGAGCCGCTGCCGGTGTATCAGGAATTGGCCAAGCGCAAAGGGTTCGAGTTCGAAGCTTTTCCGTATACCTCACCCGGCAATGATCAATCGGCCGCCTGGACCAGCGTGCGACGCTTCAAGCCGGATTGGACCATCATCTGGGGCGCCGGTGCGGGTCAGGTGGTGTCGATCAAAGAGGCATTGCGCAACGGCATTCCTGCGGACCGTATCGCGTCCGTTGCCTGGCTGTCCGAATCCGAAATGAACGTCATCGGCGTCGACGCCGTCAAAGGCATTCTCAAGGTCGAAGTGGTGGCCGGTGGCCGCGAACCGAAGATCATCGCCGATATTCTCAAGGACGTGGTGGGCAAGGGCAAAGGCGCCGGCAAGCCCGAGATTGTCGGTACGACCTACTACAACATGGGTGTCGCGATGGCCGCTTTGATGGTCGAGGGTGTCCGTCTGGCGTTGGAGAAAAATCCGAATGCGGCGCCGAACGCCGAGTCGGTCAACGACGGTTTGCGCAGCATCACCAAGTTCACGGCTGAAGGCCTGCTGCCACCCCTGACGATCACCAAGGCCGACCATCAGGGCGGCGGCCAGAGCCGAATCGCGCAATGGGACGGCAAGCGCTGGGTCGCCCGCTCGGACTGGTTCGCAGCCGACCAGGACATCGTCTGGCAATTAATCAAGGCGTCGTCAGAAGAGTTCAGCAAGTCCGGCAAGTAGCATGGCCCTGCTGGATCTGAACAACATCGAGGTCGTCTACGACAGCGTGTTTCTGGCGGTCAAGGGAGTTTCGATTGCGGTGCCCGAGGGCGGGCTGGTGGCTCTCCTCGGTGCCAATGGCGCTGGCAAGAGCACGGTGCTCAAATCGGTCAGTGGTCTGCTGGCCGCTGAACGAGGGATGGTTACGCGCGGCGAGGTTCGCCTGCGCGACGCCGACATGCTGGCTCTGGCGCCGCCCGATCGTGTTCGCCAAGGCATTGCGCATGTGCTGGAGGGTCGCCGCGTCTTCGAGCATTTGACGCCAGCCGAGAATCTGCTGGCGGCATCGACCATGCATTCCGATCGCAGCCATGTGCAGGCGCTGATGGACCAGGTCTTTACCTGGTTTCCGCGACTGGCCGAGCGCGCCGGTGCGCAGGCCGGCTACTTGTCAGGCGGCGAACAGCAGATGTTGGCGATTGGCCGTTCACTCATGACCGAGCCCCGTCTATTGATGCTCGATGAGCCGAGCCTCGGGCTGGCGCCGCTCTTGGTCGACGAGATATTTGATATCGTCAAACGCATCAATGCAGATGCTGGCGTATCGATCCTGCTGGTCGAACAAAATGCGGTGGCTGCGCTGGAGATCGCCGACACTGCGTACCTGATCGAGAATGGCCGCATCGTTATGAACGGCGCAGCCGCCGAGCTCAAAAAGAATCCCGATGTGCAGGAGTTTTATCTGGGCGGCGGGCATACGGTTGATTACCGCAGCGTCAAACACTACCGCCGTCGCAAACGCTGGCTGACTTGAAGCGATCGCCGCGTACCGGCAACGTCCAGGCGATCAACATTCCCAGGACATTACCGCAGGCCGCGATGATGACCGCTGCACCGTAGCCTTGAGTCTGATCAAACAGCCAGCCCGCCAGCACTGGCAGGCTAACGGCAGCCAGGCACCAGGCAATATACATCTGCCCGGCGACCCGGCCGAAAGCGTTCTTGTGCCAATATTGGGCGATCGCCCCGGCAGTTGATCCGGAGATGAAGCCATAGCCCATGCCGATCATCGATAGCGCGAAAATCGCGAGCACGGGACCGGGCCACAAGGTTAGCAACAGTGCGCCGGCAAAAGAGCAGGCATGCGCGCCACAGGCGACCCTGGGCATTGAAAATCGATCGACCAGCCAACCGCCGCCGATGCGTGCGGCGCCGATCAAGCCAGTAATAAAAGTGGTGGCGCCCAAGGCGAGCAGTGTTTTGCCGCCGTAAGCCGACATGATCCCGGCCGCCTGACTCATCACCATCAAGCCGGCAGCCGCCGCCAGAAAAAACACACCGAAAAGGCGCAGGAAGATCGGCCAATGCCGTTCCTCGGCACTGGCTTTTGGCGCAGAAGTGTCGACCATACGAATCGCCGCAACCTGAAACAATCGGGCGCTGATCAGGGTGGCCAGCAGTACGGTGACCGACAGCGCCGCGAACATGACGCGTACGCCGTGATGCTCGATGATCCAGCCGAAGACCGGCACCGCCAGCATCGCGCCAATCGGGAACAGACTGACGATGTAGCCGTTGATCAGTCCGCTCATCTGGCTGACGGTCTGGTTCACGCCCTGCTGAACTAACGTGAAGCACACGCCGCCGCCGATTCCAAAGACCACACCGTAACCGAGCGCGAACTGAATCATTCCTTGCGCGCTGGCGGTCAGCGCCAGTCCGAACGCACCCACGGATCCAGCGATGAGCACCAGAGGGACCGGTGCAATTCGTCTATACAGATACGGCGCAAGCAGCATGCCGACGGTGAGAAAAATCGCCGCCAGCGAGAACACCATCGACATCTGCGTTCGACCGATTGCCAGCATCGCTTCGACCGGCTTCAGAAACACGCTGTACGCATAGACGGTGCCGAAGGGCAGGTTCAGCACCGTGGCCGAGGCAAGCGCTGCGCCGACTCTTTGCGCTGGGGTCATCTTCGAACGCTTAACCTGCGCATCCATTCTTCACTCCGGCAGGATGCTAATACAACGCCATCAATCGGGCATTGTCCCGCAGATCGGCGGGCAGGGCTTCTTCGACGACCTGGCCGGCTTTCATGACCAATACCCGGTCTGAAACCTTGAGTGCTTCGCGAACGTTTTGTTCGACCAAAATGATGCTCATGCCGGTGTCTTGCTGGAGTTTGCGAATTGGTTGCATGAGATCTTGAAACAGCTTCGGTGCCAGCCCGATACTGGGTTCATCCATGATGAGGCAGCGTGGCTTGCCCAACAGCGCACGGCCGATCGACACCATTTGCTGCTGGCCACCGGACAACAGACCGGCTTGTTTGGTGTAGAACTGGCTGATCGGTGTCAGGATGCTGATGACCCAATCGATGCGTTGCTGACGTTCGGCCTTGGGTACGTTGGCCGACCAAAGGCCCAACGAGAAAATTTCCTCAACGGTAAGACTTGGAAAGATGCCGCGGCCTTCGGGCATCATGGCAATACCGAGTTCGGCCAGATTGCGCGGCGTATGTGACGACAGGATCTGGCCGTCGACCGAGACTTGCCCCGACTGCGGCTTGACCAGCCCGAACAAGCTGCGCATCAAGGTTGATTTGCCGGCACCGTTGTGGCCGATCACACACAGCACTTCGTTGGCTCTGAGTTCGATCGAGACGTCCTGTAGCACCGGCTTGCCGCCGTAACCGACGCGCAGGTTCTCTCCGCGTAGCACCGGCGTTGTGATCGGCGTTGTCGCGCTCAATTACGCTCGCCGAAATAAATCGCCGCCAAGGCCGGGTCCGAGAGAATCGTGGCCGGGTCGCCTTCGGTCAACAGCCGTCCCTGATCGAGAAACGCAATGCGATCCGAGATGCCTTTGACGATGTCGAGATTATGTTCAATGATGCAAATGGTAATGCCCTTGGTTTGCTGTTCGCGCAGCAGCGCCAGAAAACGTTCGTAGGAGCGCGGATCGAGCCCGGAGGCTGGCTCGTCGAGCAGCCAGAGTCGGGAGCCGGCCGCCATGATTCGTGCGATGCTCAGGAACTTGCGTTCGGCATAGGCGAGATCCACCGCCCGTGCGTTTCTGCGGTCCTGCAAGCCAACCGCCAGCAACGCGGCCTCGGCCTGCTCGCGCCGTGCCGCCTTGCCGGCGGCTCCCCCGCTCTGCCAAACCCAAGAGCCGCGTTCCGTGACCGTCAGCACGTTCTCTGCAACCGTCATCTGATTGAATAATTTCAAGTCCTGGAAGGTGCGCCCGATGCCCAGTTGTGCGATTCGCCAGTGCGCCATGCCCAAGATCGATTGACCCAACCAGGTGACTGATCCGGCATCGGGCTCGAGGTGGCCGGTGATCATGTTGAACAAGGTTGTTTTGCCGGCACCGTTGGGGCCGACCAACGCGGTGACAATGCCGGCGCGCAGCGCGAAGCTGACGTTATCGACCGCCTTCAGTCCGCCAAAGGTTTTTGACATGCCGCGCGTCTCGAGCAGGATCTCGCCGGCTCCGTCGACGCTGGTCACGTTTTGGCCCGATCCTGAAAGCCCCACAGGCCGCTGGGCCGAAAGATCATGACCAGCACCATCGCCAGGCCGTAGACGATCTGTTGAATCGAGCCGACTTCGGTGGCCGGTAAGTAGGGCAGGTAACTGAGCACGGCGGGCAACAGCAAGATCAGCACGGCGCCGACCACCGGGCCGAACAGCGTGGCCGTGCCGCCGATGATGACCATCGCCATCAGGTAAGTCGAGGTATCGAGCGCAAAACTTTCGACGTTGATGAAGCTCATGTAAAACGCGTACAGCGAACCGGCGACGGCGGCCAGTGCCGACGACAACACGACCGCAGTGGTTTTCACAATGGCAACGTTTTTACCGTAGGCCCAGGCGGCTGTTTCATCGTCGCGGATGGCTTTCAGGCTACGACCGAAACTGGATCGCACCAGAATGCGGATGATTAGCAGGATGATGCTTAGACAAATCAAGCTCAATCCCAGGAAGTGCACCGGGTTTGAAAATTGGAAACCGAACAGACGGGCGGCTGGAATATTGGTCAGACCACCGATGCCGCCAGTGACCGATTTCCATTCCGAGAACACCGTCACCGCCAGCATTTGCAGGCCCAGCGAGGCGGCGACGAAATATTCGCCGCGCACTCGCAGCGCTGGTAACGCCAGCGCCAGCGAGATGAGTGCCGCCACCAGCATGCTGAACGCCGTTGCCGCGAAAAATCCGACACCGAACTTGAGCGCAACAAACGCCGCCGCGTAGGCGCCGACCCCGAAGAACATCGCGTGAGCCATTGAGAAGATGCCGGCGTAGCCCAGCACAAAGTTCAACGTGACCGCGAGAATGGCGTTGATCGAAATCAACACGGCGAGGTTGTTGACATAGGCCCACATCTATTGATTCGCCCGCATTAAATGATTCGCCAACATTTACTTCGCCCCTTGCGGTCGGCCCAGAAATCCGGCCGGTCGAAAGATGATGAAGAAGAACAGAATGATGAAGGTGACCGCTTCGCTCCACTGCGGATCGAGCTTCCAGACCGCCATGCTTTCCGCCAGACCGATCAACATGCCCGCGTAGGCGGCGCCGCGCAGCGAACCGATGCCACCGACAATGGTTGAAGCCAGACTGATCAGCATGATGTGCGCGCCGATGCCCGGGTTCAGGCCCTGGGTCACGGCGGTCAGCGCGGCACCGGGTACCACCAGCGCCGAGCCGAGTGCGAAGGCATACTGGGCAATGCGAGTCGGCTCGAGACCGAATACGCGCACCAGATCGGGGTTGTCGGCCAGTGCCCGCATGGCGGTGCCGACATGGGTGCGTGACAAGAACAGAACCAGCGCAACAAAACAAACGATCGCAACCGCTATTGAAATGCCGGCGATCGGTGCGACGAACAAGCCTGGCATGAGCTCGACGGCACGACTCATGTCCAGCGTGACGGTCTCGAAACCGCGCCCGAAGACGGTACCGATCAGATTTTGTACGATGATCTGCACGCCGAACGCGGCGATGAACACCGTGAAGAACGCGCCCTCGTGGCGTTGAATCGGCCGATAGATGAATCGCTCCATGAAGAGCCCGAACAACACGACCACCACGACTGCCAGCAGCAAGGCAGCGAGCCAGTGCCATTTTAGCGCGGTCAGGCTCCACCAGAACAGGTAGCCGGCCAGGGTGAACGCGGCGCCGTGGGCGACGTGAAACACCTTGGTGGAACCGAAGATCAGCGCAAAGCCGACGGCAGTCAGTGCATAGATGGCACCGAGCTGCAGTCCGTTGATGAACAGTTGAAGCAATAACATGCCGCGATGTCTTTTAGCGGTTGAGCGCTAGAGCGGCGGTTACTTCGCGATCAGTCCGCTCTTGATGACCTTGCCAGCGGCGCCGTCGACTTCGTTGATTTGCAGCGGCATGGATACAGTGCCATTCGGTAGAAACTGCATCTTGCCGCCGACCACGTCGAAGCTGCCCATCGCCTTGCGTTGCGCCAACAGGTTTTCACCGGTGATCGGTTTGCCCGCTTTCTCGAGTGCTTGCGCGAGTTTCGCGAACAGCAACACAGCGTTGTAATAGTTGGCCACGTAGGCAGTCGGCTCCTTGCCCTTCTTGGCTTTCCAATCCTTGGCGACGCGCTGGCTGGCGGCATCGGCATCCCAGATAACGGATTGGGTCGGGAACAGGGCGCCTTTAGCTTCCGGCAATTGCGTCACGGTCGGCGCCGAGAACGTCGAGTAGCTCGCCAATTGTTGGGAGACACCGTTATCGCGCAACTGCTTGACGATCTGCGATTGCTGGGCACCGAACGAAACGATGAACACCAGATCCGGCGCCGATTCGCGGACTTTGGCGGCAATGCCACTGAACTGTTGCGAGGCACGCGGAATTTGCAGATCGGCGACGATCTTGCCGCCGAGCGCTGGAATACTGTTCATGAGTTCCTTGCGAACCGCCTCTCCGGCCGGGTCATCGACATAGACCAGGGCGATTTTCTTGAAGCCGCGCTCGGTGACCAGGTAGGGCGCGAACACCTGGATCTCGAGATTCACCAGCGGAATGACATTCCAGAAGTAGTCGCCCAGCTCGGCCAGATCCGGGCTGATGCCGCCGCCATTGACGGTCACCACCTTGGCCTTGTCGCCGACCGGTGCCACCGCCTTGCTGACGCCCGTGAAGGCACTCAGCACAAACGGCACCTTCTCGACGCTGACCAACTTGTTCATGGCGACCACGCCCTGCTGTGGCAGTGCCTGACTGTCCTCGATCAGCAGCACGAGTTTCTTCGAGAGCATCTTGTCGGCATTGATGTGTTCGATCGCCAGATTGGCCGCGCTGCCGAACAGATCGCCATACTCGGCGTTCGGACCACTCATTGGCAGGGCCGCGCCGATTTTGATGACGTCCTGTGAATGGGCCGGACTCGCGAGCGCAGTGCACAGCAGTACGGCTAGCGCCCAGGCACCGAGGAAAGGACGAATACCGTGACGCATCGATGTGATCAAACTCATGGGCCAGTCTCCGAATTATTGGAATGGAATGCTGCAGGATTGGCACTCTAATCCTGAGCAGTGAATTGGTCCAATCGGTTGCGATGATTACTTTCAACGAGGTGTGGTAACTTCCAGTTCATCTCTCTAAAACTCACGCCCCGCCATGACTTCCGAACCGTCGTTTACCAAGCTGGTACCGCATAAGGTTTTGAATCAGTATTATTCGAGCGAAGATGCCCGCCAAGCGTTTCTCGATACTATTTTCGACAAGACCTCCGCCCACTACGATCGCATCGAAAAACTCATCGGCTTTGGCAGTGGTCCCTGGTACCGCCGGCAAGCCTTGCTGCGAGCCGGCTTGAAAAAGGGCATGTCGGTCATCGATGTCGGCATTGGCACGGGCCTGGTTGCCCGTGAGGCGGCTCATATTGTGGGCGATGCGACGCTCGTCACCGGCGTTGATCCGAGCGCCGGCATGATGTCGCATGCCCGGCTGCCTGCTGGGGTCAAGTTACTCGAAGGCAAGGGCGAGGCGATTCCGCTGCCCGATCAGTCCGGCGATTTTTTGAGCATGGGTTTCGCATTGCGCCATCTGTCCTCGCTGGACACTGCCTTCAGCGAGTTTTTCCGGGTCACCCGACCCGGTGCAAGAATCTGTTTGCTCGAGATCACCCGCGCCGAGGGTCAGTGGTCGGGGCGCCTGCTCAAAATTTATCTGAAAACCATTGTGCCGGCAATTGCCCGGGTCTGGTCGCGCGACGCCGAAACGGCGCGCATCTGGCGCTATTACTGGGACACCATAGAAGCCTGTGTGCCGCCGGAAGCGGTGATGCAGGCACTGCGTACGGCCGGATTTTCCGAGGTTCGACGGCATGTCGAATTGGGCATTTTTTCCGAGTATCAGGCGACGCGGCCATAACCGCAGCCTGGGAGGGTGTCGGGATCAAGAAACTCGCAGACAAGCACTCGCAGCGCTCAGACAGTCACTCGCAATCGCTGGAGCTGGGCATCATCGAAGGCTATTACGGTCGTGCCTGGAGCTGGCCGGAACGCGAACAAGTCATCACCCATCTGGCGCCGCACGGATATTGCTTTTACCTGTATGCACCGAAGGCGGCGCTGTCCTTGCGTCGCGCATGGCGGGCGCCCATGGATCGTGATGAGATCGCAGCGATCAGCGCTTTTGCGCAGCACTGTCGCGCGCTCGGCGTGCGCTTCGGTGTAGGCTTGAGTCCGCATGAGTTTGATGATTCAGGCGCCAGCGCAGACTGGACCTATTTGGCCAGTCGACTGGCCAGCTTCGATGCGATTGGTATCGACGATCTGGCGATCCTGTTTGATGACATACCCGGCGACGACCCGAAGCTGGCGCAACGCCAGGCCGGCCTGGTGGCGTTCGCCTCGACGCGGACCCGCGCCAGCCGACTGTTTGTCTGCCCGAGTTATTACAGCGACGATCCAGCGCTCGATCGATTCTTCGGTGCGCGTCCGCCCGACTACTTGCCGCAATTGGGCCGATGGCTGGATCCGGCCATCGCTATCTTCTGGACCGGCGAGGAGGTGTGCTCGCGTGAATACGGACCCGCTCATTTAAAGCAGGTTGCGCAAATGCTCGGTCGATTGCCGGTGCTTTGGGACAACTACCCCGTCAACGATGGCCAGCGCATGTCAAAACAACTGCATCTGCGTGGCTTTACCGGCCGTCCGGCCAGCAATGCGGCGCTGCTGCGCGCCCATGCGATCAATCCGGCACTTCAGCCCATTCTCGGCTGTATTGCAGCGATTACATTGGCCGAACGCTACCGGATCGGCGACGAGGCGTATGCTTACGGGGTTGCCATGGCGAAGGCGTGCCGCTTGATGCTTGGTGACGGGCTGGATCGAATGGTTCAAGCCGATCTGATTGCGTTGCAAGATACCGGTCTGGATCGGCTCGGTCCCCTGCACGAAACACTGCGTGAACGGTACGCTGGCGTCGATCACGCGGCAGCGCGCGAAATCGTGCAGTGGCTGGACGGAAAGTATCAGATTACCGATGAAATCGTACGCACCCAATAGTCGCTGTAAAAGTCGTAACCACTCAAGTCGTAACCACTGCCTCAGAAAGTGAAAGCAAGGCCCCATCATGTCCGAAAATCGCGAATGGTCATTCCCCGACGAAGTGCAGCCGAAACAGGCCGATCTCGACTTTGAACTCGAGCGCACACTGAACGCCATGGTGTCGATTCGCGCCGAAATTCCTGATGACGCGTTTACCGCGCCGATTTTGGGCACCGATCGGGGCGGCAGCGCCGTAGTCATCCGCGATAACGTCGTGTTGACCATTGGCTACCTGATCACCGAAGCCCAAAGCGTCTGGATAACCACCAACCAGGGTCAGGTGGTTCAGGGCTATCCGCTGGCCTACGATCAGATTACCGGGTTCGGACTGGTTCGCGCGCTCGGTACGCTGAATGCGCCGCCGATTCCGGTGGGGGTTGCCGCCACCGCCAAGGTCGGCGATCGGGTGCTCATGATGAGCAAGGGCGGCGTGCGACATTCATTGATGACCAAGCTGACCGACAAGCGCGAGTTCGCCGGCTACTGGGAGTACCTGCTCGACGAAGCGCTGTTTACTGCGCCAGCGCACCCCGAATGGAGCGGCGCCGCGCTGGTCAACGAGCAGGGGCAGTTGCTGGGGGTGGGCTCGTTGCTGTCGCAAGAGGTATCGGGCGATGAGAATGTACATTCCAATATGTCGGTGCCCGTCGATCTGCTCGCGCCGATTCTCGAGAACCTGTTGACCACCGGCCGTTCGGGCGTCGCAGCGCGGCCCTGGCTCGGGCTCTACGCCGGCGAATCCGAGGGCCAGGTGATGGTCGGAGGACTCAGCGCCGCCGGTCCTGCCGAGAAGGCCGGCATTCGGCAGGGCGATCTGATTGTCGATGTTGCGGGCGTTCGTGTCACAACCCTGGCAGATTTTCTGCGGGCGGTCTGGGGCTTGGGGGCGGCCGGGGTCAAGGTGCCCCTGAACATAGGCCGCGAAGGCGATCTGTTACGGCTCGAGGTCAAGTCGCTCGATCGCAACGATTTGCTGAAACGCCCGCAGATGCACTGACCGCTGTAGTCGGCGATCAATCGGCGCACCAGGGTTACCAGTACGGCCGATTCGGTGCTGTGACTACCACGGTCTGTACTTCATCGACCGACACACTGGCCAGTCGCGTGACGAACTCGGGCGGAATCGGCAATGATCGCAATCGATCGCCGACCTGTGCCACCCAGGCGCGGATTTCGTAACCTTCAACCAGCAACTGGCGGTCACGGCTGAGCCGATAGTCGATACGGAACCGTTTCGGTCCAAACTTCTCGATCCTCGCCTCGGCCTCGAGTCGATCGCCATCGGTCGAGGCGACCAGGAACTTCGCATGCGCCTCGAGAATCGGGGTGCCGACCACCCCGTAGCGTTCGGTCAGCATCGCCTGTGACAGGCCGGCGCAGCGCAGCCAATGCTGAAAGGCGGTGTCGAACCAGTAGAAGTAATGCGGGTAGAACACAATGCGGGCCGGGTCGCATTGACCCCATTCGACCGTGAAGGCGGTGGTGAAGCTGATCGGTTGGTCGCTCATCGCTCTATCGTCTGATTATCGGTATGGGTTCATTGCGCCGGCCAGCTGCGGAATTTTCGAATCAGCAACAACGGCAGCCGAATCAGGAACCCTAACAGCAAGCGGCAGTGCATCCAGGTCAACAGCACATTGTCGCGGCCATACCGGAAGTGTGACACGCCGCCTTCGTCGAGGCTTAGATAGCGCACCGGCGCGTCGACGCTGATCGGTCGCACGCCGCTCCAGCACAGTCGCACAGCCGCTTCAACATCGAAGTCAAAGCGCCGCATCCACGGCTGCGACGACATGATGCGGGCCAGCGCCGCCACCGGGTAGACGCGAAATCCGAACAGTGAGTCGTCGACGCCGCTCCAGAGCGTTTCGAGGTTGGTCCACCAGTTCGAGATACGTCGGCCCTTGACGCGCAGGCTCGGCGCGTTGGCATCGAAGACCGGGCGGCCCAGAATCATCGCGTCGGGATGCTCGCGCGATAGCGACATGAAACGGGCGATGAAGTCGGGTGGGTGTTGACCATCGGCATCCATGGTCAGCGCATGCGTGAAACCGTTAGCCCGTGCAGCCTTCAGACCGGTGAGGATCGCTGAGCCCTTGCCTTGGTTAGCGGGTAGTTTGATGATCCGTACGCCAGTGTCATCCTGTGTCCGCTGCGCAGCCTGTCCCAAAGCCTGCTCCAGCAAAACATCCGAGCCGTCATCGCTGCCATCAAACACAACCCATACCGGGTTCCAGACGGCGCGTGCGGTCTGCACCGTTTCAACCACCAACCGGCCGGAGTTGTAGGAAGGGATCAGAACCAGGTGCGTGCGCGAGGGCACAGGCGCCGCTGCGAGTTCAGGCATCAATCGGCGATTCGGTGTCAGGGTAGGGCCGGGCCTGCTCGATCGGCCGGCGCGCAAGTTCGCGCTCGAAGATATTCTGTGCCCGCACCTTGATCTCGTCGGTGGTTCCAGTGGGCTCAAACCTCGGGCCGAGCCGGGCACGATAGTAGAGCGGCAGATCGGGGCGCTTCCAAATGGGCCAGCCCTTGCGCAGATACGGTGAGTTGGTCTCGATAATGACGATCTGCACCGGCTTGCCTGATTTTTTTGCGATCAACGAGAACGCACCCTTGAGCGGATTGACGGGTTCACAGATGGTGCGGGTGCCTTCGGGAAAGACCAGCAACTGGCCGCCTTCGTCGAGCCGTTGCACGGCTTGTCGAACCATCGAGCGGGCGGCATCGTTCTCGATGTAGCCGGCCATCTCGGCGCCCTTGGCGAGAAAGATGTTGCGCGTCAGCGAGGACTTCATGATGCAGGTGGCGTTGGGCATGCGCGATAACATCAGCATCGCGTCGAGCAGGCTCGGATGGTTCGGCGCGACCACCAAGCCGCCTTCACCGCGCAAGTTGTCGATGTCGCCGAGATCGGTGTGAATGATCCCCAACGCGCCCATGATGTTCAGAAAATATCGGAACACCAGCGACGCAGCGGCCCTTGCCCGGCCACGGCGGCGCGGTTTGGGTGAGCTGAGTACGACAACGAGGCAGATGACGGTGCCGCCCAGCAACATCGTCCCGAGCAGCAACAAGCCGGAATATAGAATCAAATACTCGAGCAAAGTTCGCGGCAAGCGAAGCAGGCGTGCTACCCAATGTGACGGCTGCTTAGTCACGATCGCTACCTGTCTGACTGGAGGCGCCGAGAACCCAGGCGAAGGCCAGGCCGGCGGCGGTGTATTGGCGGGTTCGCACCAAGGGACTGGCTTCGAAGCTGGCGCCGTTCAACGCGTCGAAGCGCAGGTAGCCGCCGACCCAGAAGTTGCCGTAGCGACGGCCGGCGGCGATTTGCGAGAGCGCGCCCGCATAGCCGCCCGGTGCGTGGTAAGCGGCGCGAGCGCCGTTGGCATAATCGGAATCAACCGAATACAGATACTGGTGATATTTCGTGTTGCCATACAGAAGACCGAGAGTGGCGGTCAGATCGAAGCCGCTGCCGAATACATTGACATTGCTGATTCGAAAATAAGGCGAGGCAGTCCAGCCGCGTTGCGCAATCTGGTTACCACCGAGGGAGAAAGCGGCGCGTGTTGCCAGCCGGAAATCAATGTGCGTCTCGCTCGAGTTGCGCGCCTGGGCAATGGTGTAGACCAGCTCGGGGCCGGCTTCGAGCACCGGGTACAGCGACGGCATGCCGGCGCGGGCGCGGTTATCGGCACTGCGTAAGGTGAAATTGCCGGTGAAACTGGCATCCAGATGAATGCGTTCGCTGTCGAACAGTTTCGCGCGCATGCCTTGCCGATCGACCGACAGGCGCTCACCGCGATAGACAAAATAGGGAAACGGCAGCGCGTACAGGTGGCGCTGATCAGAGCCGCGATAATCGGGCAGGCTCAACAAGCCAATACCGGGGCCGGCTTCCCAGAGTGGTTTGGCGGTCTGTGCGGCGGCGGTGTTCAGACCGGCAAACAAAAGAATTGCCGAAACAAGACAGGCCGAACCGTTGAAAAACAACATCGCTTGCTGAACGACTAATTGTTGACGGGGGCTGGCTGCCGTTCGGCTGCCTTTTCGCGTTCTCGTTGCAGGGCCAATAGATCCTGATCTGATATGAAGTCGAAAATCGTGATGACCTTGTCGACACCCGGTATTTGCGCCGCCACTTTCGCGATGTGAGCACCTTCGTCGCGGGTGACCAGACCCATCAGGTAGACGTTACGCAGCTCGGTCATGACGCGAATCGCGGTTGCCTCGATGGTTTTGTCCTGAAACAGCGCCGAGCGAACCTTCGCCGTCACCAAGGTATCGCGTGCCGAGCTGCTGAGCAGGTCTGGTGAACCGATATGCAGTTCGTTGTAGACCCCGCGCACGTTATCGATGCTGGCTGCGATTTGTTCGGCGCGTGCCTTGCTGCGCGCATCCGGCGCCAGACCGGTCAACAGGACCCGACGGTTGTGTGAGGTGACATAGGCATAGCCCTTGTCGTCGCCGGGCAACACTTCCTTGATACGCTGATTGGCGCGCAACTGTATGGTCTGATCATCGATTTGGGTGCCGACTGTGCGCCGGTCAACGCCAACGCTAGCGCCGATCAGCGCGCCGGTAGCCGCCAGCGGCAGGCAAGCCGATAGTGCGGCCATTAGCAACAGGGCCGAACCCGATGCGAGCAACAGGCGAAGCGGGATCGTGTAAGACTGGTTCTGCAAGTTTAACCCCCAGGGCGGTATGCGCTGTCGACAAGCCTGCAACCCAGTCTTGCCGGCACCTTACTGCGAAGCCCAATTATAGTGCAGCGAATAGGGCGGCGAGAATACTTATTGCCCACAAGGCAAACCGGCGTTTGGCGAGTGGTTGAAATTACGGATGCTAGACTCATTACGAGAACATTCCAGTGACTTAGTCTTGTGATCTAGTTCTGTAGCGTAGTTCTGTGATGTAGATTTTCGCGATGTAGATTTTACGGTGCAGCACAAGTTGTCATGAGCGAACAAGATATTGATGTTGTCATCGTCGGCGGCGGTCCGGCCGGTGCCACCGCTGCGGCCTTCCTGGCCGAACAGGGTAAACGGGTGGTGTTATTTGAAAAAGCGAAGTTCCCGCGCTTTCATATCGGCGAGTCCTTGCTGCCGGCCAATTTGCCGTTGCTGGAGCGCATGGGCGTGAACGAGCAGGTCGCCGCGATCGCCATGCCCAAGTACGGCGTCGAATTCGTGTCGCCTTGGCACAGTCACCGGACCACGCTCGAGTTTTCGGAGTGCTGGGACAAGTCCATGCCAAAGGCTTACCAAGTGCGTCGAGCCGAGTTTGACGACATCCTGTTGCGCAATGCGCGCAGCAAGGGTGTCGATGTTCGTGAGCAGCACAAGGTTTGCGGCGTCGAATTTCTGCCGGACCACACCGGCGCTCGAGTGACGGTGCAGGACGATCAGGGCCAGAGCCAGCAATGGAATGCCCGCTTTGTGCTCGATGCGTCAGGCCGCGACACGTTTCTGGCCAACAAGCTGAAATCGAAGTTGAAGAACCCGAAACACAACAGCTCGGCGCTGTTTGCACACGTCGAGGGCGCCACTCGACTCGAGGGCAAGCAGGAAGGCAACATCAGCATTTTCTGGTTCGAGCATGGTTGGTTCTGGTTTATTCCGCTGACTGACGGCGTGACCAGCGTCGGAGCGGTGTGCTGGCCCTATTATCTGAAATCGCGCAAGTCCGATCTGACGCAGTTCTTTCATGACACGGTAGCGCTCTGTCCGCCGCTGGCCGAACGCCTGCAACACTCGCGGCTGGTGTCTGAGGTTGAGGCCACTGGCAACTACTCCTACAGTTCGGAGCGCACGCACGGCGCCAATTATTTGTTGCTCGGCGATGCGTTTGCGTTCGTCGATCCGGTTTTTTCTTCCGGCGTTTTCCTGGCCATGAACAGTGGCGTGGTGGCTGCACAAACCGTCTCCGAATGCCTGGCTGAACCCAAGCGGGCGAGTCGTGCTTTGAAGCGCTTCGATGCGCTGATACGTAAGGGACCGCGTGAATTTTCCTGGTTCATTTACCGGGTGACCAACCCGACCCTGCGTGACCTCTTTATGGGTCCATGCAACGTTTTTCGGGTCAAAGAAGCCCTTTTGTCGGTGTTTGCGGGCGATATTTTCGGGCGAACTCCGATCTGGCCGTCGCTGTATGTCTTCAAGGGTATCTATTACGGCGCCTCGCTGTTGAACTTGCGCCGAACCATCGCGGCCTGGAAGCGTCGCAAATTCAACATCAAGGACGTCAACGCGCTCGTGTAGTCTTACGGTGTTTGCAACCTCGGTTTGCGCCCCGGAGACACTGCGTGGAAATCTTTGACTATGAAAATGTCCTGTTGCTGCCGCGCCGCTGCGTAGTCGCGAGTCGGCGCGAATGCGATCCTTCGATCGAATTCGGCGGCCGGCGATTCCGGATTCCGGTGGTGCCGGCCAACATGAAGACCGTGGTCGATCCGGCGATTTGCGAGTACCTGGCCGCTAACGGTTATTTTTACATCCACCATCGTTTTGACGTCGATAACGTCGCTTTTGCGAAGACCATGCGTGAACGAGGACACTTCGTCTCGATATCGCTGGGCGTCAAGGACGAAGACTATCGTTGTGTTGATCGGCTGGCGCAAGCCGGTGTTGGCGCCGATTACATCACCATCGACATTGCGCATGGTCACTCCGATTCGGTGCGCAACGTGCTGCGCTATATCAAGGAAAAGCTGCCGGCCAGTTTTGTGATCGCCGGCAATGTCGGCACCCCCGAAGGGGTCATCGATCTCGAGCGTTGGGGCGCCGATGCGACCAAGGTCGGCGTCGGGCCGGGCAAGGTTTGCATCACCCGCATGAAGACCGGTTTTGGAACCGGCGGCTGGCAACTATCGGCGCTCAAGTGGTGCGCCCGGGTCGCCACCAAACCGATCATTGCCGACGGTGGCATTCGCGAGCATGGCGACATCGCCAAATCGATGCGTTTTGGTGCCAGCCTAGTCATGGTCGGTTCGCTGTTTGCCGGCCATGATGAGTCGCCGGGCAAGACCGTCGAAGTCGATGGCAAATTGTTCAAGGAGTACTTCGGCTCAGCGTCCGAACACAACAAGGGCTTCAAGAGTTTTGTCGAAGGCAAACGAATTCTTGAACCGATCAAGGGTGCGCTGGCCGACACCTTGCGCGAAATGGAAGAAGATCTGCAAAGCTCGATTTCCTACGCCGGTGGCAAGACGCTGGCCGATATGAAGCGCGTCAACTATGTGATTCTCGGCCACGACAATGCTGCTGAATATTTGATCTGACTTTCTGATCCATCGATTACTGTTTTCCCCTGGAGGACTGAACATGTTTAAAAGTGATCTGCTCAAAGGCAAGCGCATTCTGATTACCGGCGGTGGCACCGGCTTGGGTCGCGCCATGGGTGAGCAATATCTGCGGCTCGGTGCCGATCTCGTCATTTGCGGTCGGCGCAAACAAATCCTCGACGATGCGGCCGCCCAGATGATGAAAGACTGCGGCGGCAAGGTCATCACCTTCGGGCTCGATATTCGAGATGCGGCCGGCGTCGAGTCCATGGTCGATGAAATATTTGCCACCGGCGGCCTCGATGGCCTGGTCAACAATGCCGCCGGCAACTTCATCAGCCCCACCGATGCCCTGTCGTCGCGTGCCTTTGATGCGATTGCCAATATTGTTTTTCATGGCAGCTTCTACGTCACCAACGCGGTTGGAAAACGCTGGATTGCAGCTTGCAAGGCAGCCGGTGGCTACCAGCCGGGCGCACCGATGAAGTCGGTCATTTCAATCATCACCACCTGGGTCGAGAACGGCGGGCCGTACGTGGTGCCTTCGGCCATGAGCAAGGCCGGTATTGCGGTCATGACCAAATCGCTGGCGGTAGAGTGGGCGAAATACGGCATTCGTCTGAACGCCATCGGGCCGGGCGAGATTCCCACCGAGGGCATGAGCAAGCGGCTGAACCCTGGCGAAGATCCGGGTACGCGCTCGCGGCTGAACAACCCGCAGGGCCGCCCGGGCGAGATGAGCGAGCTGCAAAACCTTGCAACTTTTCTCATGGCAGGTGGCTGCGATTGGTTGACTGGCGAGCTCATTCACATGGATGGCGGCAGCTTCCTCGCCACCGGTGGCAATTTTTATCAGTTGCGCAGTTGGAGCGACGAACAATGGGGCGAGGCGCGCGCCCGGATCGAATCGCAGAATGCCAAGGATCGGGCGCAACGTGGCTAACTCGAATGTGACGGTTCGGGTCTATAGTTTCGAAGGCATTGTGCCGGTCGTGCATGCCAGCGCTTATGTGCATCCGAGTGCAGTACTGATTGGCGACGTCATCGTTTCCGAAGGCTGTTATATCGGCGCCGGTGCGGTCATGCGCGGTGACTTTGGCCGGATCGAACTGCGCCGTGAGTCCAATCTGCAAGATAACTGTGTGGTCCATTCCTTGCCGGACTTCGATTGCATCATGGATGAGCGCAGCCACATCGGCCATGGCGCCATCATCCACGGCTGTCACGTCGGTCGTGAGGTGCTGGTCGGCATGAATGCGGTGGTGCTGGATCGCGCCGTGATTGGCGACCAGACCATCATCGCGGCGATGGCGCTCATCAAAATGAACGCCCGGATACCGCCACGGGTACTGGTGACCGGTATACCGGGGCGGGTGGTCCGCGAACTTAGTGATGAAGACCTCAGGGGTAAAAGTCGCGGCACCGACCAATACGTCGAGTTGGCGATTCGTAGCCGAGCCGGTGTTCACGAGGTCTCGGCCTTGACCGAGGTACAAGCGGCTCGGCCCAGAGCGCGTTGGAACTAGTGCCCTGCCCCGCCGCCATACCCGCGCGACCTTCGGTTAAAAAAGGTTTCATTTGACGCGGCGCTGAGCTATTCTTGACTGAAGTGAGGGAAATGAGATGGGAATAGTTGATCGCGTCAAAGCCATAATTTTATCACCCAAAACCGAGTGGCCGGTCATTGAAGCCGAATCTCAGGACGTCGCTTCGATCTACAAGAACTACCTGATTTATCTGGCCGCCATTGGACCGGTGGCACTGTTCGTCAGCATGTCGGTTTTCGGCATGAGTTTCGGCGGCATCACCGTGCGAACCGGCTTTTTCAGCGGCCTCATGCAAGCCGTGGTCACCTTTGCGCTGACCTTGGCCATGTTCTATGTCATTGCGCTGATCGTCGACGCCTTGGCGCCGAAGTTTGGCGGCCAGAAGAATATGAACAATGCGTTCAAGCTGGTCGCCTATGGCAGTACGGCCAGTTTGGTGGCGGCCGTGCTGTATCTGTTTCCGATGTTGTCGATCCTCGTATTGCTGGCCAGTTTTTACGCGCTGTACACGATTTATGTCGGTCTGCCAGTGATGATGAAGAACCCGCCTGAAAAGACCCTGCCGTACATGGCGGTGTTGGTGGTCTGTGGATTTGTCGCCGGTCTTTTGATGGCGATGCTGTCGTCCTGTTTTGGCGGACCGTCGGGACGGATGGACAAATCGGGTGATGCCGGCGGTGGCACGATCTCGATCAAGACGCCAGGCGGCGAAATCACCATCGACAGCAAGAAAATCCAGGAAGCGACCAAAAAGTTGGAAGCGGCCGGCAAGAAGATGGAAGCGGCGACCCGATCGACTGATGACGCCAAGTCGGGCGATGCGTCGAAAATGGCCGACGGATCTAAAGCCGCCAAGCCCGCCAATCCGGCCGAGGCGGGTAAAGCCGTCGCCGAAGCGCTGGGCGCCTTGGCCGGTCTGGCCGGCGGCCGCGAACCGG
This sequence comes from Burkholderiales bacterium, assembly GCA_031363055.1. GTDB lineage: Bacteria > Pseudomonadota > Gammaproteobacteria > Burkholderiales > Burkholderiaceae_E > JANLTP01. Next base: position 47,945 of record JANLTP010000070.1, on the reverse strand, counting down.
TGTCCGCAGCGATGCTCAAGGAGATGCTGCCCGAGACGCTTGGCGATCTGAAGCGCGAGAGTTTCGAAACCAAGGACGGCAGCGCCATGGGTATCAAGGGCTCGATGGCCGAGGCGGTCTACAAGGCCGGCGAGCGGCGCGTTGAAATCAAGATCGCCGATACCGGTGGTCTGGCCGGCTTGATGTCGCTGGCCGGCTGGGTCAATGTCACCGGCGAAAAAGACAACAGCAGCATGACCGAAAAAGTCTACAAGCAGGGCAATCGAACCGTCCGCGAACAGGTCAACAAGGGCAGCAACGATGTTGAATATTCGCTGGTGCTCGCCAACGGTGTCATGGTTGAGGTTGAAGGCGCCGGCATGAACCTGGCGGCGGCACGCAAGATTGCCGAGAGTCTGCCGCTCGCGAAGCTGGAGGCGATCGGCGCGAAATAGTGCGCCTTGAATCTAGGAGGCTGCGCTCGAGTCGCCCTTGCCCAGATCGCGCTGCATGCTGACGGTATCGAGCCATCGATTGAATTTCCAGCCCGACGCTCGTAAAACGCCGGCAAAGCGGAACCCCATCGCGGCATGCAGACCAATTGAACCGGTGTTGGCAGAGTCACCGATCACAGCGACCATTTGCCGGCAGCCAACGGCTTCGCAGCGCACCAGCAACTCGCTCAGCAACATCTTGCCGATCCCCTGGCCGATATGATCGGGTGCCAGGTAGATCGAGTTCTCGACCGTGAATCGATAGGCTGGCCGTGTCCGGAAAAAGTTGGCATAGGCATAACCTACGACGCGGTCGTCGCGGGTTGCCGTCAGGTAAGGAAAACCATTTTGCAGAACGTTGTCGCGTCGATCGCGCATCTCTTGCAGGCTCGGCGGATCGAGTTCGAACGAGGCGGTACCGGTCAGCACATGATGGGCGTAGATGGCTTGAATCTCGGCCAGATCGGCGGGCGCTGAATCGCGAATCAAAATGGCAGTGCTCATATTGGCTAGTGTAACCTTGCCCGTAAACGCACCGATTTTAACAACAGGAGAGGCTTTATGAATCTGAATCTGACTGATAAACATGTGTTGATCACCGGTGGCAGCAAGGGCATTGGCCTGGCTTGCGCGCAGGCGTTTCTGGCCGAAGGCGCGCGCGTTTCAATCAACTCGCGTGATCGCGCCAACCTCGAAGCCGCGGTACGCAAGCTCAACGTCGGTACCGATCGGCTGGCAACTCACTCAGGCGATCTGAGCCAGGCGCCAGTCGCTCTAGCCGTCCTGGAAGCGGCTGAAAAATCATTCGGTCCGGTTGATGTGCTGGTGACCTCGGCCGGTGCCGCCAAGCGCACCCCGGCCGCCGAGCTGACACCCGAGATCTGGGCGGCCGCGATGAATGCCAAGTACTTTTCCTACATCAACATCATTGACCCGGTCATCAAGCGCATGGGCGCGCGCAAACAGGGCGCCATCGTCAACATTATTGGTGCCGGCGGCAAAGTCGCCAGCGCCATTCATTTGCCCGGCGGCGCGGCCAATGCAGCGTTGATGCTGGCGACCGCCGGCCTGGCCAACGCTTATGGCGCGATGGGTGTACGGGTCAATGCGATCAACCCGGGCGCGACCTTGACCGATCGGCTCAAGGAGGGCTTTGCGGCCGAGCAACGGTTATCCGGCATCAGCGCCGAAGAGGCACTGAAGCGCGCCACCGGCCGCACGGCGTTGGGTCGATTGGCTGAGCCCGAGGAAATTGCCAACGTGGTGTTGTTTCTCGCCTCGAATCAGGCGAGTTATGTGAGTGGGGTGATCATCGGCATGGATGGGGTAGGTGTGCCGATGGTGGTTTGACGGTCCACATTCTCAAGGTTCAACCGACCAGAGTTCCCGATTCAGCAACCGACCCCAGCTCGAGCTGTAAGGATGAACTTTGGTGACAATTCGGCCTGCCTGATACACCGGCAGGCCGGAGTTGGCCCATTCGAATAACGAACCCTCGAGATTCTTCACTTGGCTGTAGCCGTTCTTGATCAATCCTTCGACGATGGCGCCGGATCGATAGCCGACCGAGCAATAGACGACCAGCGGTGTGTCCTTGCGACGGCTCTCGAGCAGCGTCAACGCTGCACCCAAAGTTTCGGCATGCTGAGCGCCCAGCAATTGGCTGTCGTCATATTCGCGGCGGCTGCGTGCATCGATCAACAAGGGCTTCGCACGCGACGAATCATCAAGCCAGGCCTTGAGTTCAGGGACCGTGATGCCAGGTGCCTTGGGGAATTTCCTATGAACCAATTCTTTCGCCTCGATCCAGTTCTGCGGGTCCCAGGGCCAGGCCGCCGCGCCGGACGCAACCGTGGACAAGGCAAGGAAGCTCACGCTCGAAACGATAATGCCAAGAGATGCTCGGCGCCGACGTCGAACCATTTCCTCAAGCGGTCTCATGCGATTTTGCAGTTTGGTTGGCGAATATTCATCGGCACTCGTGAATGAGTCAGACCAGGCAAGTTAGACCAGGCAAGTTAGACCAGGCTGGAGATCAACAAGCAGGCTGCGGCTACGACGGTAAGCAGCAGCCGCAACGACAACAGCCATGAAGGCACCTGCGGCTCTGCCAGCATTCTTCGATCAACGATATAGCACAGAATCAGTGCTGCCGCTTGTAACTGTAATGCGCTCCAGAGTGGAAATTGCAAGGAGACCCAGGCGATCAGCGCGGGCAGTACGCTCCAGATATATCGAGCCACAACCGGCTGTGCTTGCCGCCCGAGTTCAACAGCGATGCCCCAGTGCAGGGCACCGACGAAGGACAGGATGACCGCGCCGTATTGGAGCTCGGTGGTCAGCCAGTAGGCGTACCAGGTTTGTGGCCAGAAGACCGTCAGCGCCGTCAGCCCGATGAACGGGATCAGTCCGCCCAGGCCCAGCCCTAACGCTAAAGGGGGCGCCGACGCCAGTGAACGCGAAAACCCGGCGATCATCAATTCAACACCTGCCCTTCGTGGCGCTTGAGCGTCGATCGTGCAACCAGCTCGTCGATCGATTCGACGCAGGCCAGACGCGTGGCTCGATGCGTCAGGGCGGCGCAGCGCTGCATCATTTCGGTCGCCTCCAATCGTGCCAGCAGTTCCTGCTCATCGATGCGCTCGCACTCGAGCATTTGAAACTTGATCAGCGCCTTCAGGGCATAGCGGGCGTGGCGTACCGGATCGGCCTCAAAGGCCGCAAGACGATCATAGGCACGCTGCAACGCCGCCTTGAGCTCGCAGAACATTCGGCCATGCCCGGGAATTATGAACTTGATGGGCAATTGCGCGATCAGATCGAGCACGGCGCGCTGTTCATTGAAGCCGTTGAGATCGCCGGACAGGGCCGGAAAATTGATCCCGAAACCATTCTCCCAAAACGCATCGGCCGAGATCAGAATGCCATGCGAAGCGCAATACAACATCAACGAATGTGGGTCGTGACCCGGCGCGGCGAGCACCTGCCAGCTCACGCCGCCCAGCGACCATTGCTCGCCGGGCTCGGCAAACTCATCGGCCGTAAATCGTTCAATACGTTGACCGAGGCGCGTGTGCTCCATCTGTGCGTCATCCCAGTTTGCTACTGTCAGGGCGTCGGTCAGTGGAATGCGAATTCGGCAGCCAAATGTGCGTCGCAATGGTGCGTTGCCGCCGCAATGATCGGAATGCAGGTGCGTGTTGATGACCCGCAGCAGACCACTGCTGTGGTTTGCCTGCAGTTGATTCTGGATCAATGCCTCGGTCAGGCTGGCATGTTTGCCGTAACCCGAGTCGATCAGGCTAGCGCCGTCGGCGTCGAACATCAGCACCAGGTTCGAGGATAACCAATCGCGTTCGATAAAGTGCACCCCGGGCGGCCATGGGTTTGCAGCGGTAGGCACTTGGCGTGCACCGGTTGGCCATAATTCTTCGAGGCTGCGGTGGTTATGTAGGGTTGCGATGATCTGCGAGGCTCATTGGCGGTAATAATCGGCGATGCGCCTGAAGGCTTGATCAAGCTCGGCATTGCCGCTGTGGATTGCCTTGAAGGGGCCGTTGCCGGTGTGCAAAACCAGCCGAACCGAGCCAGGCAATTTGACGACTCGAGCCCGGATTATCTCAGGCCAGCGATAAACTTTCGGCGAAAACCAGTCCTGTCGAATGCCTTGCTGATCGATGGTTGTTTTGCCGGTCAGGATATACCAGCCGCTGACCATCACGACCAGCGCCGCCATAGCCAGCAACCCGAGGATGGGCGTGGCCACTTCGCCGGCTTTATTGAGCGCATACAAGCCGTAAGCAAACAGTTGCAGCAGTACGCAAAACGTGAAATATCTGAAAAACGGTCGATACGCCGGCCCGCGAACCGGTGTGACGAACATCTGATCGAGGGATGGGTGATCGGGCGACGGCTGATCGGGTGACAAGGGATCGAGTGACAGGGGAACGGGTGGCATGCTGGCAGCTTACCATTGCACGGCCAGAGAGTTGGCCAGAGAGTTGGCCAGAGAGCTGGCCAGAGAGCTGGCCGGGTCGCCGTCCAGAAATCCGTCGCCTCTATAATCGCGCGCTCACGGTCCGAGGAGGCCGTTGGGGGCAGCATTGGCGGGATACGGATATCAGCACCAGCGTTCGGGCAAAGCGGCCACCGGTCTTGGTGCGGTGGTGTTCTTGCATCTGGGCGCCATCTGGTTGCTGAACAGTGGTCTGTCGCACAAGATTGTCGATGTCGTCAAAAAAACGGTCGAGGTACGACTGATCGAGCCGCCGAAACTGATCGAGCCACCGCCGCCCGCACCGCCTCCACCGCCTCCGCCCAAGCGCGAACCGCCGCCGCCGAAAAAGACCTTGGCACCGCCACCGCCAAAACCGGTCGCACCGCCGCCGCCCGCGTTTGTGCCCAAGGCCGAGGTTGCGGTCGTAGCGCCGCCACCGGCCATCGTCGCCGTTACCCCGGATCCACCGCCATCGGCCGCCAAGCCTGAGCCGGCGCCACCGCCAGCACCGGCACCGGCGCCGCCGGCGAAAGCTGAGGTGAAGGCCGCTACCCAACTGTCGGCCAGTTGTGACAAGCCGGAATATCCGCCGGCGTCACAGCGCATGCAGGAGGAGGGCCGCGTGGTGTTGCGCCTGGTGATTTCGGCCGACGGCCGGGTGGTCGATTCGAAGGTCGACAAGTCCAGCGGCTACAACCGGCTCGACGAGGCCGCCCGCCAGGCGTTGGCGCTGTGCCGGTTCAAGCCGGCCACGTCCGACGGCCAGCCGATTCAATCGAGCCTGCTGATTCCGTATCGGTTCGAGTTGCCGCGCGATTAAGTTTCTTAAGCGGCAGGGTTAATCAGACACACCGGACGCGTTCTGCGGCAGTCGGCGTTGTTCAACGTCGAGCAGAACCGCCCGTTTGCCGGCATTGGAGAGGCTGCCCCAGGCCGCAATCTCGTCCAGGGTTCGCAAGCAACCCTCGCACCAGCGTTTAGCGGAATCGACGCGACAAATCGCGATGCACGGCGAGACGACGACGGGTTCTGGATCAGACATTCAGGAAAGCCAAATTCATCAGGATAACGATAGCATGGTCAAAATTGAGTGCAGTGCCGGATCAAGCGAGTGGGCAATCAAAGGAGTGCGAAATTAGTCGTGTGCCAAATTAATAACCGAAACGACGATTGACCGCGCCGGTAACCGAGCGACCTTCCTGCAAAGCCGCGAGTTTAGCAACCACCTGATCGGCGCTGTCATTAACCTCGGTAATGGCCGAGATATGCGGGGTGACCCGAACCCGTGGATGTGTCCAGTAAGGGTGCTCGGTTGGTAAAGGCTCAATGTCGAAGACGTCGAGACTGGCGCCACCGAGGTGCCCGCTGTCGAGTGCCGAAAGCAGCGCTGCGTCGTCAATCAGGCCGCCTCGGGCGACATTGATGAGGTACGCACCGCGCGGCAACCTGGCCAGGGTAGTCGCGTTCAATAGTCTGCGCGTTTCAGGCGTCAGCGGGGCCAGCAAAATCAGCACATCGCTACGCGCCAAAAATTCCGCCAGGTGCTCGGCACCGCTATAGCAGCGAACACCCGCCAACTCCCTGTGTGTGCGTGCAAATCCCGACACTGTGTAGCCAAAGGAAACCAACGCAGCGGCGACGCTTGTACCGAGTACGCCGAGCCCGAGCACACCGATGCGCAGCGCACTGCGCGCGATGGGCGTCAGTTCCTGCCAGCGCTTGTGCGCTTGTTGTTGCTCGTATTGTTCACTGCGCGCTCGTAGCCGGAAGACGGTCTGGCAGCAATATTCGATCATTTGAACGGACATGCCAGCGTCTTCCAGTCGGATGACGGGCAAATCGGGCGGCAGCGCCGGGTTCCGCAGGACATGTTCAACACCGGCAGCGGCGCTGAAAAAGGCGCGCAAATGCCGATGTCTGATGAAGAAATCATCGGGTGGCTGCCAGCCGACACCGTATTGGGCGGCGCTGGCGTCCTCGCCGGGGTCAGTGCCGGCGTCGGCGCAGGCGTCAGTGTTTGCGCTACTTATGGAGTCCGTGCCAGTGTTCGACGTTGTCGATTCTTCTGCGTCGAGACGCACCTTGGCCTGCGGCAATCGCTCGGCCAATGCCCTTTGCCAGGACAAGGCCAGCGAAGGTTCAGTGTGGGTAACGACGATGTTCATGAATCGGTGCGAGGCGGCTGAAGTTGACGACGTGGATATTGCTCTGTTGATGACGCGGCTATTGCTTCTTGAACACGACACCAAAGCGGACCATGAACATGATCAAGGTCGGCCAGATCATGATGCTGAAGACGTCAATCGCCGACTTGAAGGGAATCCACTGGCCCGGCACGCGCAGATCAAAGACGATATCGTAGACTTCCTTGGCAACGGCCAGGACCAGCAGGCACAGCCAGGGCAGCCAGGAACTTGGCGGCTTGCGCAACAGGAGGGAGGCCGCGAAAAAAACAATGAAGCCAGCGTAGGTATGTAGCGAGTCTTGGGACAGGCCAATAGCGGGCACGAGCCAGGATTTAAAAGATTCCAATATTCAATTCACCGCAGAGGATGTTCGCAGTTGTTATTCGGAACTGCACTGTCGCAATTCTTGCACGAGGCGCAGCGGTTTCGCTTAGCGATGCGAAACCCGGTCCAGAAATGCGATCAATGCGTCGCCAAAAATATCGTTACGATCGCCCGCGACCATGTGCGCAGCGTCGGCGACATTGACATATTCGCTGTGCGCACAGAGCTGTAAAAACTCCTGTGCGCCGGCGTCGTTGACGATATCCGACAGCGCGCCCCGAACCAGCAAGGTTGGCGCAATGAGGTTCGCCGCACATGCACGCAGCGCACGCTCGCGCTGCGGCATCGCTTCGGTTTGCTCACCAATCCGCGGGTCCCAGTGCCAGTAATAGCGGCCGTTCGAGCCAAGGCGAACGTTCTTGGCAAGTCCATCAAGCGTGCGCGGGCGTTTGCGGTGCGGTTGATAGGTAGCGATTGCGTCGGCAACTTCTTCGAGCGTTGCAAACCCCTGCGGGTTCTGGGACATGAATGTCTTGACATTTTCTCGGCCTTCATCATTGACGGTCGGCACAACATCCACCAACACCAAGGCGCACGCGTCGACGATTTGATTTCCGATGGCGAACAGCGACGCCAGCCCGCCCATGGAGGCCCCGACCAGGGCAGGCCGATGCACACCGAGCGCGTCGAGCACACAGCGCAGGTCTTGCACCATCGATGCGAGATCATAGTCGCCGGCGCGATCCCATTCCGAGTCGCCGTGGCCACGCGCGTCGAAGGTGATGACCCGATAGCCAGCGCTCGCCAAACGTTCGCCGACACCCCGCCAGGCGTGACGAGTCTGCCCTGCGCCGTGCAGCAATACAACGCTCGCTCCATTGGCGTCTCCGAAAACATCACCAGCCAGTTGCACATTGCCATGGCCAGTCCACCAGAAGGTAGGGTTTGGAATTCCTGGCAGTCGGCTACCGGCGTTCATATTCGATAGACCTTCTCAAGCTGCAAAGGTGGTTCCGCAGTTCACCGCGCACGGTCCCAAAACTGGTAAAAATTCTGTGGCGCATCAGTTTTTAGCCTCTTGGTCGGTCTTGAATGTATCGTGATTTGTATAGATCGTGTAACCCAGCTTACCGAAGAAGCTCAAGGAACCGAAATTATGCGCATCAAGTAGTCAGTCTGCTGTTTTTCAAGACTGTGCAGAACAAGATGCACTGGGCCATCACTGGTCAGACCGCAGCAGAGATCGTTCACGGAAGGGTGGATTCAACCAAGCCCAAGCTCGGTCTGACGAACTGGCGAGGCGGGGTAATTCGCAAGCAGGATATCTCATCGCCAAGAACTACCTGAGCGGGCCGGAACTGGCAACACTTAACAATCTCGTGGAAGGTTACTTGGTGTTCGCGCAAGGTCAAGCGATGCGGCGCGTGGCAATGCACATGGCGGAATGGATCGACAAACTGAACGGATTTCTGACTTTGAGCGATCGCGATATCCTCAGTCATGCAGGCCGTATTTCGCACGAGATGGCCCAGGCCAAAGCCGAGATGGAATATGACAAGCACAAGACGTTCACCTCGATCCAGTCGCGGTCTGTGGACGAAGACTTTAAAAAGGTTGTGAAGGAATTGAAGAAGCTGCCGAGATCTAAAAAACGTAGATCGTAGAAGCAATAATCCTCGGCAAGCCCGACCGTGTAATTCCGAACATTGTCGAGACGCCGTGTTCGAATGGTTCGGAGAGCACACCGGCGGAGTGGCAATGAAGCGATATTGACGGGCCTGCTCGGCCCGTATCTGTCATTTCCCCACCCTAACTCGCTCGCAGACGCGCCACCATAAACGCCGCCGCCTGTGTAATGTGCATTCGTACCAGCGCTTCGGCGCGCTCCGTATCACCCTTGATAATCGCGGAATCAAGCCGCGTCCGTGCGCCTCTTGCAATACTCCCTGATTGCGCAATAAATTCAAGGCCTGCTGGACTGGTTGACGCGATACGCCCAGCGCGTGCGTGACTCGCTCCTGAATGATTCGTTCGCCCGGTACAAGCCGGCCGGACGCAATCTCGGCGAGGATCGCATCGCGGACTTGCTCGGCCAATGGAGGCGTGGTGGCGAGGGCTTTCATGAGGAGCTGGGCCAGCGCTAAATGGTCATCATTTAGTAGTCATTCAGTGGCAATTCAGTAATCGACGAGTCGTCATTCGGTCATCAAGCGGTCGCGCAACACCCGATGCAAAATCTTGCCCGTCGCCGTGCGCGGCATCTGCGTATCGGCCGCGAAGTGAACCGATTGCGGTCGCTTGTAGCCGGCGATGCGGCCTCGGCACCAATCGAGAATTTCCGACTCGCTGGCCTGCGCTTGTTCATGCAGCACGATCACCGCGTGCACTGCCTCGCCCCATTTGTCGTGCGGTATGCCGATGACCGCGACGTCCTTCACCTTGGGATGCGCGCCGAGCACCCCCTCGACCTCGGACGGATAAATATTTTCGCCGCCGCTGATGATCATGTTGCTCTTGCGATCAACCAGATGAATATATCCGTCAGCGTCACGCCGCGCCATATCGCCGACCGAACACCAGTCGCCGCGCATGGCTTCGGCGGTCTTCGCCGGGTCCTTCCAATAGCCATCAAACACGTAAGGCGTGCGCGAGAACAGCTCGCCGACTTCACCATCGGGCACCTCGTGGCCCTCGGGATCCAGCATCTTGATCGGACCTGAGCCGGCCCATTCGCGCCCGACGGTGCCCAGCCGGTCCAGTTGCTCGTCAGGTCTCAGCAAGGTGACCCAACCGGCTTCGGTTGAACCGTAGAGCTCGTGCAAGCGGCCATTGCGGAAGAACTCCATGATCGCAAGCTTGGTGTCGCGGCGCGCCGGGGCGGAGGAGATCATCAGTTTATCGACGCGGCTGACATCGTAGCGCGACTTTATCGCCTCGGGTAGTGCGAGCATCATGATGTAGTGAGTCGGCACCAGCGAGGTGAAGGTCACTTTCTCGTTGGCCAAAATGGCGAGCAGGGCTTGCGCATCGAAACTGCGGCGATCGTCGATCACGCAGGCGGCGCCGAGATGCGCGAACGTGTGACTGAAGTACAGCGAGTTCGCGTGGCACATGGGCATGACCATCAAGCCCGTGTCTTCGCGGGTGAAGCGCATCTCAAGGGCCGTGGCCAGCGCAATCAGGGTACTGCCCTCGTGACTGCGAATGACACCCTTGGGCCGCCCGGTGGTGCCCGAGGTGTACATCAAGGCAAAGGTGTCGGATGGCAGCACGCGCACCGACGGTTCGGTGGTGCTGGCATTGCCGATCAAGGCCTCGTAATCGATCCAGCCCGCTATCTCGCTTTGACTCTGGCCCAAGCGGACATAGCGGCCAGGCGTAATCACAAGCTCACTTCGAATCGGCTCGACCAGGTCGGCGAGCTCGTCTTGCGCGATGAAGGCACGCGCTTCGCTGTGTAGCGCGATGTAGGCGATCTCGGGCGAGGTCAGCCGGAAGTTGATCGGCACCGCGACCAGACCAGCGCGGGCCAGTGCGACGTAGATCTCCATCCACTCGACCCGGTTATAGGCAAGCAGTGCTACTCGATCGCCCTTGACGAGTCCGAGTGACAGCAGCCCGTTGGCCAGGCGGCTAGCACGTTCGTGCCAAGCTGCAAAGCTCAACGAGCGCCGCGAGTCGCGAGTGCCCAGCTTGTCGGGCGTCAGGCGCGCATGCGCTGCCACCGCTTCGGCCACGGTCAACAGGTGGTTCAACACAATCTCCCAAGATTGATTGAATTCTAACCAAAAATATGAACTCTGAATTCAGAATTCTGATAAGGTATCGCTATGACGACCGCCACCACAGCCACAGCCACCAACCCCGCCACCGCTTCCGACACCAGTACCGCCGCGCTAATCGCCCGCTGCCTGAAGGCACGCGGCATTGATCGGGTTTTCGCACTGTGCGGCGGCCATATCATGCCGATCTGGATGCACCTGGATGCCGTTGGTATTCGTATTATTGATGTACGCGACGAGCGCGCTGCGGTCTATATGGCGCACGCTCATGCCGAGCTGACTGGCACCGTCGGTGTTGCGATGGTCACAGCCGGCCCTGGCGTCACCAACGCCATGACCGGTATCGCGAATGCTCATGCGGCGCGCGCCTCGGTGCTGATTCTCTCCGGCACACCACCTCGGCCGCAGGAGAATCGCGGCGCGTTGCAAGACATGGCGCATACCGAGTTCGTGCGGCCGCTGACGCGTTATGCGCGCACGGTGCGCGACCCCGATCTGGTGCTGCAGGAGCTTGACGAAGCGTTGGCGCGTGCGGTCGGCCAGGGCGGTGAGCCGGGGCCGGTGTATCTCGATTTTCCGGTCGACGTATTGCGCGCCGAGCCGTCGCGCGCGGCGCAATTACCCGAGTGGTTTTTACCACGTCGTAAAAGTTTGATGTATCCGGACCCGGTGGTGCTGGCGCAGGCGGTCGAGTTGTTGTGGAGCGCCAAGCGCCCGCTGGTGATCACCGGTCGTGGCGCGCGCGATGCCGCCGCGCCACTGGTGCAGTTGCTCGACCGGGTGGGCGCACTCTACCTCGACACCGGCGAGAGCCGCGGCCTGGTGCCCGAAGCGCACCCATCGGTGGTCGCTGCCATGCGGGGCTCGGTCATGGGCGAGGCCGATGTCATCGTTACCATCGGCCGGCGGCTCGATTTTCAACTGGCCTATGGCTCGCCGGCCGTGTTCGGCGACGCTCGGTTCGTGCGTATTGCGGATGCAGCGAGTGAGCTGCGCGACAATCGTCGTGCGGCGGTCGAAGTCCTGGCCAGCCCGTTGGCCGCGCTGCAAGGGATGCTCGATATCGCCGGGGCGATGGCGCCCGCTATCGATCGCGCTTGGGCGCAGGGTGTGCGCGCGAATCATCTGGCGCGTGCCGATAAGTTGCTCAGTTCCATGGCGAGTGCAAAGCCAGGTAGCGACGGTCTGATGCACCCGAATCGCCTGTTGTCGTCGCTGCGGGCCGCACTGCCCGACGATGCGGTCGTGGTTGCCGATGGCGGTGATTTTTTGAGCTTTGCGCGTGTCGGTCTGCCGGCTTCGACCTATCTCGATCCCGGTCCTCTGGGCTGTATTGGCGTCGGCACGCCGTTCGGCATTGCGGCGGCGCTGGCCTGCCCGGGCCGCACCGTGGTGGTCGCCACCGGCGATGGCTCGTTCGGATTTAATGCCATGGAAATCGACACTGCAGCGCGTCACAAGGTGCCGGTCTTGATCGTCGTCGCCAACAATGGTTCCTGGGCGATCGAGGTGCGCGATCAATTGGAGGGCTACGGCCGAGTGGTCGGTACCCGGCTGCAATTTTCCGATCATGCCGCGATGGCGCGCGCCTTCGGGGTGCATGCCGAGCGCGTCGAGCGCGCCGAGCAATTGGATGGCGCGATCGCCCGTGCGCTGGCCGCGCTGGCCCATGGCCCGGCCTTGCTTGACGTGCTGGTAACGCCCGAGGCCGCATCGTCGGACGCCAAGTCGGGCCTGGCGTGGGTGCCCGATTTGCAGGCGCTGGGCGCCTGGGACACGGCCGAGCGGCAGTGGCGTAAGAGCTGACAACTCACGCTAGCCGGTGTGTATTGAGTGGCGGGTGTGCAGCGACGGGGTCGGTTGAGTTGCGCCTCGCAACGACGATGCGTATCCTCTGAATCCCGGGTTGGGTCTGTCAGCCTGGACTCGCCAGGCTTGGCTCGCCAAGCCCAAAGCCAGCCTCCTGGGTTGGCGGCTGGCGCGCGGTCCCCACAAACAATTGAGAGAGACACCACTAATATGAAAATTCGATTCATTGTCCGGCCGCTAGCCTGGCCCTGAGTGCGCTGACCGTGCTGGCTGCGCTGACCGCACTACCTGCAGCTCATGCCGCTGATGGCGCCCGCGAAACGGTGACGCCGGCGTTCGCCTACCCGATCACCAACGTACCCGGCAAGTCGATGACCGGCCTCATCGTGTCCTATGCGCCTGCGGTACTGGTCGCCAAGACCAACGCCAAGGATTTATTGACCTTTGACGAACCGAAGAAGAAGTAGTTAGCCCGGCGCCAGGCCGGCCGGTAGTTAGTCTTGCAGAGTACCGGCCCGCCGCCCTTGGTTTGACAGCACCGGCCGCGCGCTATAGCGCCTTGAAACCGATCAACTCAACGCCTTCAGCGACCTGATCACCGACCGCGTAGGTGTGGGCCGTCACCTCGCCGTCGGCCGGCGCGTTGATGGTGTGCTCCATTTTCATGGCCTCCATGACGACCAGCGCTTGCCCCTTGCTGACCTTGCTGCCCGGTTGCACGAGCAGCGCGATGACCTTGCCGGGCATGGGCGCGGTCAGTCGGCCGGCCTCCGAGGTGTCGCTGCCGGCATGGGCCAGTGGCGCTGCATAGTGCAGCACCCTATGTTCGTGAGCGTCGAACAGATGCAAGTTCTCGCCGGCCCAGACGATATTCGCCTGGAATGATTCATCGCCCGCCAGACCGCTGAGGTGCGTGCCGATCAGCTTCAGATTCGCCAGGCAGATCGCCTCGTCGCCGCTTTTGACCGTGTAACCTTTGGCGGCGTATTCCACTGTGACGGCTTGCTCGGCGTCGCCAGCGCCAAACACAAAGTTGCGTTTCAACATTCCATTGGGTCGCCAGCCCGAGGTTTGCGCCCACGGGTCTTGATAACCTTGATACGCTCGATACGCGCGAGCAGGCTTCGAGGGCGCCGTGCCAGCGGCGCTGGTGCGCTCTGCGGCTTGCGTGTTTCCGGCTGCGTCGGCGGCCTCAGCCGCCAGAATCGCTGCACAGCCGCGCGCCAGTTGCGCCAGGGTTGGCGGCGGTTGTGTCGGAAATAGCGCGGCCCGTTCGCGCTCGATCAACGCAGTATCAAGATCGGCATCGCGGAACGAGGTCGAGCGCATCAGTCGGCCCAGAAACGCGACGTTGGTGCTCGGTCCGACCACTTCAAAATGGCGCAGCGCTTGCGCCATCCGATCGATCGCCTGGCCACGATCGCGACCCCAGACGATCAGTTTGGCGATCATCGGATCGTAAAACGGCGAGATCGTATCGCCTTCGCGAACGCCGCTGTCAATGCGCACAGCCACCGGTTCAATGCCGGCATCGGCCTCTTCATGGAGCCCGAGTTCGAACTCGAGCGCCTTTGGTGTGCGCAGATGAAGCAAGGTTCCGGTCGATGGCAAAAATCCCTTGTCCGGATTTTCAGCGTAGACGCGTGCTTCGATCGAATGACCGTCGATCGCCAGTTCCTGTTGCGACGCCGGCAGTCGCTCGCCAGCGGCCACGCGCAATTGCCATTCGACCAGATCGACACCGGTGATCATTTCGGTGACCGGATGCTCGACTTGCAGGCGGGTGTTCATCTCCATGAAATAGAACTTGCCACTGGGCTCGACGATGAACTCGACCGTACCGGCGCCCACATAACCGACCGCCTTGGCGGCCGCCACAGCGGCTTCGCCCATAGCTTTGCGTCGCTCCGGACTCATGCCAGGGGCGGGTGCCTCCTCGATGACTTTCTGATGACGTCGCTGCACCGAGCAATCGCGCTCAAAGAGATACACGCATTGACCATGGGCATCGCCAAACACCTGGATCTCGATGTGGCGTGGCCGGGTGACGTAACGTTCGATCAGCACCGAATCATCGCTGAACGAATTTTTGGCTTCACGCTTGCACGATGCCAGCAGGGCATCAAACTCGCCGGCTGACTCGACAATCCGCATACCCTTGCCACCGCCACCGGCGCTGGCCTTGATAAGGACCGGAAAGCCGATCGCCTGTGCCTCGGTCTTCAGCAGCGCCGGGTCTTGGTCAGCGCCGTGATAACCCGGCACGAGCGGCACACCGGCTTTCGACATCAGACGTTTTGACTCGGCCTTCAGCCCCATCGCTTGAATCGCCGACGGTGGCGGGCCGATGAAGACCAGGCCCGCTTGCGCGACCGCGCTGGCGAACGCTTCGTTCTCCGACAGAAATCCGTAACCCGGATGAATTGCCTGCGCGCCACTGCGTTTCGCAATCGCGATGATGTCGTCACCGAGCAAGTAGGATTCGCGCGCCGCTGGCGGACCGAGTCGGTAGGCTTCATCGCAGAGCGCGACGTGTTTGGATTGCGCATCGGCGTCGGAGTAGACGGCGACGGTCGCAATGCCCATCTTGCGCGCGGTGCTGGCCACGCGGCAAGCGATTTCACCGCGATTGGCGATCAGAATCTTCGAGAACATCATGCCTTCCTGACCCAAGCGGGTGTGCGCTTCTCGAAGAACGCCGCAATGCCTTCCTGGCCGTCGGTCGAGGCACGCGCCTGGGCTATCCGGGCGGCGGTGTCGGCAGTCAAATCGTCGCTGATTTCCTGCCCGACCATATCGCGAATCAGCCGTTTGGTTTCGCTCAGAGCGCTCGGCGCGCCGAGCAACAAGTGTCCGAGCAGCGCGTTGATGGTGCCATCGAGTTCCTCAGGTGCGGCCAGATCATTGACGAAGCCGATCCGATAAGCCTCGGCCGCATCGAACACTTCGCCGCTCAGAAAGAATCGGCGCGCATGACGCTCACCCATGGCCTTGAGCACATAGGGGCTGATCATCGCCGGCAGCAAACCCAGCTTGACCTCCGACAAACAAAACCGCGCGTCATGACTGGCGATGGCAATGTCACAAGCTGACACCAATCCCATGCCGCCGGCGTAAGCGGCGCCATGCACGCGGGCGACGGTCGGCTTCGAGCTTTCATAAAGCAGGCGTAACAGGTGGGCGAGATGGCCCGAGTCTGTTCGCGCTTCATCGGCGTTCATGCCACTGACGGTTTTCATCCAGTTCAAATCGGCACCGGCACAAAAAGCCTTGCCGCGACCGGCCAGCACAATGGCGCGCGCATCGTCATCATCGATTGCGAGCGACACCGCATCGGTGATTTCGGCAATCATGGTGTTGTTCAGGGCGTTGCGTATTTCGGGGCGGTTCAGCCAGATGACTGCAATGCCCTGCGTCAACTGGGTTTCAATGGTCTGGTAGGTCATGATTGAATTCGGTTAGTTCCTGCATCTTGGTTCGTCGGCGGCAACGGGTTTGATCGAATCAAATACGGAATACGCCAAATTTCGTTTCCAGAATCGGTACATTGAGCGCCGCCGACAAGCCCAGAGCCAGGCACATTCGGGTATCTGCCGGATCGATGACGCCGTCGTCCCACATACGCGCCGAGGCGTAGTACGGATGGCCTTGATGTTCGAACTGATCCAGAATCGGCTGCTTGAATGCTTGCTCCTCTTCGGCGCTCCATTGACCGCCGCGACCCTCGATACCGTCGCGTCGAACACTGGCCAGCACCGAGGCCGCCTGCTCACCGCCCATGACACAAATGCGGGCGTTCGGCCACATCCACATCATGCGCGGCGAATAGGCGCGACCGCACATGCCGTAATTGCCAGCGCCATAGCTGCCACCAATAATGACCGTGAACTTCGGCACCGCCGCGCAGGCGACGGCAGTCACCATCTTCGCGCCGTGTCGGGCAATGCCCTCGCTCTCATATTTTCGCCCGACCATGAAGCCGGTAATGTTCTGCAAAAACACCAGCGGAATCTTGCGTTGACAACAGAGCTCGATGAAATGCGCGCCCTTATTGGCCGACTCTGAAAACAGGATGCCATTGTTGCCAATGATACCGACTGGCATGCCGTGAATATGCGCCGTGCCGCAGACCAGAGTGGCACCGAAGCGCGCCTTGAATTCGTCGAACTCGGAGCCGTCGACAATGCGCGCAATCACCTCGCGAACATCGTAGGGTTTGCGGGTGTCGGTCGGAATCACGCCATAGAGTTCATGCGCCGCGTACTTCGGCTCGATCGGTTCGCGCAACACCATATCGGTGTGTTTCTTGCGGTTCAGGCCGGCGACAATTTTCCGCGTGATGGCCAGCGCATGTGTGTCGTCATTGGCCAGGTGATCGGCCACGCCCGACAGGCGCGTGTGGACGTCGCCGCCGCCGAGATCCTCGGCGCTGACGATCTCGCCAATGGCCGCCTTGACGAGCGGCGGGCCGCCCAGAAAGATGGTGCCCTGATTCTTGACGATGATGGTTTCATCGCTCATGGCCGGCACATAGGCGCCGCCCGCCGTGCAGGAGCCCATCACCACGGCGATCTGCGGTATGCCCAACCCCGACATCGTGGCCTGGTTGTAGAAAATGCGTCCAAAGTGTTCGCGATCCGGAAACACCTCATCCTGATTCGGTAAATTAGCGCCGCCCGAGTCGACCAGGTAGATGCAGGGCAAACGATTTTCACGCGCGATTTCCTGCGCACGCAAATGCTTCTTGACGGTCATCGGGTAATAGGTTCCGCCCTTCACCGTCGCGTCGTTGCAGACAATCAAGCACTCGATGCCGGCGACGCGGCCGATGCCGGTAATGACGCCGGCGCACGGCGCGTCATTGTTGTACATGTCGAAGGCGGCGAGCTGCGAGAACTCGAGGAACGGCGTGCCCGGATCGAGCAAATTTTGCACGCGCTCACGCGGCAGCAATTTGCCGCGCGCCGTATGCCGGTCACGCGCTACCGGGCCACCGCCTGCGGCCGACGTTTCTATTTTTGCTTTGAGGTCGGCCACCATCGCGGCCATCTGTTGCGCGTTCGCCTGAAATTGCGGGTCGCGCACTTGCAGTTTCGATTCGATTACCATTTTTTGAACCAGAGTATCAATTTTTCCCAGAGACTGGCACGGGCCGGCGCCGACATCGCCGGCTTCTCGATCGCAGACGTCTCGATTGCCGGCGTTTCGTTCGACGATGTTATGTTCATGTTGGTTTCGATGGCAGCGGTCTCGACTTTAGAAGCTTCGCCAGCGTCGACCTGGCTACTTGGCAGTGCCACCAGCGCCGTTTTCACATTCGAGGCAAAGCGCAGCAGCAATTGTTTGCTGATGACATCGATCATGCCGGCGGCGCGACCGAATTGCGCAATGCTGCCGGTCAGGTCAACCTTCGAGTCGACCACCACCCGGGTTTTTCCAGCCGCCTCGGTGAGCTGACAATTGACGTCTGATTTGGCGGTACCTCGACCCTTGGTGTCCTGGCCCAGCGCCTGGACCCTTAAGGTACCGGTGGATTCATCGAGCGGTTCTACCTTGAATTTACCGCCAAACTTGAGTGCCATCGGCCCCAACTTGACGCCAAAGGAGCCGTCGTAAAAGCCGTCGTCGCGCAAGGCGCCGAGTTCAGCCCCCGGAAAACAGGGGACCGCCTGATGGGCATCGGTCAGAAAGGCCCAGGCCTGTGATTTCGGGCAGTCGAGCTCAAATTCGGTGCGGATGCTGAGCGCCATGGCAACTTCGGGAATGTATCAATGCGTAAAAAGCGCCCGAATATCGGGCCGACCGGGCGATGATAACCTGTCGTCAGGAAGGCGTAGCCGTCAACGCAATTGACGGTTCAAGCATTCTTGGTTGTGTCCCAAGGAAATCGTGTATGCGTATTCGTTCAATCAACCGGCCGTTAGCCGTCACCTTCATATCAGCCGTTCTGGCCGCCTGCGGCGGCGGTGACAATCGCGATAGTCGCGGCGCCGCCGGCGTGGGCGCCAGCGTGCCAGTGCCGGTACCAGCACCGATTGCGCAAGCGCCTTCAGCAGCGCCCGATCCAACGCGCAAGCTGGCGCAATGTTTGAACCGTGCGTCATTCAATTCCGGCACGGTCGAGACCGCTGAATATCGTGATACCTCCGGTTTTGTGACCAGCACCGTCAGTACGCGGCAAGCAATCAGTGGCCCGGTGCCCCTGAATGTGCTGCAATTGCAGCGCGCCGACTTGCGCACGGTGACCACGGTGCCAGGTGCGAGCACCACCACGCAAGATGATTTCCAACTTCTGTCGCTGCTCGGCGATGACGCCTTTTCGTATCAGGTGACTTACCTCTATGCGGCCAGCGCCAGCTTGCCGGCGGGCAGCGTCACGGTCATCTTCGATCAGCCCTTGCTGGTCATTCCCGGGTCGCTAACTCTGGGGGCAACGCGTACCTTGACCTCGGGCGCCACCATGACCGATTCGCGAACCAACTCGTCGGCGCGCCTGAACTATACCCAGTCATTCACCTTTGATGCCATCGAGACCGTGACCGTTGCCGCCGGGGTATTCCCGAACGCCTGCCGCGTGTTGTCGCGAGTGGACATCACTGGCGATTTCGGCCGCGACAGCTCGTCCGATACGCGCTGGAACGCAGCCATTTCGGGTGTGCAACTACGCTCGGTGAGCAATGGCTCGGTAACAAGCGAGTTGCTGTCGGCAACCTTCAATGGTGCTCCGGTAACGCCGTGAATTCTTGATGCCGGCTGACCCCTTGGATTCCACCTAGACGATGCCACCTCGATGCCACCTCGATGCCACCTAGACGATGCGACTCTTCTTATCGCCCCAGTAGCGGTCACGCAGCGGTTTTTTATACAGTTTGCCGGTCGGCAGGCGAGGTAGTTCGTCGATGAAGTCGACGCTGCGCGGGCACTTCTGACGCGAAAGGTGTTGCTGACAAAACTCAAGCAATTCCTGAGCTAGCGCCGCATCGGCCGCTTGACCCGGCATGACCTGCACCACCGCCTTGACCTCTTCGCCGAGGTCGACATTTGGCACGCCAAAGACGGCGGCATCGAACACTTTCGGATGGGTAATCAGCAGGTTCTCACATTCCTGCGGGTAAATATTGACGCCGCCCGAAATGATCATGAAGGTTGCCCGATCGGTCAGATACAGGAAATTGTCGTCGTCGAGATAACCGACATCGCCGACGGTGGTCAGGGTACCGTCGGCCGAGGTCGATTCAGTCGTCTTTTGGGGATCGTTGAAATACTCGAACGGCGTGGCGGGTTTGAACCAGACGGTACCCGGCGCGCCCTTGGGGCACGGCTTCATGTCTTCATCGAGAATATGCAGATCGCCGATCATGACGCGACCAACGCTGCCGCGATGCGCAAGCCACTCGGCGCTATTGCAGGCCGTAAAGCCCAGGCCCTCGGTGGCGCCGTAGTATTCATGAATGATCGGTCCCCACCATTCGATCATCTGTTCCTTGACCGGAACCGGGCAGGGCGCCGCTGCGTGAATCGCGATTTCAAGGCTGGAGCGATCATGCTGATTGCGTTCGGCGTCGCTCAGTTTGAGCAACCGGCTAAACATGGTCGGCACCAGTTGGCTGTGCGTGACACGATACTTCTCGATCAGCGCCAGATAATGGGCGGCGTCGAAACGTTCCATGATGATGGCGGTGCCGCCGATTCGAATGGTCAGTGATACGGCTGCTTGCGGCGCCGAATGATAGAGCGGCGCCGGTGATAGATAAATCATGCCCTCGCGATAGCCCCAGAGCTTGAGTAAAAACGCGAACAAGGGCAGCGGTTCGGACGGCTTGTTCGCTGGCAGCGGGCGAACGATGCCCTTGGGTCGACCGGTCGTTCCGGAGGAATAAAGCATGGGCGTGCCGAGCGCCTCGTCAGCGATCGGCGTGTCCGGAAATTTCGCGGTCGCTTCGGCAAAATCAACGAAGTGGCAATGGACATTCGGCGCCGCTTCGGCGTTGGTTTTGTGGGCCGACGCAGCGTCGGTAAACGGAGTATTCAACGATGGTTCGGCAGCACCATCAACGACCAGACAAATGCTCACGCGTGGACATTGCGCGATCGCCGCTTTCGCGATCGGCAGTTTCGCGCGCGAGGTAATCAACGCCTGCGCTTCGCTGTTATTCAAAATGTAGGCCAGCTCGTCGGCCGTCAGAAACGAATTGATGCAGGTGTAGTACAAACCGGCACGCTCACCTGCAGAACAACTCTCGAGAAATCGATTGTTGTTCTCCATGAACATCGCATAGTGATCGAGGCGCCCCAGACCTTGTTGGCGCAACAGATGCGCCAATCGGTTACTGCGCGCATCGAGCTCGGCGTAGCTGACCGTTTCGCCGGTACTGGCCATGATGAAGGCCGGGTGATCGGGTTGGGCTTTTGCGTGAATACCCGGGTACATGGTGTGTCTCCTCAAGCACTGCGCAAGCGCGCCATACGCAATAATGACACGGTGATCAGCGGCACGGCCAAACCGATAACCGCAACCGCAATCATTAAATCACCTAACTGGCTGTAATCGGCGGCGGTTTTAATGGCGCCGGTCGCGGCATCCTTGACTTCGCGTTTGACCACAAAAAACTGGTTCAGATACTTGCTGCCGAGTTGCGAGGCCGACAGCGCGAGGTTCGTGAACGAGGCCATGACGGCAAAATAGGTAGCCTTTAGTTTATCGGGTGCCGAGTTGGCGATCCAGGCCAGCATCGGCACCATGGCGACCTGTCCCAGGGGTGATTCGAGGGCGGTATCGACCAGGGCAATGAAGCGTGCATCGACGACGCCGCCGGTGAGCGCGGCGGTCCAGTGGTGAAGGCCAAAATACATGCCAATGATCGGCAGTGCGAAAACCGTTCCGACAATGGTCAAGACAGTGACCACGCTGTAGATCGAGCGCTCGGCCATGAAGCTGCGGAAAATAAAAAGCCCGAACAAGGTCAGGGCCGCGCCGATCAGGGAAAGTTCGGACAGAAACTGCTGATCGAACTTGAGCGAGTCGATCATCCACCAGGTTTGACCCGGGCCCGGACCGGGTAGCGCGCGAAACACAAAAATGACGATTGCCGTACCCAGCAAGGTATTGCGCGCGGACGCATCCATTTCACGCAGCAGACGCCAGAGCATGATCAGAATAACGGTCATGGAGATCGCAAAAATGATTTCCTGACCGAATTTGAAATTCGCCAAACCAATCGCAATCGAGGTCGCTGCGAAGGCCAATCCGCCGCCCAGAATCCACCAGTTGACGGCCGGTCGTTCGAAGTGCTGCATCAGACGGCGCGCGGCTTCGCGGGCGTCGAGTCCGGTTGCCATCAATTGACGTCGCTGCCGTCGTTGCAGCCAGCTCGCCAGGATGACGCCGAGAATCGAGACGATCGGAATGATCAGGGCCAATTCGTAAATGGCCACGTAGGTGGACTGTTGTTGCGGCTTTGGCAGATTTTGAATGCCGCGCAACATGAAGACGTTGAGCAGTGACACCAGCAGGCCGCCGCCAATAATCGCGATTCGACCCAGGGTTTGCATGGTGGTGTGCATCGATCGGCGCACCGCCGCGTCGATCACTTTGCCTTGATCATCGACCAGTGGTACCGCTTCGACCGTCATGGCGTCGGCCACGACATCCTGCGTGACATAGCCGATCGGCGCGAGCAAGGCGGCGAGCACGTACCAGGTCTCGGCATGTGCGTATTGCCGCATCATGGTCGGGTCGGACAGGAGGCCGACCATAATCAAAATGCTGAGCGCAATCAAGCTCGCCCCGAGATACACCAGCAAGCCTTTCCAGCGCCAGATCAGATCGACCAGATGGCCAATCGGCATCTTCAGCGCCCACGGCAGGCCAGCCCAGAAGCCGAGCGCCGTCAGGAACTCGGCTGACAGGCCTAGTTGATCCTTCACGAAGAAGGTACCGACGATTGCCGTCAATCCGGAGATACCGGCCGCGACGTAAACCATGAGCGGTGGCAGGAAGCTCCAGCGCATTTCGCGCGCCAGTGCCAGAACGTTTTTTTCAAACCAGGTTTGCATGGGTGTCAGACCAAAATGATCAGATCGCTGTAGGGACGCAATACCGGATCGGCTGTCAGGAACCTGAGCGGCTCGGCGACGGCTTGGGCTACCAAAAGCCTGTCAAACGGATCGGCGTGATGCAACGCCAGTTTCGCTACCCCGGCGGCGTGCGCAGCGCTGACCGGAAGTTCCGAGAAGCCGCTTTGATCGATGGCGTTCACGAGTTCATCAGCGTCAGCGTCAATCTTGCCCAGCTTCGACTTGATTGCAATCTCCCAAACCGATGCGGCCGATACGTACACGCGTTCGGCCGATTCGATGAGCCGGCGCGTGGATGTTTTGAGCATCGGATTGCCGGTTACCGCCCATAGAAAAATGTGAGTGTCGAGCAGCAGACGCATCAGCGAGCTTCAGGCATTAACGCGCTTCAAAGGTGGCAAGCACCGCGTCAGGCAGTGGCGCGTCAAAATCCCTGGCAACACGGACGCGGCCCTTCAACAGGCCGAACTTGATACGCCGCTTGGGCGTTTGAAGCTGGGTGATGCGCACCAGCGGTTTGCCGTTACGGCTGACCACGACGTCTTCGCCGGCCGCGGCGATGTCCACCAACTGCGACAGCCGGGTCTTGGCTTCATAGATGTTAACGGGTTCCACGGGACGGTCCACTCCTGAAACTTGATAAGACCAAGTCTAGTCTAGTATTTTGGGACGGGCAAGCGGCCGGTTGATGGGGTATGCAGGTGCCCGCCGCTACCGCGTAGTATCGGCATAGTCCAATCGCCTGGAGACTTCGGGTCTGGACAAGTCTGAACATACGCCTCCATGCCGCGACAGTACTTCGGTCGTTCCTTGCTCGGATCAAGAACGCGAACATGCGCCGCTCGTGAACGAAATTCCGACCTAGTGCTAGGAACAATTCCCTTGAGGTTATCACGGTAAGTCTTCACGATTAATTGCTCACGCTTCTCGGGCGCCAATTTAGAGACGTCGATTGCTTCTCCGACCAAATCACTAAAGTCTGACTGGTACTCGCGCATCGATGCCATGCGATTAACGAAATCGTACATGAAGTTCACGAGAAACTCTGAGCGCGGACGCGACAGCAATGGTCGTAACGTTGATATACCAATTTCCTTCCAACCCGTGGGATCAATGAAGAAGAATGCGAATGCGCGCCGTCCGGTCCACTCGAGGATTTTCCCGCGTAACGAAACGAAATCTCCGTGCATACTGTCCGCTACTAAACCCGCAGGTGTCAGGTCTTTCAAGTAAGTCTGCAAACGTTCAAAGGCAGTGCCGTCTTCCTCTATGTATAGGGCACGGATTCTTGCAGTAACTCCTCTTTTGGCAAGCTCTTGCCGACAGGCTTCTAAAGTTCCCAGTGAGATCGCGATCGACGTAGTCTCAATTCTCTCGGAAGTATCCCCCCAGGGTCCAGCAAAGCAGTCGACGTAACACAGCTCAATTTTGCCACTGGACCTTCCGCTCATTCCAACAATCAAGAAGAGCTTCTGCAAATAGGCTTCAAGCAGTCGATGCTTAATGAGCGCCTGCTCACGGCCATCGTACCCAGGGGGAATACTCGAATTGAATTTTTCAGAGGATGCCATAGACAAAGACATAAACAATAACTGTATATATAGACAGCACATCATTCCCAAAATCTTCTGGGAATACCTCAAACGGATAATCCCGAAGTGACTTCGGCGATTTTGGCTTGGTCGGTAAGACTTTTCGCTGCGCAGAAAATTACGAGCTGAAACGGCTTCCTAAAGGTATCAACGCCAGAGATCGCAATAAACAACAACCTATAGCATCCGTCAAGGCCGGATGGCCCGGTCCCTTTGGCTTGCAGTACGGAATAAACCAACCGCTTCGATTGACAAAGTGACTGTTCGAACTGTGCGTGCAACCTTGCTCAGGACTCCGTTGAATCATCGTTTGCTCTTCTCACCTGGGATGCTTGTAATTTCTTCCATGCCAGCACAATACCTTTAGGAATGTGTTGAACTCCATAATTGAGTCCGCCTTGGCCAAGTTTCAACAAACCCAGATTAGATAAGATGATACGTTCCAGCGTGCCCGAATAAAATCGGAACAGCTACACGAGATTGACCTATCCAACACTGGAATAAATGCCCATGACTCATTCGAAATTCGCTGCTCTCAGCGCGCGTCTGCGCTTGCCGCTGATCGCGGCGCCGATGTTTCTCGTGTCCGGTGTTGATCTGGTCGGTGCGGCCGTCGCTGCCGGCATCGTCGGTTCTTTTCCGACGGCCAATTGCCGCAACACGGAGGAACTGAACACCTGGCTGACCCAGATGCAGGAACGCAGTCGCGAGGCCGAGCAACGCAGCGGCCGCACATCCGGTGTCATCTGTCCGAATCTGATTGTTCATCATTCGAACCCACGGCTGGCCGATGACCTGAGCACCGTTCTGAAGTACGAGCCAACCCTGGTCATTACCAGCGTCGGCTCGCCGGCGGCAGTGTTACAGCCCTTGCACGATGCCGGCGCGCTGGTGTTTGCCGATGTTGGCAGTGTTCGCCATGCTGAACGGGCCGCCGCCGCCGGTGCTGACGGTCTGGTGCTGCTCACGGCCGGCGCCGGCGGTCAAACGGGGTGGCTCAATCCGTTCGCTTTTGTCCGCGCGGTCCGCTCGTTCTTCAAGGGTCCGATTGTGCTGGCCGGCGGCATCAGCGACGGCGTGGCCTTGCGCGCGGCGCTGGCGCTCGGTTGCGACCTTGCCTACATGGGTACCAAATTCATTGCGACCCATGAAAGCATGGCGGCGCCGGCCTACAAGCAGATGCTGGTTGATTGCGGGGCTGACGACATTGTGTTGACGCGCGCCTTCACTGGCTTGCAGACCAATATGTTGATTCCGTCGATTCAGGCCGCCGGTCTCGATCCGCAGAATTTGCCCGAGCGCGGTGCCATTGATATCGCGAAGGACATCAGCGTCGAAGGACGCGCCAATCGACCGCAGCGCTGGCGCGATATCTGGAGTGCCGGGCATTCGAGTTCCGGTGTCAACGCGATTCTGTCAGCACAGCAGTTGGTCACTCAAACCGAGACGGAATTTCTGGCGCCTTGATTTTTGATGCGAATCTTCAGACCAGATAT
The DNA here is from genome assembly GCA_031363055.1 of Burkholderiales bacterium. Classification (GTDB taxonomy): domain Bacteria; phylum Pseudomonadota; class Gammaproteobacteria; order Burkholderiales; family Burkholderiaceae_E; genus JANLTP01. Next base: position 22,209 of record JANLTP010000070.1, on the reverse strand, counting down.
CGCCAGGCCAACTATTGGCCGCGCCGGAAACTAAACCACCGCCCGAACCAGCGCGTTGATGTTGACTTTGGCATTCAACTTCACCGCCAGCAAATATAGCCCGGCCGCCTTGCGTTGCAGCAGCAACACGGGGGTTGGCGGAACCTGCCAGAAGTCGCGGTCCTTCATGAGCCCGAACGCCAGTGGATTGAGCCGCGCCGCGAGATCGGATGAACCGAAATCGTACGCACCCTCGAAGCCCTGCGCTTCGAAGGCGACATCGAATAGCGCCATGATCATGTCTTGATGCTGCGCACTGGCCGTCGCATCAAAATACCCCAAGGCGCGGGCGGCTGACAACATGCGCGCCCGATCTCCCGACAGCGCCGACTTCATCAGCGCCTTGAAATGCTTGACGACGGTGATCGAATATTCCTGCACCGCCCCGAAATCCAGCAGTACGATCTGTCGGGTGGCCGGCGCATAACGATAGTTCGCAAAATTCGGATCGGTCTGAACCATTCGAAACTCAAACAACTCGCGCAAGAACAGTGCGAACAAATGGCCGACCACTTCATCGCGTTGTTGCTGCGGAGCGGACACCAAATCATCGATCGGAATGCTGTCGACATAGGACATGACCAATATATCCGGCGCACTGAGTGCCTCGAACCAGCGCGGCACACAAAAGGCCGGGTTGTCCTTGAGCAGGTCGTGAAAGCGCTGCAGAAATTGGCCTTCACGCTGATAATTGGCTTCATGGTGAAGCTGCCGCTTGGCATCTTTCAGAAACGGCTTCAGATCAATATCCGAGGGCACCAGCCCCGAAAAACGCAGCAGACTGGCGACGTTATCGACATCGCTGTCAATGCTCTTTCGCACCCCCGGATATTGCAGTTTGATCGCCAAAAGCTCGCCGTTTTTCGAGACGGCTCGATGGACTTGACCGATCGAGGCCGCCGCCAGCGGATTCAGTTCAAACGACTTGATGCGCTTGCGCCAGCTAGGTCCCCAGCTTTTGACAAGCACCTGTTCGACCTGTGCTCTCGGCATCACGGCGGCGCTCGAGCGCAACACGCTGAGTACCTGGGTGAGCTCTGGTGGGATCAGATCACCTGCGTCCATCGACAATAGCTGCCCGAGCTTCATCGCCGCGCCGCGCATTTGCGAGAGCTGCGCGACCATGCGCCGGGCATTGGCGGGCGTCAGCAGCAAGTCGTTGATGTTTGGGCGCTTGCCGCTGGCGAGTTGACGAATGCCATTGACGAGCATGCTGCCCGCGATACCGGTCGTCAAGGAGCCAAATTTTGCAAGTCGGGACAGTCGGCCACTGGGAACAGCGGATTCGGTCGGTTTCGATGCCATCACGCACTGTACCTTGTGTGTTGGCACTTGAGGCCAACTGATCGTTAGCTAAGCAGGTGCCTGATCAGCCGCCTTTTTGGGCCTTCTCGGCTTGGCGTTGATATTCTTCGTAGGTGGTGCTCGTACTGGCCAGACAGCGCGAGCGCTGTTGCGAGTCGATGATCTTGTGGCACTCATTGCGCTGCCAGGATTGACCCGAGTCGAAGACTTGCTGCGATGAACAGGCGCCGACCATCGACGCGAGCAACAAAACTATCGGTGTGAGAAAATTTGGCAACAGGATCTCCCCGCAACCTTTCTTGAAAATGTTCCTAAATCTTTCCGAGCGCGCGTAACACTCGCTCCGGTGTAAACGGCATCCGCGTGACGCGAACTTCGAAGGGTGACAAAGCATCGTTGATCGCGTTCATGACCGCGCCGGGTGCACCGGCCGTGCCCGCCTCACCGGCGCCTTTGGCACCGAGCGCCGACTGCCGGGTCGGTGTCTGCACATGGCCGCAAACGATGTCAGGCATTTCAGCGGACATCGGCACCAGGTAGTCCGCCATCGAGGCGTTCAACATCCGCCCGTCGTCGCCGTACAGACACTCCTCGAACAGCGCGGCGCCTATGCCTTGAACGATACCGCCGCGAATCTGCTCATCGACCAACATGGGGTTGATGATCGTGCCGCAGTCCTCGACACACCAGTGCTTGAGCAGCCGCGTCATGCCGGTTTCGGTATCCACTTCAACATACGACGCCTGTATGCCGTTGGTGAATGTGAAGCCGTAATCGCGCGGCGTGTAGTGGCGGGTCACGGTCATCTCGGCCTGGAAGTTCAGGGGCAAGGTGTCAGGGCGAAAATAGGCGACGCGCCCGACCTCGGCCAATGGAATTTTGCGCTCGCGTGTGATTCGGTCAACGATGTAATTCTCGGCAAGGTCGAGACTGTCGGCATCGATCTTCAGGATATGAGAAGCCACCGTCAAGATATGCGCGCGCAGTGCGCGGCCGGCTTGCAGGACGGCCTCGCCGCCAATACCGGCGCCGCGTGAGGCCCAGGTGCCACCGCCGTAGGGCATGGTGGCCGTGTCGCCGGTATGTACCCGAACTTTGTCGAGGGTGATGCCGAGCGCGCTGGCGGCGATTTGCCCGAAGATTGCATCGGTGCCTTGTCCCTGCTCGGTGACTGAACAGGTCACGGTGACCATGCCGCTGGGCTCCAGGCGCAAGGTTGCGCCGTCTTGAGCCGAAATCCGGGCGCCGCCGACGCCGTAAAACGCCGGTGACGGATTGGTGACTTCAATCATCGCGGCCAGGCCAATGCCGCGATGAATGCCTTGTGCGCGCAGAGCTTTTTGTTCGGCGCGCAGGCCGTCGTAGTCCATGAGTTTAAGGAGCTTGTCGAGACACTGATGATGCGATAGCGCCTCGAACTTGATACCCGATGCAAACGTGTACGGGTAGGCGTCATCGGCAATCAGGTTCCTGCGCCGAAACTCGGCAGGGTCCAAGCCCAATTTGCGAGCCGCCAGATCGACGATGCCTTCGGTCAACGCGATCGCAATCGGATGGCCGACTGCGCGATACTGGCAGGTGACATTCTTGTTGGTGAACACCACATTCATGAGTGCGCGGTACTCTTTATGTTTGTAAGGACCACCGGTCAGGTTGACCACCTGATTGCCCTCGATGCCGCTGGTTCGCGGGTACACCGAGTACGGGCCGATGGCGGTCAAGTCCCAAAGATCGAACGCCAGAATGTCGCCGTCGCGGCTGCAGGCCAGACGCACACGGACCTTGTGTTCGCGCGCATGAATGTCGGATAAAAACGACTCGATGCGATCGGCATAAAACTTGACTGGCCGGCGCAACATGACCGATAACGCAGCCGTGGCCATTTCATCGGGGTAGACATGCACCTTGATGCCGAACGAGCCGCCGATATCCTTTGAAATGACCCGAACGTTTGCTTCGGGAATGTTCAAGTGACGCGAGAAGATATCCTGCATCATGTGCGGTGTTTGCGTCGCATGATAGGCCGTCAGCGTGTGCTCGGCCGGGTTGTAGTCGGCGATGATGGCTCGGCCCTCAAGGGTCACGCCGGTGTGGCGGCCAAAGTCATAGGTCTCCTCGACGACCAGGTCGGCGCGAGCGAACGCTGCATCGACCCCACCGGTGTCGAGACTGCGCGAAAAGCAGACGTTATCGCCCAGCTCGGGGTGAATGACATAGTCGCCGGCCAATGAACGTTCCATGTCGGTGACGACCGGCAGTTCTTCATAGTCGGCTTGAATCAGCAGCACAGCGTCTTCGGCCTGCGCCCGAGTCTCGGCCACCACGGCAACGAACGCTTCGCCTTGCGAGCAAACACGATCGATCGCCAGTGCATGCTGCGGCGGTGACTTGATGCCCTTCAGGTGCGTCAGCACGGCCACCCAGGGCGTACAGTATTCGGCTAACTGTCGACCGTCGACCACCGCAACGACACCGGCGGCCGTGCGCGCCGCGCTCAAATCCAGACGAGTGATCCGCGCATGGGCGTGCGGGCTGCGCAGGAACACCACATGCGCAAGGCGTGGCAGTCGCAGGTCATCGGTGAATACCCCGCGACCTTGCAACAATCGCTTGGCATTGGCGCGAGGAATGCTCTGGCCGATATAACCCTTGTCGGTCGCGGTTTCCGGCTGGTGCAGCGGTAACTCGGCTATATTCATTTTTCCAAGCCCAAGCTGAGCGCCACTGAACGCAATGGGTCAGCGGCTGGTGTTCGATGGGCGATCAACACCGATTCAATCGCATCAACAATCGCCTGATAGCCGGTACAACGACAATAATTGCCAGACATGTATTCACGGATCTGATCTCGAGTGGCATCGGGCACCGTGTCGATGAGTTCCTGCGCGGTCACGAGCATACCGGGTGTGCAGTAGCCGCATTGCAAGGCGTTGTGGCGATGAAAAGCGGCCTGCAATTCGCTGAGTTCGCGCGAGTCGGACAAGCCCTCGATGGTGTCAATGCGTCGGCCGTCGGCTTGCACCGCGAGCATGAGGCAGCCACGCACCACTTTGCCGTCGACTCGAATCGAACAGGCTCCGCAGACGCCATGTTCACAACCTACATGTGAGCCGGTCAAATCGAGTTCCTCGCGCAGGAAGTCGATCAGGTGCGCACGCGCAGGTACGTTTCGAGTGATGTGCTGACCGTTGACGGTGGCACTGATGGTCAGTATGTCTGATACCGGATTCATACAAGAGCTTTCGTCGGCAGACCGGTGAGTTCGTGCAGCACTCGAGCCAACAACACCTTGGCCAGATGCAATTTGGTGGCCGCCTGGGCATTCAGATCATCGAGCGGGGCGAGTTCATCGCCGAGTGCGTGTTGCGCGGCTGCGATCGTCGTGTCATTCAAGAACTTGCCGCTGACCAGGGCAGCGGCGTTTCGCGCCAGCATCGGTGTCGGACCGGCACCGAGGAACCCGAGGCGAAGTTCAGAAAGTTGGACAGCGCCGCCTGTGCCGCCTTTGCCGCCAGTGCCGCCTGCGCGGCTTTCAACGCCAACGCCGTCACGCCGAGCCACCGCCGCCAGCCCGACCATTGCATAATCGCCTTGCCGTCTTGCCAACTCGGCAAACGCAAACACCTGTCCGGGTTGACAGGCGGCGAATTCGACCGCTGTAACCAGCTCGCCTGGTCGCAGCGCCGTTTCGTAAATGCCCTGAAAAAAGTCAGTCGCGGCAAGCCTGCGCTCGCCGCTGTTGCTGGTCAGTACCACCCGGGCATCGAGTGCAACCAGACAGGCCGGATACTCGGCGCCAGGATCGGCCAGCGCCACGCTGCCACCCATCGTGCCGCAATGGCGGATCGCGACATGAGCCACATGCGGGACCGCTTTGGCCAATAGTGGCGCATGGCGGGCGATGAGCGCCGAGTGTTCAATGTCATGATGAGTCACCAGTGCGCCGATGTGCACCAGACCGTCATCCACGGTGATGCTGTTCAAGCCGTTGATACGCGTGATGTCCACGAGCACGTCAGGTTGCGCGAGCCGCAGATTCAGCATCGGTACAAGGCTCTGGCCGCCGGCCAGAATTTGCGCGCTATCGCCGTACTCAGCCAACAGCGCAAACACCTGGGCCAGAGATTCGGGTCGAGCGTAACTGACGGCCGAGGCTTTCATTGAAAGCACTGGCCCGTAGACATATTCGCCGTGCCGGAATTTGCCGCGGCGAACATCAGGACGCCGAACTCGCCAACGCGCGACCAATCAATATCCGTTGAATGTCGCTGGTCCCTTCGTAAATCTGGCAAACCCGAACGTCCCGATAAATACGCTCGACAGGGAAATCGCTGAGGTAACCATAGCCGCCATGAATCTGGATCGCATCAGAGCACACCTGCTCGGCAATCTCGGAGGCATATAACTTGGCCATCGCTGCTTCACGCAAGCAGGGCTGTCTTGCATCCTTCAAGCTGGCGGCATGCCAGATCAGTTGGCGCGCCGCTTCAATGCGCGTCGCCATATCGGCAAGCCGAAACTGTACCGCCTGATGATTGAAGATCGCTTGCCCAAAGGCCTCGCGCTCCTTGGCGTATTTGAGTGCCGCTTCAAACGCCGCGCGCGCCATGCCGAGGGCCTGCGCGGCAATTCCGATCCGCCCGCCTTCCAGGCCGGACAGCGCGATCTTGTAGCCCTGGCCTTCGTCGCCAATCAGATTGGCCGCCGGTATACGGCAGTTCTCGAATTGAATCTGCGCCGTATCCGAGGCGTGTTGGCCGAGCTTGTCTTCAAGGCGTGCAACGACGTAGCCCGGATTGCGGGTCGGCACGACAAACGCCGAGATGCCGCGCTTGCCGGCGGCTTTATCGGTCACAGCCATCACGATGGCAGCGTCACCATTCTTGCCCGAGGTAATGAATTGTTTGACGCCGTTGATGACGTAACTGTCGCCGTCGCGCACGGCCGTCGTACGCAGCGCGCCAGCGTCCGATCCGACATGAGGCTCGGTCAGACAGAACACCCCTAGCATCGCACCACTGGCGATCGGTTTGAGCCATTGCTCCTTTTGCGCTGCATTACCGTAGGTCATGAGAATCGAAGCGACTGGACAATTGTTGACGGACACGATGGTCGAGGTCGCTCCGTCACCGGCGGCAATCTCTTCCATAATGAGTGCCAATGACAGATAGTCCAGGCCGGCGCCCGAGTACTTCTCAGGCACGCAGACGCCGAAGCAACCGAGTTCTGCCAGCCCCTTCAGTGCCTCGGCCGGGAAGGTGTTCTCTTTATCCCAGCGCGCCGCGAACGGCGTGATCTTCTCGGTGACATAGGTGCGAACCGCTTCGCGCACCATGCGCTGGTCTTCATTCAACAACATCGGATTTCCTGTTCAAACAGTAGCTACGGTTCAGCCGCGACGGGCCGTGACTTCGATTTCTATTTTAATTCGCGCGTCCACCAACCCGACCACGGTCGCCGTGGCTGCTGGTCGAGCCTTCGCAAAATACTGGCCGAAGATCGGCGCCAGCTTTTCAAAGTCGCCGGCATCGGTCAACAGGTAATGCACTCTGACGACATCATCGAGCGAGCAGCCGGCGCGCTTGAGCGCGTCGGCAATATTCGCAAAGCACTGGTGGGTCTGCGCTACCGCATCTTCAACAATGGTCATGTTTGAATAGTCGAAGCCGGTGGTGCCGGACACGAACACGTCTTTGCCGTGAACCACGGCGCGTGAGTATCCGGCCAGCGCTTCGAAACTCGAACCCGAGGAGATCAGTTGTTTTTCGTTCATGCCGTTCACCATGCCAAAGATTGTCCGCGATAGTCGTAAAACCCGCCGCTTGCAAACGCCTCGGCGTCAGCGATGACACGGCACATGCCTTCAATGCTGGCTGATACTTCAACATCGGCGTTCGGGCCGCCCATGTCGGTGCGCACCCAGCCCGGATGCAGGGTCAACACGCGCACGCCAATCGGCGAGTAGTCGGTGTGGGCGAGTTTCGCGAGCATGTTGACGGCCGCCTTCGAGGTGCGATACAGCAGGCCATAACTGGCCCCGGCTTCGGAAATCGATCCCATCCGGCTGGAAATAAAGGCCAGGGTACCGCCCTTGGCCGTCAGCAAGGGTGCGACCACTGGAATGATGCGCATGCCGGCCAGCACGTTGGTGCGCATGACGTTATCGAACTCGTCTTGCGTCGGTGGCGATTTGGTCGTGCTGGCGCGCGGTCCGTAGACACCGGCATTGTTGATGACGACATCAAACGACTCGCCGTCGAGTTGCCATGAAATACCGGCGACGTCATTGAGCTCCAGCACATCGAGCTTCAGGGTGTGCGCGCCGAGCTCGCGCAGCTTCAGTCGATCGGCTTCGCTGCGAAAAGTCGCATACACGGTCCAATGGGCCGCCAGGTATTGCCGCACAAACTCAAAGCCGATCCCTCGCGAGGCACCGACAATCAACGCACGCGGCACTACGCAAGCTCCAGCGCAATGGCAGTCGCTTCGCCGCCACCAATGCACAGACTGGCGACGCCGCGTTTGCCACCGGTCTTTTTCAGGGCGCCGATCAAGGTCACGATGATGCGAGCGCCGGATGCACCAATCGGATGACCAAGCGCGCAGGCGCCGCCATGTATGTTCAGTTTTTCATGGGCAATACCGTGCTCTTTCATCGCCGCCATGGCTACCACCGCGAACGCCTCATTGATCTCGAACAGATCGACGCTCTTGCTGGTCCAGCCGATCTTATCGTAAAGCTTTTTGATGGCACCGACTGGCGCCGTCGTGAACCACTCGGGTTCATGCGCATTGGTGGCCTGCCCGATGATGGTCGCGATCGGCTGGACGCCGAGCTTCTCAGCAGTTGAGCGACGCATCATCACCAGGGCTGCTGCGCCATCCGAAATCGAAGACGCATTGGCAGCGGTGATGGTGCCATCCTTCTTGAAGGCCGGCCGCAAGGTTGGAATCTTGTCGATCATGGCCTTGAACGGCTGCTCATCGCGTTCAATCAGGCTCGGGCCTTTTTTGCCCTCAACGGTGACCGGCGCGAATTCCCATTTGAAACTGCCGTCCTGGTTGGCCTTGATGGCGCGCTCGGTCGACGCGATCGCGAAACGGTCCTGCTCGGCACGCGTGAACTCGTACTTGCTGGCGCAGGTCTCGGCGAACACGCCCATCGCCTTGCCGCGATCGTAGGCATCCTCCAAACCGTCGATCGCCATATGGTCGTACATCATGGCGTGGCCGTAACGGTAGCCGCCGCGCGCCTTTGGAAGCAGGTAGGGTGCGTTGGTCATGTTTTCCATGCCGCCGGCGACGATGACATCCATCGAGTGCGCGGCCAGAATGTCATGCGCAAACATGGCAGCCTTCATGCCGGAACCGCACATCTTATTGATGGTGGTGGCGCCCGCCGCAACCGACAGTCCGGCGCCCAGGGATGCTTGCCGCGCCGGCGCTTGACCCTGGCCTGCGGGCAGGCAGCAGCCCATGATGACTTCCTGAACCTGGTCAGGTTTCAGACCGGCGCGCTCGACGGCTGCCTTGATGGCGATTGCGCCCAATTGGTGGGCCTGCAAGGAAGAAAAGTCACCCATCATGCTGCCAATGGGCGTGCGCGTGGCGGATACGATCACAATGGGATCAGACATATTTGGCTCCTGTGGTTTGAGTGCAAGTTCAAATTCAAATTCAGATTTTACGCCGTCCCTGCCGACCGTCGTCGCGCAAATCTTAACGACTCCGGGTAAGGGAAAACGTCGTCGAGCAGACCGTCGCGAATTCGCTGCTGGTGAGTTTGCCAGAACGCGGCGTCGAGCAGATCGGCATGGTGCTTGAGAAACGGCTCGCGCACGCGGGCATCGCCCAGCAAAAAGGTTCCAAACTCTTCCGGAAAAACATCATGGGGACCAACCCGATACCACGGCTCCGAGGACATCTCGTCCTCTGGCGTACGGGGTTCCGGCACGCGGCGAAACACACAGTCGGTGATGTAGGCGACTTCGTCATAGTCATAAAACACCACGCGCTTGCCGCGGGTCACGCCAAAATTCTTGTAGAGCATGTCGCCCGGAAACATGTTGGCGGCGACCATCTGCTTGATCGCCAGACCATACTCGAGAATCGAATGTTCGCGCTCTTCGGGCGTCGCCTGTTCGATGTACATGTTGAGCGGGATCATGCGCCGCTCGATGTAAAGGTGCTTGATGATCAGCGACTCGCCGTCCTCTTCAAGTTGCGAGGGCAAATACTCACGCAGCTCAGCCACCAGCGCTGCATCGAGGCGCGATTTCGGGAACGGTACGTCGGAATACTCCCAGGTGTCGGCCATCCGCCCGACCCGGTCATGAAACTTGACCAACTGATATTGCGCCTGAACGAACTCGCGCGACACGTCCTTGCTGCGCTTGTCCTTGATGACCTTGAAGACATAAGGAAACGACGGCAACGTAAACACCAGCATGACCAGCCCCTTGATGCCGGGTGCGACGACAAAGTGGTCATGTGAATGACGCAGATGATGCAACAGGTCGCGGTAGAACGCGGTCTTGCCCTGCTTGTGCAGGCCCAGCATGGTGTAGAGCTCCGAATCCGGTTTGGTCGGCATGAGCGAGCTCAGGAAACGCACGTAGGCGGCGGGCACATCCATGTCGACCATGAAATAAGCGCGCGCAAAATTGAACAGCGCCTCGATGCGTTCGCTGCCGAACAGGATCGTGTCGATGTAGGCCCGGCCGCTGTCATCGAGCATGATCGGCACCGCCATCGGCAGGACTTCGCCTTCGTTGATGACCCGGCCAATCAGGTAGCAACCCTTGTTGCGAAAGAACAGGGTGCGCAGCACTTGAATCTGGCAATCGCCGGTGGCTGAAAGATTTTTGGGAATGTAGCGGCGGGTGGCGTCGAGCACCAGGTTCAGGTCGCGATCGATATCAAAGAACGGACAGGCCAGACCAATGTCGATGACCATCTTTTGAAAACCTGGCAACCAGCCATCACGCGCCGGGTAGTACACCGTATAGGACGGCGGCACCGCATCCAGGTACTCGGTGGACACGGCCGGTCGCACGAACATGAACGCGTTATGAAAATAGGTGCGATGCAGGATTTTGGTGGTGACCGAATTAAAGAAGGTCTCGGCCAACTCCGGCTGCTTGTGGTCGGTGAGCAGACCGACGTAGTGACGTTTGACCTGTTGCCAAAGCTCCTCGCTACTGCTGCCGGTCAGCTCGCGATCGCTGTGCTCCTCCTGAATACGCGCCATCGCCTCGGCAACCCGCTGGTCGTAGAACGTGATGCGTTCGCGCGCCAGCCGGCGAATGCCGTGCCAATCGGCCGCTTCGAAGCGCGCCTTCGCTTGTTGGGCGTTGTAGCGAAACAGCGCGTAGTGGCGATCGAAGCCCGCCAGAATGGCGAGGGCCAGCGTCATCGCGCGGGCAGAAGTTACAGGCATGGGTCTACAGGCATGGGCCAGCAATCTTGAGACTGCAACCAAAAACTACAGGGTTTCGGAGAAAAGCTCCCGCCCGATCAGCATGCGGCGAATCTCGGACGTGCCGGCGCCAATTTCGTACAGCTTGGCATCGCGCCAGAGCCGTCCGGTCGGGTACTCGTTGATGTAGCCGTTGCCGCCCAGGCATTGAATGGCTTCACCGGCCATCCAGGTGGCCTTTTCGGCGGCGTACAGAATAGCGCCGGCGGCGTCCTTGCGCAACGAGCGCACATCGACCTTGCCGTCGCGACTACGATCGCATTGTTTGCCGACTTCGTAGACATAGGCACGGCTGGCCATCATGGTCGTGTACATGTCGGCCAGTTTGCCCTGCATGAGCTGGAACTCACCGATCGGCTGGCCGAACTGCTTGCGTTCATGCACGTAGGGCACGGCAACGTCCATGCAAGCCGACATGATGCCCAGCGGCCCGCCCGACAGAACCGCCCGCTCGAAGTCGAGGCCACTCATCAAAACGCGCGCGCCATTGCCCAGGCCGCCGAGTACGTTTTCAGCAGGAACTTCGCAGTTCTCGAACACCAGCTCACCGGTGTGGCTGCCGCGCATGCCCATCTTGTCGAGCTTTTGCGCGACCGAGAAGCCCTTGAAGCCTTTTTCAACCAGAAAGGCCGTGACGCCGCGCGCACCGGCTTCGAAATCGTTCTTGGCGTAGATGACCATGACGTCGGCATCGGGGCCGTTGGTGATCCACATCTTGCTGCCGTTGAGCACCCAACGATCGCCTTTGAAGTCGGCGCGCAGTTTCATCGAGATGACATCCGAGCCGGCATTCGGTTCCGACATGGCCAGCGCACCGACATGTTCGCCGGAAATCAGTTTCGGCAAATATTTGCGTTTCTGTTCTTCGCTGCCATTGCGGTTGATCTGATTGACGCACAGATTTGAATGCGCGCCGTAGCTCAAGCCTACCGAGGCCGAGCCGCGCGAAATTTCTTCCATGGCGACGATATGGGCGAGATAGCCCAGCCCGGCGCCGCCGTATTCCTCGGCCACCGTAATGCCCAGAACGCCCATGTCGCCCAACTTGCGCCACAAAGGCATGGGAAATTGATCGCTGCGATCGATCTCGTAAGCGAGCGGGGTGATTTCGGCGGCGGTGAACTGCTGCAGCGAATCGCGCAACAGGGCGATGTCTTCGCCGAGGTCGAATTGCAGGCCGGGGATGGTCAACATACGGTTACTCCAAACGGTGACCGCAAATGATAGCCTGAGTTAAGACCTACCCCGACGCAGGGAATATCGGCAGTGGGTCAAATCGACCGCCGAGCACGCTCGTGCTGTCCCGCACGCCGAACCAGCCCTGTATGGCGCTGGCGTAGACCCGCCGGAAGTCGGTCGTGAATTCCATGTTCTGGCCTTCGTCCAGTTTGGCGAGATTCGGTGGCGCACCGAAATGCCCGCCCTTGACCGGCTTGCCAATCAAATACATATGGTTGGCCGTGCCGTGGTCAGTGCCGAGACCGGTATTTTCAGGCACCCGGCGCCCGAATTCGGACAGGACCATCAGCACGACATCGTCGGCGCGACCGAGACGCTGCATGTCCTTCATGAAGCCCGATATCGAGTCCGAGGCATAACTGAGCAGGCGCTGGTGCAGGTCGGCTTGCTGAACATGCGTGTCGAAGGCATTGTGCCGGAACGACGTGTAGTAAAGGCGGGTCGGCAGGCCGGCACTGATCAGCGCCGCGATCTTCGGCAGATCGAGCGGCACAATGCCATAGTCGATTGGTGTCTTGTATTTTGCACAGGCTTCACGCACCAGTTGCGAGGACTCCAGGGCGCTGCGGGCGACGTCTTGCAAAAAGCGCTGCGACGGAGGATCGCTTGACTCAGCGTTCGCCGGTTGAAGCTGGTCCAGCAGCGGCCGTGCCTGCAAGAAGCCCTTGCGGGTAAAGCGATCCGGGTCGTTGAAGACCACCGGCACCTGGCGGCGCGCCCGCACGGCTAGCGATTGGCGCTCGTCGATGTTGATGATCGCATTGGCGACCTCGGTCGGATGAATCTGGTCTGCCAGACGGCCCATCCAGCCGTATTCTTCGCCACTGTTCGGCGCCGCCGTGTGCCAGTAGGCCATCGAGGTGAAATGTGAAAACGACGGTTGCGCATAGCCGACGCCGTGAACCACCGCCATGTTGCCGTCCTTGAACAGGCGCTCGAAGCCAGCCATGCTCGAATTGAATCCGAATTGCTGATGGATCTTACGCAGCTTGTCCGGTCGAATACCGATCTTGGGTCGATGGCGGTAATACGCATCGTCGGTGTAGGGGACCAGCGTGTTCAAGCCGTCGTTGCCGCCGGAGAGCTCGAGTACCACCAGGATCCGGTTCGGGTTAGCGCCGCCCGTAGTGGAGATTGCAGACGTCGCGCTGCCCTGTGCCAACGCTCGCGACAGCGCAAACCCCGGCGCTGCGCCCAATGTGGTCAGGCCAGCGGCGTGGCGCAGCAACGCACGCCGCTCCAATTGAAGTGTCATCTCCAGCCACCCATCATTTCCAGTCACCCATCATGTCCAGTCTCCGATCACGCCGATTCACCCATCACGCCAATGCACCCGAAGGGCGAAGTTGGCCCAGTTGGTAATCCGGCATCGACAAAATCAGGTGCAGCAGATTGCGCAAGGGTTCCTCGAGGTAACTGGCCGCGCGAACGACATCGGCAGTACCGAGTTCGTTGGCAAGAAACGACGCTAACCGCTGTCGCTGAGCGGCCGATACCGGTACCGACAGAAAACGCCCGAGCAGGACATCCACTGCTTCTTGGGCCGTCTTGCATTGGGCCTCGCGCACCATCGCGCTGAGCGCAAGTGCAGCGCTGGTTCGCGGGATCGGCTTGATTTTCTGCGTCGCCATCTGCCAGCCGCGCAAGGAGGCCAGCCGCGTGTTGAAGTCCTCGTCGCGATCGGCCATCTGCATGGTCTGTGAAGACATTTCCTTGGCATCCGGTTTGGTTGCGCGGGTGACATCCTGGCCCATGCTGAGTTTGTCGCTGATGGTGGTGATGTCGAACAGCCGACCCGGGTTGCGATCCGAGGCAATATAGTTGATGTCCGGGAACAGCGTGTCGAACGCAAAGTTGCCGCGCGCAAGCAACAAGCCCGGCGTGATCCAGGCGCGGCCCTGCGCCCAGCCGGCGACGGTCGGTGGGAAGAACAACTTTTGTCCCAACGCTTCGGTAATTTCATTGAAGTCCGGCACTCCGGGCACCTCGGTCAGGCCCATCTTTTTATAGGTCGAGACCACCAATTCCACGGGCGACTTGATGCGCGTGCCGATCACATCGGCGGAATAAAAATCACGCGACATCAATAGGGTTTCCAGGAATGGCGCGAGCTCATATTTGGAGGCCCGCAATAGCGTGCCCAGCTCGGTCTGTAGCGGCGCGGCAAGTTCGTCGCGCACAAAGTAGCGGTAGATTTTCGCAGCAATGAATTCGGCGGCAATCGGCTGCGCCAAAATATGATCGATCGCCGACACGCCGTCGAACGCCGCCGTTTTGCCGAGTACCGTCTTGATGCCGTCGTCATGTTTTTCTGGCGTCACCACGAATTTGAGATCGGTGAAGTTCCAGCCAGTGAACGCGCGCGCGGCTTCGCGGATGTCTGTTTCGTTATAGTGACCGACGCCCATGCTGAACAGTTCCATGATCTCGCGTGCGAAGTTCTCGTTCGGCGCGCCCTTGACATTCACACCGGCGTCGAGAAACGCGAGCATAGCCGGATCCTGCGCGACGGCGACCAGCAAGCTACGGAAGTTGCCCAAACCCTGGGCGCGAAACAACTCGTTTTGTTGCAGCAGTTTGCGATAGTCACGTACCTTCTCTTCGCTGGTCGCAAAGTGACCGTGCCAGAACAAGCTCATTTTTTCTTGCAGCGGCCGATCGCTGTTCAACATGCGATTGGCCCACCAGTAGGCCAGCCGATGGGTCTCGAGCCGACTGGCACGCAGCCAGTAAAAAAAGCGATCGGCGACCGGCTGCAAGCGGCGATTGCCGTCCGGTTTGACGTCGACGCCCATGGCGCGCCCGGTACGCTTGGCCAGTTCGGTGGCCGCCGGGCGGGAAGCGGGAAAGGGCTCGAGGCTCGGATCGTGGGCGCCCGATGCATCGAAGTCGCTCATACCGGTGAGGCCAGGTTGCAATAACGAGCGAACGGCGTCGCGCGGGCTCATGGCGGCCAGCCGATTGATCTCGGCGGGCGTGCCACCGAAACCGGCGCGCTCGAGCAGGTGAGCTGCCGTGCGCGTCGACCAATCATTGGCGGTAATCGGTGCCAGCCGCGCCGCAGGCGCCGTCAAAGATTGAGTTGAGTGCGCAGCCTGTGCAGGCGCAAGTGCCAGCCCGGCGGCAAGCGCGAGCGCGCAAGCCAGGATACAGTTCAGAGGATGTGGTGCGTGGGTAGCTCGCATGGCTCTATTGTGTAGCCCGGCCGTCTTGCAAGGCCGCATGGATCAGTAGATTCAAGATTTTCATGAGTCACGAGAAAGTTAATGAGTCGACAGACGGGTCATCAGATGGGTCATCAGACGGGTCATCAGATGGGTCAGCAGACATCGCAGGTTTGGCGGGGTCAAGCTTTGATCCCGATCAGCAGGGCACGGGCGCGCGCCTCGTGGGCGTCAATTTCGCCCAGCGTTTCGCGCAAATCAGCCAACTGCACATCCAGCACCCGACGATGCTCGGAAAGCACCGCCAGAAACCGTTTGAGCTGTGAGGCCGTGTCGGCGGGCGACTCGTACATGTCAACCAGAGCCTTGACTTCAGCCAGCGACAGTCCGAGTCTTTTGCCCCGTATGGTCAGTTTCAGGCGGGTACGATCGCGTTGCGAATAGACGCGTTGGCGCCCGCCCGTACCCGTGCGTTTGGGCGCCAATAGCCCCTGATCCTCATAAAAACGGATGGTTCGAGCAGTCACGTCGAATTCGCGGGCGAGCTCGGAAATCGAAAAATTGGGCATGAATCAGGTGTAAAAAGGCACGGGAATTGCATTGACGAAACGATCCCAACGCGAAATCTAGTTACACTTTACGTAAACGTCAATGAGTAAACGCGAATCAGGCCCGAATGAAGCGGGGCCGATTGAGCACGAAAGCAGGGAGCGACCCATTTGAGTGAAGGTACCAACGTACTGGGCAGTGTCCTGCAGGCCTGCTCTTACGATCCCGTGACCGGGTTCTTTCGTGATGGCTGTTGCAATAGCGACGAGCAGGATCGCGGCAATCATTCGGTCTGTGTCCGGGTCAGCGCCGAGTTCCTCGAATTCTCGACTCGCCACGGCAACGATCTGTCCACACCTAGACCCGAGTATCGATTCAAAGGCCTGAAAGCCGGTGATCGCTGGTGCTTGTGCGCAGCCCGCTGGCTGGAAGCTTATGAAGCCGGCTGCGCGCCACCGGTGGTGCTGGAGGCCACCCATGAGCGTGCGCTACGGGTAGTCACCCTGGGGGCGCTCAAGCGACATGCTTATTCAGGTTAGCGACGATCGTTCGACCAGAACCCGGCGGGCGATTAAGCAATTAAACGATTAATTGATTAACCCGTTTACCTGTCTCGAATCAAGTAGGCCCCGAGGCGGGTCCGATCGTTCGATGGCAACTCGACCGGCGCAATGCCTGACTGCGATTGTCGGTGAACGTGGTACGCAGCCAGCGGTGCGGCGACGCTTGTCCCATCCATCCGAAAAGTCGCGCCACCCAGATTGCCGATACTTCGTCGGCCGCGCAACATGCTGCCGTTATCGGTCATGACCGACGCGAAAGGCCCCGGCAGTAAATTGTTTCTGGAAGGGCCGGCCGACGTGTAGTGCGCGGGCCTTTGATACTTGGGATCACCGACATAGCCCCCAAACGAGTACACGCCGTGGGCCGTCGCCAGGCCTTGCAAGGTACCCTTGGCGTTTTGCGCGCGGGTTTTTCCGGCCGTTCGGTTGACGAAATGCGATTGTTGGCCGCGAGTCGGGTAGCCAAAGGTCGGCGTTACCCGGCCGATGTAGGCGTGTGCCGAGCCTGGCAGGGGCCGCTTCGCCGATAACGTCAGCTTCCAGTCGCCGGCGGGGCAGCCCGGCGCCAAGCCAAAAGCTTTTGAGGGTGCGAGACGCAACAAGCACAGCCGCGATCGATCGCCCTGCCAGTGAACGAAGCTCGCGGCTGCGATACACGCCTTGGCCGAAGGCCAGAACGCGTGGGTATCGGGCTGAATCGTCAATACCACTTGGCCATCGGGTGATTGAAGGCGTATGTCGATATCGACCGAGCCGGTGTCGTCCGTTGGCAGCCAGAGCTCCATGATTGCCGGTACCTCGCTGCCGGGCAGAACGCGCCACAGCATTTCGGCAGAACACACTGAGGTCAGTCTTGTCTCATTCGGAATGGGAGTTGCGTCAAACTGTGCGGCCGTGACTTCGAAATGCAGTTCGGAGTCGAACTCATTGCCGGCCGCAATGTAAATCCCCTTCAGATGGTCGGCCATCAACCGCGTGAATTGATCGATGGCGGTTTCCATGATCGAGCTGCCATCATGCGGACCCAGGGGCGAGCCGCGACCGATTGAAATAATGAGCTCTTCGCCGTCACGTCGCTGACTGGCGATCCAGATCAAGCCGTCCAGAAGGTAGCGCGCCAGGACTGCCTTCGACGGTGTGAACAGCAAGGGTCTGGGCAATTGAACAAAGACGATATCTGGCTCATCGCCGTTTTGCGTCTGGTACGCCTGATACGCCTGGTAAGTTTGGTACGTTTGTGGCTGTCGTGAGGCCTGCGATTGACCGTACCCCGGCGATTGTCCGTAGCCGAGCATCAGACCCAGGGAATGGGAACCGTGCGATCCCAATCGCTTCATTTCCCGGTAACCGACCAACTCATAGCAGCGCTTTTGATCGCCTTGAGCGGCTGCAATGGCGTTATCAAGATGATGACGGTGCGCCACCGCGCCATACGAAAACCCGGTCGGTGACTCAGAAAATTCGGCGAAGTCCGGCGCGTCGTCCTGATCCCAAAGAGCCCTAACTCGCGTCCGCCCAGGTCCGCCAGGCGGGTCTCGCTCACGTAACAACGGATGTGCGAAGGGGCAACCGGTGTCGATCATCGCGAGCAGCACCTTTTTTCGCTGGCGCTCCTCCGGCTGAGCGCCGCTTTTGCCGCTTGTTCTGGTTGTATCGCCTGTGCCATCTTCAAGGGGCGGTCGGCGAGCGGGCATCCTGGCGGCACGAAGTTGAGCGGCCAATTCGAAGCGTGCGGCATGCACGCTGTTTTGAAGGACCTTCAGACCCGGCGGTGTAACTTTCGCGGTGACATAGGAAAAGTCGTTCGAGAAACTTTCATAGGCGGCTTCGAGTTGGCCGGCAGTACCGAGTTCAGCCGCCAGGGCAGCGAAGCTTTCGTGGGGAACGAGTTCGATGATGACCGGAATCCGATTGCCCTCGATCTGATCGCCCTCGATCGGATTGCCTTCGATTCGGTAATCAGCGAAGCCGGTCGCTTGCGCGATGTCAAGATACGGATCCCGCAATCGCAACTTCGAATTGACAGTCGCGGTCGAATTGAGAGTCACGCGCCGCAGATTCTTCACCGGCGATCGGCTCATATCGTGGACTTCATTTTCGCGACGGTTGGTGCGACGACTGCCCACTCGTTTCGCGCAAAACGGACGGCCTGTCCCAGCAAACTGGAGGCATCGCCTGGCTCTGCCGTCTTCACGTCTGCTATTTTCACGTCGGCCATTGCCGCGTCGAAATTCAGATTCATCCAGACGTCGGTGCGGGACGAGTCGACCGGACTGATCGGCGTCTGAGACCCTGCGTTGGCAGTGCCTGCGAGGAACAGGTGATTGGCAATCGCAATACCGAGCCGCGCGCCCGCGATCAGATCGGTCGGAAAGTGCACACCCGCGACAATCCGGTTATAGGCGATGCGTTCAGCGAGCCGATAGCACTGAACGATCAGCGCGCTCAGGCTGGCATCCTGCGCAGCGTTGGCGTTGGCGCTCGGTCGTGCGCTCAGAATCAACCAATGCAGCAGTCGCGCGACCACGAAGGCCTGTGCGGCGTGGCCCATCGGGAAAGTACCGTGACCCGGGGTCGGAATGACGGGCTGTACTTGCGCCGAATATTCGCTGGGCCGGTAACAGGCAAAGTCGTTCTTGAAGCGCATGCCAATGTAGGTGCACAGCTCAACGCCGAGATCGAGCAGCACCTGGGTCTGGGTCATTCGCGTCGCGCGCAGCGGCACCAGCGAATGCCAGAACGGCCAGGAGGTTTCGATTTGACTGACAATTTCCGGGAAGCGCTCGCCGCGAAGCTCGGCCGCCGCCAGCACCTCGCTGAGTTCTCGCTCGAAGTCAGTCGGCGCTGGTCGCTTCAGCACGACGAGATCATGTCGTCGTGCCGCGTTGCCACGAGCGCTGAGCTTGACGCTGTTGCGTTTCGGATCGGCGCTGACGATGACCGAACTCAGTACGTCCTGAATCAGGATATGAAGCCGCACGCCCGCGTCCCAGCGCAGTGCACGCTCATCGACGGCACCGACCTCAAGGTTCGCATGCTGGGCAAATCGATAACAGTGCAAATCAGCGGGCTCAACGATGCCCTCGCGGCTGGTGATCAGCGCGGCGGTCAACTCAGGATGGCCGCCCGTGTTGTAACCACCGTTATAGCCACCGTTGTATCCGCCGTTGTAGCCTCCGTTATACCCGCCGTTATAACCACCGTTGTAGCCGCCGTTGTACCCGCCGTTATAGCTACTCATACAACACCTTCCGAATTGTTCGAATTATTGGAGTGGAACGCCTGCCCTGCGTAGCGCGTCAACGGCTTTTCTCGCTTGCTCTGCGGGTAACGACAGACGAGCTTGATAGGTACTGATCGTCAATGAAGGTTCCAGCAGCATCAGGTTCTTGCAGGCGTCGCGAGCGGCGTCGATTTCGCCGTTACCGACCAGCGCAATGATCAAGGTCCGCCAGCTCGCCGCATGCGAGGCCGACTCGCGGACCGAGTCTCTGGCCAATTGCGCAGCTTGTTGATATTTTTCCGACGATAGCGCGCACGACGCTGCGATCATTCGCATGTAGGCGCGCAGTGGATCGAAGGGCGATAGTTGCATCGCATGTTCGGCACGCGCCCAGGCCTCGTCTTTTTTGCCCTTGGCGCTCATGACCGCTGACGAAAATATCGATGCCAGCGCGTCATTCGGATCGATGAGAACGGCCGCATTGAGATCGCGCGCGGCAGTGTCGACATCGCGCATCAAATGGAAATGCACGAAGCCTTGAACGGCCAATGCGAACGTGTCATCGGGTCGGGCATCGAGCGCACGCGCGGTCTGTTCGAGGGCACGCAGAGCAGACTCTTTTGGATCGTTCTGCAGACCCCGCGTAGTTCGCATGACATACCATTTCGCCAGCCAGGGGCGCAGCGCATGCATGCGCGGGTGCCGCTCCATCAGATGCTCGAGCGCGTCCTTGCTGCGCAGGAATTCCGCTGGCCCACTACGATGCATGAGACCGACCGCCCCGACCAGCAACGAGTGGCTCTCCAGCGTCGGCAAGGGGTGTCGGGCGACGCGCGCGGCCTCGACATTGGCCAGGTGCAAGCCCGTCACAGTCGCTAACCGACCGGCAATAGCGCTCTCGGTTTGCAGCAGGTCGTCGACATCTTCGACGATCCGCTCGGACAACTCGGTGAGGTTGGTGGAGACCCGAATCAGTTCGGCCTGGACCAGCAACTTCTTGCCTGATAGAAAACACGAGCCAGTCAGGATCCAGTCGGCCTCGAGCGCCGCACCGATGGACCTTGCCGACAGGCTGCGGTTCGCGAACACCTTGCTCGAAAGCCACGCGATGACATTGAAGTTGCTCGATCGGGACGCCGCATGAATCACGCTTTGCGCGATCAGATCGCCGATGGCGCCCGACTCAGGGGCGTTGCCGGCGCAAGCAAAAGGAATAACGGCCAGGCAGGGCCGCGTGCGCGTCTCGGGTGCCGGGTCGTCACTGTTCGCGACGATACGGATCGAGCCAACCGGTTGCAGCCGAAACATGCGTATTGGGTGAGCGACATGTTTGAGGAAACAGTCGCCCATATCCTCGATCTCGGCGTCCAGCCCGGCGACAACGCCATCACGCGCCTCGCCGCTGGCAACGGTTTCGCCCGGACCTGCGAGTGAAGCGATGCGGGCAGCCAGGTTCACGCCCGAGCCGTAAACGCCCTGGTCATCGGTGAAGACCTCGGCACTGTGAATACCGATACGAAGCTGAATGACCGCCTCGCCGGGGTGGGCGGCCGATTCGCGAGCGGCCGCCTCGTGAAGCCGGAATGCGCACTGCGCCGCTGCCGCCGCGCTGACCACGCGGATCAGCAATCCATCGCCACGGGTTTCGAGTATGGTGCCCTCGAGTGGCACGACGACTTCGCTGGCGACGTGTTTGAACAATGCAAGAGCACGCAGCACCATATTGTGCTCATCGGCCTCGATCAGGCGGACAAATTCCACCACATCTGCAAACATGATGGTGATCGATTCTCGGCGCAGCTCAGAGCTCATCGGGCGGTGCAGATCATGAAAGAAAGGTCGGGAGACCGCGGTCCGAACAGGTCTGAAATCAGTTTCCCTGCGAAATTTATTAAAGTCAACAATTGTCATATAACGTGACAAATAGTTCGTTCTACCCGACGTCAAAACGTTCGCCCGGCCCGAGTCGCTGCTTCGCGGGTTCTTGACACGTCCCTACCAGTCGCAGTCCTTGATCGTAGATCGGAATCGAATGAAAGAAATCCCCAATTTAGGGTAGATCGGGCGCAATATTGAGGTCGTAATTGGTATTTTCAGGATTGCCGTTTCGCTAGCAGTACTTGGAGTCCGGTATTTGGCGTCAGGTATCTCAGTCTCGCAACCGGTGTCCGGTAACCGCGCAGTCAACCTCGAACTACAAGTTGCCGTTTGCATGAATGCAGGCGCGTTGCGTCGGCGACGTTCGTATTCGCGGCCCGGAGTCAGGATGAGTCATCAGACAAGATTATTGAAGTTCACGCTATTGAAGCGCACGCTAATCGGTCGCGCCCGAAGGGCGGCCGTGCTCGCTTTCAGCCTCGGCATGCTCGCCGCTTGCGCAACCTTGCCGCCGCCAAACTTGCTGCCGCCTGATATTTCGGTTGCCGAGATTGGTTTGAAAGATTTCGGGCTGTCCGAGGTGCGCTTCGAAGTGCTGCTCGAGGCTCGCAACCCGAATGATGTTGATGTGCCGCTCACCAACACGCGCGCCGATCTCGAGTTATTCGGCACCCCGTTCGCAACCGGCGTGGTGCCAGCCGGTACGGTCTATCTGCCGCGCCACGGCAGCCAGTGGGTACCGTTGGAGTTTCGCGTATCAACGCTGCGCGT
>JANLTP010000003.1:0-12773 GCA_031363055.1 Burkholderiales bacterium | reverse complement strand
TCCATCAAGCGGACAGTCAAAGGGCCGCGCCCTTCGCCTGCCGCTCATGTCGAACGTTATGCCGCCACGAGGTGCGAATAGAGTCGGAGGTTGGCCAGAGGCTTATTCCAAGTAGTATTCGAAGAATCAATCTGAGCATCGGACTGCGAGGTGGCTAGTGATTACGATATTCATGAGTGTTCGAACCCACGAAAACAAGATAGCGGAATTTAGGTCGCTGGCGTCGAGATTTTCGCCTACTACGCGTGCTGAGGATGGTTGCATTGACTATGTATTCCATCAACAAATCAACGATCCGAGAATCTTCATCTTGAGGGAACAATGGCGTGACAGAGAAGCGCTCGATGAACATGTGAAGCAGCTATGGGAAGTATTGGGGCCACCCAAACCCGGTCATAGGCTTCCGGCAGCATTGTTCGATCTATGTGAAACTATAGAGGTAAATCTGTACGACATTGTTGCGTAAGCGGAGCAAGAGGCTTATCCAAGCATGTCGGCTTTAAAGCTGTCTGTGGTCTGCATGGCAAACGAGGGTTACGAAGCCTCGGAAAAGCGTCGAAGGCGGTACGAGGCGAACGGAGACGCAGCGGCGGAGAATCTTGGACAGTTACGCGTTATCGATGAGTCCGGAGAAGACCATTTGTCCACGACCGAAATTTTTGCGCCATCGAATTATCGATCTTGCTGAGTCGTGCCCTGCAAGTAGTGGCACAACTTGTCGGTAAGCTTGGAAGTTAGGCCGCATAAAATCCAGTTGTGGCCTACCGGCAGAAAGTACGCTTGTCGGCGTGAATTGAACAATCTGCGGCGCCGAAATCCATTGAACGACGAACTTCTTCGAAGGAGATCACGATGTATCCGTCCTTCACTTTGCGCGGCCTGTTGCTAGCGGCGATCGCTGTGCTTGCTACGGCATGTGCGACTGCGCCATCGGGCGACGACCCGGGACACAAGGGCTTCAGCCTGTGGTCGCCTGGCCGCGTGGACAACGCTTTGCTAAACACCAAATACGGCGGCAAGAACCCGGCGAACGCTAACTGCCCCGGCGAAAACATCTCGCCGTCGTTGCTCTGGGACCGCGCGCCATCGGCCACGCGCAGTTTCGAGATCCTGATGGACGACCAAGCCGGCCGTGCCGGGCTCGGGGTGAACCACTGGGTCGGCTATGGCATCAGGGCCAATGTGTCCGGCTTGCCCGAGGGCGCGGCCCTGGCGGCGCCGGCTACCTTCACGGTGGGCAAGAACTCGCTCGGCATACCCTACCTCGGCCCCTGCCCGCCACGCGGCAACGCGCCGCAGCACTACGTTTTCACGCTGATCGCCACCTCGCTCGAAGCCGAGGCGTTGCCGCCTGGGCTCGACAAGGCTGCCGTGCTCGATGCGTTAAAGGGCGGCAAGGCGCTCGGCGCCGCCAGCCTCGTGCTGCGCTTCAATCATTGAACTTCGGATGGTGACCACTGCACGGCGCCCAGCGCCATCCAAATTCCCAGGTCGGCACCGCAGACGCGGGGTACCGCGACTGCTCTTGCCGCGGCGCGAAGCTGACAGCACGATGGGCCAATCAGAAAACATGTCCGTCGTCAGTAACGCGCAGTGCGGCCTAACGTGGCATTGGACACGGACAATTTTTTCGGGCCGACGCTTGTAAATTGTGCTGTCGCACTTTGGCGCCGGCCCGAAAAAACAGCCGGTTTATTAGGACATCAGGCTTCAGAAGGCACGTTTGTAGTGGGTTATCGCGTGTTGGAGCGGTTGACAGCATTTTTCGACCTGAGCCGTACTGCGCTCCTTGAAAGCCACACTTCAAGTCCGCAATCGCATCACATATGGCGAGGAACTGTTCGCCGAAGTTGCTGTCTGGCGCATAGCGTAACCGCTTGCCTCCGCGAATTCCGGACGGCCGCAAAAGACTGCCTGCATCTCCTTTGCTAGCCCCGAATTGCTTTGGCGTGCGATCAATGCCAAGCGCTGGAAACTCCATCATGAGGCCGACTGGGCTACAACCTTTCCGGTGGCGTCGTTCAATGGTGGGTGGTACGTAATTCCGTGCGTCGGCCCTTGAAACTCGCTGGTGAATTTGGGGGTTAGAGTGGCCCTTCGATGATGTACTTTGGCTTTGCGCTGATGGGAATCGCTGCGATTTTGTTTGACACGAAGGTTACCCGAGGATTGCGAATGCTTCAGATCAACGAGCGAACGCGTTTGTTTCGGACGGTTTTATTGAGCGCAGGGCTAGTTTGTTCACGGCGCTTGTGTTGATGGCGTGTTCGCTGGTCGTCGACTTAGTGTGGACCGAGCGCTACTGCGGCGCTGATATCATTTCGTACCGCTACGCAAAACTCCAAGAAGCCAAAGACTATTTTGCGGACATTTGGTGCCAAGCAGATCGAGGCAGCAATGGCTGCTGCGCCTGCAAGTCGACGAAAGTCGAAGGACCCAAGCGGAGCAATTATTACGCGCGGTGGCGGAGCCGCGGCGACGATCGCAGCGATCCGACGTGTTCGTCGAAAGAACAGGAGTCCGACGAAGGAGCAAGTGGCGATACGCTTTGATCCTGCGGTATTGGAGGCATTTAGGGCTGACCGCGCAGGTTGGCAAACTCGAATGAATGCGGCGCTGAAGGAATGGTTGGCTCAGAATCAAGGCAAGCGGTTGCCATCGAGGGTGAAGGTGAATGGCTGACTCGACGCCGCGCACGGACAAGTTTCAAGGGTCGGTCATCTGGGACGCCAGGCGTCACAAACCGAGTTTCTAAGTCACTCGCAAATCAGAAATGCATCATGTCCAAGCTTCGCGTTGAGAGTTTCACCATTTCACTAGACGGTTTCGGCGCTGGCCCAGATCAGGACATTAATAATCCACTGGGTGTTGGCGGCACGTCGCTTCATGGTTGGGCGCTCGCCACTCGAACTTTTCAGCAAAAGATGTTTGGTAACGAAAGCGGCGAAACGGGCGTCGACAATGACTTTGCCATTCGAGGTTTCTTGAATATTGGCGCATGGATCCTCGGCAGGAATATGTTCGGGCCTGTTCGGGGTCCATGGCCAGACGAGAGCTGGCGGGGTTGGTGGGGCGATAATCCTGTTTATCACATCCCGGTATTCGTGCTGACCAACCACGTACGCGCGCCGCTTGTCATGGACGGGGGCACCACCTTCCATTTTGTGACGGGAGGCATTGCCGTCGCACTTGAACGCGCCCGCGAAGCTGCCGATGGCAAAGATGTTCGCGTAGGTGGCGGAGTCAACGTCATCCAACAGTATCTTCGCCACCGCCTTATCGATGAGATGCACGTAGCCATATCGCCAGTTCTGCTCGGCTCCGGGGAGCGACTCTTCGAAGGCGTGAATCTTCCTGCCTTGGGCTATGCCTGCGTCAAGCACGAAGCCTCTGCACGGGCCACCCATTTCGTTTTCTCTCGGCAGTGACCTCAATGACTACAGTGACGTCTTACATTATGTCCAGAGTTCGTTCGGTCAACGTGCGCTCAGTCCTTGTGCCAATGTCGCATCCACATTTGACTGCAAGCGGAGCCGTATCGGAATCGCCTCTTGTACTGACCGACATAACTACTGAGGACGGAGTGGTCGGCCATAGCATCGCATTCACCTATACGGCTGCAGCACTAAAGCCGACAGCAGATTTGATCCGGAATCTTGAGCCGTTAATTGCCGGTGAATCGCTTGCACCTGCAGAAATCGAACAGAAACTTTCCAAGCGCTTTCGGTTGCTGGGCACTCAAGGACTGGTTGGTATCGCTCTTTCGGCAATTGACATGGCACTTTGGGATGCGCTGGCAAGAAGCCATGGCATACCGCTGGTGGGGCTCCTTGGCGGTGTCCCGAAGCCGCTCCCGGCCTATGGCGCTGTTGGGTATGACGGTATCGCGGGGTCCGCCAAGGCCGCTGATGCGTGCGCAAAGTTGGGCTTCACCGGCATCAAGGCCAAGATTGGCTATGCCTCAGTTCAAGATGACCTGGCCGTGATTCGTGCAATACGCAAGGCGGTGGGGGAGTCACTCGCGATCATGGTGGACTACAACCAAAGCCTGACCCCAACGGAGGCGGTACAGCGCATGCGCGTCCTGGATGATGAAGGCCTCACGTGGGTAGAGGAACCGACGCTAGCTCATGACTACGCCGGGCATGCATTCATTGCACGCGAGTCGAAAACGCCGATCCAATGTGGTGAGAACTGGTGGGGTACGCAGGACATGCAACATGCAATCGATGCCCACGCCTCTGATTTCATGATGCCGGACGTGATGAAGATCGGTGGTGTGACTGGATGGTTGCGGGCCGCGTCGCTGGCTCAGGCCAAGAACATTCGCATTTCCAATCATCTGTTTCCGGAAATCAGTGCACAACTGCTGTGCCTGACACCGACGGCCCACTGGCTGGAATACTCTGACTGGTGGAACCCGATTCTGAGCGACCCTCTTGAGCTCAGCAACGGCATGGCAAGTGTGGTCGGATCTATAGGAACCGGTGTCGCGTGGAATGAAGCTGCGGTTAATCGGCTCTCAGTGTGATAAGCGCATGACGACGCCAGCTATGCCAATGCCTGCCCACGTTGGCCTTCTGAGCGACTTCATCGAATCGATCACTGCCTCGCCAATAGCCGCCTGGGCGAAGATTGCGCCCTGGGAATTGTCGGGCCAGTCGGAAGCGATCGTGCGTCAGTTGCTGGGATCACTTGACCTGGCGGAATTTGTTGTTGCAAATGAGATCGCGGTGCACCGAACTGCAACGGTTGAATCCGGTGCCGTACTGAAGGGACCGCTGATCCTGGGACTCGAATGCTTCGTTGCCTCGGGCGCCTATCTTCGAGGTGGCAATTGGGTTGCCGAACGCTGTATTTTCGGCCCAGGGGCCGAGCTGAAGTCCTCTTTCGTATTTGCCGGTTCGAAGCTTGCGCACTTCAATTTTGTCGGCGACTCAATATTGGGGGCTGATGTAAATTTTGAAGCGGGCAGCATCGTTTGCAACTATCGCAATGAGCGTGCCGACAAGGAAATTCTGGTGCGCGATGGTTCGCAGTTATATCGAACCGGTGTGCGAAAATTTGGCGCCGTGGTAGGTGATCACGCTCGAGTGGGTGCGAACGCGGTCGTGGCGCCGGGTGCCTTGCTCAAACGAGGTGATGTTGTGCGGCGCGCAATGCTTCGTGACGATGAAGCAAATCCGTCGTGATTGGACACGGATGGGTACACCGGTTTGGTCGAACGACGGCATTATCTGCACTGGCAAATCGTACAATGCGTTGTTGTGAGGCTGTCCGCCTGGCTGTCCGCCATTGTGTTCTGTTGACCCGAGAGCGGACAGCCAAAGCACACATATTTAACCTGAGGAGTATTCATGAATCAACATGCCCATAACGGATCAACTTATGACGAATCGATCCATAGCGAAACGGGCGACAGGGAACCGGACCGTCAACGTACCGACTTCCTGGAAGAAAAGGCCTTTCGATCACGGACGGTACTGGTCTTCGGCGCCATTACTGACGCGACCGCCAACGATGTCGTGCGTCGCCTGATCGCACTTGATGACGCCTCCGACAGCCGAATCATGGTCATGGTTTCATCGCCCGGTGGCCATGTCGAATCGGGTGATGCGATTCACGACGTTCTGCGATTCATCAAGGCGCCGGTCGACATTGTCGGCACCGGCTGGGTCGGCAGTGCCGCGACCCATGTCTTTTTGGCAGTGCCGAAGGCGCGACGCTTTTGCCTGCCGAACACGCGGTTCCTGATTCACCAGCCTAGTGGCGGCGCCGGTGGGCAGGCCAGTGACATCGCCATCCAGGCGCGCGAGATCATCAAGATTCGCGAGCGCATAGCGGCGGTGATTGCGCGTGAGACCGGTCAAACGATCGAACGGGTACGTTCCGATATCGATCGCGATCATTGGTTGACGGCCGCCGAGGCAGTCGACTACGGTCTGGTGTCGCGGATCATCGAGAATCGCAGCGATCTGAAGAGCTGAACCAACGCGTTGCGAGGCCTCGGATTGCTGCTGGTCAAATTGCCGGTCAAATTGCTGGCCACATCGCTGGCCACATCGCTGGCGACATCGGTTACGCCGCCCGCGCCTCGCGCACTGATTGATCGAGCTCGTCAAACGCCGTCTGAATGTGTTCGCCGAGTTTGGTCAAATTCGGCAACTCGCTGGTCGCGATCAGGCCGAAGAACAACTGACCGGCGTAGCTGAACAAGGTGATGTTCAACAGATTGCTGGGCGGCAGGGTGCTGATCGGGTGCATTTCCTCCATGCGCGCGCCCTTCAGATACATGAAGTCCTTCGGCCCGGGTACGTTCGATACCAGCGTGTTGCCCATCGGTGGCAAGGTGTTGCTGAGCTTGAGCAACTCGGCAATCTGCGCAACCAGACCGGTGACAATGGTGTACGACTCGATCGCGGCCGGCGCTACGCTGTCGATCATCGTGCGCACGTTGCGCAACGAAAATCCAATGTTGCGCAGGCGCACATACGGATCGGTGGTTGCCGATGACAGTTCGACCTGAATGATGCCAATTTTGTTGCCGGCGGTTTTTTCACCTTCACGACGCAAATTCACCGGCATCTGAATGGTGATCGGGCGCGTCAAGGTGACGCCCTGGTCCTCAAGATAGCGATGCAGGGCGCCATCAATACAGGTCAAGGCGACATGGTTGACCGTTGAGCGCGTGCGCGTACGAACCTCATTGACGCGCGCCATGGGTACTGCGGTGGTGGCGAACTGCCGGCCAGCGGTGACCTGGCCGGTCAGCGGTGTCTTGGCGCTGGAAATAAAGGGCAGGGCAATTGCATTCTTGGTCAGCTTGACGGTTTCCAGAAACAGCATGGTGGCCAACCGTCCAATGCCCAAAGTTTGCAGGCTGATGCCGGTCACCTGTTGCCAGACGGTTTTCATGAGCTCGTACTCGCGCTTCTTGAAGCGCTTGACCTTGCCGCTGTGATCGAGTGTCCAGACCGGCGTCAGTTCGAGGTTATCGGCGTCTTCACTCAGGCCGTCGGCGGTCCAGCGCGCCATGGTCACACCATCGGCATAGGCGTGATGCATTTTCTGATACAGCGCGAAGCGCCCGTCCTTTAACCCATCGATGATGTGTACCTCCCAAAGCGGGCGGCTTCGATCGAGCATCGGCACATGCAGTTGCGCGACGAAATCGTACAGGGCTTGCCGATCATTCTCTCCCTTGGGCAGCTTATGAAAAAAAACATGGTGATCGAGATCGACGGATTCGGCATCACGCCATTGCGGCAGTGCGCTCAACGAAAAATGAATTACCTTATTAAACGGCGGCAGGACGTCGGTAAAGCTCAGGTACTCGCGGTACAGGTTCTTCGCAAAAGCGGTGCTGGATTTTGCCGGGCGCTTGCAGATCAACAGGCCGCCGACGTGCTTCGGGCTGGCCTCGGTCTCGGCGATGAAGAACCCCAGATCGAGTAGTGAAAGTTTGTTCATGTGTCCCCCTCCTTTGGCGTGCCGCGCCGTCAGATCTTTGTTTTTTCCTGATTATCTTAGTATGAAACACCACACTAGCCTGATGCGAGGTTACACGATTCGGCCTTTGTTACACACCGTTCGGCCGCGCGATTTTGTAGGCGTGCTTCCGACGAAGCGCCGGGCAGCTCCCAGGATCATGGTTTTTCGGAGTCGGCGAGGCGCGGCGATGCTATCCTGACCCCCGGTCAGTTGTGACTGACCCAACGGGCGCCTACAGCACCGATCGACCCTCAACGCACTGAAAAAGGAGATTCTTCAAATGGCAACTTATGTATTGGTTCACGGCGCCTGGCATGGCGGCTGGTGTTACCGTGACACGGTGGTCGCCCTGCGTGCCAAGGGTCATACCGTGATGGCGCCGACGCTGAGTGGCAACGGCATGTACGCGCACCAGGGACATCAGGGAATCACGCTGGAGAACCATATGCGTGATGTTTGCGGACTGATCGAAGCTGAAGAGCTCAAGGATGTGATTTTGTTGGGCCACTCGTATGGCGGGATGGTCATCACCGGGGTCGCTGATCGAATCGCCAGCCGCATCAAGCACCTTGTTTACCTGGACGCCTTCGTTCCGCAGAACGGTGAGTCGCTGATCGGCCTTTTGAACACGGCGCTGGTTCCCGAAGTGGCGCAAGCCTTCGTGGGCGGATTTCGCGGCGCGGCGGCTGAAAACAACTGCGGCATGATGAGTCCGATCCCGGCTGAGGTTTTCGGCATCAACGCTGAAAACCGGGCCTGGGTTGATCGACGTTGTGTACCGCAATCGCTGGCGACGTTCGAGATGCCGGTGTTGATTTCCGGCAAGGCCGACGCGATCCCCAAGCTCTATATCCTGGCCGACGGCTGGGACCCGAGTCCGTTCCGGTATTTTGCGAAAAAGCATACCGGCCAGCCGGGTTGGAAAGTCGTGAGCTTGCCGTGCAGCCATGATGTCATGGTCGATATGCCGCTCGAGTTGGCCGCCGAATTGGTCAAGCTGGCGTAACTTCGGCAGTCCGTGAGTCGACGCCTGTCGCCCGTCGGCCGCCCGTCAGCGGACGTCTGCTGCCCCGGCACCCCCCGCTCGACTTCGAGCGGGGACTGGCAATCTGCCGAATCAATTACGCGGCTGCAAGCGCAGGTGCTGCAATGTGGTCGGCTGCGCCATTAGCGTTGGCCGTCTGATAATGCCAATCTGTATCCAGCACGCCGGCTAGTTGCCCGTCAGGGGTGAAGCCGCCCAAACCGCCAAACATGAACCCGAGCATCGTCACGCCCTCAGCGCCGGTGTTAGGTGTGTGGGTTATGCCGCCGGCCTCGACCAGGTAGTCGCCTTCATAGACCGTGCCGTGTTCGTAGCCAAACCCACCCTTGAGGATAAAGGCATGCGCGTCGCCAAAATGGCGGTGCATGGACGCCTCGGTATTCGGCTCGACGTCGAGCAGGATGACGGTCAGTTGAATGGCGCGATTGATATACAGCAGCTTGAAGCGCGTGCCCGGCATCGCCCAGGGTGTCCAGGGTAAATTGGCGGCGCGAACGATCAGCGATCCGTCGGGGAAGGTAAGGTTACGGAGTTCGGCTTTTGATAGTGCGTTCATTGAAGAGTCTCCTGTGTGGATGGGTCAATGGCAGTGGTTCACACTTGGCCAGTACGAGGTGAAACGGGTGTTTGGCCTCGAACGGCTTCCGCAGTCTAGCCAGCGGTTTGCGTTAAGATCCTGTTTCAGGAGGCGCGAAATCAGATAATGCCGATTCTTCGAAAGTCGTCGATTCTGCGCATGTCACCGCGATGAATCCGGTGCCGCAAACGATCGATGTCATCGCACGAGCGCAAGGTCGCGGGCCTGAACAGATTGTGTTGACGCCCTCGGGCCTCATGTGCGCGGCGATCTGGCATCATGAGCCCGTCGAGGCGGAACTGATCGAGCCTGCTGTCAACGTACTGGGGTATCAGATTTCAGGGACGCACGCCGTTGAGCGACGTGAGGCGGGCCGGGTGACGGGCAGCGGCGCCGCGCCGCGCGGACTGACTCTGATTCGTGCTGGCTCAAGTACCGAGTGGTCGATACGCGGCTCGGCCGGACAAACACCCTATCAATTCTTGCTTGGCCAACGTTTGCTGCACGCACAGTACCTTTTGCGCGAGCGATCGACGCTGCCGATTGCGGCGGTCGCGCTGGCCTGCGGGTTTCGCAGTGGCGCACATTTTTCGTCGACGTTTCGCAGAGCTACTGGACTCAGCCCGGCAGGATTTCGAAACTCCCGGGTACGGCTTTTCAACCACGAACAGGACATTAACCCTTGACCGGCGAAACCCGTTTTTTTAATCAAACTGTTGAAGGCGAGCCGCGCGATGCGGCCAGTGTCGTGCTCTTGCGCGATGCTGCAGGGGGCGGCCTCGAGGTGTTCATGCTGCGGCGCGGCGGTAGTTCCACCGTGATGAATGATGCTTATGTTTTCCCGGGCGGCAAGGTCGACCCGGAGGATGCCGCTCCGCAGGGCTTGTCCGCACTGGGCTTGAACGAACTCGGCTTGAACGGGCTGGCTGCGCATATGCTCGGCGAGCACGACCTGGAGGCAAGCTTGGCGGCGTCGCTGTTCGTCGCCGCCTGCCGCGAAACGTTTGAGGAAACCGGTGTGCAGGTTTATCCGCGCGATCTGATCCCGCTGTCGCGCTGGATTACGCCCAAAGTACCGGCTATGATGCGCCGACGTTTTGATACCCGTTTCTTTCTCGCCTGCCTGCCCACCGGTGCCATCGCAACCCACGATGGTCAGGAGGCCGATGCCAGTGCCTGGTATGCACCGCGCGAAGCGCTCGAGCGTTATCGCGATCGTGAAATCATGTTGGCGCCGCCGCAGATCATGACGCTGGCGGGCCTGGCTGGAGTACCGAATTTTGCGCAATTGCGCGAACAATTGCGCGACCACAGGCCGCGTCTGATTGAGCCGCTGTCGGTGCAAAGCGGCAGCCAGCGCGCGATGGTCTATCCGGGCGACGAACGCCATCCGGTTCGCGAACGGGCGATGCCAGGGCCGACGGCGCTGATCTTTCGCGATGATCGGTTTGAGCCTGAAGGCGGGTTTGAACAGTTCTTTGCGTAGTAGTGTGTTTCTCAATTCGCCTCGCAGGGATCATTCAAGGATGTGCAGATGAGAGCCGATCAAAACGAACTGGTCACTCGTATTGGCCCCGGCACCGATTGTGGTGAACTGTTGCGCCGTTATTGGCAACCGGTAGCCTTGGTCGACGAATTTAATCCCGCGCTCGATCCGAACATGGCCCGACGACCGGTCAAGACGGTTCGCGTGTTTGGTCAGCAGTTCGTGCTGTTCAAGGACGAGGCGGGCCGTTGGGGGTTGCTCGATCGCGCTTGTCCGCATCGCGGCGCCGATCTGAGCTTCGGTCGTTATGAGGGTGATGGCCTGCGTTGCCCATTTCACGGCTGGAAGTTCGCGGTCGACGGTCGTTGCCTGGAAACGCCGGCTGAACCTGCCGCCAGTCATTTCAGCGAGCGTATTCGTCAGCGCTCGTATCCCATCGAGGAACACAGCGGCGCGCTGTTCGCCTGGCTGGGACCCGAGGGCGTGATACCGCCGCCGTTTGCGCGACTCGATTGCTTCGAGGCGCCGGCCAGCCACACCTTCGCATTCAAGGGCCTTTGGAACGCCAATTGGTTGCAGTGCTTCGAGGTCGGCATCGATCCGGCCCATCCGTCGTACTTGCACCGCTTCCTGCAAGACGAAGACCTCGATACCGTTGGTTTGAACGCGGCTGGCAAACAGTTTCGCAGCGCCAGTGCCGGCGCCATCGACGGTGCGCAGTGGCCCATGACGAAAATCATGCGCGAGTTCGGGCAACCCGAGATCAGTTTCGAATCCGAGGCGCACGGATTCCGGCTGACCGCCTTGCGGCCCATGAATGATCAGTTGGCGCATGTTCGAGTCACCCATGCCCTGTTTCCGGCGACCTTCGTGATTCCGCTATCGGCGACCATGACCATTACCCAGATGCATGTGCCGGTTGATGACCACCACACCTATTGGTATTCCTTTTTCACCAGCTTCGATGCGCCGCTCGACCGTGAAGCGATGCGCGCACAGCGATTGCAATTCATCAGCTTGCCCGACTACGTTCCGAAGTCTGGTCGTCATAACGGCTGGGGCTACAACCCCGATGAGCAGTTGACTCAAACCTTTCTGGGGATGGGCGAGGAGGACATCAACATTCACGATCAGTGGGCGGTTGAAAGCATGGGTTCGATCCAGGATCGCACGCGTGAGCATCTGGGTACGAGCGACAAGGTCATCATGGCAAACCGGCGATTGCTGATCAAGGCGATCGCCGCATTGCGCGCCGGTGAGTCTTTGCCGGGGCTGGCCGATGCGAGCTTGGTCAGCCGGATCAGTGGCCCGGATACCATTGATGGTGTGGCGCCGTCGGGTAACTGGTCACAATGGTGGCGCGATCAGGCGCAAGCCAAGCGCGTCCAGGCGCCCTGGGTCGCGCGCGAGTGACCACGTTCTCGCAGCGCTGTGGCCTGCATGATGATTCCCGCGAGCAGGCGCTGCAGCAGACGCTCAGGAGCATTGCCGAAGCCGAACTCGAGCTGGTTCGATTTGTCTGGTGCGATCAGCATGGCATGACGCGTGGCAAGACCTTGGTGGCCAGTGTCGCCGAACGGGCCATGCGTGAAGGTATCGGGATGGTCAGCACGCTGATGCTCAAGGACACATCCGATCGCACCGCGTTCAAGGTCTTCGAGCGTGGCGGAGTCGCCGAGCTGCCCGGCTTCGGTCAGGCCAATAATCTGCTGCTGCTGCCCGATCCCGTGAGCTTCAAGAGGCTGCCTTGGGCACCGACCAGCGGCTGGATGCAATGTCAGCCCTGGTTTCAGGACGCGACGCCGGTACCGCTCGATACGCGTCGAGTGCTGCAACAAGCGCTGGCCCGGCTTGGCAGGCACGGACTGGCGATGCGCTGCGGCCTCGAGGTCGAATTTCATATTTATAAAATTGAAAACACCCGCGCCCAACTCGACCCGCAGTCGGCCGACTGGCCCGGATTGGCACCCGAGGTCAGTCTCATCCATCCGGGCTACAACCTGCTCAGTGAGGCCTGGTCCGACATGGCCGAGGAACCTTTGCGCGTAGTGCAACACACCGCACAAGCGCTGGGCTTGCCGTTGAGTTCACTTGAAATTGAACTCGGCCCGAGCCAGGTCGAAGCGGTGTTCGACGCCACCGATGCGTTGGCCGCTGCCGACCAGATGGTGTTG
>JANLTP010000258.1:0-3254 GCA_031363055.1 Burkholderiales bacterium | reverse complement strand
AACTTTCTAGCGCTCCGGGTATAGGCCCCGCCAGTTCGGCGCCAAGCACCGGCAGGATGTTGCTGATGAAGGTAAAGCCCAGCTCGGCCTCCCCATCGGCAACGGCCTGTGTCACGTGCCCGCCTTTCTGCAGCTTGGTCTTCGCTTTCATCTCTGCAGCGATACCCAGACGCTGGAAAAGATTCTCCAGATAAACGCGCGTTGCTCCTTCGTCGCCATAAGCAATTGATTTCGCATTCAGCAACGTCCGCTTGAATGCGTCCACAGAACTGATATCAGGCTTGGGAGCGCCGGCCCGTACAGCTACGCCTTGGTCTGCGCGTGCGATGGTCGCACGCGTGTTGGCGACCACCTTACCCTGTTCGATCAGGTCGTCGATCCCGGCAGGGGCAATGACGACGTCGAAGGCCTCTCCGGATTCGATCCGCCGTTTCAGCGCACCAGCGGCGTCGTACCGGATCACGAGCTTGTGGCCAGTCGCACGCTCGAAGCGCGGACCTACCTCGCTCATAATCGCCTTCAACCCGTTCCCCAGAAGAGCAGTGACCTCAGCCGCTTGGGCTGAGCCGGAATGCAGCAAGACGACCGCGAAGGCCAATCCGGCCGCCGTCCGCCAGTTGAATCTCATATTCCCCCTCATTAACGAGTCGGTACGGTTCACTACATGCCCGGAACGCCCCGGCCATACGGACTTCGGTTCCGTACGTTCGCTGGACCTGGAACTCCATCGATGTCGCCCAACGTAATTTCGATGATACAAAGTTTCGCCTGATTTCCACGGATTGGCAAATAGCCTTGGCGGATTAGATCGCTCCTTTTACTGAATATCAATGGCTTAATGAACCTCGCCTGCCTAATAACCAAATACATTCGATTTTGTAAGACGGCAGGCGGCTGAGGTTCTTGTTTCTTGCGTATGTAATTGCCTGGATTGCCTGGATTGCCTGTGCCGCTCCATGGTGCTCCATTTCCCCATCTGAAGCTCGTATCCGACGCCATGCAAGGCCAGGAAGGTCGATGAAGTCACAACCAACTTCCCCAGGTGAAGTACGCAAAGTTTCCACCTGATCATAGGCGAAAAACAATGGCGGCAAAATAGCCGCACAAATGACATTCAACCAGGGTGTCGGTTGTAAAGCAGACCGGCCGCTTACAGCTACACCTCGGTTTGTTCAGCGATTTCCAGGGCATCGTCGACCTCGATCCCGAGATACCTGACCGTACTTTCAAGCTTGGTGTGACCGAGCAGCAACTGGACCGCCCGCAGATTCTTGGTACGCCGGTAGATGAGCGTCGCCTTTGTGCGCCGCAGCGAATAGGTGCCGTACCCAGCCGGATCCAACCCAATCGATTCGACCCACGACTCTACAATCCGGGCGTACTGCCGGGTCGACAGATGAGGTGACTTCGATAGCCGGCTCGGAAAGAGATACTGATCCGAAGCGATGTGCGCTTTGGCTATCCAGTCGGTGACGGCAACTCGGGTCGTCTCGGTGATCTCGAACTGCACTGGTCGGTGAGTCTTCTTCTGCATCACGATTGCGCGGGACGCGATCCGGCTCCCTTGAACGATGTCCCGAACCCGAAGCGCTACCAGGTAGCATCCCCGAAGCTTGCTGTCGATGGCGAGGTTGAAGAGTGCCAACTCGCGCGTCCGGTGCGCCAATTCGAGACGAATGCGAATCGCCCAGATTTCTTTTGCCTTAAGGGGCGGCTTCTGGCCGATCAGCTTTCCCTTGTTCCAAGGGATTGAGTTTGAAGGTTTCTTGATAACCAAGTCCATGAATGGCTCGTAAGCGTTCAAACGCAGACGTCTATTGACCCAATCGAGCCAAGTCAGAACGCATCGGTTTGTCGGCGAATTTGGTGGCCCAGATTCTCGGGGTCAACTCATCGATCAGGCTGTTCGGTGTGACGCTGATTCTCTGCAGCACATCGACCAGGTAGGTGTACGGATCGATGCCGTGCGCCCGGCAAGTGACCAGCAGCGTTTGAATGATCGCCACTTGTTTCGCACCGAACTCGGTCGTACAAAAAGTCCAATTCCGTCGACCCATCGGTATCACCCGCAACGCCCGCTCCAGATCGTTGGTGTCCAGCGCCAGCCAGGCATCCGTGAGAAACACGGTGAGTCCTGCTTGGCGTTCCTTGGCATACCCCAACGCCTTGGCCAACAAACTCTTGGGCAGCAGGGCTGGATTGGCGATCTGCCGATCGACCCAGTCGAAGATCGCTTTGACGATCGGCGCACTGCGCTCGCCGCGGGTCTTCAGGATCGTAGCGGCATCGGCGGTGCGCTCGTTTAACTCACGCTCGATCGCATACAGCGCTCGAATCATCTCGAGTACCTCACCGATCGCCTGCGGCTCACTGCCCTCGGCCTTCAGAAACGCTCTTCTCGTATGCGCCTTATGTTGTGCTCCACATAAGGCGCACGCGCGGCGCCACTTTGTGGAGGTGATCAAGATTCAGGGCAAGGGCAAGCACAAACGGGGTCTGGCCGACGAGGCTGTCGATCTGATCCGGGTGTTGTACCGGATCGAGCGCGAGGCTCGAACGCTGCCCACGATCGAAGAGCGCTATGCGATGCGCCAGGTGCAAAGCCGCCCGGCGCTGGACACGCTCAAAGCTTGGCTGGAGAAATACCAGCCTGGAGTACCGCCCAACAGCGCCCTGGGCAAGGCGATGGCGTACCTGGTCAAGTTCTGGCCCAAGCTGATTCGCTATGTCGAGCGGGGCGACACGCCGATCGATAACAATCGCTGTGAGAACGCGATCAGACCGTTTGTCATGGGACGCCGAGCATGGATGTTCAGCGCCACACCGGCGGGAGCTCGGGCCAGCGCGTTGATTTGTTCCTTGGTCGAGACGGCCAAGGCCAATGGCGTCGAGCCGTATCTGTGGCTATCGACGGTCATGCGCGAGTTGCCAGCGGCCCGAAACGCCGAGGACTATGAGGCGTTGATGCCCTGGCGCATGAAACTGGCAAACTGACACCAGCGAACCGGGTTTCTTCGAACCTGTGCTTCGTGGATCGCATACGGTATACGGGGCCACGGTTCAGTTCTCTACGCAACACCAGACCGAAAAAGCACGGCGCCTGACGGCGCCGGCTCACCGGTCACGATCATCGAAACGTTCGGTCACGATACCGAAACGCCGGTACACGATCCGCCGAAATGCGCGGTCACCATCCTCCGAAACGCGCGGTCACGATGCCGAAACGGCCGGTCACGATGCTCCGAAATACGCAG
>JANLTP010000253.1:0-16495 GCA_031363055.1 Burkholderiales bacterium | reverse complement strand
ACTGAGAAGATCGACGATTCGGATCGTCTCGAAATTGGCGCGCTGGTCATCGATTGCGCCAGCCGCGAAGTCAAACTGTCCAACCGGGCGTTACCCTTGACGACCAAGGAATTCGATCTGCTGTTGCATTTCGCGCGCCACCCGGGCCGCGTCTTCACCCGCATGCAGTTGCTCGATGCGGTCTGGAGCACCACGTTTGAGGGCTACGAGCATAACGTCAATACGCATATCAACCGGCTGCGCGCCAAGCTCGAAGCCGATCCGGCCAACCCGCGCTATGTGCTGACGGTGCGCGGGGTTGGTTACCGCTTTGCCGACGGTAACTAGGACCACCGGTGTTCAACTCCCTTCGCGCTCGGGTGCTGGCACTGGTCGCCGCCTTCGGGTTGGTGACGGCCTGCGCGCTGGCGATGGTCATGCATCAATCCGTGCGCATGTATTACGTCGATCTGGTTTACCAGCAATCTGGCGGCTTTCTGGATCGGTTGCTCGAAACCACGCCCGATGTATGGCAACAGTACGAAGCCAACAAGCTCGGATTCTCGGAATTCCTGCAAACCGTCTCGCTTTATTCACCCAACACCGGTCTTTATCTGCTCGATAACGAGGGGCGGGTGCTGGCCACCTCGGGCGAAGGAAAACTGTTCTGGAGCTCGTATAAGGTTGATCTTGCGACCGTACGCGCCTCGCAGATCGAAGCCCCGAATCGACCGATTTATGCCGATGACCCGGATATCCGCGACGCCAAATGTATTGTGGCGGCGCGCGAGGTCAAGGTCGATGGCAACACCCGCGGTTGGCTCTATGTGGTCGCGCGTTCCGCCGATCTGGGCGCGCAACTACCGAATCTGCTCAAGTTCTACGCCATCCAGACATCGGTCAAGGTGGGACTGCTGGTACTGGCGATCGCGGTCATGTTGACCATGGCCATGGTCGCGGTTCTGACCCGTCCGCTGGTAGGCCTGACCCGGGTGGCCGAGCAAATCAAGCATTCGGGATTCCAGCCGAATCTATCCGAGGAGCTATTTCCGCATTGCGAACGCAATGACGAAATTGGTCGCCTGTCACGCAGCTTTCGCGACATGTTTGTGCGCCTGAAGCTGGAGATGCAGCGCGTCACCCGAACCGATGTCATGCGGCGCGAAATGGTCGCCAGTGTGTCGCATGATCTGCGCACTCCGTTAACGGCGCTGATGGGGCAATTGGAAACCGTCCGCATGAAGGCCAGTACGCTCAGCACCCAGGAGCGAACCGATATGCTCGATCGGGCGCTGCTCAATGCCCAGCATATGCGCCGGCTCACCGAATCGCTGGCCGAACTCGGCAAGCTCGAGAATCCCGAGTTCATCGCACAACTCGAGCCGATTGCCATGGGTGAGCTGGCCGACGATATCGTGCAGCGTCATGCCAATCTGGCCAGTGAAAAGGGCGTCAAGCTGATTGCCGAATATCCGGACGGCCTGCCCTTGTCGCGCGTCGATGCTGGCCTGATTGAACGAGCCCTGTCGAACCTGCTGGATAACGCGTTGCGGGCCACCCCACCCGGCGGCACGGTCACGGTTCGTGTGTTGCGTGATCAACACGAGCTGAAAGTTGAAGTCGCCGATAGCGGCCCGGGGGTCGCCGTTTCGGATCAGAGCCGGGTGTTCGATCGCTTCTTTCAAGCCAGCAGCCATCGCGAACTTCGCGGCAGCTCCGGACTCGGACTGGCGATCGTCAAACGGGTGGCCGAGCTGCACGGCGGCATGGTCGCCCTGCGCAGCGAGCCCGGTCACGGCGCGACGTTTTCGATAACGCTGCCGTGCGCCAGTACTTTGTCTGCTACTTAGTCAAAAGGCTGCTGCTTGGCCAAACGCTTGCTGCTCAGCCAAGAGCCCGCTGCTTGGTCAAACCTCGACAAAGGCCTCGGCCTTGAGTTGCGGCTCCTTGACGGGCCAGGCTTGCACACGGTTACGGCCGGAGCGCTTGGCATGATAGAGCGCCTGATCGGCCAGATCGAGTAACTGGTCGGGTTCGATGGTGCCGGCCGGCATGCAGGAAACACCGAAGCTGGCGGTGATCTTCAAGTCCTGAACCATGTTGAGCGATCGACCGGCATTTTGTTCCACCGCCTTGCGCAGCCGTTCGGCCTGATCGAGCGCCTCGGTCATCGTCAATCCGGTTACCGCGACACAGAATTCCTCGCCGCCCAAGCGGCACAGCAAATCGTTCGGACCGATCTCGTGGGTCAGCAGGTTCGAGAGCGCCTTGAGCACTTCGTCGCCGACCGCATGTCCGAAGCGATCGTTGAAGGACTTGAAGTGATCGACGTCGCACATGATGAACGCAATCTGCTGGGCATCGGCAATCGCCTCGGCTTGCAAGGTCAGCAGTTGATCAAAAAATGCGCGACGATTCAGGGCGCCGGTCAACGGATCGCGCGAGGCGAGGCGCTGCAACTCCTGATTTTTCTTCTCCACTTCAGCCCGCGATAACTCGAGTTGGTCGAGCGTTTGCCGCTGAATCTGATTGAGCTCATGCAGGCGAGTGACATCATCGAAGGTCACCAGGCAACCGCGTTTGGCGCCCGAGTTATCGAGAATCGGGTTAGCCTTGACCACAAATCGACGCGGCTCATCGAAGCCGTCCAGCGTGGTGGTGAAGTTCTCGTCCTCGATGGTCTTTCCCTCTGCCATGGCTCGATTCCAAGGATGACTGCTCCGCTCCCGGCCAAACGATTCGGTCAACCACTGCATATCCGACGCCGCGCGACCGTTGATCGAACCCGCATTCTCGGGAACGAGCTTGCGAAACACCTGGTTCGCCAACACCACTTGGCCCCGGGTATCGAGCACCAGGAGACCCTCGGTCAGAGTATCAAAGGCGGCACGAACCCGTTCCGGGACCGCCGACGACGGGTCGAGATAATGGAGCGCGCGGCGCAAATACAGGTAGTAGGTCAGAGAGCCTAAAAACGACAGCCCGATGACCCCGAGAATCGACGGTTCCTTGATCCAGCCCAACAGGCCGCCTTCGTGAACCGGCTCGAATGCAAGTTCGATCTGACCCCAATTCAGGTTGCCCGACAGCACGGGTATTTGCATGGCTGTCAGATTCGAGCGGCCGCCCGGCAGTGGTTTCCAGTGTTGCGCATGATCGCCGCTCGACGCCACGACCTCGCCGCCCCGGGTTCGCAAGGCCGCCGACTGCAACTCAGGAAATCGGCTGCGGCCGGTCTCGAGCAGGCTTCGTATGGCCGCCAGATTGTTGTTCGGCAACAGACTGGCCGTCTGAATCGCAATCGACTCGGCGGCCGACTGGCGGATTTTGCGCGCCACGTCGCTGCGATCGGGCATCAGACCCAATGCAAAATCGAGCAGCAGAAACAGCAGTACCGAAAGCGATGCCAGACCGATGGCTAATCGGGCAGCGGGCGTGAGCTGCAGCCGCAGTTTCATGCCAGCACAATCACTGCTTGGCTAGGGGTTTGGGTAGATCGATCCGTGGCGCCTCGGCCTTCAGATTCATCTGTGCAGCGCTTACCGGCAAATCAGGCGTGTTGCCGTTCAGAGCCAGTTTGCAACGGACACCAGCCGGCACCTCGCGTTTCGGATTCGGCATGGTCAGTCGGGCGCGGAACGTTCCGCTGGCGGCATCGACCAGACGATCGACCTGAACCACTTGCGAGCTGACACTACCGGCACCGGCAAATTCGGGCTGAACCGGCACAGTCATGCCTTCGCGAATGTGTCCGTAGTAGGACGACGGAATGATCACTTCAACTCGCAACGGATTAAGCGCCGCGATCCGGAACATCGGCTTGCCGTCGACTCGTTCGCCCGGCTGCACCAGCCGATCGATGACCACACCGTCAAACGGCGCACGCACCGTGCGTTGCCGCAGTTGCGCTTGTGCGCCCGACAGTTCGCGCTCGGCGATCTGCTTGCTCTCGCGGGTCTGGGCAAGGCGCTGGTCGGCAACCTCGAATTCGCCCTTGGCCTGGTCGACCTCGAGGCCCGAGGCAAAGCCCAACCGGCCAAGCTCATACGTGCGTTTCATCTTGATTTTGGCGACATCACGATTGGCGCTGGCCGCTAGAATTTCGGCGTCCGCGCCTGCCCGACTGCGCGCCGACTCAACATTGGCGCGCTCGACCTCGGCGCGCATCATGGCCAGTATCTGCCCCTTTTTGATCGGAGCGCCACGATCAACCAAAACCGAGTCCACCACACCGGTCAACGGCGAGCCAACTTCGGCTTGCTTCTCCGGCTCGATGATGCAACCCAGCGGCTGGGTCGCTGGCGCTGCCGACGTTGCGGGCGTTGTTGACATTACTGACGTTGCCGACGTCGAAGCCGGTGCCGGCGCGGCGGTTTGCGCCTGCGCCGACGATGCCCAAAATCCAATACCTGCAGCAAGGCTGAACACCGCGCCGGCGGCAGCCCATGGAACTATTGATAGTTGAGTGCGTTTCATGGCCCTACCCTGATCGAAATTATTTTCACTCCGTCATCGTAGTGAAGTGCAATGACTGCGACCAGTCACTATCCTGACGACTGGTCGCTTTGCGCAGAGCAGCGTCTTCGCGTTCGGCCGAACGTTGCGCCCTTCTGACAATCCGGTAAGCCATCGGTCCGGCTCTGAGCATGCGTGGTGCCAACCGCTCGAAGCTGGTGGCCAGCCACGAGGCGTTCAACAACGGCGTCTCCAGACAGACCCAATGCTCATAGGTACCCGGTTGCCCTTGGCGTCCGGCGCGTCCGGCAATTTGTCGATCCAGGCGGCGGCTGCGGTTATGTTGCAGGTTCAACACATGCAGGCCACCGGCCGCTTGAACCGCCGGACTCAATTCAATATCGGTACCGCGACCGGCCATCTGGGTGGCGACGGTCGCCTGCACAATGCGTCCCGCGCAGGCCACGACCTCGGCCTCGTCGGCGGCCGTCTGAGCATTCAGCACCGCATGTGGAATGGACTGCTTCTTGAGTATCGAGACCAGCAGCCGCGAATCCAGAACCGAATCGACGGTCATCAGCAGCGGTCGGCCACGCGCCAGCACTTGTCGAGCGCGAACGGCGGCGGCCATGAACAGCGCAACCCGGCTGCGCAACACGCGCGCCGGCATCTGCCGTCGCCGGTTCGGTCTGAACAAGGGGATCGCCACCGTTTCAATCTCATAAGACTTGCGCAGTTCGCCAGCCACTTCGCTCAACGTGCCGCTCAACCCGCACAAGTGGTGGTAGCGCGAGAACAGCCGTGGATAGGTAATCTGCGCCTGGGTTCGGGTGACGGCAGGCGGCTCCAGGCCTTCCTTGAGCGCCACCGCCGAATGCAATCCGCGCGACCAGACCCGGCCCGGCGCGCTACGTCCGGTAACGGCATCAATGATGACGATCTCGTTATCCTGGATCAGATAATCATGATCACGATGCAAGCATCGCAGCGCA
Organism: Burkholderiales bacterium; assembly: GCA_031363055.1. GTDB lineage: Bacteria > Pseudomonadota > Gammaproteobacteria > Burkholderiales > Burkholderiaceae_E > JANLTP01. The sequence goes on along the minus strand of JANLTP010000253.1, from coordinate 11,069 downwards.
GTCAGCGCCTGTTCAATCAACTCCTCGCGGTGCAGGCGGTTCAACCAGATGGCGCCGTACTCCGACCCCAAGGCTGCGACGTTCTTGCGTCCCATCACCGTCAACGAAATCTGCCGCGACTGCGGCTCGATCTGATAGTCCTGCGGCTGCAGACGACGCGCCATGTCAAGCGCCTGCCAACTGCGCGAACGCTCGGCCGGATCCTGCACCGTCTGACTGATGACGAGCGGCATTTTCGCTTCATCGATGAGGATACTGTCGGCTTCATCGACGATCACCATGCACAGGCCGCGCAACAGCAACGTTTTCGAGCTCGCCGACACGCGCAGCGCCAGATCGGATCGCGACGATGCGCGCTCGATGCGGTCACGCAAATAGTCAAAGGCAACGGTGCGGGCGGTGGCATAAACGATATCCGCCTCATAAGCGCGCTGGCGATCGGCGGGATCGTCGAGTTCACGGGCAACACCGAACGAAAGCTGCAGGGCACCGAATAGCGGTGCCAGCGATTGCGCATCACGGCTGGCCAGATACTCATTGGCGGTCAGGACATGCACGGGGGTGCCGACCAGGCCGCCGACGGCGGCCGCCATACCGGCCGCCAAGGTCTTGCCTTCACCGGTGGCCATCTCAGCCATCTGTTGATCGAGCAGTGCGGCCGCACACATCAATTGCGTCGGAAAAACCCGGATTCGCAAGACTCGTGCAATGTGCGCCGAAATGCAACCCAGTGACTGCGCGATCAGTTCGGGCGTGAACCCCTGGACCGTCAGTTGCGCCGCAATTCGGCGGGTTCGCGCATGCAGCGCCGGGATCGACTCACGAGCGAGGTTTCCGGCGTAGCGCGCAGCACCTTCAGCCAACTCAATGTAGCGCTGCTGATCGCTGCGTGCAGTGCGCCACAACAGTCGCGGTGCCCTCGGCTGCTCAGGGCTTGCAATGCGTTCGGGATAGAAGCCCCAGATCGAACCTGGATGAGGAATGCTCAACGGGCTCAACTTTCAATTGGCGAGAAGTGCATGAGCAGCAGTTGCTTGAATTGCCTGAAGCCCTGCGTGGCGGCGCTCGCCCAGCCATAGTTGAAGCGCACCCAGGCGCGCCCGCCAATCAACTCGGTCGGCATGTCATCGGCTTGCAGATCGAGCACGTAGGTCGGCGACAGGGTTCGAGTGCCGTCCTTGTCATTTGGGTCGACCAGCACATCGCCACCGGCACGATCGCCGAGCGCGGCACTGGGCAGGCGTTCGATCGCCGACGGCGTCGTGCGTACCATGCGGCCACGCAGTTCGCGGCCAGGCCACTGCGCCAGCCGGATTGAAATCTCCTTGACGCCGGCTCTCAGGAACGCTGCCTCTTCCTGGTGGACGGCGACCCGCACCACCGGTTGCAGTGCGCCGATCATGTACCCGATCGTCTCGCCCTGCTTGAAAAACTGGCCTGGCAAATCATGAATTCGTTTGACGGTGAAGCGCCCTGGCAAGGCCGCCCGAACCTCGAGCTGCGCACGCCGCTCGAGGATGTCTTTGAGGCGGCCATCGATCGCGATTATCTCTTCGTTGAACTGCTTGCTCTTGAAGAGATCGCTGGCTAAAGTCTGGTAAACCGCCGTCTGCAGCCCCTCACGGCGCGCCAGCAACTTTCGATGCTCGACTTCAAGCGCCGGATCATCGAGTTGCACCACCGCATCACCGGAGCGCACCGTCGCGTTAGCCGGCGCTGTGGTCATCAGGAAACCTTCCACTTGCGAGCGCACTTGACCCTGCTCGGGCAGCCAGACCACGCCTTGCGCAATACTGCGATGCGGTAAGGGCACCACCGCCAGCACCAGCAAAACGGCAACAGCGGTTGCCGCAAAGCGCAGGCGGGCACCGCGATGACTGCGGCCCGCAGGAATTTGCGCCAACAACTGGCGTGCACCGATGACAAAGGGTAGGACGATCAGCGTAAAAATCGCGAGCGTGCCGACGACGATACCCAGTACCGGATGATAGCCACCGGCCCACATGAGCAGGCAAACCACCACCAGCAAGCGATAAGCCCAGGCGGCCGGGCTGTACATCAGCAACCAGAATCGCTCACCTTTCGCCAGTGATGGCTCGATCGCTTCCTTGACCCGCAAGACGCTGCGCAAGAACCAGGATTGCCAGAGCGCCGTGCTGCGAGCGGCCAGATTTGGCAATTCGGTCAGATCGCACAACAGGTAATAGCCGTCGAGCCGCATCAGCGGATTGGCGTTGAACAACAGGGTTGAAACGCCACCGACAAAAGCCACCGTGAAGCCGATATCCTGGACCAGCCCGGGCTGTGTCAGGGCCCAGACGATCAAGCCGATCACAGCCAACGACATCTCGGCCATGATGCCGGCGGCGCTGACCAGCGCGCGCTGATGGCGTTGCACGAACAGGTTTGAATCAGAAGCATCAACATAGGGCACCGGCAGCAACATGAACAGGCCGATGCCGGCTTCACGCACGGCACCGCCCCAACGTATGACCGCCAGCGCGTGGCCCATTTCATGAATGGATTTGATGACCGGATAAACAAACCAGGCGATCACTGCGTAGCGCGGCGTCGCCAGCCACCGGTCGGCATGGCGCGCCAGCTCATCCCAATTCACGAACATCAGTGCGACGCCGAGCAGAATCATGAATGACCACAGCAGCAGGCCCTTCACCGAATAAATGAAGGCCGCCAGAGCGGTACAGCGACTCAGCCAGCCGCCGGGATCGCCCAGTGGAACTCTGAATGACAACGGGTTGGCGCGTTGCACGGCTTCGCTGCGGCGATCCTTGCGCGATTGCTTGATCATCAACTCGACATCGGGCGACTGATCAAATTCCATCAGCCCGGCCTTGTACAGTTGCGTCAGCAAATGAACGATTTCAACTTGTGTCGGCATATGCTCGGCGTTGGCGGCCAAGAGGACATCCCAAACCTGCTGGACGTTGCGTTCGCCATCACAGCGCCCGACGAACGCCCAGGCGGCGACATTCAGACGATGTGTTTTCGACTTGCTGGCCGACGACAGCAGGAACCAGGTATCGTCACGGACCAACTGCCGATCGATGCGCACATTGCTGCGCAGGCGCGGCCGCAGATCGATGACGCGGTACCAGCGATCACTGAATACCGACGTGCTCACTACGGACTCCAGCGCCAGATGAAGCGCCGCAGGTGTTCGGTGAAGCGCCGCGTCCAGACCCGCGCGAGCGGCGCCTGGCCGACCTCGATGCGCGCGACACCGCGCAGGCCAGGCCGCAGATCCGATTGCGCCTGCGCCAGTCTGGCCTCAATTTCAAAAACATTGCGACCCTCGATGACGACCGCCATCGGCGTAATGCGCTCGATCAGGATCGCTACGGTATCCCACGGCAAGGCCGACAAAACCAGGCGACCGTTCTGGCCGAGTTTGACGGCCTGCACATCCCGCTCGTCGAGCTCAACAATGACGCGAAAGGCATTCTTCGGCGCAATGGTCATGAGAACCTGGCCCTTTTCGACGGGTGATCCGAGCATCTGCGACAGATCGCCTTGAATGACCACGCCGTCGATCGGCGATTGCATCTGGATCCGCTTGAGTTGCTGCTCGATGAGATCGGACTGTGCACGAGCCTCAGCGACCTTAGCCTGGTAGATCATCATGTTCGAGCGATCCGAGCGCGCCATGGCGGCGGCATAAGCGTTCTCGTGCTGTGCCATCTCACCCTGTAATTTTGAGCGGTCCAGTTGCAAATCGCGATCGAGCAACTCGACCAGAACCTGACCCTGTTTGACTGAGTCGCCCGGCCGCACGCTGTTCGACTTCAGAAAGCCATTGGCTGGTGCCGCCACGACGCGCTGCACGGCGCCTTCTATGCGGGCCGGCGCACTGACCGAGTAGCGCGCTGGAATGAACACCAGCGCCGCAACGGCGAGCAGCAGCGCGCCAGCCAGCCAGCGCCAGGGACTGCGTAACAGGTGCGGCCAGGTGCGCGATAACTTGACGAATCCGTCGGCCGAACGCCGAATCAACGAGCGTTCGTTGCGGCGCAAGACAAACAGCACCGGTCCGAACAGCGCGGCCGCGTCTTCGGCCAAGGTTTGCAGCGGGTCCAGGATCGGCCGAACCTGTGCGAATTCGATCGTCAGTGCGCCGATCGTTTCCTGATGCACGGCGATCGGCACGGTGATGACCGTGCCGCGATGTTCACGGCGCAAGGTTTCCGCCGATCGGTTGATTCTGCGATCGCCACGGTCGGCCGGCGCGACGATCGTGCTGCCCTGATCATAGGCCTCGTCCATCGCCGCGAGGAGCTGTTTTCTGAGTTGCGGATCGAGCCGCTCGGGTTCGCCGCGCGACACCGCGATCAGTTCAGAATGTCTACGTTCGATGAGTCCGAGCGACACTCGGGAGGCATCGACCAAGTCAGCCATTTCGCTGCAAAAGGCCACAGCCGCCGCATCGAACTCGGTGTGAGCCAGCGTCGCGGCTTGCAGACGCAGCAACGCCGCGCTGCCCGGCGGAACACCCGCAGGCGGCTGATTGACCTTCAACATAGAAGGCTTAGGTGCGGTTTTGACCGCAGTAGTCAATTACTCACTCCAAGGCGTACACACGATAGGGTTCGGCGAGGACTTCTGGCCCCGCATCATTCACAATACTGGGCTACAGAACGCGGCGCCTCAAGCAGGCCGGGTCCTATAACCGATGCGCGGTCGCAGCATCGCCTTGAACGGATTGTTAATTGACGCAACAGTTCCACAGACCGCCCGCCGGCGAGCGTTGTATCGCCCATCTCGACATGGATGCGTTTTACGCCTCGGTCGAGTTATTACGCCATCCCGAGCTGCGCGGTTTGCCGGTCGCCATTGGCGGGCGCGGCGATCCGTCACGGCGCGGCGTGGTAACGACCGCCAACTATGAAGCCCGGGCGTTTGGTATCCGCTCGGCCATGGCGCTGCACCGGGCCCACGAACTGTGTCCGCAATGCGTGTTTCTGCCGGTCGATTTTGATGAATACCGACGGTTTTCGAAGCGCTTCAAACAGGCGGTGGCGCAAGTCTGCCCAACCATAGAGGATCGCGGCATCGATGAGGTTTACATTGATCTGAGTGAGTTGCACAGCGCCGACGTCCTGGCGGTTGAAGTCGCTAATTCGGCTGATGTAGCGGATGCGGTCGATGATGGTGACGCCGGTGATGTTGGTCACGCCGGTGACGCGGATCAAGCACCCGGCAGTACGGCGCGCGCCGCAGCGTTGGGTATGCGGCTGAAACGGGCAGTTCTTGAAGCCACCGGGCTGAGTTGTTCGGTCGGCATCGCGCCGAACAAGCTGCTCGCCAAAATCGCCAGTGATCTGAACAAGCCCGATGGTTTGAGTCTGATCGCCATGACCGATATCGAGCAGAAGATCTGGCCGCTGCCGGTGCGTCGCATCAACGGCATCGGACCCAAGGCCGACGCCCGACTGGCCGCACTCGGTATTCGGCTGATCGGCGAGTTGGCGGTCGTCGACCCGCAATTCCTGCTCAAGGAATTCGGAAAAAGTTACGGTCGCTGGCTTCATGAAGCCAGTAACGGCCGCGATGAGCGACCGCTGGTGACCTTCAGCGAACCAAAGTCACTGAGCCGCGAGACGACGTTTGAGCGCGACCTGCATCTGAAACGCGATTGGCATACGTTAGCGGCCATCCTGGCCAGGCTTTGCCAGCAGGTCAGCAGTGACCTGGGAGCGCGCCGTTACCGCGCCCGGACGGTCGGGGTCAAGGTCAGGTTTGACGACTTCCAGATACTGACCCGCGACCTGAGCCTCACCATGGCCAGCGCCGACGCCGTGCACCTACGCAAGGCCGCATTCGAATGCCTGGCGCGCGTACCCGAACAACGCAGCCGCATCCGCTTGATCGGCGTTCGCGCATCGAACCTGATCGCCGCCACCGCCATCGAGCCGTCCGACGTCGTCAAACCGGCTCGGCCGGCCAAACCGCGCAGTCAAGACGAGGCCAAGTCGCGCAATTTAAGTCTGTTCTAAACCGCTCAAGTTACAATTCGTCTCTGATGTCGCACACAATCACACGCCTAAATTTTGACCATGCAACCCATCGCAACGCGTTGCTGCATTTACTCGATCTGTACGCACGCGACGACACGGGACTGGGCGGCGCCTTGTTTTTCGAGAAGAAGTTTTACGGAGATTAGAAATGCCCTCATTTGATGTTGTTTCGGAAGCCAATGAAGTCGAAGTTCGCAATGCCATCGACCAGGCCAACAAGGAGATCACCAACCGATTTGACTTCAAGGGATCGGACTCGCGCATTGAACAGAAAGAGCGCGAACTAACTTCATTTGCCGACGACGATTTCAAGCTCAGCCAGGTTCGTGACGTGCTCATCAACAAATGCGCGAAACGCAATGTCGATGTGCGCTTTCTCGATTTCGCTGACCCGCAGAAAATCGGTGGCGACAAAATGAAACAGATCATCACCGTGCGTCACGGGGTGGCCGGCGATGATGCGAAAAAGATCGTCAAACTGGTCAAGGAAAGCAAGGTCAAGTGTCAGGCCAGTATCCAGGGTGACGCGGTACGGATATCGGGCACGAAACGTGATGACCTGCAGGCGATCATCGCGCTCCTGAAAAAGGAAATCACCGATATCCCATTGACCTTCAACAACTTTCGCGACTAGCAACGTGGCGATTCAGCGCGCAACTATCGGGCATTCAAAAGTTGGGCGCCTAACGGCCTCCGGCGACATCAACCAAGGTTGCAGTCACGTAAGATGACTGCTCCGACAACAACCAGAGTACCGCTTCGGCCACTTCCCGCGCGGTGCCGCCGCGACCCATCGGTACATACTGGCTGTTGCGCTGAACCCGGTCGGGAAAGCCACCGCTGGCATGAATTTCCGTATCGATGAGGCCAGGCCGCACGGCATTAACGCGAATACCATCACCGGCCAATTCCTTGCCCAAGCCCAGGGTAAAGGTATCAATGGCGCCCTTCGAGGCCGCATAGTCGACGTAGTCGGCTGGCGAACCGATGCGCGCCGCCGCTGACGACAGATTGACAATGCTGCCGCCCGTCCCGCCCTTCGATAGCGCCATCCGATGGATCGCTGCTCGCGCACATAGAAAGGAGCCGATGACATTGATACCGAACATCTGTTGCCAGCGCTCAACGCTCATATCGGCCAACTTGCTGGCCTTGGCGACGATGCCGGCGTTATTGACCAGCGCGGTCAGCCGTCCCAGCTCGCCGTCAACGACATCGAACATCTGCAGCACCTGGGCTTCTTGAGAGACGTCGGCCTGTATCGAGACGGCACGCCGGCCAAGCGCGCGCACGCGCTCGACGACTGCTTGCGCGGCGAGCGCGTCGCGGCTGAAATTCACCGCGACATCAAAGCCGGCGACGGCCGCCAGTTCGGCCACGGCCGCGCCAATGCCGCGGCTGGCGCCCGTGACCAGCACGATCTTCTGCGTTTGCATTAGCAAATTCCCGATAGTTCAAGCCTGGCAAGTTTAGGCTTTACAATCATCGCAGATCGATTCGTCAGACCACATCCCTGAGCTATTCGGGTCGACTCCAAAACAACGTGAGAGGATGACAAAAATGCATTCAAGTTCAAATTGGCGACATCTCGGCCAGCCCTTTGTGGTGGTTGCCTTGGCGGCGGCGGTCGCTGCCTGCGGTAACAGCACCAGCTCGGGCAGCGGCACCATCAACGGCGATCCGGTCGCGATCGCTACCGTACCAGCGGCTAACGTGACGGCCGGCGCTACCGCCAGTGGCCTGGTCAATTTGTCGGGCAGCGCGCTGTGCGACGTCAAGGTTAGCGCCATTGATTACGACACCAGTGGCGGCAAGGGCGAAAATACCAACGGAACGGCGGCCGTCATGGTGCCGAGCGGCACGAACGCCGCTTGTACCGGTCCTCGCCCGATCGTCTTGTTCGCGCATGGCACCGATGCCAACAAGAACAAGAACATGGCCAACGTGACCAGCGACGGCGAAGCCGGACTGGCAATGACCTTGTTTGCGGCGCAGGGCTACATCGTGGTGGCCCCAAACTACGCTGGCTATAACGCCTCAAAACTGACCTACCATCCGTATCTGAACGCCGATCAGCAATCGCAGGACATGATCGATGCCCTGCGCGCGACCAAGAGCTCCTTAACCAAGCTCGGCGCGACCGCTTCGACGAAGTTGTTCATCACCGGTTACTCGCAAGGCGGCCATGTCGCCATGGCGACGGTCAAGGCGATACAAACCAAGTACTCGAGCGAATTCACGGTCACTGGTTCGGCCCCACTGGCGGGTCCCTATGCCCTGTCGAAGATTGCCAACCAGTCGTTGACCAATCCGGCCTTGCAAGGCATCGGAGCAGCCTTTTTTACGCCGCTGGTGGTCGACAGCTTCCAGAATTCGTACGGCAACATCTACAGCACACCGGCGGAGATCTACGCGCCTACCTACGCCCCCAATATGGTCGGACTGTTCCCAAGTACCAATGTTGCGGCCGCCGCCGCGAAATTGCCGGCCGGTGCCGATGGCACTTACCGTACGCTGTACGACCAGGGTAACGGCCAACCGTTCCTGATCAACAAGAGCTACCAGACAGCGGCTCAGGATCCTGCCTCGACCTATCAGAAAGCGTTTAGCCGCAACGATCTGACCACCGGCTGGAAGCCCAGCTCACCGATGGTGCTGTGCCATGGCGGCGCCGATCTGACCGTCAACAAGTTCAACAGCATTGATGCTGCAGCAGCGTTTGCGAGCCCGGCGTCGGTGTTTCGTTGGGACATGGAAGACGCTGCAACCCTGCCGCCCGGCACGGCTGCGCTGAAGGCCGGATTTGACGCGCAGAAAGCCGCTGCCGTTGCCGCCGCTGGTGGCGGTGTGGTCGGTGAATTCACCGTGATCGCCAGCAGCTACCACGGTGGTCTGGTACCGCCTTACTGTTACAAACTGGCAGCAGTATTTTTCAGCGGTCTCTGAACTCAGCTCTCTGAACTCAGCTCTCCAGACGTAATCCGGTCGCCTGACCCGCGACCGGCAGCAAGCGCAGCACTTGCTGATGAAAACGGGCGACATTGGCGCGATGTGCGACTGACACCAAGGTGCAGCCCGGCAATCGTTCCTTCAGCGTCTGATACAACTGCGACTCGGCGGCCTCGTCGAGTGCGCTGGTAGCTTCATCAAGAAACAACCAGTTCGGCTTGAACAACAGCGCGCGTGCAATGGCAATGCGCTGTTGTTCACCGCCCGAAAGTAGTTGCGACCACATCGCTTGTTCGTCGAGCCGGTTGGCCAGCGACGACATGCCGACCTGCTCGAGGGCTTCCAGCAGTTCGTGCTCGCCCAATGATTCGGCGCCTCGCGGGTAAGCCAACACCTGGCGCAAGCTGCCTAGCGGGAAATACGGCTTTTGCGGCAGGAACAAGCTGTGCTGCGGATCGCTGACCTGCAATCGGCCGTGCACAAATGGCCAGATGCCGGCCAGTACTCTGAGCAGGGTGCTTTTGCCGCTGCCCGACGGGCCTGAAACCAACGTGTGAAGGCCGCGATCCAGCGTTTGAGCCGACGCCTGCAATAGCGGCTGCAAGGCCGACTCGCCAAGCTTTTCGGGCACCGGTATGTCGACTTGCACCTGACCCAACTCCACCCGATCGCCGACTTGCAGTTGCCGATCATGATCCATCTGACGCGTCGATTCAATCGCGTGTACGAAGCCGTCGAGCCGTTCAATCGAGGCCCGCCAACTGGCGACCTTGGTGTAGGCGTCGACGAACCAGGACAGGCTCGATTGCACCTGGCCAAAGGCGCTGGCGGTCTGCATGAGGCCACCCAATGCAATCGCGCCGGAAAAATAGCGCGGTGCTGCAACCACCATCGGAAAAATAATCGCCAACTGGCCGTAGAACGTCGAGAACCAGACGAAGCGCTTTTGAATTTTCATGATCGCCCACCAGTTGCGGGCAACCTGGGCGAAGCGGCCATTCAGGCTGCCGAGCTCAACCGACTCGCCGCGATACAGCGCAATGCCTTCAGAGTTTTCCCGTACCCGCACCAGCGAGTATCGAAAATCTGCCTCATAGCGCTCCTGCTCGAAATTCAGTTTGATCAGCGGCTTGCCGACCCAATGCGCGATCAGACTGCCAAACAGCGCGTAGGCAATCGCCACCCAGACCATGTAGCCGGGAATCTGTACGCCGGCAATGCTGACGGCGCCCGACAGCGCCCAGAGGATTCCCACGAACGACACAAAGGTGACGCTCGAGGACAATAGACCGAAGAACAGTGAGAGGGTGTCATTGACAAATTCCCGGAAGTCTTCGGCAATTCGCTGATCGGGATTGTCCGTTCCCTGTCGGGCCAGGGTCATGCGGTAATGGACGGCGCCATCGAGCCAGCGCTTCAGATAAACCTCGGTCAACCAGCGGCGCCAGCGGATCTGCAACATCTGGGTTAGATATAGTTGGTAGACCACCAGCAAGATATACAAAAAGGCCCAGCCGGTGAACTCGAACAGCAGACGCTTGAAATCATCAAACTTCTTGTCTTGCAGCGCGTTATAAAACGCACCGTTCCAGGTGTTCAACTGGACGTTGACCCAGACGACGCCCAAATTCAGCACCACAATCGCAACAAGCAACAGCCGCGCAAGCCAGCGATCTTCAGAGAACCAATAAGGTTTGCCGAGCCGCCAGAAAGTCGGCCAGAATTTAGGCCGAGCGTCCGAACTAACCGGTTGAATCATCGGCAACAATCTTGAAGCGTACCGATGCCAGCGCCTTCAGCGGTCAGTGCGGGCGTCAGGCTTTGCGCGCAGCAACCAGACGCGGACCGGTGCCAGCGAGAATATCCTGAAAGCGTTCGCGAATGCTGCGCTCGATTCCGGCACCGTCGAGACCCAGCAGACGTAGCAATTGCGCCTGCTCACCGTGGTCGACAAAACGATCAGGCAAGCCCAGTTGCAGCATCGGTTCGGCGATACCCATATCGGCGAGCGCTTCAGAAACCGCACTGCCGGCGCCGGCCATGACTACATGTTCCTCGATCGTCACCAGCGCGTCATGGGTGCCGGCC
>JANLTP010000238.1:0-2222 GCA_031363055.1 Burkholderiales bacterium | reverse complement strand
TGCGGCTTCTGCCAGAACTGTTCAGTCAGCACCGCATCCTGCCGATCGACAATTACCCTGATACGCTCCTGGAAACGCTGCGTTCGGTTGCGCCGCCGTCCTCCTCGCGCGAACCGACCGTTGTGTTGCTGACGCCAGGTCCATTCAACTCGGCCTATTACGAACATTCGTTTCTGGCCGACAAAATGGGCGTCGAGTTGGTTGAGGGACACGACCTTCAGGTCCGTAACAACATTGTCTACATGCGCACGACCGTGGGCCCGAAGCGCGTTGACATCATTTACCGCCGCGTTGACGACGATTACCTCGATCCGCTGTGCTTCAATCCGGCGTCCGTCGTCGGCGTTCCTGGACTGATGTCGGCCTATAAAGCCGGCAACGTCACACTCACCAATGCGGTTGGAACGGGTGTTTGCGATGACAAGGCGCTGTACAGTTACATGCCAGAGATCGTGAAATTCTACCTTGGCGAAGAGCCCATTCTGAAAAATGTACGGACCTGGCGCTGCCGCGAGCCGGACGCCCTGAAGCACGTGATTGCGAATCTCTCTGATCTTGTCGTCAAAGAGGTCAACGGCTCCGGCGGCTACGGGATGTTGGTTGGCCCGCATGCGAGCCAGGCGCAGCTCTGCGAATTCAAAGCCAAACTGCAGGCCAAACCGGAGGCGTTCATTGCGCAACCAACGCTCGCTCTATCAACTGTTCCGTGTTTTGTCGATGAGGGCATTGCCCCGCGCCATGTCGATCTACGGCCGTACGTACTGTGCGGCGCCGGCGGCGTTCGCTGTGTTCCGGGAGGCCTGACCCGCGTTGCCCTCACCAAGGGATCGTTGGTTGTGAACTCGTCACAAGGCGGCGGTACCAAGGATACTTGGGTGGTGGAGGGGTGAGCCATGCTGTCGAGCAAAGCCAATAATTTGTATTGGCTATCGCGCTATGTCGAGCTCGCCGAGAACCTGGCCCGTATTCTCGACGTGGCGCAGCGGCTGTCGGCCTTGCCATCGGCCTATGCTGGCGCATCGAACGAATGGGAAAGTGCGATAGCGACGTCGTCGTGCAAAGACGCGTTCTACCAGAGCTATCCTGAAGCGACGCGCCAAAACGTTGTGCGCTTTATGACCGGCAGCGACGGCAACTCATCAACCATCAAAGCCTGCATCGAAACGGCCAGAACGAACGCGCGTTCGGTGCGCACGGAAATCACCACCGAAATGTGGGAAATCCTCAACGATACCTGGAATGACTTGAAGGATGCGCATCTCGAAGACATGCCGCCAGCCGATCTGCAGCGGTTCCTGGCGCGCGTGACCGAGATGTCGCTGCGCTTCGATGGCGCCGCCTATCGCACAATGCTGCGGACCGACCAATATTGGTTTCAGCGGCTCGGCACGTTCATTGAGCGATCCGACAACATGGCGCGCTTGCTCGATGTCAAATATCACGTGCTGTTACCCGACAAGGAACCGGTTGGCGGCGGTTTGGATTATTTCCAATGGTCGTCGATCTTGCGCAGTGTCAATGCCCTGACGTCGTTCCACTGGGTTTATCGCAAAAGCTTGCAGCCGTGGCTGGTGGCCGACTTTCTGATCCTCCGGCCAGAACAGCCGCGCTCCTTGATCTCGTGTTACGGCTCGCTCAATGAGTATCTCGACAAGATTGCAGATGCTTACGGCCGCCAGGGCCCCTCACAGCGTTTGGCGCGGGGCACGTTGACGACACTGTCCAATGCGCAGATTGATGCCGTGTTTCAATCCGGGCTGCATGAGTTCTTGAAGCAATTCATTTCCGACAACAACGACCTCGGCGCGGCTATCTCGCGCCAGTACCTCCAATAACGGCGGCAGCAGATGCGCATTTCGGTCAGCCACGCGACTCGCTACAGTTATGGCAAGCCTGTCACTTCGGCGATGCAGTTGATGCGGCTCACGCCACGGTCGTGCGCCATGCAGTTCGTACGCCGCTGGCGGGTTGAGATTGACGCCGATGCACGCTTGGAAAAAAGCGAAGACGCGTTCGGCAACATCACGCATCTGGTTTTTATGGACGGCCCGCTCGAAGCGGTGAACATCTCAATCTCGGGCGAGGTCGAAACCACAGACACTGGCGGCATGATGCATGGCGTTTGCGAACGGCAACCGCACGGCTTGTTCTTGCGGCCAACGCCGTTGACGGAGCCATCACCAGAAATTCGCGACTGTGCCCGCACCATTGCCGAAGCCAAA
>JANLTP010000237.1:0-9973 GCA_031363055.1 Burkholderiales bacterium | reverse complement strand
GTGTTGTGCTTTGGTACTGACCGGAAAATTGCGGGTTGGTTCAGATTCCATTGATCGCTGTGCGCCACTCGACTCGTCGAGTGGCGCCGCAGGCCTTGGGGTTTGTTGACCTGGGTCCGCTGAATCGGGCGCCGCTCAATTCGCCGGCCGGTGTGTTACCGGATGCCCGAATCGATCTGCGTTTGGAATTCGGTGGCGGCATGGTGCTGACGGTAAGCCGAGGCTGAGGGCCGCTCGATGTTCTTTCCGGAAGGCCAGATCCGAGTGTATGTGTACGGCCAGCCGGTCGACATGCGCCGATCGTATGTCGGCTTGTATGCGCTGGCCCGAAACGCCATGGGCCAGAATCCGCTGAGTGGTCATCTTTATGCGTTTATCAATCGGCGCGGAACGCTGTCAATTCCGACCGTGTTCATCAAACGGATCTTGCCGGCCCAAACGCAGCAGATTGACGGCAAGACGCTGCTGGCCAAGGCAAAGGTGCCGGACAGCAATGCGAAAACCTGGACCCTGGAGTTGGCTCCGCTGTTTCGGGTCGAAGCCTGGAAGGTCGCGCAGCCCGCGCCCGGTGTGGTCGTCGCGGCGCTGGGTTACGCCTTGCCCGGCGAAAAGTCGGCGATCATGCGAGTCGAATATTTAAGGATCGGCGAGGCGACTTACGGTTTGCGTTCGATGCCGACCAGCTAAGCCTGCCAGTGGATTGAACAGGTCAACCAGGCCGCCGTCGCTTCACTGCTGTCCAAGCCCGGTTGAAATCTCTCGAGCGTGATTTTTTTGGTTGCGTCGCCGGTCGTCTCGTGCCTTTCGGTTTGGTTGACCAATGTGCAGACAGACCCATTCACGGAAGCGTTTCGGCTTATGATTGCCTAACAGATTGATTACGCGACAGGCAGATTACGCAACAGGCAGATTACACAACGGGCGGCATTGAACAGGCGGTATTCGGGACGCAGTGGGAAGTCAAGATGAGCTTCGCCGTCAAAGTTGTTCTTCATGTCTGGACCGTTTTGGCCCTGCTTTGCTGCATGAACGCCCGGATCCTCGCTGAGGATACGCCCAGGCATTTGGCGATCGCCCGTCAATTGGTTCAAAACATCATGCCCGCGAACAATCAATATGTTCTCGGCGGCCGATTGATTCAGATGCCGGGCGACACCAGCGCCAGCACCTGCTCGATGCGCGCCGACTGTTCTGGATTTGTGCTCGCCATCTTCGAGCGCGCCGGCTACTCAACCCGACTCCTCTCTTACAGTCCGCGTTTTCCGTCCGATACGAAGGCGCGCAAGGCCGTTATTGGCAGACCCGTCGTTGGCAGAACCTTAAGCGAGCGCTGAATTTAATGTTCACCAAACTAGCCCTGAAAAATGTCCTCTTTGTGTTGATCGTCCGGCGTCCTTTTAAGATCGTTGCGTTACTAACCGTGGCGATGCTGGTGACCACGTCGCTGCAGGCGCGGGTCAGTACCAAAGCCAGCCAGGCCGAGCTGCTCGATGTCAGCCTGCGCGAGGAGGTCCATCAAGTACCGATCCCCGGTACCGGCGAGCGTATCGTCGTCACCAGCTTTCGTCCGGCGGGCGCAGGCCCCTTTCCGTGGATCGTGTTGAGTCATGGTACCGCGCTTACGGCCGAACAGAACCACAATATCGGCCGTAATCGCAATCTGCCGCTGGCCAACGAGTGGGTACGGCGTGGTTATGCGGTGCTGGCGCCAGTGCGGCGCGGTTATGGCGCAAGCGGCGGCGAGAAATTTGGTGATGCTTACGGCAGTTGCAAAAAGCCGGACTTTCGCCGCGCTGGTGAAGGTGCCGCCTTGGATCTGCTCACCACGGTCGCTTGGGCAAAGTCGCAGCGCGATCTCGATGCGAAACGCTGGCTGTTGGTCGGTCAGAGCGCGGGCGGCTTCGCTTCGTTGTACACGGCCTCGAAACGTCCCGATGGATTGATCGCCGTGCTGGCGTTTTCCTCAGGCAGGGGCGGGCGACCGGATACCCATCCAGGCGAGCCCTGCGCGTCCGATCATTTGGCGCAGCTGTACACATCGATCGCGCCCCAAATCGCCGTGCCGGTGCTTTGGTTTTATGCCGAGAACGACGAGTACATCGGCCTGCGTGTGCAGAAATTGTGGTTCGAGAGTTTTAGCAAGGCCGGCGGACGCGGCGAACTGTTTGTCGCGCCGCCGTTTCCCGAACGGCGGGGCCACGGTGTGTTGCCCGCACCGGCGGGCTTTCCGATCTGGACTCCGGTCGTCACCCAGTTCTTTCGCGCGCAGCGACTCCCACTGGTGTTTTGAAGCTGGCTTTCTGAACTGGTCGACGACGCCCGCTACCATTTCCCATAGTGGCCGACGACGCCGCGCCAGAACGCCAAACGCTCGCGCCCCAAGCTGGTTTCGCCGGCTTGCGCGGTCGCGTTGACGCCGGTCTGCACCATGACCAACTTTTGGCCAGGATCAATGTAGATCGACTGACCATAAACACCCAGCATCGCAAACCGACGGCGTTCGCCAGGAAAAAGCCAGAATTGATAGCCATAACCCATGAATGGCTCGGCTTTGCCCGGATGAAACGGCGCAGGCACGCGCTTCCAGTCGGTCGCATCGAGCAGAAAATCGAGCGGCACAATCGGTTTGCGGGTGGGATCGTCAGGCCGTACTCCATCGTTGGCGAGCACGACTCCCAATCGTGCGTAGTCATGCAGGGTCGCATTAAAATTGCCTGAAGCCACCTCAAGTCCCGTACGGTCGGCGCGCCAAAGCGCTGACGCTTCGGCGCCGATGGCCTGCCAAAGTCGCGGCGTCAAGTATTCGGCAAGGCTTGTGCCGGTGGCCCCTCGCAGAACGGCGCCGAGCACGACCGAGTGAGCACTCGAATAGCTGAAATGGGTTCCCGCTTTGGTTGCGCGCTCGGTGATAACCATTGCCGCCGCTTGTACACCTTCGCGGGCAAGCGCGGCGTCGAACCGCCCGCTGTCGCCTGAGTTGTCGTAAGTCTGCTTCAATTGCGCCCCTGAAGCCATGCGCAGCAGATTACGAATTGATGTGGCCCCAAACAAGGTGCTGCGCAGCTCGCTCGCGTATCGTTCGGCCGGGTCGTCGAGCGACTTGATATTGCCCTCGTAGAGGGCGATGCCGATGCCGAGCGCAGTGATCGACTTGGCCATCGACTGCGAAGTGAATCGATGCGTCGGCTGGCGGCTGTACTGGTAACGCTCGAGCTGCACGACACCATCCTTCACGATGAGCAGCCCCGTGATACGCTGCCGTGCCAGGTAGTCGTCGACACTCAAGTTGCGTGCCTGATCAATGCTCCAGCGATAGTCAGTTTCTCTCGCTGCTTTCGGCAGCGGCATCGGCTTTTCGGCGCGCTGCAGCAGATTCGCTTTGCCGTGATAGAAGCCTGGGATCTCACCTTGATGTGTGAATGATCCGACCCGTCGCGATTCATCGTCCAGCCAGCTGCTCCTGGACGCATTGCCGACCGGGTAACCCAATTCCTTGCCGAGTTTTTGTTCGTCGGGCGCGGCGCAGGCGATCGACGCATGGATCATGAAGACCACCAACATTGCGGCGCGAAACAACTCTGCCATACCAACGCCTTCATCCTGACAATTTCGTCACCGCGCCACACTGCATGGCGACCGAACTCCGCTGACAGTTATGGGCCGATCAGGCCGCATTGTCAAGCCTTGAACAGCGCCATGCGCATCGCCTTGAGCGTCGACTTGAGCTTCGCCTGACGCGGCACACCGCCGGGCAAATCTACGCTCGTATGAACACCCAGCGCCCTTTGACCGTTCGTCCAACCCAGCTTGCGCTGGCGTTTACCATGAGATTAGAAGAACTGTTATGGGTCTTGGAATCGAAGCACTCGTTCTTCTCGCCTTCATCGGCATCGTCCTGTGTCTGCTCTTCCTGGCGGTCCTGGCGGTCCTGGCGGTCTTGGCGGCGACCTTGCTTGGCCTGCAAACGATCCAACGTTGCGCCCAACTGGCTCAACCGATTGTCCGCGGCGTGTGGCCCGTTCCAATCGACGTGATCGCGTTGAAGGGGTTTCGAGATCCGGCGGTTGCCGCCATCGTATTGAATCGTTCTTCAAAGGAGCGCGCTCAAGGGCCGATTGCGCCTGTAACCGAATACGAACGCGTGGCCAATCGATTGGGCGACGCGAAGCGCTTCGACCCTGGCCTTGGCGCCAAAGGACAAAAGCTCCAAAGCGGTCCGGCTCGGGCGAAGTATCCGTTGGAGCAGGTCAAGGGCAAGGACTCGGTTGACCTTGCAGATCTAGCCGGCTTCAAGCCAACCAAGCTGACCCTGAGAGACAACCATGGGCTCATGTTGCGCGAGTTGTCGAGTAACCAAATCGTCGCGCAACCGCACTTCCCGGAAGTGGTCCTGGCGGTGCGCGAATACGGCCAGGAGTGCAAAGGGCCAACGGAAACTGGCTCGGCTGAGTACTGTAAGGTTCGCTTGGAATCATTTGTACGCGCATTGCGGCCGTGATGTGCGCCGAAGACAATGGCCTGACATGCTGAGGAGGATATGGCGATGGATTTGAAGACCCGAATTCCACCGGTTGACATTGAGAAACTTCCGGAGGACCTGCAAGCGGAGCTCGAGGAAAAGCGCGCGCTGCGCGGCGAGCCGCTCTTTCCGTATCTGTTCTACGCTCGCAATCCGGCCTATTTTCGCGCGGCGCGAGAAATGTGGACCGCCCTCCAACAACAGACCAAATGCGTGCCCGGTGCACTCCGAGGTCTGTTGAATCGACGCGTTGCCTGGTGGAATGGTTGCGAGTTCTGACAGGACGTGAATGCTGCCGTGAGCAGCAGGCATGGGATCTCAACGGGCAAGATCGATGCACTCCACGACTACGCGAAAAGTTCGCATTTCAGCGAATCCGAAAAAGCGGCGCTTGAGTACGCCGACGCAATGACCTCAAGCGACGTCGACGACGAGTTGTTCGCCCGCTTGCAGCAGCATTTCGACGACGACACGATCGCCGAGTTGACGATGATCATCGCGTGAGAGAACGCGTCCTCCCGTTTTAATCGGGCCTTCCGAATACCGTCGCAGGACTTCTGGAAACGGGAATGATCGAACCGGGCGGCGCGCCTGGGGTAACAGACTGGCCGCCGCTCACGAAGTCATTGCTGGCCAATTCAATAAAGGCCCGCACTTTGGGGCTCAGATATTTGCCGCTCGGGAAAAGTGCATGCACCGGAACCGGCGCCAGCGTCCAGTCGGGTAACACCGCCTTCAGCCGGCCCTCAGACACTTCGGGCTGGGCTAACCAGCGCGGCAATTGGGCGATCCCCAGACCCAGAACGGCGGCGTCGCGAACGGCAAAACTGTTGTTCACTTTGAGCCTGATGGAGCCCTTGATGGTGATCTGCTCGTCAGCACGCCATAACCTCCAGGCCCTAAGCCCGCGGCTGCCGCTGAAGGCGAGCAGGCTGTGATGCTGCAAATCAGGCGCAATGTTTGGTGTGCCGCGCTGCGTCAAGTAGTCAGCCGAGGCAAAAAGTCCGTAGTGCAGCTCACCCAGACGCCGGGCGACAAGACTTGAGTCGGGCAACTCTCCAAGCCGAATCGCCAGATCAAAACCTTCGTGAACCAGGTCAATCAAACGCCCTGAAAAATCGGCTTCGATCTGGACCTCGGGGTGTCGCAGCAGGTAGTGATCGATCCAGCGGCTCACCGCCAGCATGCCGAATTCGACGCCGCAGGAAAGTCGCAACAGACCACGTGGTGCGGCCCGCGTCTTTAGCACCAGATCTTCGGCGTCCTTGACCGCGTTGAGAATGATCCGCGCCCGTTCGTAGACCTCGCGGCCAATTTCGGTCAATGACAACGCTCGGGTGCTGCGCTCCAAGAGCCGGGCACCAAGTCGCGCCTCCCATAGACTGATAGTGCGCGACAAGGCCGCCTTGTGTTGTCCCAAGGCCTCGGCGGCCTTGGTAAAACTGCCATTCTCGACGACCGCGACCAGTGCGCGAAATTCGCTCAGTTCCATATGTTAACGAAATATACAACAATGATTTGTAAATAACGATATTTATGATTCTGGTGTTTACCTGGAGAATCACTTGTCGGCAACCCCTGAAGAAAGAATTTCCATGAGCTTGAAAGACCCCAACGTTGTTAACGCCCTGGCGAAAAAACGCATCGCGATTGTGATCGCCAATCCCGCTGTCTCAACGACCAGCGGTCGGCCGGTGGGGTTCTGGTGGAGCGAGCTGACTCATCCGTACCATGCCTTCGAGGAGGCCGGTTACGAGGTCGACGTGTTCAGTGCCAACGGCGGCAAGTGCGAGGCTGACGCGATGAGCGACCCCAATGATTCCAGCGGGTACTCGAGTAGTGACTTGATCAGCCAGGGCTTCATTCATACGCCGAAACTGCTGGCGATGACCACCGACACGCCAAAGGTCGACACCATCGACGTGAAAATGTTCGACGCGATCGTCGTGGCCGGCGGGCAGGCACCGATGTTCAATTTCGAGGCCGCCACCGATCTGCATGCGAAGTTTGTCGAGTTTTATGCGGCGAGCAAGATTGCCGCCGCACTGTGCCACGGCGTGGCAATTCTGAACTACGCGAAACTACCGAACGGCGAGTATCTGGCGAACGGCAAGACCGTGACCGGCTTTGCGAACTGCGAAGAGGACTTTGCCGATCAAGCGGTTGGGAATTACAACCTGTTGCCGCGCGGCAGGCACCTCATGCCCTGGCGCATCGAAGACCAGATGAAACCGATCGGCGCTAACTTCACCCAGGTGGGACTCTGGCGTGAGTATGCGGTGCGTGATGGCAATCTCATTACGGGCCAGCAGAATTTTTCCGGCGCTCAAACGGCCAGGCTCATCATTGAATCGCTGGGACGGTAGAGGATAGGATTTTTAAACGCTGTTTTCACCAGTGAGTCGTGCGGTACGGCCACGGTTGCCAGAGACTTGGCACGAGTAGGAGGTGAGTTTGCTCGCTGGACTTGCTCTGTGCTCGCTGAACCTCCCCGGTCAGCGAGCGGTTTCGGCTCAGGTTGATTCAGGGTACAAGGCCCAGACTGATTCTCAGCCGCCGGGGATGGTCGCGCAGGCAGCCGGTCGCGCGCCACTGAGGCTCGATCGGATCGAGCGGCAATGTTTCGGTAGGGCTGACTCAGAAAACGTGTTGCAGCGGCATGTGGCCACGCGCAGGCCCCCGAGGTGGTGGCCTCGCCTGCAAGCCCAGGCGGGTGAGGAGCTTCTCGATCACGGGTGCCTCGAGAATGGCCGCAATGATCTTAAGCCGACCGGGGCGGACTCGCATGGTGGTTGGGGCACCACCAGCGCGCGCAGCTTCGCCGAATTGGCGTAACAGACGGTGCCAGCACGCCATGAAACCGGATCAAACGCAGTCGCGCTCTAGGCACCAACGCGGCCAGGCGCTGCATGAACTCCAGCGGCGACATCACCAGGTGCGTGGTGCCGTCGCGCCACGGTGACTTTAGCGTCAACACCACTTGGACGGTGGCGTTGCAGCGCACTCGACTCGTCCGAATCGTCGCCAGCGGCCAAGTAGGCTTCGCCCTGCTCTTCGATCAGAACGCCTTGCCGGGTGAGCAGCTTCATCATCCGCGTGATGATCTTGTGCAACACCGCCTGCACCGCTTCGTCGGTCGGTGCCGGCACACCGACAAACTGTGGCTCACGGTCGGCACCGCGCCGGTAAACGCCGTCCAGAACCAAGCAGTGTAGATGGATATTCAAGTTGGCCGCCGAGCCAAATCGTTGAATCAGTGTCACCGCGCCGCCGTCGGCCTCGTCTGCCGTCAGACCCACCTGATCGAGCAGAAAGCGATTCAGCACTCGGTGCACTACCCGCAGCACCGGCGTAAGCAACTGCGGCTGCGCGGCCAGCAGCAGGCGCAGCGGGATCGGCAGTGACAGCACCCACTGGCGTACCGGTACAGCCGGGCGTTCGCCAGGGCGTGATCGCCCAAGTGTGCCGCAGTCTGCGCCATACGGTGGGCGCCACAAGACGGACAGAAGCCGCGCCGTTTGCAGGAGAACGCCACCAGCTTGTCGTGCCCACAGTCGCCGCAGCGCAGACGCAGGAAGCCGTGGGCCAAAATGCCGCATTCGAGGAATGCTGCAAACTCGTCCTTAACGAACTGAGGAACGCCGGCCCCCGCTGCGGCTTCGACCTGAGCGAAAAAGGTCGCGGCGCGCTCTTGAACGAGGCGATACAGCGTAGTCTGTTCGGGACGGTGGCGTTCGTACTGAACCCGGACGCCATCCGGTAACTGACAGGATTGTCGACCGACGGCTTGCATGTGAACGGCTCCCGAGGCTTGGAGCGCCTGGTTGTCGGAAGTGGCCAAACGGGTACCTGAGGCAGCCACCGAGGCTAGCTTCTTCGGCTTTGGCCGCACGCTCGTCAACGATGCCGAGAAAGCGGCACTGGTCGAGATCGGCAAGGCGCTGAGTCAGCACCTGATCTTAGCCGCGCTTATCTATCTGAGACGCTTGTCTGAGCAATGGCTGCTTACCGGTCTGCGTCCAGAACGTTCGAACAACGCGCCAGCACAGCAGCCCGATCATCAACATGATCAGCGATGCAACGGCCAGCCCCAAGGCCGAATGCATGACCATTGGCGCGATGACGCCGGCCACGACCGCGTTGATCAGACTGCCAACGAACGCTTGCAGCGATGACGCCATGCCTCGGCGCTCGGGAAAGAGGTCGAGCACCATCAAGGTAATGGCCGGCGTGGCCATGCTCCAGCCGAGCATGAAGAGTCCGATCGGTGCGATGGCCCAGTACGGATGAGCGACGAACAGCAAATTGGCGGTCACGTTGACCACAGCCATCAGTGACATGATCGCGAAGCCGATCCGAACCTGGACTCGCGGCTCGATGCGACCCGCCAGGCGACCGCTGATCGTTGCACCACACATGACGCCTATGACAGTGGCCAGGAAGAACCAGAAGAATTGCGTGGGCGCCAGGCCCAGGATCTCGCCCAGAAAAGCGGGTGCCGCGAGAATGTAGATGAACACACCATTAAACGGCAGACTGCTCGAGACCGCGAGCAGCAGAAAGCGCGCATCGAAACCCAACTGCCAATAACCGCGCAGCAGGTTATCGACACTGAACTCCTGGCGCTGTGCCAACGGCAGTGTCTCAGGCAAAAACCGGAAGGTAGTCAACCATAACACCAGACTGGCGATGGCCAGAAACCAGAAGATCGCCTGCCAGTTGGCAACGCTGAACAGCACACCGCCCACCATCGGTGCGACGGCGGGCGCCACAGCAAAGAACAAGGTGACCTGCGACATGGCGCGCTGCGCTTCGGCGGGCGCGTAGACGTCGCGAATGATGGCGCGCGAAATCACCATGCCGGCACCGGTGCACAGACCCTGCAGGGTACGAAACATGATCAGCACGCCAATACTGGTCGACAAGGCGCAGCCAACCGAAGCCAGCACAAAAATGCCGATGCCCCAGAGCACGACCGGGCGACGACCAAAACTGTCGGACAGCGCGCCATGGAAAAGGCTCATGATCGCAAAGCCGAGCAAGTACGCCGACAAGGTCTGCTGCATTTGCATCGGTGTCGCACCGGTCGCGGCGGCGATGCCGGCGAACGCCGGCAAATAGGTGTCGATCGAAAACGGGCCTAAAGTCGTCAGACCAGCGAGAAGAATCGCCAGGGTCCAGCGGGGTCCTTGCCAACGTACACGATCTGGCGACGTGGACTGGGGCGCGACTGTGCTGTTTCCGACGATTGCGTCGGGGGCGGTGGTCGATTCAGGTTTGCTGATAAGGCGCTCGGCATAATCGTGTGAGCGCTCTAGGAGCCTGTCGGGGTTGAGGCATAGCGTTGATAAAAAAGCGGGGAATAGCGATGGAATTTCATCGTGATAGGTGTGTTCGATCCTAAATCGCTGCTATTGGTGCTATCGACGCCGTCGTTGGTCTCGGTAGGGTTGT
>JANLTP010000236.1:0-42922 GCA_031363055.1 Burkholderiales bacterium | reverse complement strand
AACAGATACGCCGTGTCTCGATCAACCTGCACAAATCTGCTCATCGGAGACCTCAACCCATGACGTCAAATAACAGCACAATTTTATCGAACTCGATCCGAAGTACGCAGCGAAACTGCGATACTCCGACAAACTCCTAGTTCCTTGTGCCAACATGCGCTGAGCATGTACCGCAGTTTAATCGGCTTCACTGTTTGATTCGGCATCACTGATTGATTCGGCTTGACGGATTGACTCGGCCTCACAGATTCAATCAGCGACATCGCGCCGGTCACGCAGTGCCTGGGCCAAGGTATTGCCATCCACATATTCAAGCTCGCTGCCGACCGGTACGCCGCGTGCCAGGCGCGTGACGCGCAGCCCGCGCGCCTTCAGGGTCTCGCCCAGATAGTGCGCTGTCGCTTCGCCTTCCTGGGTGAAATTGGTCGAAAGAATCACTTCCTTGACGAGGCCATCACTGGCGCGTTGCATGAGTCGATCAAAATGAATGTCCTTCGGACCTATGCCATCGAGGGGCGAGAGTCTGCCCATCAGCACAAAATATAAGCCTGGATACGTCAGGGTCTGTTCGACCATCAGTTGATCGGCGGGTGTTTCAACGACACACAGCAGGCTGCGATCACGCCGATCCGATGCACAGGTCTCGCAGCGTTCCACATCGGTAAACGTGTTGCATGAGGAGCAGTGGCGCAGGTTCGCAAGCGAGTCAATCAGCGCACGACCCAGAACGGCTGCGCCTTCGCGATCATGCTGCAAAAAATAGAAGGCGTAGCGCTGCGCAGACTTTGGACCCACGCCCGGCAGGCGTCGAAAGGCCTGAGTCAAAAGCTCAAGCGCGGCAGGCTGCTTCACGCGTGCTTCAAAACGGCAGCTTGAATCCGGCTGGCAACGGCAATCCGGCGGTCACCGTACCCATCTTTTCCGAGGCGGTCTGCTCGGCACGACGAAGCGCGTCGTTGGTCGCCGCCACCAGCAAGTCCTCCAGCATATCCTTGTCATCCGCCAACAACGAAGGATCGATCGTAATTCGCTTGACCTCGTTGCGACAAGTAATCAGAACCTTGACCATCCCGGCGCCGGCCTGACCTTCGACCTCAACGTTGGCAAGCTGGTCCTGCATCTTCTTCATGTTGTCTTGCATTTGCTGGGCCTGCTTCATGAGCCCCGCGAGTTGGTTTTTCATCATGTTGAAACTCCCGTTACGTTATTCAATCGAGCGAACCGATTCCGGTAACACCCGGCCGCCGAATTCGTTGATCAGTGTTTGCACGAATGGGTCGGATTCAATCGATTCCTGTGCCCGTGCGTTGCGCTCATCGCTGTGCTTTTTGACCAGCACGGCGGCGCTGACGCCGCTCACCGCACCGAGCTCCACCACCAATCGTACCGGCCGGCCGAAGTAGGCAGCTAGCGCATCCCGAACCTTGTTCACCGTCGACGCCTCCGACAAGGCCTTGATCGGTACCCGAACGCGGAACATGAAGTCATCCTGTTCGAGCAATTCACTTTGAAGCAAGAATTGCTGCGCAAATCCACTGAGGGTGATCACGTTCGCCAACGCAGGCCAATTGCCGTCAAATGATCGAACCTGTTGTGGTTCCGGGGCAACTGCCGGAACCGCAGTGGCTGTCGAAACTGCCGAAATCTCAGCGGCTATTGAAGGACTGCCGGTCGCCTTCGTCAAAGCCCTCGATGCAGCGCTGGTCATCGAAATTCTCGTTGCAACGGGCGCAGGCGCAGCAGCTTTTGAGTGCTCGCCCAACACCGCCGGACGGAAAGCGAACATCCGCAACAAGGCCATGGTCAGGCCACTGAGCGGGTCAACCGCAAGGCTTGCGTCGCGTGCGCCGTGCAGGGCAATCTGGTAGTAAACCTGGATATCTTCGCTGGCAATGGTTGTGGCGAATTGCGCGGCAATGGCACCGTCGTTGTCGGCCAGCGTCACGCCCGCTTGCGCGACCGCGATCCGCTGCAACAGGGCGGCGACATCTTGCAACAGCACATCGACCGCCAGATTCGCCTGCGTAATCTGTTCGGCCAAACCGACCAGAGCGCTGGCGTCACCACTAACCAGCGCCTCGAGTACCGAGCGCGCGTAGCGGGAATCAACAACCCCCAGCATTTCGCGTACTTCAGCCTCAGCGACCTTGCCGCCGCCAAAGGCAATAGCCTGATCGAGCAAGGAAAGTGCATCGCGCATCGAACCACGGGCCGCCAGCGCAATATGATCAAGCGCCGCCGGCTCGGCCAAGATCGCTTCCTTGACCAGGATATCCTTCAGATGCGCTGCTATAACGCGCGGCAACATGTTCTTCAAATTGAACTGCAGGCAACGCGACAGCACGGTCACCGGAACCTTTTGCGGATCGGTGGTAGCCAGAACAAAAATCACATGGGCCGGCGGCTCTTCAAGCGTCTTCAGCATCGCATTGAAGGCGTGATTCGTCAGCATGTGCACTTCATCGATCACATACACCTTATAGCGACCTGCCGACGGCGAATAGACCGCTTGTTCGAGGACTTGCGTCATCTCGTCGACACCTCGATTCGAGGCGGCGTCCATTTCGATGTAATCGACGAAGCGGCCGGTATCAATGCCCTGGCACGCGCTGCATTGGCCGCAAGGTTCGGCGCTGACACCGCGTTCGCAATTCAGCGCCTTGGCGAGAATTCGCGCGACCGTGGTTTTTCCAACGCCGCGCGTACCCGTTAGAAGATAGGCGTGATGCAGCCGCCGAGTCGACAGTGCGTGCGTCAGCGCCTTGACAACCGGCTGCTGACCAATCAGCGACTTGAAATCGCGGGGCCGCCAACGACGCGCCAGCGCCTGGTGACTCATGCGTGAACATTCATGAAAGCAGTTCGACGGTCAAAATTGAACGGTTAAGATTCGACTGTTAATCAAGGAGTATTGCACTCAGTGTATTGCAATCAGTCAAGGGCGAGCCGGGTCCCCGGCACTCACGGTGAACAGTTTTGGCTGCTTCCTTCCGGACCTGACCAGGTAGACCATGCCGCAATGCGGGGGGGCCCGCCACTGTGAAGTTTACCAGCCATTGCGAGCGCATCAGCAGATACGCGGCGCATATGGTAAATTCCATTCGATCTATGGAGTCCCCAAATGACGATTAAACACATCAACGACGCTTCTTTCGATCTCGACGTCCTTAAATCCGAGGCGCCCGTGCTCGTAGACTATTGGGCCGAGTGGTGCGGCCCCTGCAAGATGATTGCGCCCATCCTCGAAGAAGTGTCCCGCGATTACGGCGAAAAGCTGCAGGTTACCAAACTTAATGTTGATGAAAATCAAGCAGTTGCAGCTAAATATGGGATCCGCGGTATTCCGACCCTGATGCTCTTCAAGAATGGCGTGCCGGTGGCAACCAAGGTCGGCGCGTTGTCAAAATCACAACTGACGCTATTCCTCGACAGCCATCTCTGATATGCTCTGAGCGCAAGTGTTCAGGTTGAAGAGATTCAGCCTGTCCAGGCACGATCCGATCGGAGAACGTGCCTGAGCGAAGGGTTCTGCCAGATTTTCCAATCCTTCCGCCAGTTTGTCCCCCTTCTTTTGATTTCGCTCCCCTAGTTATCCCGCCTCTGCTCGAGGACTTCATCCCTATTTATGCATTTATCTGAACTCAAAGCCCTGCACGTCTCGAACCTCATCGAGATGGCCGGCGAGCTGGAAATTGAAAACGCCAACCGTTTACGCAAACAGGAACTCATGTTTGCAATTCTCAAGCGCAAGGCAAAAACCGGTGAAACGATCTTTGGCGACGGCGTACTTGAAGTATTGCCCGACGGCTTCGGCTTTCTGCGTTCACCCGAGACTTCGTACCTCGCCAGTACCGATGACATCTATATTTCACCCTCGCAGATTCGCCGCTTCAACTTGCATACGGGCGATTCGATTGAAGGTGAAGTTCGAACGCCAAAAGACGGCGAGCGCTATTTTGCGTTAGTCAAGGTCGACAAGATCAATGGCGAGGCGCCGGAGGCCAGCAAGAACAAGATTCTGTTCGAGAACCTGACGCCGCTGCATCCAGATCGGGTCATGGCGCTCGAGCGAGATATCAAGTCGGAGGAGAACATTACCGGCAGAATCATCGACATGGTGGCGCCGATTGGCAAGGGCCAGCGTGGCCTCATCGTCGCACCGCCGAAGAGCGGCAAGACGGTCATGATGCAGCACATAGCCCACGCCATCACGACCAACCATCCTGACGTGGTCATGATCGTCATGCTGATCGACGAGCGCCCCGAAGAAGTCACCGAAATGCAGCGCTCGGTGCGCGGCGAAGTGGTTGCCTCGACTTTTGACGAGCCGGCGACCCGCCATGTTCAGGTCGCCGAGATGGTCATTGAAAAAGCCAAGCGACTGGTTGAGCACAAGAAGGACGTCGTCATTCTTCTCGACTCCATTACACGGCTTGCACGCGCCTACAACACGGTGGTGCCGGCCTCGGGCAAGGTGTTGACCGGCGGTGTTGATGCCAACGCGCTGCAGCGACCGAAACGATTTTTCGGTGCTGCCCGCAATATCGAGGAAGGCGGCTCGCTGACCATCATTGCGACCACACTGATAGACACCGGCAGCCGTATGGATGAGGTTATTTACGAAGAGTTCAAGGGCACCGGCAACATGGAAATCCATCTGGACCGGCGCATGATGGAAAAGCGCGTCTATCCGGCTATCAATATCAACCGCTCCGGCACCCGGCGTGAAGAGTTGCTGATTCCGCAACCGGTGTTGCAGAAAATCTGGATCCTGCGCAAATTGCTGCACGACATGGATGAGATAGCAGCCATGGAGTTCATGCTCGACAAAATGCGGGCCACCAAGAACAACGCCGAATTTTTTGAGATGATGCGACGCACCAGTTAGGCGGTACCAGGCAAAGCCGCTATAATTGAGAGTTACCCTAATTTGACAGTCGAGCATTGACCGATGAAACCAGGCATTCACCCCGAGTATCGCGACGTAGTTTTTGTGGATATGACCAGTGGCGTCAAATTCATTACAAGGTCGACCATCTCGACTCGCGAGAAAATCAAGATGGACGACGGTAAAGAGTACCCGATGTTCAAGTTGGACATCACTTCCGAGTCACATCCGTTTTACACCGGCGCGCAACAGCGCGTGATCGAGACCGGTCGAGTCGAGAAATTCCGCCAGAAGTTCGCTCGTCCAGGTAAGGGCGTGGCGGGCACGGAGGCTGCCTGAGACCTGTTTGTGGGTCTGTCGTTCGGATACGGCCGGTAGCACAGACGAGCAGGTCTCACAGGTCAAAGCAGGTCGCACAGGTAGTCAAGCAGTACGAGCAGGCAGCGAAAGCTGCCTTTTTTGTTGCTTGCGCACGTGCTGGTGTTGTTCGACGTCCAAAGCGCATACCGCTTGGCCTGCTTAGCCGACAAAATACGCTTCCATGCGCCCATTCATTCTGACCGAGCTTCAGGCTGGCAAGCTGCCCCGCTGGGGCCTGATGCTACTGTGTGCGCTCTACATCCTGCCGGGCTTGCTCGGACGCGACCCATGGCGCGCCGAAGACGCCGCCGATTTCGGCGTGAGCTTCACTCTAGCTACCGGCGGCATCGCCGATTGGCTGTTGCCCAATATGGCTGGTGAACCCAGTTTCGACCGAGGTCCACTGTCATTCTGGCTGGCCGCGATTCCCAGCCGTCTGCTGAGCTTCTTACCCGAGCACTGGGTCGTGCGTATGGTCGCCGCGCTCGGATTGGCACTGATGCTGGCGAGTTTTTGGTACGCAGCCTATCTGCTGGCACGACGCCCGGGTGTTCAGCCTTCCGATCCGTTTGGCGTTTCAGCTTCCCAAATCGACTACGGTCGGGCGCTGGCCGATTCCGGTCTGTTGATCCTGATCGCGACCTTCGGGCTGTTGATCCGGCTGCACGAAACCACTGCGGCCGCCGCCCAGGTCGTCTGCATCGCCGTGTTTTTGTTGGGTGCCGCTTTGGCGCTGGAACGACCCCGACGCGGTGGCATGATTGCGGGGATCGCCATCGCCGCGCTGGGCCTCACGAAAGCCTGGCCCAATTCGATCGTGTTGCTGCTAAGCCTGATGGTCTTGTGCCTGTTATCGCAACCCTATCGCATCGTAGCCAGACCGTTTCTCATGCGGGTGATGGCGATTTCGCTGCTTTTGCTCAGTATCTGGCCGATTTCGCTGTATTCATTGGGCGGGCCCTATGAGGCCTATTTGCAGCGCTGGGTCATGACGCCGTTACAGTTGCTCGGCTCACCGAATCAGCAATCGCTGGCGTACTTTGTGCAAACGGTGCCGTGGTTCTTCTGGCCGGCCTGGCCAGTCGCCGCGTGGGCCGTCTATCGCTGGCGCAGCCGACTCGGTGAACCGGCGGTGGCGTTGCCGCTGATCACCCTGGGCGGACTGACTGTGCTCGCCCTACTGGGCAACCGTGCCAATGAGGCGGCGCTATTGCCCATGGCGCCGCCGCTGGCGTTGCTGGCAGCCATTGGACTGCCGACTCTGAGGCGCGGCGTCGTCAGCTTGATTGACTGGTTCTCAGTCACGACCTTCACCTTGTTTGGCCTGATCGTTTGGGCGTACTGGATCGCGCTGGTTTCTGGCACCCCAGCCAAGATGGCGTACCGCGCCTCACAGCTCGCCAACGGCACCAAGCCCGGCGTCGTGGTCGCCGAGTTGCTGTTGGGATTGGCCGCCTCACTGGCCTGGCTGTTGTTGGTGAAATGGCGGATCTCGCGTCAGCCGCCCATGATCTGGCGGGCTGTCGTGCTTTCGAGCGCCGGGCTGGTGTTGGCCTGGTTTCTGCTCATGACGCTATGGCTGCCGGTATTTAACCAACGCAACACCTATCGCGATATCGCCGAACGTCTGGCGGCCGAGTTACCGGCCCGCTACGATTGTGTGGAAGCTCGCGAGATTCCGCAAGCGGAGCGCGCCGGCCTGCTTTACTTCGGAAATTTGCGATTTGCAGAGCGGGCCCCCGACTTTGTCAAACGACGCTGCACCTTCCTTTTGATTCACGACGACGGGCCAATCTCGCAATCGATTCGCCCTAATGAAGCCGGCTGGATCTTTATTTGGGAAGGCCGCCGGCCGAATGACCAACAACAACGGCTTCGTTTATATCGCCGGTAGTGTTAAGTGCCACAATAAACGGTGGGGTCGCAACACGCGCCGCATTAAAAAAATGCTGCCGATAATATGCCAATTCGTCAATGGATTCGATGATGTCGGCCAACGCCGTATGCGCACTTCGCTTGACGAACCCCTTCAGTAAATCCGGCCGCCAGCGCTTGCACAACTCCTTGACGGTGCTGACGTCGAGATTTCGATAGTGAAAAAACGACTCGAGCCGAGGCATGTAGCGCACCATGAAACG
The DNA here is from genome assembly GCA_031363055.1 of Burkholderiales bacterium. GTDB lineage: Bacteria > Pseudomonadota > Gammaproteobacteria > Burkholderiales > Burkholderiaceae_E > JANLTP01. The sequence continues at coordinate 35,536 of JANLTP010000236.1, read as the reverse complement.
GCGATCCTGGCCGATTGAATTACCGCACATCGGCGACTTGCCCGTCGGCACCCAGGCGCCGATAAATGCGAGCAGTTGTGCCTCGACCTGTGCCTCGGTCCATTGCGAGTGCTGAACCCGTGCCGTCAATCCCGAGCGACCGTGGGTGGAGCGATTCCAGTCATCCATGGTTTGCATCACGGCGGCCGGCTGATGGATTGCAAAAGCCTCACTCTGGGCCAATATACCGAGTTGACTGTCGGTAATGACGACGGCCACTTCGATAATGCGGTCGACCTCAGGGCGCAAGCCGGTCATTTCCATATCGATCCAGACCAGTCGAGTCTCATCAAGAGGCGCAGTGGTCGTTGCTTTTGGAACAAGGTGCTGTGACATAATTTTTAGTTGGTTTCGGTATTGGGACGCCATGCTTGGTCGCCGCGCTGGGTTGCCCTGCTTGGTTGCCGTGCTTGATACTCTCGAGCTTGGCCACCCTATTTTTGCATGACCGGTTATTCTCGTATAAAACGACGAGTAACAAACTCCGTACTCGGGCACAATTCACCTACTTTTCAGGCTCAAGAATCTCATGCAAGCTGGTTATTTTGCCGCGCTGTTCGCACTGATGCTCACATTCACTTTGGCGACCCGAGTGTGGTTGGCAAGCCGGCAACGACGCCACGTGATCGCGAATCGCGCTGCCGTACCGGGCGTTTTCAACGAAAAGATCGGTTTGACCGCACATCAGCGGGCAGCCGACTACACGATTGCGAAATTGCGCCTCGGCCTCTTCGAGTTGATCGTATCGACGCTCTTGCTGGTCGCATTGACCTTGGCTGGCGGGCTGGCGGCGATTCATCACGCGCTACTGGCCGCCCTGCCCGATGCCGTGTTTCTGAGACAGATTTCATTGCTGGTCGCCGTCATGCTGCTGGCCTCGGCGATCGATTTTCCGATATCGATTTATCGTCAATTTCGGCTTGAGGAACGCTTTGGATTCAACCGAATGACGGCCAAACTGTTCGTGCTTGATGCGCTCAAGGGTACGGCGCTTGCGGCTGTAGTGGGTTTACCATTGATCGCTGTCATGCTTTGGCTCATGCAGACTGCCGGCAATAACTGGTGGCTTTGGGCCTGGCTGTTCTGGATAAGTTTCAATCTGGCGGTTCTGGTGCTCTATCCAACGGTCATCGCGCCACTGTTCAACCGGTTCGTGCCCTTGGAAGCCGGCGCGGTGCGCGAACGGGTCGAGCTTTTGTTGCAGCGCTGCGGCTTCGAATCGAACGGATTATTCGTCATGGATGGCAGCAAGCGGTCAGCCCATGGCAACGCCTATTTCACCGGCATGGGCCGAAGCAAGCGAATTGTGTTCTTCGATACCTTGCTCGCCAAACTGCTACCCAACGAAATTGAAGCGGTGCTGGCACATGAGCTTGGACACTTCAAACACAAGCATATCGTCAAGCGGATTGGCATGAGTTTCGTCGCCAGTCTGCTGGGCATGGCGCTACTCGGCTATCTGGCGCAAGCCGACTGGTTCTTCAACGCCTTTGGCATCCCAACCCCCGCCAACGATTGGCCGGCTTTGGTACTCGTCCTGTTTTTTCTGGTGTTGCCGGTCTTTACTTTTCCGTTGCAGCCGCTGTTCAGCCGGATGTCGCGGCGACACGAATTCCAGGCTGATACCTTTGCGGCCACCCAAACTAATGCTGAGGATATGATTCGCGCGCTGGTCAAACTGTATGAAGACAATGCTGCCACGCTGACGCCAGATCCGATGCATTCGGCGTTCTACGATTCTCATCCGCCGGCGGCGCAGAGGATTGCGCACTTGTTGACCCTGTCCAGACCGGCGATCCCTACCTACGGCAACGCTGCGTGAATGCGGCTGACCAGGCGGCCTTGTTTGACGCCCGAATAATCGCCGCCCACGGCAGTCATTTTCTTGTGCAGCGCGTCGACGGTCAGGAACTGGTTGCGGTATCGCGTGCACGCCGCCGCGACCTGGTGGTCGGCGATCAGGTAACAGCGCGCATCACCGGCGACGAGTCAGCAGTCATTGAATCGCGCGTGTCGAGACGCAATCAAATCACCCGCAGTGACGCGTGGAAAAGCAAGACACTGGCCGCCAACGTTGATCAGGCGGCCTACGTCATCGCCGGTGATCCGCCGTGCTCGGAAGAACTGTTGCTGCGGGTTCAACTGGCCGCCGACCTCGAGCACATCAGCTTTGCAGTCATTGCCAACAAAACCGATCTGGAGCATTCACACCAACTGATGCGCTCGCGACTCGATCTGTTGCGCTCGTTGGGGGTAACCGTGTTTGAGCTCAGCGCTTTGACTGAGGAGGGTGCAGGACTTGATACCTTGCGCCATTGGCTCGACGGTAAAACCACCTTGTTACTCGGACAATCCGGGATGGGGAAATCAACGCTGCTCAATCGCCTGGTGCCACAGGCGCAAATGCGTACCCAGACGATTTCGCAAAAACTGAATTCCGGCAAACACACTACCACATTCAGTCGCCTGTTCTTCGTGGCAGCCATCGATACGGCGGGGGCGGGGGCGGGAACGGGAGAGGGAGCAGGAGCGCGGACGGCAGCGGCGTCGCCACCGACTTCGCTGATTGATTCCCCGGGATTCCAGCAATTTGGCCTCGAACATGTATCGGCTGCGCAGTTACGGTACGGTGCGCTGGAATTTGTGACCGGCGATCAGCGCTGCCGCTTCAGCAATTGTCGTCATCTCGAAGAGCCCGGCTGCGCCATTCTGGACAAGGTTGAACGGGGGATCATTGATGCCACTCGGTATCAGCACTATCGAGCGATTGTGTCGGCATCGGAGCGCGCAGGCGCCGGCTAGTTCTTAGTCGTTCAGTTGCCCAACCAACTCGCGATGGTCAGCATTCCGAGCAAGGCGATCCACAGTACTACTGAACGCCAGACCAGGCCCACGGCGCTGCGTAGCGCCTCGGGCCCTGGCTCACTGCCCTGCCAATCAAATTCGGGCTCAGCAGCGGCCCAACGTGCCTCCAGGCTGGCGTCGGCGACCCTCAGGCCTAGCGCGCCGCCTCCGGTTGCAAGCAACAGCGCCCGTTGGTCGTTGCCGGTACCGGTAGCCACTGCGCCGCGCCACGAATAGACGGCATCTTCAAAATTGCCGACCACCGCAAAACCGGCTGCGGACAGGCGTAACGGTATCCAGTCCATGATTCGGTAGGCGCGATCAGCCCAGCGGCCATAAGGCTCGTTACCATCAACCCATCGCTCGGCCAGCATTTGCACGACGCGATAGACCACCGGTCCCACCGCACCCGGAATCAGAATGAACCAGAACAGGGGACCGAAGACGTGCCGATGAGCCGCCACCAAAGCGTAGGAAATCGCCAGGCGGCAGACTTCGTTGACTGGCGTATCTGCGATGACAATTTCCGGGTCGTGACGGCGCAACCAGCGTTGCAATACCTGACGGGCATTGGGAAGGTCGTTGGCCGCCAAGGCGAGCTGTATTTCGCTGAACGCATGACTGAATTGGCGAAAGCCGATGGTCCAATAAAGCAGCACCACGTACAGGCAAAATACCGCCAGCGGATGCACCCGGGCGAGTAGCCAATGACACAGGATCACCGCGATTGCAGTGCCGAAAACGATCAGCGTCCAGCCAAACAGGCCGTGCAAAAATTCACCGGCATCGGTCGCGCGCTTGACCAGATCGGCGAGTCGGGTAAAGGCGACGTGCACCCAGTTGTGCGCCGCCAGCGGCCAGCCTTGTTCAATCAGCAACGCAAAGATCAGCGCAACAAAGCCCATTTACCACCGCACTTCTAAAGAGTGATCAGTGACCCCGTTAACCTCAAACATCGTCGGCCGCCAGGAACCAATAAAGATTGCGTAGCATAGCGGCAGTGGCACCCCAGATGAAATACTCACGGTCGGGTATGGGTAAAGACACCGGTACTTGCGCGTTTACAGGCCGATTGTGTGGTGAACCGGGCGCGATACCCGCTCGAAAGGGCATCGCATAAAAGCTGCGCTCGCCTTTTTCCCAACGCACCAGCCGACGTTGGTGATAACGCGGATTCATTAGGAAGCTTAACGGCACCTCGAAGGCCTCTTCCACCTCATCGACTTGCAGCGCCAGTTCAAAGGGCGGCGACACCAGTGCCACCACTGGAGTGACTTTGAACCCGGTGCCGGTCAGGTAGTCAGGCAGCGTACCCAGGACTTCTATGCGGTCGGCCAGCAGGCCCACCTCCTCCGCTGCTTCACGCAGGGCCGTGGCCACGGCCGATTCGTCACTAACATCGCGGCGTCCACCCGGAAACGCGATCTGTCCCGCATGACTTCGCAAATGCGCGGTGCGCTGCGTCAACAGAACGTGCAACTCGTCTGGACGTCGGACCATGGCAATCAGCACCGAAGCAACACGCAGCTCGCCCGCGCGGTTTTGAAATGGGTCACCGGAGAACTCGGGCGTCCAAGCCAACGTCTTGGAAAAACGGCTGCGAATTCGCTCGGGCAACAGGCGCTCCGGGCTCAGGGCCGGCAGTTCTGCTGACGAGTCGACGATTTCCGCATTGAGCGGGTCGAACCCCGGGATCTTGCTCAAACGCTCGGGTGACTCACCCTGCATGGATCGGACTCGGAATCAGTTAGCGAAGTGCCGACAGACGAATCCGCCGCACCTTCAGATCAATTGCCACGGGACCGGCGCAAGCCCTGCCCCGCACGTGATCAGGCCGGATTTTCAGCGGCGGGGGCAGGGGTAGACGCCAAAGCAGGGGCAGCAGCCAAAGCAGCCGCCGCCACCGCGTCGGCCCGAGCCGCTTTCGAGACGCGACCCGGCAGCTTTTCCTTGATTCGAGCCGACTTGCCGGAACGATCGCGAAGATAATAAAGTTTTGCACGCCGAACATCGCCGCGACGCTTGACTTCAATGCTGGCGATCAGCGGCGAGTACAACTGGAATGTACGCTCAACACCCTCGCCCGAGGAGACCTTACGAACGATAAATGACGAGTTCAGGCCGCGATTGCGTTTTGCAATCACCACGCCTTCATAGGCCTGGACTCGTTTGCGCGTACCTTCAACAACGCTAACGCTGACGATGACCGTGTCGCCGGGGGCAAATTGCGGGATTACTTTGCCCAAGCGGGAAATTTCCTCCTGCTCAAGCTGCTCGATTAAGTTCATTCAATTACTCCAACCATCATGCGCCGTCGTTTTTTCGGGGATCGAGCCGAGAATCGTTGGCTCGGTGTTTGGTTGCCCGAAGTTGTTTCCATGTGATCCCGTCTTTTCGACAATCGTTCGACAATCGTTCGAAAACTGCTCGAAAATTGCTTGAGGATTGCTACAAACCGTTCAGGAATCGCTGGGAACCAGTCCGGGACTTTACGGACGTAGAGGATAGCTTAACCTGTTAGTTTAACACGGAACCCAGCCCTGAACGATTCAGAAAATCAATGTCGGCCGCACTGAGTAACCTGCACTGTTGGGCATTGCGCAGCAGATCGGGGCGCTTGCGCGCGGTCGCAGCCAGGGCCTGTTCGCGACGCCAGCGAATGATGTCGAGATGGTGTCCCGATAACAACACCGGCGGAACCACGCCGGCCGTCGTCGACTCGGGCCGCGTGTAATGCGGATGATCCAGCAGGCCCTGAACAAAGGAATCTTCGAGCACCGACTGCTGATGATTCAGGGTACCCGGCAACTGACGGACAATGGCATCAATCAATAACATCGCCGGCAATTCACCGCCGGAGACCACGAAGTCGCCGATCGAAACTTCGGAATCAACCGAAGCGTCGAGCAGTCGTTGATCGACCCCCTCATAACGCCCGCACAGTAACGTTAGCCCAGTGCCGGCCGCCCAGCCCGCCGTCATGGCTTGCGTCAGTTGCTGGCCTTGCGGCGAAAGATAAATCACGTTCGATCGCCCGGTTCCGAGGCTGCGCTGCGCCTCGCGCACCGCATCAATCGTACGCTGTAAAGGTTCGGCCATCATGACCATACCGGGTCCGCCACCAAAAGGCCGGTCATCAATCGTCCGGTACGCGTCGCTCGCATAGTCGCGCGGATTCCAGCATTGCAACGACCACAATTGACGAGTCAGAGCTCGGCCAACAACACCGTGCTCTGTGAGCGCTGCGAACATGCCCGGTAGCAGAGTAATGACGTCAAAGCGCATGGGATTACGAGTCAAGCTCCCAATCAACGCGAATTTTCCGACCGGTCAAATCAACGCCGAGCAAGTATCTCGCGACGAATGGAATCAAGATCGGCTCCGTGGCAGTAGCAGTAGACGTAGCCGTGGCGGAGGGTGCGACTGTGCTAGCGACTAATGCGTATTGGGGAGTGACAACCAAAATCGAATGGGCGCCGTGATCGACCACTTCCACCACTTTGCCCAGCACATCGCCGGTTGCGTTTTCGACAACACAACCAATCAGATCAACCCAGTAATACTCGCCTTCAGGCGTCGCCGGGAAATCACTGCGACGGACCAGCACCGCTTGCGACCGAAGTGCCTCTGCCTGCTCTCTCAGCGCCATACCGCTAACCTGCGCTACGATCGAATGACCCTGGGCGCGAACTTGCTGGACAACGATTGGTGTGGGAGGCTTGCCGTTCGCCTGCAACCACCATGATCGGGTGTGCAGTAAAACGGAATTCGACGGGTGACTCTCAGGCGAAAGCTTGATCCAACCTTTAATCCCGTACGCGCCGGTCACTCTGGCGACCACAACAAGGCCGGTTGGCGCCTGATTTTCCGATGAATCAAGCCGGGACATAACGCTATGTCCCCGCTCGAACTCAGACTGCGTCTAAAGTCGCCACAACCGGTCGGGCTGCTTTATCGGCGTGCATTTTAACCAGCCGGGCTACAGTCGGCGAAAGCTGTGCGCCCTGCCCGGTCCAGTAATTGACTCGATCAACGGCAATATTGATGCCGATCTCGCCGCCGGTGGCGATCGGGTTATAGAACCCTAGGCGCTCGATAAAATTGCCATCGCGACGACGCTGCTTGTGCGCGGCGACGATGTTATAAAAGGGACGCTTCTTGGCGCCGCCGCGAGACAAACGGATTACGACCATATAACTGGTGTCCTTGGCTTACTGGCAAAATCGAAAGCCTTAGAGTATAGCGTCCGCAGAGCTTGCTGACAAACTAGCGTTGATGAAGTTAAATATCGCGCTACCGTTACCGTCGGCCTGCGCTCGAAAATCCACTACCAATGAACGACGCCGGCCCGCTGGCGGCGGCGGCACCAGGCGAGGATGTATAAACGCTCGGAGTCCTGAAGCCGGCGACGTACGGCGCGTTACGCTGCGCAAAATACTCCGCCGAGCGCGCGTAAATCGGCACTGAATAGTAACCACGGTCGCGATCCTGCGCCTCGAGCAGTCGGATGCGCCGCGTTTCCTCGAGATCGCGCTCGCGATCTCGCTGCCTGACTCGAAAACGGTCAGCCTGATCGCGCCAGTATTCCCGTTCGCGCTGGGCACGCGCCAGGGATGCAGCATCGGTCGCCGGCGTGAAGGTGGCCGAACCGGATTGAACGGAACCTGCACTTCTGCCTTGCACCGGAAGTTCTGGCCCCGAAATCAGGTTTGACAGGGGGTTCTGCGCTTGCCGCGACGTTTGGCCAGTTCGCAGTTCCGGACGTCTTGCGTTCGTCGGGTCGGGACGATCGCTGAGCGTTACCGCGCCGTTCTTGTCGACATCCCAAAAAATCGTGCCGTTGGCCGACGTCGGCGCTGACGCCAGCCGTGCCTTGCGCGCGACCGCAGACTGTGGATCGGCTGCAGACGCTGCCACTGCGTTGCCAAAACCGGCGGACAGGCTTAGCAGCAGAATGACCGAAACAGTGGTGGTTGGGTACGCGGCAACAGGTTTTAAGTCCGGCATGGATCGCTCCTGGCAAATTCCGATTGGCCCCCATCAACAACCTGGTGGACCCGTGCTGCAGCCGCTCAGGCAATACCAAACAGGGACATCTGACGCGCAATAACTGCTCGACTTTCGAACAGCTCAGAGCACGTCAACAATTTATCACGGCTAAGGCCGTGCTTGCGTGTCGCCATTTCGAAGCGCATGCGGATCAGTTCAGACCAGGCGCCGACGCCTTTCATGCGTGTAAAGAATTCCGAATCGTTGAATTTCTTGCCGCCTCGCAAGTCCATGATTCTGGCAAGAACGCGGTCGGCACGATCAGGGTAATGATGCCTGAGCCAATTGACAAAAACCTCTCGCAGTTCATGCGGAAGCCTCAACACCGTGTAGTGGGCGCTGCCAGCACCGGCCTGTTTTGCCGCCTCCAGGATATGTTCGATTTCCGGTTCGTTCAAGAACGGCACGATCGGCGCGACCATCACGCCGACCGGGACGCCGGCTTCGGACAGGCGACGTATGGTTTCAATACGCCGCCAGGGCGCGCTCGCTCTAGGCTCCCAATGACCCGCCAGTTTCGAATCTAGCGTGGTGACACTGACATAGACGGCAGTCAGGCCCTGTTGGGCGGCAGCGGCAAGCAAGTCGATATCGCGTTCGACCAGGGCCGATTTGGTGATGATCGTAAACGGGTGTTTGCGTTCGACTAGAACACCGACCAGACCGCGCGCCAGTCGCCATTGTTTTTCAATCGGCTGATAGGCATCGGTTACGGAGCCGATATTGATGGCCGAGCAGCGGTAACCCGGTGCATCGATCTCGCTCGTCAAGAGTTCCACGGCGTTTACTTTGGCACGTAACCGCGTTTCAAAGTCCTGCCCCGGCGACAGGCCAATGAAGCTGTGCTGAGGGCGGGCGTAACAGTAAATGCAGCCATGTTCGCAGCCACGGTAAGGATTGACCGAGAGTTCAAAGAAAATGTCGTCGGATTGATTACGCGCGATGATACTTTTGGCGTATTCAGCGCTGACTTCGGTATGCGGCGCATTCGCAGCCGGTTCATCGAACTGCGCCGGATCGGAATCCTGAGTCGGTTCGCGCGTCAGCCGCTCAAATCGGCCTTGAGGATTGGTGACGGCGCCTCGACCCTTGAACCAGTGAAGCTGACTGATTGCATCGCTTCGGCCTACCGTTCCGGAGGTCATGACGTTGATTGCCTGCTTGACAAGAATTAAGGGGAGCAACTATCTACACTGTGTAAATATACAGCCTTATAGCGTGTAGTTGTCAATAACTATTTGCAGTTTGCCGACGGGACAACCTGCTTGAGTCTTGATATGCTTGGCAACTATGAGCGATAGCAGCAACCCCATTGATTCGGACGGCAAGACGATCGAAAAGCACTGGTTTGCGGCCCGCAAGCCATTTTGGTGGGCGCTCGCCGCCACCGTGTTGATCAGCAGCGCGGGCGCCTTGGCAATCTCCTTTATTCACAGCACCACGCCGACTTCGACCAGTCCGATTGTTATCAGCGGAAAAGAACTCGCCAAGGCAAAAGCGGCGTTGGCAACGAACTCTTTGGATTCGAAGGGCGCGGCCGTAGTCGTTGTCAGTCCTCCGTCTGTCGGAGAATCTACTACGCAGAGCGGTCGAATCAAGCCTGCGCCGACCTCTGTGACGAACGCTTCGATCGGGACATCGGCGGCGACCAGTACTGGCGGCGGCCAAACCATTGGCAAGGGCAACACAGGCCCGGCGTCAGTTGCTGTGAATTCTCCAACCATTTCTACCGGTATTGCGCCGTTAAATCCGCCCTTGAATTCTGGCGAATCATCAAACGGCAGCGCGACCTTGCAATGGTCGAAGGGTGAGAAAAATCACAGAGCGGTATCTGAAAAATCCAAGCCCATCGCAGGCAATTCAGTCAATGAAAGCGACGGGTCAGGCAGTTTTCCGCCAAAGCCAGTGGTGCCAGCAAAACCGACTGCCAATGGCGCTGCGGCACCGACCAAGCCGCTGCCTTCGCCTTCGACAGCCTCTTCGTCAGCTTCTTCGTCTTCGTCCGCTTCGCCGTCTTCACCGGCGCCGCAGGCGCAAGCTACGATCGATAGCCAATCGAATCCAGCCGCCTTGGCGGCATCGAGCCGCCTGAGAAGCGCCCAGGACGGGCAGTGTGCGAACTCTAATTTCTTTTCAAGAATCGTCTGCGATGAACGGGTTCGGCTTCGCTTTTGCCGAGATCGCTGGAATGATCACCAGGACTGTACGATTCAGAATTCGCCGCGCGATCTTTAGTTAGGAGCCAAACAAACCCGCGCGCGGGTTTATTTGGCTCCTAGAGTTAGATAACGGCAGGCCCAACGCGATTAGAACTGCGCTTCCTCAAGCGCCATCACGCTCTGCGCACCGCCCAGAATGCTAGTGGACAGGCCTGCGGTTTGAGGCAGCAAGTGTTCCGCGAAAAACTGTGCCGTAGCGATTTTTGTCGACATGAAGGCGCGATCTTCGGCGGCTTTCAATTCGTGGGCGATCAAGGCGGCCCTGGCCATCTGCCAGCCGCACAGAGTAATGCCGGCCAGCTTCAAATAGGGCACGCTGCCGGCAAACACAGCGCGAATATCAGCCTTGTAGGTGCCCACTACATAGGCAACCACCTCGTCGAGATTCGTTGCTGCCAAATCGAGTCGCGCCGCGATTGAAAGCATTGCCGAAGAGTCTGTCAATCGCAAGGCTGCAACGGTGTCTCGTATCTGCGAAATCAACGCCTTGGCAACAACACCACCGTCGCGCGCCGTTTTACGCCCCACCAGGTCGTTGGCCTGGATCGCGGTGGTACCTTCGTAAATCGTCAAAATACGCGCATCGCGATAGTACTGAGCCGCTCCGGTCTCTTCGATAAACCCCATACCGCCATGTACCTGCACGCCGAGCGACGCCGCTTCCAGCGACATTTCAGTTGACCATCCCTTGACGATCGGCACCAGGAATTCGTACACCGCCATGTTTTCCTTGCGGATCCGGGCGTCGGCGGCGAAGTGTCCGGCATCGCTGGCGGCAGCCGCGACACAGGCCAGTGAACGCGCCCCTTCGGTCAGCGCCTTCATGGTCATCAACATACGGCGTACATCGGGATGATGAATAATAGTGACAGGAGCAGGCGAGCCGGCGACATCGCGACTCTGCACCCGTTCCTTGGCGTACGCGAGTGCCCTTTGGTAGGCACGTTCGGCAATCGCGATGCCTTGAACGCCGACCGCAAAACGTGCCGCATTCATCATGACGAACATGTACTCGAGACCGCGGTTCTCTTCGCCGATGAGGTAACCGATGGCGCCCGGCGCGCCGTTCTCGCCCTGTCCAACCTCACCCTTGCCATCACCGAAAATCAACACGGCGGTAGGACTCGCCTTGATGCCTAGCTTGTGCTCGATCGAGGTACACCAGACGTCATTACGTTTGCCGAGGCTACCATCCGGGTTGACCAGAAATTTCGGCACAATGAACAAAGAAATACCGCGCACACCTTCGGGCGCACCCGGCATACGCGCCAGCACCAGATGCACGATGTTCTCGGCCAGATCATGCTCACCGTAGGTGATATAAATCTTTTGACCCGTGATGCGGTAGGAGCCCCCCGCCTGCGGCACTGCTTTAGAGCGAATCATGGCCAAATCCGAACCGGCTTGAGATTCGGTCAGGTTCATGGTGCCGGTCCACTTGCCGGAAATCATGTTTGGAATGAATTGATTCTGCTGCGCCTCGGTACCCGCCGTCATCAGCGCTTCGATCGCACCATCGGTCAACAGCGGACACAAGGCGAACGACATATTGGCCGAGTTCAACATCTCCATGCACGGCGTTGCAATCAGTTTGGGCAAACCCTGCCCGCCGAACTGCGCAGGATGTTGAACCCCTTGCCAACCGCCAGCACCGAACTGCTTGAACGCAGCCGCAAAGCCGGCGGTGGTCGTCACCACACCGTTCGAGAGGCTCGGCGGTTGGGTGTCGCCATCCCAATTCAACGGCGCCAGCACCGCTTGATTAAATTTGGCGCACTCATCGAGCACCGCCTGCGCCGTTTCAACGCCCGCATCTTCGAAGCCTGGCAGGCTCGATACCTGCTCAAGGCCAGCCAGATGGCGAAGCGCGAACATCATGTCTTTGACGGGGGCGATGTAGGACATGATCAGCCCAGCTCTGCGACGATTTCAGGAACGGCCTGGAACAGGTCTGCTACCAGCCCATAGTCGGCGACACCAAAGATCGGCGCTTCCGCATCCTTGTTGACCGCGACGATGACCTTGCTGTCCTTCATGCCGGCCAGATGCTGGATCGCACCGGAGATTCCGATCGCGACATACAACTGCGGGGCGACGATTTTTCCGGTCTGGCCGACCTGCCAGTCGTTCGGCGCATAGCCGGCATCTACGGCTGCGCGCGAGGCACCCATCGCGGCACCCAGCTTATCCGCCAAGGGTTCGAGCAATTTGAAGTTTTCGGACGAGCCCATCCCTCGGCCCCCCGAAACGACGATCTTGGCAGCGGTCAGTTCGGGCCGATCATTGCGCGCCACTTCGCGAGATACAAAGCTCGATTTACCGGCGTCGGCTACCGCCGTAACGGATTCAACTGCCGCCGATCCACCCAGGGCGGCGGCATCGAAGCCGGTGGTCCGAACCGTGATTACTTTGATCGCGTCCATCGATTGGATGGTTGCAATCGCATTACCCGCATAAATGGGACGGGTGAAGGTATCGGCTGCTTCGACGCTGGTGATCTCCGAGATCTGCGCAACATCCAGTTTGGCCGCAATACGGGGCGCGATGTTTTTTCCCCAAGCCGTTGCGGGCAGCAATATGTGGGTGAAGCCACTGGCCGTCGCCAGTACTTGTGCGGTGACGTTCTCGGCCAACTGGTCGGCAAACTGAATCGCATCAGCGACCAGAACCTTGGCAATACCGGCGATCGCCGCAGCAGCCGTTGCTGCGCCGCTGCAATTCGAGCCAATCACATAAACCGTAACGGAATTCGAGGTTTTCGCAGCCGCCGCAACCGTATTCAGCGTGCTCGGTTTGATCGAATGATTGTCATGTTCAGCAATAACCAGCGCGCTCATGAAATTACCTTTGCTTCGTTCTTCAGTTTATCGACCAGGCCCTTGGAATCGGGCACCTTGATACCGGCTTTGCGGCCCGCCGGCTCACTGACCTTTAAGGTCTTCAGGCGCGGGGTGACATCAACGCCAAGATCAGCTGGCTTGAACACTTCCAGTTGCTTCTTCTTGGCCTTCATGATGTTCGGCAACGTGACGTAACGCGGTTCATTCAGCCGAAGATCGGTCGTTATCACCGCTGGCAAGCTGATCAACAGCGTCTCAAGCCCACCATCGACCTCGCGGGTAACTTTGGCTTTACCGCCTTCAATTTCCACTTTGGAAGCAAACGTCGCCTGCGAAATATCGGCCAACGCCGACAGCATTTGCCCGGTCTGATTGGCGTCATCGTCGATCGCTTGTTTACCCAGAATCATCAGTTGCGGAGACTCCTTATCGAACAAAGCCTTGAGCAGTTTTGCGACCGCCAGAGGCTGCAATTCGACATCGGTCTCGACCAGAATGGCGCGATCGGCGCCGATTGCCAGCGCGGTTCGCAAGGTTTCCTGACAGGACGTGGTGCCGCAGGAGACCGCAATGATTTCGGTAACGACACCCTTCTCTTTGAGCCGAACCGCTTCTTCGACTGCGATCTCGTCGAACGGGTTCATCGACATTTTTACATTCGCGATATCAACACCGGTCTGGTCACTTTTGACCCGAACTTTGACGTTGTAATCGACCACACGCTTGACTGGAACAAGGACCTTCATCGGCCAACTCTCACAGGGTAAGGAAATGGATTCCGCACATGCGCGCAGAGCAATTCTTCAATTATAGTGGTGTCTGGCCGTCTCCCGGCTCAACCCCAGTTCGGCTGGCGCTTTTCGAGGAATGCCAGGGTTCCTTCTTGCGCTGCCGGCTCGACCATATTGCAGGCCATGGTCTGGCCGGCCAATTGGTAAGCGGCGGTTATGCCCATTTCGAGCTGCTTGTAAAAAAGACCCTTGCCCATCGCAATCGCGACGGCCGGCTTCGAAGCAATTCGGGTGCATAACTGATCGACACAGCGATCGAGTTGATCAGGTGCTACGACTCGATTGACGAGCCCGTCGCGCAGCGCTTCTTCGGCGCTGACAAACTCGCCGGTCACCAGCATTTCGAAGGCTTTCTTGCGGCTCAGATTGCGGGCCAATGCCACCGATGGCGTCGCGCAAAACAAGCCGAGGTTGACGCCGGAAACGGCAAATCGCGCATCACTGGCTGCGACCGCCAGATCGCACATGGCCACCAGCTGGCAACCGGCAGCGGTCGCCAGTCCGTGGACTCGCGCGACGACTGGTTTCGGCATAGCCTGAATGGTCATCATCAGTCGACTGCACTGCGCAAACAATGCCTGGTAAAACGCAAGCGCAGGATGCGCCGACATTTCGCGCAGATCATGGCCGGCACAAAATGCCTTGCCCGCCGCGCCGATCACGACCACTCGAACAGATTCGTCGTTAGCCAGCGAATCGAGCATCGACTGCAGGGCCGACATCATGTCGCTGGACAGTGCGTTGAATTGAGCGGGCCGATTCAACTGCAGATGCGCCACCGAATCGCGCCGCTCGAGCAGCACAAACTGATCGGAATCAACCGAGACATCGTGGTCAACCGAGACATCGTTGGCACCCATGGCTGCTGCTCCTCTTAACTGGCAAGTCCCATGCTAGCAGAGCCAGGGCCAGTGAGCTATCGCAACCCGCCGTCGCCCGTTCATACGGGCAGCGGCACCATTGATCGTGCAGCGAATCAGCAATGTGGCGCGCGACGCATTTATGCACGCCACACCGACACGCTTCGACTACACTCAACGTCAAGTTTCGCCCGTTCGATCGGGCGGCGGTATGGCGCAACGACCTCCCAATAAGTAGTTAATCGATGCTCGAAAAAATTCAAGCCGTTGCCGCGCAGGTCGGCACCGTGGTTATTGGCAAGCAGCAGCAAATCCGAATGGCGCTGGCCTGCATGCTGGCACGTGGCCACTTGCTGATAGAAGATTTGCCGGGCGTTGGCAAAACGACTCTGGCGCATGCCTTGTCGATTTCGCTGGGACTGCAGTTCAAACGCGTGCAGTTCACAAATGATCTGCTGCCGGCCGATATCGTCGGCGTCTCGGTCTATGACCGTGACACAGCCAAATTTGTTTTTCATCCTGGACCGGTGTTTTCGCAGGTCCTGCTCGCCGACGAAATCAATCGCGCTTCGCCGAAGAGCCAGAGCGCCTTGCTCGAGGCCATGGAGGAGCGGCAGGTCTCGACCGAAGGAATGACACGTCCTCTGCCCGAGCCGTTTTTTGTCATCGCCACACAAAATCCGCAAGACCAGATTGGTACCTTTCCGCTCCCCGAGTCGCAGCTCGATCGATTCCTGATGTGTATTGCACTGGGATATCCGGACCCGAAATCTGAACGGGCCCTGCTCGAAGGTCAGGATCGCAGACATTTGTTGGGCAGCCTGAAGCCTCAAATGACGTCCTCTGAGCTGATTGAAGCCCAGAGTCTGGTCAGCAAGATCAAGGTGTCTGGCGCACTGCTGGATTATGCGCAGAATCTGTTGACGTTCAGCCGTCGTTCTGCAACCCTCTCCGAAGGCCTGAGTCCACGCGCCGGCTTGGCGCTCATGCAAGCCGCCCGCGCCTGGGCGTTGCTGGATGGCCGCAATCATGTTTTGCCCGACGACGTGCAGGCGGTATTGCCAGCGGTAGCCGGTCACCGGCTGCGCCCTGCCAAGGGCGGTGGCGCCAGTCATCGGGCGCGCGCTGAAATGGTTGCCGACCTGCTGCAATCGGTCGCCGTCCCCTAGGCTGGCCCGGGGAACCGCAAAGCACATGGCAACCCCATCCAGTAACGTCGTGAGCTTCGACGCCACCGAAGTCCAGGACGCGCAAACGACGCCCGTGCGCAGCATCGTTGAGCGTATTGCGCTTCGTATCAATCGCTCGCGCCGACCTCGCAGCGGCGACATACGCCTGACGCAACGACTGATTTATATTTTGCCGAGCAAGGCCGGTCTTTTGTTCGCCCTGATCCTGTTTGCGATGCTCAGCGCATCGATGAACTATCAGCTCTCGCTCGGCTATGCGTTAACGTTCTGGCTATCGGCCGCATCGATTGTCGCGATTTTTCATACCTTTCGAAACCTGGTGAACATCGCTTTGAAACCGGGCCGTGTCGAGGCCGTCTTCGCAGGCCAGATCGCAGAATTCGGATTGATGTTGGTGAACCATTCAAGCCGCGAACGACATGCCATCCGATTGCTCGGCACCGGCATGAGTGGCGAGATCGTTGTCGATCTGCAACCGGTCGCCGAGCAACTCGCGACGATCGCCATTGCCACTCAAAAACGCGGCTGGTTGGAAATTCCAAGGATCAAGCTGTTCACCCGTTATCCGATTGGCCTGTGGTGCGCCTGGGCATACTGGTATCCGGGCATGCGCGCGCTGGTTTACCCGGCGCCCGAATCACCGGCCGCGCCCTTGCCTGAATTCACGGCGGTCGCGAGTGACGGCAACGGACGAGGCAAAGGCGAGGACGATATCGCCGCGATTCGACCCTACCAATTGGGTGATTCGATTCGACGGGTGGCCTGGAAAGCCGTCGCCCGCACGGCCTCGGACCAGTTACTGACCAAACAGTTTGATGGCGGCGATCGTGGCGAGCTGTTGTTCGACTGGTCGGCGTTGCCCGCCCAGCTCGACGATGAGACGCGGCTGTCCCGGCTGACCCGCTGGATCATTGATGCCGAAAACTCGGGCATTCGATACGCGCTGAAACTACCCGGTCAATCAGTAGAGCTCGATCAGGGGCCCGGCCATCGGCAAGTGTGCCTCGAGGCACTGGCTCTTTTTCAGGCTTAGGCGACATGGCGAGCAGCACCGGTTTGCACTATTCGCTGCGCGCGCTGGGCGGGCGACTCGGCGATCAGTGGGAACGGGATCGACGCGATACCCTATTCCTGATGGGTTCGATCATTCTCACGGCCGCGACCCACTTCCCGCACCTGCCGTGGTGGGCCACCGCCGCTTTTCTGCTGTTTTTCTTCTGGCGGCTCGGCCTGGTTCTATCAGGCCGGGCACTACCGCCGGGTTGGGTACGCTGGGTTGCCGCCCTGGCGTGCACCGCCGGCGTCTATGCGCACCACGAAACCTTGCTCGGTCGCGATCCAGGGGTTATGTTGCTAGCCTTGTTTTTGGGCCTGAAACTCATGGAAATGCGGGCACGACGTGACTTGTTTGTAGTGCTGTTTCTGTGTTTCTTTTTGCTGTTGACGACCTTCTTTTATTCACAGACGCCGTTGACGGCGACCCTGTGCGTCATCGCGGTCTGGCTGTTGGTCGCCACCATGGTCACCATGCAATTTGGCGTCAAGGAATCACCGATTCCCGCTCGTCTGAAAACCGCCGGTTGGCTGCTGCTGCAGGCCATTCCGATCGCCGCCGCGCTGTTCGTGTTGTTTCCGCGAATCCAGACGCCGCTTTGGGGCCTGCCGGAAGATTCGCAGGGCGCCAAAACCGGACTATCGGAAACCATGGAGCCTGGCAATATCGCCAAACTCTCGAAGTCCGATGAAGTCGCGTTCCGAGTGCTGTTCCAGGGAAGCCGACCCGCCGAGGCGAAAATGTACTGGCGCGGTCCAGTGTTGGGTGACTTCGATGGCCGTCGTTGGCGCCAGTCGACGCTACCTCAAGCGTCGAGCGTTCGGCTGGAAATCAGCGCCAAGGAAGATGAACCCAAGTTGCGCTATTCGCTGACCCAGGAGCCGAGCAACAGGCCATGGTTGATGACGCTCGAGGCACCCGTCAAGATCGACGGCCTGCATCCGAATCTGGTCGTCTTTGGCAATGACATGCAAGTCGTATCGCGCGATATGAACACCGGCAGGATTCGATATGAAGTGGAATCCCTGCTCAACTATCAGTTGGGACTGAACGAAACCGCACAAAGTCTGCAGAACTGGTTGTCCTTGCCGGCCGGATTTAACCCGAAGACGATTGCTATGGCTGAGGATTGGCGTAAACAAAATCAGCAACCGGCCGAGTTGATCGCCAAAGCCATGACCCTGTTTGGGCGCACACCGTTCAGATATACCCTGGACGCGCCGCTGCTAGGCAGAAACAGCGTTGACGATTTCTTGTTCGAGACCCGCGCCGGTTTTTGCGAACATTACGCGAACGCGCTGGTCGTGCTAATGCGTGCGCTCGATATTCCAGCGCGAGTCGTGACCGGTTATCAGGGTGGCGAGCTCAATCCTATTGATAACTACTGGGTGGTTCGCCAGGCCGACGCGCACGCATGGACCGAGGTCTGGCTTGCCGGTCGGGGCTGGGTACGGGTGGACCCGGTGACCGCTATTGCGCCGCAACGCATCGAGCGCGGTGCCCGGGGCCTGCGCGAATACACCGACTTGGCCGAACAAGCCGAATCGAAATCCTATTTCAAATCGATCCGGTTAAATCTCGATGCGTTATCGAATGCGTGGAACCAGTGGCTGCTGTCTTATGACAGCAACAAACAACAGAACTTGATGTCGCGCTTCGGCTTTGCCTTCACCGATTGGCGCGAGATGGCCGGCTTGCTAGCCGGTGTGCTGACGGTACTCATCGGAGTTGCCGCGCTGATGACGCTGCGCCCAAAAGTTGCCCGAGATCCGATCGATCGATGGTTTCGGGAATTCTGCGACCGTTTGGCGGCAGTCGGTTTGGTACGCGCACCACACGAAACCGCCGATCGTTACCTTGAACGTATAACTCCGGGCCTGGATGCGCCACAATTGCGAGCGGCTCGCGCGATCGTGGGCCAATACAACTCTCTGCGTTACGGCTCTGACGGCAAAGACCTCGAGGCGATTCGCGTTTTGCGCCAACAGGTGGCTGAATTTAGAACATGATTTCGATGCCCAACTCCATCATTCGTCTTGCAACCCTGACCTTGGCGTTTTCGCTGATGGCAGCGGGACTTTTGGGCGCAGTATCGCCAGCCGAGGCTCGCCCGGCGCGCAATCAATCCAAGCCCAAGCCTGAGGTCGAACAGATCGACTACTCGACTCGCGACGAGGTTCGCGAATTTGTGCGCGAGATGGCCGAGAATCACCAGTTCGAGCCGAATGAACTTTTGCAGATGTTCGCGCGCGTCCGGCATGACAGCTCGGTCATCAAATACATGCAGCCTGCACCGGTCGGCTTCAAGCGTTCCTGGAGTGTCTATCGCGAACGCTTTCTGGATCCGCTGCGACAACGCGAGGGCGCACGCTTCTGGAAGGAAAACGAGGCCAGCATTCGCAAGGCTTCCGAGCTATACGGTGTGCCCGAAGAAATTATCGTGGCCATTATTGGCGTTGAAACCATCTATG
Organism: Burkholderiales bacterium; assembly: GCA_031363055.1. Lineage (GTDB taxonomy): Bacteria > Pseudomonadota > Gammaproteobacteria > Burkholderiales > Burkholderiaceae_E > JANLTP01. The sequence continues at coordinate 16,179 of JANLTP010000236.1, read as the reverse complement.
GTCGAATCACCGGAGACTACCGGGTGATTGATTCGTTAACCGTTTTGGGATTTGATTATCCGCGTCGTGCCGCCTTCTTCAAAAGTGAACTCGAGCAGTTTCTGCTGTTTACCCGCGAGAACGCCATCGACGTATTTTCTGTCCGTGGTTCGTTTGCCGGGGCCATCGGCTTGCCGCAGTTCATGCCCGGCAGCATTCGCCGCTTCGCGGTCGATTTTGACGGTGACGGCCGCATCGATCTGCGCGGCAGCCGAGCCGATGCCATCGGCAGCGTCGCACGCTTTCTGGCTGAGCATGGTTGGCAGCGCGGTCAGGCCACACACTTTCAGTTGACGTTTGCAGATGAGCAACGCCTGAGTCCGATGATTCAAGCCGGCATAGAACCCAAATTCATTAAAAACGAGCTGGACGACTACGGGGTGCAAGTTGAGCCGGCTCTACCGGACGACATGAAGGTGGCGTTGATTGACTTGCCGAACGGCGATAACACGACCAGTTATTATCTGGGAGCGCAAAATTTCTTTGTGATCACGCGCTACAACCGGTCGAGCTTTTATGCCATGGCGGTCATCGAGTTATCACGCGCGTTACGCGCTTCCCGCCTGACCAGTGCCAACCTGGACAAACCTTGATTCAGCCCGAGAAGATGCCGGTCGACAGATAGCGATCACCGCGATCGCAGACAACGAAGACGATGACGCCATTGATTACCTGCTCGGCGATCTTGAGTGCAATCCAGCAAGCGCCGGCCGCCGACGGGCCACAAAAAATTCCTTCCTCCACCGCCAGACGGCGAGCCATGGCTTCGGCATCGGTCTGCGAGACATACTCGATCTGATCAACCAATGCGTGTTGATAGATGCGCGGCAGATATTGCTGCGGCCATTTCCGAATCCCCGCGATCGAAGATCCGTCTTGCGGCTGTGCACCGATAATGCGTACCGCCGCATTACGCTCCTTCAAGTAGCGCGAAACACCGGTGATCGTGCCAGTGGTACCCATCGCGGAAACAAAATGCGTGATCGTGCCGTGAGTATCTGCCCAGAGTTCCGGGCCGGTATTTTCATAATGGGCGGCCCAGTTGTCGTCGTTCGCAAACTGATCGAGTACTCGCCCCTCGCCTCGTGCCTGCATGGCGAGCGCCAGATCGCGTGCATACTCCATACCTTGCTCGCGACTCACGAGAATGAGTCGCGCACCGTAAGCCGTCATGGCCTGACGCCGCTCGATGGAGAGGTTATCGGGCATGATCAACACCATTCGATATCCGCGGATTGCCGCCACCATCGCCAGCGCAATGCCGGTGTTACCCGAGGTGGCCTCGATCAGGGTGTCGCCTGGCTCGATTTCGCCGCGCCCTTCGGCGCGAACGATCATCGATAACGCTGGCCGGTCCTTCACTGAACCAGCCGGATTATTGCCTTCCAGCTTCCCAAGAATGACGTTTCCGCGCTGCTGGTTCCGCGAACCGGCAATCCGCTGCAAGCGCACCAAAGGCGTCTTGCCGATGGTCTGTTCGATCGTCGGATACGCAAAAGAATTTGGATTGTTCGGAATAGTCACACCAGTCAGCACTCGCAATCAGTTCGACAACGGAATCGCCTTGGGCAGTTTACGAACACCGGGTAACTCCGAGTGAAGCACAGCCTGACGAACAGCCTCGAGCGCACCGGCGCGCGGAAAACTCTTGCGCCAAACCAGAGATACGCGTCGGAACGGGATTGGCTCTGCAAACGGAACATAACGCAGCAAATTCTCGGGGCCGGTATCGGCGCAAGCCAGAATCGGTAACACGGTGACTCCGATACCCGAAGCGACCATGTGACGAATAGTCTCCAGCGACGAGCCTTCAAACGTCTTTTGAATACCTGCGGTGTGCTGGGCAAATCGCGACAGCTCCGGGCACACCTCAAGCACATTGTCCCGAAAACAGTGACCGTTACCGAGCAGCAGCATGGTTTCGTTTTTCAGTTCTTCCGAGCTGATATTCGCGCGGCCGACCCACTTGTGCAGCGACGGCAGCGCCACCTTGAAGGGCTCTTCATAAAGCGCCTGACAGACCAGACCATGGTCATCAAACGGATCGGCCAAGATGGCTACATCAATCTCGCCTTGGCGCAACATCTCGAGCAATTTGACGGTGAAGTTCTCCTGCAACATGAGCGGCATATGCGGCACGTCGGCAATCATGCGACGAACCAGCCAGGGCAACAAATACGGGCCGATCGTGTAGATAATGCCGAGCCGCAGCGGACCCGCCAGCGGATCCTTGCCCTGCTTGGCAATTTCCTTGATGGCGTTACTCTGCTCGAGCACCCGCTGCGCCTGTTCGACCACTTGCTGGCCGATCGGGGTCATCGAAACCTCGATGGATCCGCGCTCGAACAATTGCACGCCCAGCTCTTCCTCAAGTTTCTTGATGGCAACCGACAGCGTCGGCTGACTCACAAAACAGGCCTCGGCAGCGTGACCAAAGTGGCGTTCCCGAGCCACCGCGACAATGTATTTTAATTCGGTTAGAGTCATACGATCGATCAGTTTAACAATTCTGGGTCAGTGCCGAGTATTCAAGCGTGCAAAGTACGGATCAACCCGCATTGATAGGTCTTGATTGGGGGACGAGCGCATTGCGCGCTTACCTGTTCAACCAGGCCGGCGATATCGTTGCCCGCGAAGCGTCGGATAACGGTATTCAAAGCGTTCCGGATCAGCAGTTTCGCGCGGTCTTCGAGACCTGCTGCGCCGCCTGGCTTAGCGCTGAACCTGCAATACCCGTCATTGCCTGTGGCATGGTCGGCAGCCAGCAGGGCTGGCGCGAGGCTGGCTACGCCGAATGCCCAGCCGATCTGAACAGCCTGTCGCGGGCCATCACTCGTATTGATGAGCTGGCGGGGCGTCGCTTCGCGATTGTTCCCGGATTAAAGAAAACCGGCTTTATGAAAATCGGCTCCGCAGCCGATTTCGACGTCATGCGCGGCGAGGAAACACAGATTTTGGGTCTATGTCACGCAGCCGACTCAAACGATCTTATCCGTAGTGAACGTGTTTACGTGTTGCCCGGCTCACACAGCAAATGGGTTCGCGCCGTCGCTGACCAAGTGTTGGATTTCCGCAGTTTTCTGACCGGTGAACTGTACTCGGCAGTCGCCGGCCATACGCTGGTTGGCCGCTTGTTTCCAGCCAACTCGACGGACTTCGATAACGACGCGTTCGCAGCCGGTGTTGCCTGCATTCGTGAATCGCCCAATGCCCTGATCGCTCACTTGTTCTCGGTCCGCGCACAGGGCCTGCTTGGGCAACGATTGCCGGCTGCCCTACCCTCTTACCTGTCAGGATTATTGATCGGTAGTGAGTTGATCGCCGCGCTGGATTCGTTCACATCGACCCAACCCATCACGTTGGTTGGTACCGAGGCCCTCGTGCAGCGGTATCAATGTGCGCTCGAGTTATTTGGCCTGCGCAGCCTTCAGGGCACAAGTGATTCGGCGGCTCAAGGGCTGTTCTATCTTGCCCGGCAGGCGGGTCTGTTTGGAACACAGTGAACATAAACTACCACTGATGACCAAGAACGGAAGCTGAATTGATTCAACGGGAAATTTCATATCGTGATATATAGTACCGATATGACCAGACCCAAGACAGTCAGCAGCGACGGCAAGACCGCTATTCAGGTCATCGAGCGTTTGGTGTCGTTATTGGATGAGCTGGCCAATCATCCGGACCCGGTCAGCTTGAAGGCCCTGTCGCAGCAGACCCGGCTGCACCCGTCGACCGCGCATCGGATCCTCAATGATCTGGTGACCGCGCGCTTTGTTGATCGCGCTGAACCGGGTTCGTACCAATTGGGTATGCGCTTGTTGGAACTGGGCAATCTCGTCAAGGCCAGGCTCAATGTGCGTGACGCCGCGATGGGACCGATGCGCGATCTTCACAAGGCAACCGCCCAACCAGTCAACCTTTCAATTCGCCAGGGCGATGAAATTGTCTACATCGAGCGTGCGGTATCGGAGCGCTCAGGCATGCAAGTCGTGCGCGCTGTTGGCGGTCGTGCGCCTCTGCATCTGACCTCGGTCGGCAAATTGTTTTTGGCTGCTGATGATGTCAAGATCGTCCGCGCTTATGCCGCACGAACCGGCTTATCAGGCCATACGCGAAATAGCATCACGGAGCTGGCGCGCCTCGAGCGCGAGCTGGCGCTGGTGCGTGCTCGCGGTTATGCGCGTGACAATGAAGAGCTTGAGCTGGGCGTTCGTTGTATCGCGGCCGGAATTCGCGATGATGTCGGCAAGTTGATTGCGGGCTTATCGATTTCGGCACCCGCCGACTTTGTGCAGGATGACTGGATTGATCAGTTGTGTCGCACGGCTGCTCAAATTTCAAGTGCCTTGGGGCATGACGCCGACGATACGCCCGCGACCGGATCGACACGCATCGCCTGAGGTTAAAGCGTGCGCGCCTGAATCGGCACAACCGGCTGAACCGGGTTACGCGCTTTGATCGGCGCAGTCTCAAGCCAATTGCGCAGGCGTTCAGCGTCGCCGTAGCGCGCACGGCGTCCATCGGCATCGAGCAGCACCATGATCAGCGGCCGGCCTTCGATACGAGTCTGCATGACCAGACAATTACCGGCCTCGGAGATATAGCCGGTCTTGGACAACGCGATCTGCCATTCGGAAGAATCGATCAGTCGATTGGTATTGCGAAAATTTAGCGCCCGGGTGCCGGTATCGACGGCTAACTCACTGGCGGTCGAGTATTGCCGCACAATCGGGTAGGCCGCCGCAGCTTGAACCAACTTGACGAGATCTTGTCCGCTCGAGACGTTGCCACTGGATAAGCCCGTCGGGTCCAGGAAGCGGGTATCGCGCATGCCTAATGATTTGGCCCGGCTATTCATGGCCTCCAGAAACGACTGCAATCCGCCGGGGAAGTTCCGTGCCAAGGCGTAGGCGGCGCGATTCTCGGAGGCCATCAATGCCAATTGCATCATCTCCGCGCGTGTCAATCGAGATCCCGGCGCCAACCGCGAGCGGCTGTAACGCTCGGGATTCAGATCGTCCGACGAAATTTCAAGTATTTCCGAAAGGCTTTGACCCTCATCCAGAGTCACCATGGCGGTCATCAGCTTGGTGATCGAGGCAATCGGTAAAACCGCAGCGGGATTCTTGGCAAACAGAACCTCGTTACTACGTCCATCAACCACCACCGCCACGCCGGAGCGCAGATCAAGCGGATCATCCACCGAGTGAAGACCAATCACCTTGCCCAACGACAGCTTGGCGGGCACGATCACGCGATTGACCCGGGCCAGACGAATCACTTTACCGCCGCGCTTAACCAACCGGTACTTGGCCGTACGCGAACTCGTACGGGGGGCTTCATTCAGACCAGAATCGATTCGCGCCGACAGTTTTCGCTGGATCTTTGCCGACTTGGCAAGCGAGCTCTTCGACAACTTGTAGGTCTTGGCGCTGTTCTTGGGTTTAGCCAAAACGGGTTCGTGGATCAACACGAACCCTAGACAGACCAAGGACAGTAAAAACCATATCGGGAGACGAAATTTCACAATAAGTATTCCTGAGCAACAGGGGAATCCGGTCGCAATAACCGTGCCGACTGGTCATATTCCGGGGGAGGAAAAAATAAATCTATATTTTTTAATGTCTTAGCGCGGACTCATGATTCACATTCTAGCTGCGAAAATAGCCCAATCGAGTCAGTTTAGATATTCTTGCGTCAGTGTTGCAAAGACTCGACACGGCAGTTATGGCATTTTTGCGTCAGCACGTTGCGCCAGCGCACTGCGTTGTGGTGGTTCAACCATAGTGAGCGGTTCAAACGGCCCGGGGTCTGACTTAGAGATCTCACTCTATTTCTGTAACCTTATATTTTTCAATGACTTATAGAGGTTACGCTGGCAGGAGGGAGAAAATGCGGCGACGCAACAAAAAACGCTTGACATCACTTCGAGAATCATTAGAATTCATTCTTGTTGCGCTGCACAATATTCAGTTAGACCCCATTTTTTGGACCCTGAGTTTGGTGCACTTAGCCACCAAATGGTTGGCGTCGCAAACTATCAGAAGCCATCGTTGTCCTTAATCAACCTCCATCAGCAAGGTAAAAACCATGAACCAGAACATCGAACAATTCGCCCAGATCAACAAAACCGCCTTTGAAGCATTCCAGAGCCTCGCGCTGAAATCGATCCAGGGCTTCGAGAAGCTTGCGGAATTGAACATTCAAGCCGCCAAGAGTTCAGTCACTGAATCGACCGATCAGATCAAGGCACTGATGGGCACCAAGGACGCCAAAGCGTTTGCCGACCTCGCCGTTGCCAATGCGCAACCGGCTGCTGACAAGGCCAACGCCTACGCCAAGCACGTTTACGAGATCACCAGCGGCATAGGCACGGAGTTTGCTTCAATGGTAGAAAAGCAGTTCGCAGAAAGCAGCAAACAACTGAATTCAGCAATCGACTCGATGACTAAAAATGCACCCGCCGGCTCCGAAGGTTTTGTAACTTTCGTTAAATCGGCAGTGTCGACAGCCAACACGGCCTACGACCAAGTCACCAAAGCGACCAAGCAAGCGGTTGAAATGACGGAAGCGAATTTCGCATCGGTCACGAAATCGGTACCGAAAGTACGTAAAGCAGCCTGATTATTGTCGGAAAGTCTCCTCTAGCGCTACGCTGATCCCTCCCTTCTCCCAGCGTAGTGCTTAAGCCCGGTTCCTCGAACCGGGCTTTTTCTTTTCTTGATCGCCTGACCAGCAGCCACCAGAACACGCTTTAAAATCATGGGCCTAAGCACTCGTTGTTAAAGTGCGACATTAAAAATTGTCACCTCGAAGTGACGAACTGCGGCACTTTTTGGCAAGATGCGTCAGGACACTGGTTCCGCTTCCGGTTCTTCACCGTACACCGGCATGGCAGCCCAGCGGGCGAGCAATTCCTGTTCGGATTTCTTTACAACCACCAGATTGCGTTCCTTGACATGTCCGAAACCGCGAATCTTGGCGGGCAGGCCGGCAATCTCAACCGCGAGCGCATGATTGTGCGAAGTCATCTGGGTCAGCAGGCGAGTGACGCACGCTTCATAGTCAACGATCAGTCTTCGCTCGCCGCGCCGCTCTTCCGTCCGCCCGAACGGATCGAGCGCCGAGCCGCGCAGCCACTTGAGTCTGGTCAGCAACTTGAACGCGCTCATGATCCAGGGACCGTATTCCGACTTCTGCAACTCGCCCTTCGCATTGCGCTTCGACAAAAGCGGCGGAGCCAGGTGAAATTTCAGACGAATGTCACCCTCGAACTGCTGGCCTAATCGTTCCTGGAACGCGGGATCGACATACAAACGCGCGACTTCATACTCATCTTTATACGCCATAAGCTTGAACAAGTTTTCGGCGACCGCCTGGGTCAGTGGCAGGCCCTTGGCCTGACTACCCAAGACACGTCCTTCAACCGCCTGGGTGTTCTGTATAAAGTTAAGGAAATGTTCGCCGTACGCCCGATTCTGATAATGGGTTAACTCATCGACACGACGCGCAATGGTTTCCTCGAGCGATTCAGAGAGCGGGCGAATCACTTGTACTGACTTGACCGGCGCGGCCATAGCCTCGACCCTGGGCAGATCGACGGCCGCGCGGCGTCCCCACAGAAATGCCGACTTGTTCAACTCAATCGCCACTTCGTTGAGCTCGATGGCACGTTCAATGGCTGCGGCCGACACCGGCAACATGCCACGTTGCAGGGCAAAGCCCAACAGAAAAAGATTGCCGGCGATCGAGTCGCCCATCAAACTGGTGGCCAAGCGGCTGGCGTCGACAAACCAGGCGTTGCCCTCGCCGACCGAGTCGACGATCGCCGCCTCCATGGCGCCCAAGGGAAACGTCCACTCGGTGTTACGCGTGAAATCGGCCGTCGGCGTTCGCGCCACGTTCGCGACCACTCGGGTATGGGCAAATCGATATTTCGCGAGCGTATCGCGACCAGCCGTTACGACCAAGTCGCCGCCGATCACCGCGTCAGCCGCCGCCACGCCGATCCTCGGTGCATGCAGGTCCTCTGGGCGATGCGCAAAACGCACGAAACTCATGACCGCGCCGTTTTTCTGCGCCAGTCCGGCCATATCGAGTACGGTGACCACCTTGCCTTCGAGATGAGCGGCCATGCCGAGAATCTGGCCGATGGTCACAACTCCGGTACCGCCGATTCCGGTGACGATCAAGGCATAAGAGCCGACTATTTCGGCCGGACTCACCGTTGGTAAACCAATGTTGACCGCGTCGGCTGCTACCGTGGTTGACTTGCCTTTGCGAAGTTTGCCGCCTTCGACAGTCACAAAACTCGGACAGAATCCGGTGACACAGGAATAGTCTTTATTGCAAGATGATTGATTGATGATTCGTTTTCGACCGAACTCGGTTTCGACCGGCTCAATCGAAACGCAATTTGACTGCACGCCGCAGTCTCCACACCCTTCGCAGACGGATTCGTTGATGAACGCCCGTTTCTCTGGATCGGGGAAGGCGCCACGTTTGCGGCGACGGCGTTTTTCTGCAGCACAGGTCTGGTCGTAGATCAGCACCGACAAACCGTCGAAATCGCGCAGCTCGCGCTGGACATCATCGAGCTTGCTGCGGTGATGAACGCTGACATCGGCGTCGAAGTAGCCACTCGGATACTTTTGCGGCTCATCGGTCACCACCACCACTTTCTGAACACCTTCGGCCTTGACCTGGCGCGAAATCGCGGCCGGCGTAAGCTGACCGTCATGACTCTGGCCACCGGTCATCGCCACCGCATCATTGAACAGAATCTTGTAGGTCATGCGGGTCTTGCTGGCCAACGCATGTCGAATCGCCAATGATCCCGAATGAAAATAGGTGCCGTCACCGAGATTCTGGAACACGTGTTTGGTATCGGAAAAAGGCGCCTGACCGACCCAGGTCATGCCCTCGCCACCCATATGCGTGAAGGTCGCGGTCGAGCGGTCCATCCATTGCGCCATGTAATGGCAACCGATTCCGGCCAGGGCACGCGAACCCTCAGGCACCTTGGTGGATGAATTGTGCGGGCATCCGGAACAGAAATAAGGAATCCGTTCGATCGACTCAAACATTTTTTTAGGACGCGTGTCCTTGTCATCGAGCGCCGCAATGCGCTGCTTGATTCGCTCGAGCGCACTGGCATCGCGGCTGCCGGCGTCGTTGTCGTGGCGATCGCAGAGCGCGAGAATTCGCTGGGCCAACAGACGGGCCAACATCGCTGGCGACAATTCACCATATTCAGGCAGCAATGGCTGATTTTGTTCATCACGTTTGCCGAGAATTTGCGGACGATCACGCGCGCCATACAGGATCTCCTTGAGCTGCGACTCGATCAACGAGCGCTTCTCCTCGACGACCAGGATTTGTTCGCAACCGCGTGCAAATTCAATTGCGGTCTCAGGTTCGAGCGGCCAAACCATATCGACCTTGAACACCCGAATGCCCAGCCGTCGCGCCGAGGCATCATCGATGCCGAGATCGGCCAAGGCCTGCATGAGATCGAGAAAGGTCTTGCCGGTCGACACAATACCGAGCCTTGCGGGTTCGCTGTTGTTGCGGCCATAAACGTTTCGATTCAGGCGATTGGCCCGGGCATAAGCCAGGGCGGCCGGGATCTTGTAGCGCGTCAGCCGCTCCTCGAGCTTGAGGAACGTTTCCTCCGGCCAGCGCAAGTTCAGCCCGCCCGGTGGCAACTCGATATCGGTCGGCAAAATCACCTTGACGCGATCCGGTGAGACATCGATGATGCCAGCGGTTTCGATGGTGTCGGTCACCGCCTTGAAGCCCGTCCACAGGCCAGAGAATCGCGACAGGGCAAAGCCATGAATACCCAGGTCCAGATAATCCTGCAAACTGGCCGGCGCCAGGACCGGCATGGACACGGTCACGAACATGAAGTCGGTCTGTGCCGCCATGGTCGAGGATTTGGCACCATGGTCGTCGCCGGCCAGCGCCAACACACCGCCATGTTTCGACGAGCCGGCCTGATTCGCATGTCGAAGCACATCGCCGCTGCGATCCACGCCCGGGCCTTTGCCGTACCAGATGCCGAACACGCCATCGTAACGGGCGCCCGGAAAACAATTCAGTTGCTGGGTTCCCCAGATGGCGGTGGCCGCCAGATCTTCGTTGGTGCCTGGCGTGAACTTGATGTGATGAGCGTCGAGATCGGTCTGGGCACGCGCCAGCATCTGATCGTACGCACCGACCGGCGAGCCGCGATAGCCCGAGATATAACCCGCCGTATTCAAGCCGGCCGCCTGATCGCGAACATGTTGAAGCATCGGCAAACGAACCAGCGCTTGGGTACCGGTCATGTAGACCGTTCCAGAATCGGCGCGGTACTTGTCGGCCAGCGCTACCGCTCTGAGCGCCTGATCAACCGGTGTGTTCATTTATTTACTCCCAGAATATTTTCAAGCCGTCAAGTTCAATTGTCCGCCGAGCGCCAGCGCACCACTGCGCAGACGCTCAAAGGCCGCATCGATCCGGGCTTGCGGACCCTTCACACCCAACTCGATATGCCGTCGCATGCCGCCCTCGCCCATCGATGGCAGGCTGTAGACCTTGATTCCTTCGAATTCACGCTCGACGGCTTCCATCAGCGGCGTGGCCGTCGACTCGGCCAACTCGAACACCAGAAACGATTGATCTGCAGCCACTTCCCGGTTAAACCAGGATGGGTAGTGAGTCTCGAGCACCGACTCGATCATCGGCCAGGCCATCACCGGGAAGCCGGGCACGAACCAATGATGATCAACATTAAAGCCGGGAATCTTGTTGAACGGATTCGCAATGATCCTGGCACCGCTTGGAAAGTCGCCCATCTTCAAGCGCTGCAGGTTTTCGGGCAGAGTCATGTCAGCGCTACCTCTGCCTTCGCGGGCCATGTCAGCGGTTCGCTCGGCAATCAGTTCAGCAGCTTGCGGATGCAACACCAGCGAACGGCCGAGCGCGGCGGCGGCGGCCTGACGCGTGTGATCATCGGGCGTCGCACCGATGCCGCCGCAAGAAAAGACAACATCGCTAGAAGCAAAACTCAACTTCAGGGTCTGAACCAGGCGTTCGCGATCATCACCCAGGTAGTTGACCCAGGCCAGACTCAATCCACGGGCCGTCAGCAACTCCAGAACCTTCGAAAAATGTTTGTCCTGACGCTTACCCGAAAGGATCTCGTCACCGATGATAATCAAACCGAACCGCATATTTGCTTGGGGCTCCCGTGCTTGCTATGACGAGGACCAGTTTAGCGGATCAGCGCTGATCGCGAAGGGTCGGGGATGCATCGAGGCGCACGCTACGATACTCGGCCAGTCGGGCCAGCGAATAATGTCCGAACACCAGCGCCGACAAGACCGGCGTGATCAGGAACAGCGGCGGTATGTAGTTCAGTACACTGACCAGCACAGCCAACACAAAATACTCGCGCCGATTCTCGATGATCAGCGACTCGCGTTCGAGCGCCGAGGCATGTTCAACCAGACTGTCAAAGCGCATGATGCGCGCGGTCAGCCAGCCCCACCAGAGCAGGGGCACCAGCAAAGCCAGGGGCGGAATCAGCCAGAGCGGCAAGCTGGCCAGATAGCCAAGCGCAAAAACGGCGACGCTGACCACCGCGTTGAGCAGGTTGGCCGACAGCGAAAATGCGCCCAGCCGGAGTACCGTCGGATAATGCCGAGTGCTCAGAAAGCGCATGACGGCGGGCATCGCAAATACCGCAATGGCGATCATGGCGGTCGCAATGACCAGCGGAAACAGCAGCAATAGCGCGGCGAAACTCGCCAGGCCACGGCCGAGGTCGGACAGCCCCAAGGGTTTGAGCCAACTGCCCAAAAAGGCGACGAAGCGACTGCTGAGCAGCCAGGAGTCCTTTAGCCACAGGACCAGGGGATCCCAAAAGAGCCAGGCCGACAACGCCCACAGCACGAGTGCAATCAGAAACGGCAAAACCAGGAGCATCAGCATGCTCGGGTGCAACTGACTCAGGCAACCCTTGAAGAATGCCGAGCTGATTCGGCCAAAAGCACTGCCGGACACCATGTTTATGGCACTGATTTTTCGCGATGGAACAGTCGCGCGAGTCCCAACCTTTGCTGAGCCCAAAAGCCATCGCCATAATCGCGGCCCTGCAATTGATCACGGATTCCGGTCGGCACGAAGCCGGGCCGAAAATCCGCAGTTCTAAAAATCAGATCCCAGACCGGAAACAGGACTGCAAAGTTGCAGCCCTTGGCGGGACCCTCGTGACCATAACCGATCGCATGATGCAGCCGGTGAAAACTCGGGCTGACCAGCAGTCGTTCGCCAATCGATCCGAAGTGCCAGCGCAAGTTCGCATGTTGCAGGCTCTGGATCGAACGTGAGGCAACCGTCAACAAGATGAACTGACCTGGGGCAATGCCGATCATCAGTGCCAGCAAGGCGAGCAGTGCGTCCCGAATCAAGTCGTCGAGCAGATGATTGCGGTTATCGCTCCAGAAGGTCATTTGTCGTTGCGCATGGTGTGTGGCGTGCAACGCCCACCACAGGTTCCAACGATGTTGCGCCCGGTGCATCCAGTAATCGGCAAAATCCAGCACGATCAGATACATCAGAAAGCTTGCCCACGGGGTATCCGTGACGCCAGGCCAGATCTGATCGAGATTGAGCTTCGGCATGCCCGCCATTCTGAGCGCGCCTTCGATCTCATCGGCCACAGGGGTCAGCAGCGCAAACGCAAGCAGCGAAAAGCCGCCCAGGCGATGCAGAATGGTATAGAAGAAATCGGTGCGAATAGTCGCTCGATCGAGTACCGGCTCGACCGGATAGCGTCGCTCAAGCACCTTGAACACCGTTGCCAGCAGCGCGATTTCAACGACACCCCACAAAAACCATTCGCAAGCATCGAACGCCTGCTCGGCAAAAGTCATCAAACCGGTGGCGAACATGATCGGCTGAACAACCGATTCGAACAGCCATTGCTGCACCTGGGCAAAAATCGTTTCGGCGAAAGCGATCATGGTCGTCTTACACCGCGATAAGCCGGGTGTTCTCGCAAGGTTGCAAAACAGAATCCGCGTGACTTCAATCCCGCGATCAGCGGGTCGAACATCGGTCCGAACGGATCCTTGCGAGACCAGATGCCGAGATGCGCCATGATGACATCACCGTCCTTCAAGCGCCGTAAGGCATGCGCCAGTAACTCCTGGTTCGGGTAGCGATCCGAGGGCAACTCATCGCCCAGAAAACCGGCTTCGGCCCAGTAGTAGTGTTGATAGCCGCAGTCTTGCGCAGCCTTCATCACCGCATCCGGGGCTCGACCACCCGGCGCGCGCCAAATGGGTTCCAGGACCTTGCCGGTCATGGTCTGGAAATGGCTCTTGACGCGATTCAGTTCGCCACACAGTTGGCTGGCATTCCAGTTCAGGTTCTGATTGGCCAACAGACCGAATTGCGGCCGCGCCTGTGAGATGACATCGGTCGCAGCCGACTGGCCTGCCGTCGCCGGCTGGCCTGCAGCCTTGAAGTAAACATGATCGAAGGTATGACTGCCAAACGCATGGCCTTCCGAAACCCTGGCCCTCCAGAAGTTCGACCAAGTTGCATCCAGCGCGAAGTCGCCGCGCGTGGTCTTTTCATTGGCCATGAAAAAGGTTGCTTTGACGTCGTGACGAGCCAGCGTGTCGGCGATCAAGTCGGCATGCCGCATGTTGCCGGTGTCAAGCGTCAGGTAGAGCGTGCCGGCGCTACATTGAGGAAGACTGGGCGATGCGGCCAAGGCCGGCGTTGCCACAACGCCAAAGGCAATGGCTAGGCTGGCGAATAACGCCGCAACAGGTGGACGAGCTTTTACGAGCAGGCGAATAAACAACACCTGAGAGCACCCTCAAAGGAGTGGCGCACGTTGGTGGAAATAAATGCCATGCGGCGATCGCCCGACCTCAATGTTGCGTACCACCTTGCGTTGCGCCAGATCGACGATGGAAACCTGTTTCGCCCAACGAGTGGTGACCCACAACTGCTTCTGATCGGCTGTGACTTCAATGCAATCCGGGCCGCCCGGTACACTGAATTGATCGACGACCGACAAGGTGTTCAGATCGATCTTGGAAATGGTCCCGCTGACCCGGTTCGAGACAAATACATGCCGCTTGTCGCCCAAGCCTCTGAAGTTATGGGCCCCCTTGCCGGTGACAATTTGTTTGACCAGCGTCTGGGTGCGCCAATCGATGACCTGAACATAGTTCTCGCCCATCACGCCAACCAGCAAGTAGCGGTCATCCGGTGTCACGATGATGCCGGCCGGCTGCCGACCCAGTTTCACGCGCCAGACAACCTCTTCCTTGGTCAGGTCGATGGCGGCGACCTCGTCACTTTCCTGCAGGGTCACGAAAACAAAACGGCTGTCCGCTGAAAACCAGATGTGGCTGGGTGCACGCGCGATCGGAATGCGCTTGACGATCTTCAGTTCGCCGCCAATGTTGCTGTAGAGATCGACGCGGTTCAGTCGAAGCGCAGCGGCAACGAACCATTTTTGATCGGGTGAAAAACCAATTTGGTACGGATCACCGATCAAGCGTATTCGCTTCTGGATTTGGCCAGACAGCGGGTCGAGATAATGCAGATCATCGGAGGCGGCATTGGCAACAATCAGCGACTTGCCATCGGCGGTGGGATACAGATGATGCGGCTCCTTGCCAACGTCGACGCGGCCAACCTCCAGGTAGGTTTTGGTATCGATCAGCGAAACCGAGGCGTCGCGAGAATTCAAAATGACGGCAACTCCGTTTTGCGCCGATGCGAATACCGGCCACAACAGACCGGCTTTCAACATCCAGCAACAAACGGTCAAGAATCGACAGTTAAACAACATCAGTAAAACCCAAACAGTGATGAACGCATTCGGAATCGTTATTTTGCAGCAAAATCAAGGCCTTCGCACACTTTCCTGATGAAACGCACGGGATTGGATGCAATTTCGGGCAGATTCCGCGCCTATCCGACAAAAGGAGCCGGTCGGGGTTAGATGTTCACCGTACTAGAAGTTACCCTCCCTGTCTTCGCGCTGGTATTTTGTGGCTTCGCGGGAGCCTGGTTCAAAATGCTTCCGGATCGCGCCGTCGAGGGCATCAATGCCTTCGTGTTCTGGTTCGCGCTGCCGGCGATGTTATTTCGGGTGATCGGACTTCAGTCGATTGCCGAGTTGATCGAACCGCGCTTCATTCTCGGTTGGGTCTGCGCCAGCCTGTCAGTCTTTTTCAGCGTTGCCTGGATCGCCATGGCCGGGGGAATCGACCGCGAGTTACGAAGCGCTGCGCAATCGACCGCGTTCGGATTGTCCGCCGCCCACGGCAACATCGGCTATCTTGGCCTGGCACTGGTCGGAGAGCTGGGCAAACAATGGCTACCGACCGTGGCCCTGACCGTGCTTTGCGATATTCTGGTTTTGATCCCGCTGGCGGTCATCCTGTTCGAGTTGCAAACCAAATCAGGTCCGGCGAGTGCCGAGCGGCTCACGCGCATCGTGCTGATGGGGCTCATCAGGAACCCGATGGTGATGGCCATTCTGGCGGGACTGGTCTTTTCAATCTTTCAAATTCCAGTAGCTTCTGCCTTCGATAACTTCACCCGCATGCTGGGCAACGCCGCCGGCCCATGCGCACTGTTTTGTATCGGTGCCTCCTTGGGTGCTCAACGAGTCAGCGTTGATCGGACCGTACTGGCGCTGTCCGCTGCCAAACTGATTCTGCATCCACTCATGGCCGCGCTGTATTTGTTCGTCATTTTTCGGGTCTCACCCGAGTATGCCGCAATCGGTGTTTTGCTGGCGGCGCTGCCGTGCGCCACCGGCTGTTTTATATTGAGCCAGCGCTACGGCATGCAGACCCGCTCGATCAGCGCGACGATCTTGTTGGGTACTCTCGCCGCCGTCGTATCGGTGTCAGCCACCATCTGGTTGATGGGGATTCGGGTGTGACGCTTCGTCCGGAAAACACAGCGCTTGAATCTAGGAGCCTGTCGGGGTTGAGGCATAGCGTTGATAAAAAAGCGGGGAATAGCGATGGAATTTCATCGTGATAGGTGTGTTCGATCCTAAATCGCTGCTATTGGTGCTATCGACGCCGTCGTTGGTCTCGGTAGGGTTGT
>JANLTP010000179.1:0-22586 GCA_031363055.1 Burkholderiales bacterium | reverse complement strand
CGTTGATGCTCGCAAAACGCCGCATCATATAACCGGCGTCGTTGAACTCCCAGTTCTCGTTGCCGTAGCTGCGCATCCAGTGCCCGGAATCGTCATGCCATTCGTAGGCAAAGCGCACGGCAATCCTATTGTCGGTGCACGCCCAAAGTTCCTTGATCAAACGATACTCGAGCTCGCTCGCCCATTTGCGCTGCAAAAACTGGCGCACCGCTTCGCGCCCGACCGGAAATTCGGCACGATTGCGCCAGCGTGTATCGAGTGTATAGACCAGTAGGACGCGATCCGGATCGCGCGAGTTCCAGGCGTCTTCGGCTATCCTGACTTTCTGGACAGCGGTTGCGGTGGTGAACGGCGGCAGCGGTGGTTTCGGATCGTCCATATGATCAGTAGGTCTTGTATTCGAGATACTTACCGGACATGGTGATCGAGACACGATCACCTTTCGGATCGGGCTCGCGGGTCAGATCCATCTTGAAGTCGATCGCGCTCATGATGCCGTCGCCGAACTCCTCGTGAATCAACTCCTTGAAGGTCGTTCCGTACACACTGACCAGTTCGTAAAAGCGATAGATGAGCGGATCGGTTGGCACCGACGTTGGCAAGGAGCCTTTGTACGGCACGACCATCAGCCATTTCTTTTCTTCCGCACTCAATCCGAAAATTTTCGCAACTGTGGTGGCTTGTTCGGCGTTCAAAGTCATTTGCCCCAGGCAAGCCGCAGTGACCCACTCTTTGCTTTTGCCGACCTTCTTGGCGACATCGGCCCACTTCAGGCCCTTGGCGACTTTGGTGGCAATGATTTTTTCGGTAACGTCTAAACGGCTCATGTATGAATCTCCTCGGTGAGTGGTTTGGGATGAATCTCGGGCGGGTGTTCGGGCGCCCGGCCATGGGAAAGATTTTTGGAGCGCACCACCAGAAAGTCGACCAGGTGGTTGCGCACGGGGTAGAACAGCGGATCGTGATGCAAGGTCGCGCGTTGCCGACCGCCCTGGCTGCGCGGCGGCAGCGGATTTCGCACCCGTTCGGCGATCCGCGCCTGCGGGCCATTGCTCATCAGCAAGATCGTATCGGCTAGCAGAATCGCTTCATCGACATCGTGCGTGATCATGAACACCGTTTGCCGGGTCTCGGAGCAAATCTTCAGTAACTCGTCCTGAATGGTGCCGCGCGTCAGTGCATCGAGCGCGCCGAACGGCTCATCGAGCAACAGCATCTTCGGTTCGATGGCAAAGGCCCGAGCGATACCAACCCGCTGCTTCATGCCGCCCGAAAGTTGCGACGGCTTCTTGTCGATGGCCTCGGCCAGACCCACCAGACGCACGTACTTCTCGACCTGCTCGTTGACCTGTTGCTTGTTCCAGTCCGGCCATTTGCTGCGCACCGCAAAGCCGATGTTCTTGCGCACCGTGAGCCAGGGCATCAGCGCATGTCCCTGAAAGACGACACCGCGCTCGAGACTGGGCCCAGCTACCTCGCGGTTATCCATCAACACCAGGCCAGCGCTGGCCTCGTCGAGCCCGGCCAGCACATTTAGGATCGTGGTCTTGCCGCAACCCGAGTGACCGATGATGCAGACGAACTCGCCGCGCGACATCTGGAAGTTCACGCCATCGAACACCGGGTCGGCTGCGCCTGGAAATCGTTTCGCCAGGCCCTGCACCTGCAGGAACGGTCGCTCCGAACCCGAGCCTTCAGTCGACATAGGTAACTGACTTCTGCAACCGCGCGAACATCAGATCGAGCAACATGCCCACCACACCGATCACCAGGATCGCGAAGATCACATTGGTCAGCGACAGATTGTTCCATTCGTTCCAGACGAAGTAACCAATACCGGTGCCTCCGACCAGCATCTCGGCTGCGACGATCACCAACCAGGCGATGCCCATGCTGATGCGCATGCCGGTCAGAATAGTCGGTGCCGCCGCCGGCAAGATCACCTCAAAGGCTCGGCGCAGGGGCCTGACTTCCAGGGTCTTGGCGACATTGAGCCATTCACGTCGCACACTGGCAACTCCGAAGGCGGTATTGATCAGCATCGGCCAGACCGAACAAATGAAGATCACAAAAATGCCGGAGATCGACGAGTCTTTGATGGTGTAGAGCGCCAGCGGCATCCAGGCCAGTGGCGAGATCGGCTTTAGAACCTGAATGAACGGGTCCAGCGCCTTGTACAGCAGCGGACTCATGCCAATCACAAAGCCCAGCGGAATCGCCACCAGTGCTGCAATGCCAAAGCCCAGCGCTACCCGCAACAGCGAATGAGCGAGCTGTATGCCGATGCCCTTGTCGTTTGGTCCGTTATCGTAAAACGGCCGCTCGAGATTGCGTCGAGCAGCTTCGGCCATTTGCGCCAGGGTCGGGAATCCGTCGCTCTTTTGTGCGGCCGGGCGGGCGCTGCCGCCCGTATCCTTACCCATGAGCTTATCGTATTCAACCTGCTCGGGCGTCAGCGTGGCGGTGCTGACCACAACCGGCTTGGGCAGTGTCGCCACATGCCAGATGGCCAACAGAGCGGCCAGCAGCAGCGCTGATAAAAGCGCCGCCTTCAGCGTCAAACTGTTGGGCGAATTCAAACCATCAACCCGCGATCTTGTTGATGGCAAAGCTCTTCGCGTATTCGTCGGCCTTCGCCGGGTCGAACTCACGACCCATGATCTTGTATTTCGGGTACGCTGCAGCACCACTACCTGGCACCTTTTGCCCCAACTCGCCCATGAACTTGCGTGCGTCGGTCATCAGAAACACCTCTTCGGCGATTTGACGATAGTTGATGTCGCCCTTCACATAACCCCAACGCTTCATTTGTGTGAGCATCCAGACCGCCATGCTTTGCCACGGTACCGGGTCAAAATCGGCGCGATCCGGCACGTTCTTGACGCCGCCGAGTCCGTCCGCAAACTTGCCGGTCAAGACTTGCGTCAGCACCGTCTCGGGCTGATTCAAGTACGCTGCCGGGCTGATCACCTTGGCAATCAATTCGCGATTTTTAGGGTCCCGCGCCATGGCCGAGGCAGTCAGTACCGAGCGATACAATGCCGCATAGGTCGCCGGGTTCTGTTTGATGAATTCATCACTGACACCGAACGCGCAACACGGGTGTCCATCCCAGATTTCTTTCGACAGCAGATGAATGAATCCGACCTCGTCATAGACCGCACGCTGATTAAACGGGTCAGGCCCAAGGAATCCGTCGATGTTGCCGGCCCGCAAGTTCGCGACCATCTCCGGCGGTGGCGTGACGCGCAACTGCACATCGGTGTCCGGGTTCACACCGGCCTCGGCCAGGTAATAGCGCAGCAGAAAATTATGCATGCTGTATTCGAATGGAATGGCGAACTTGAAGCCCTTCCAGCTCTTCGGATCGCGCCGCTCCTTGTGCTTCAAATGCAAGGTGATTGCCTGACCGTTGGTGTTCTGGATGGTTGCCACGTTCATGGGAACCTGGGTCGAGCCCAGACCCATGGAAATAGCCAGCGGCATGGGGCTCAAAAAATGCGAGGCGTCATGCTCCTTGTTCAGCATCTTGTCGCGAATCAGCGCCCATCCGGCGGTCTTCATCAATTGCACATTCAGGCCCTGCGCCTTGTAAAAGCCCAGCGGGTCGGCCATGATCAGTGGCGTTGCACAGGCAATCGCAATAAAGCCGACCTTCAGATCCTTTTTTTCGGGCGCCTTCTTTTCCTGTGCCATGGCTTGCAGCGAAGCGAGCGGTACCACGCTGGCAATCGCCGCCATCGCGCCGCGTCGACCGACCGCTTTCATGAAGGCCCGCCGTACGCGCTCTTGCGGAAACAGCGCCTTGACCAGACTGGCCTCGATGAATTCGCGCGACATCCGTTCGGCATCGATCGCTGCAGGGCTGCTCCGCGCCAACGGCTGATGTGACATCGACTGATGTGCGGCCGGCTGATGTGCGGCCGGCTGATGCGAGCGAGGCGCGTGATCCTGGCCACAAGCACAGCGCAACATCAAGGGACGGTCGGCGTCGTAGGGATCGTAGGCCGCAGCCACCGATTGGGTCGCGGGTGCCTGATTTTCAGGTTTCATGAACACACTCCAGATTCAAGTCGAGGATAAGATCTGCATCGACAGGACGCCATAGTTGCGGCCGTGATTCGGATGTAGGGCTGGCACTACAAATTGCGCAAAGTCATCGGTTCGAGATCACGCCGCGCGCAGGTCTTGCTGAACGGCGTAGAGTGCAATCTCGACGTCATTGCGCGTGCCGGTCTTCTCAAGTATTCGGGCGCGGTAGGTGCTGACCGTATTCGAGGAGAGCACCAGACACTCGGCGATCTCGCTGACACTGCGGCCGGCGGCCAGCAACATGAACACCTGATATTCGCGATGCGACAGCGCTTCATGGGTCGGACGATTGCTGCCCGCGCCAATCGAACCGGCCAAAAGCTCGGCGACTGCAGGCGTGATAAAGAGGCCACCCTGAGCAACCTTGCGAATGGCGGCAATCATTTGCTCCGAGTCGGCGCTTTTGTTCAGGTAGCCGGACGCACCGAGCTTCAGGCTGCGCAGCGCATACTGGCGATCCGGATAAGTACTCAGCATCAACACTGCCAGTTTCGGGTGCTCGGACTTGGCGGCCTTCAAAACGTCGAGGCCATCGCGCTGCGGCATGGCGATGTCGAGCAGCAAGACATCGATGCCGCCGGCTCGCACCCGCGCCAGCGCTTCTGGCCCGTTGGCGGCCTCGCCAGCGATCTCCAGATCAGGCGCATCGGCGAGGATTTGCTTGATGCCCTGACGCACGATCAAGTGATCATCACAGACCAGCACGCGAATCATCGGGGCAGGCCCTGGTCGAGCGGCAAGTTCAGGAGCGGCAAATCCAGGTCGAGTGGCAAGTTCAGATCGAGTGGCATGATCAGTCGAACCGTCGTACCCTGGCCTTCAGTGCTGGTGATGGACAGGCGGCCACCAAAGTGGGCGGCACGCTCGCGCATGCCGAGGACGCCGTAACTGCGCGGATCGTGCAGCGCCTTGGCCGGGGCACCGATGCCATCATCGGACACTTCGATCAGTAACATCGGCTCGTCAATCAGGATGCGAATACGCACATGGCCGGCCCTGGAATGGCGCGCGACGTTCGACAGCATCTCCTGAAAGATTCGGAACACGGCAATCGCCCATCGTTCGCCCTCAATACTGCCAGGCGGGGCCAGGCCCGCCGCAACATTGACCCGCAAGTCGGCGCTGAGTTCCGAGCCTTCGATGAACTCTTGCGCCTGCCATTCCAGCGCAGCCCACAGTCCTTGGTGATCGAGGATACTCGGGCGCAAATCGGTCATGATGCGGCCGACGTTATCGACGGCGGTATCAATCAGGCGACCCATACCGACGCACTTGCAGGCCAGCGCCGGGCGATCGTCAAGCCGCTTTTGCAGCCAATTGACGTCCATCTTGAGCGCCACCAGCAGAGAACCGAGTTCATCGTGAATTTCGCGCGCAATCCGGGTTCTCTCGGTCTCGCGAACCGCTTCGGCATGGTTGGCCAACTCGCGAATCTGCGCCAGCGCAACACTCAGTTCCCGGGTCCGGGCGGTGACCCGCGATTCCAGTTGATCGTTGGTTCGTCGCAACAACTCCTCAGCCTGCTTGCGTTCGGTAATGTCAACGAAGGTGACCACCGCCCCTTGTACCTGACCGGCTTCAAGAATCGGATAGCTCGAATATTCGGCCCAGAACAGACTGCCATCGGCGCGCCAGAGCACCTCGTTGTCGATCCGGCACGGCATACCCTGGCGAAACGCGCGAAAGATCGGACATTCGGATTCGGGATACGCTCGACCGTCGCTATGTGAATGGTGCATCAGCCAGTGCATGTTCCGACCAAGCACCTGATTGGTGCGCCAACCGAGCATCTGCGCGGCTGCACGATTCATAAAGGTGCAGCGGCCCTCGAGATCAATGCCAAAAATGCCCTCGCCAGTCGATTCAAGCAAGAGATCAAGCCGGTTGGAACCTACTGTGGTCACGAACGTTGAGGCGGTACGGTCCAGGGTATCGGTTACGGTTGCAGGGGAATCGGGTCGGGTGGAGACAGTCATGCCCATCCTGGCAGGCAAGCAACATGCCAGAATAGCGGCGCTTCCCCGACCAGTGGATTTCCCATGACCAGCAACAGCCCGAACAACGACGTCGCCACCGACGCAACGCCCAATACGGTCGCGCTGCCGGATCGCCTGAGCATCGATCCGGCCAGTGCGCACTACAACGAAGCGGTCTTGCGCCGCGACATCGGCATTCGCTTCAAAGGCAGCGAGCGCTCCGACGTCGAGGAGTATTGCGTCAGCGAGGCCTGGATCAAGGTCGCGGCGGGACGCGCGATCGATCGTCGCGGCCGACCGATACTGATCAAGCTCAAGGGTGTCGTCGAGCCGTATTACAAAGCGCTGATCAGTCAGCAATAAGCAACGCCTTGGGTGTTGACGTACAACGCATACACGGAGGTACTCGCGGCCATGAATAGCCGATTGCGATGAACTCCGCCGAAGCACACATTGGCGCAGCGCTCGGGTAGGTCGATCCTTCCGATCAGTTTGCCTGCTGGGTTGAAAACATGCACCCCGTCGAGTCCGGCTTCGCCCATACCCCAGCCACACCAGAGGTTACCGTCGACGTCGACGCGAAAGCCGTCCGGCGTACCCTTCGATCCTGCATCGATGAGCACGCGCGGGTTGCCCAGCGTGACTGCGTCGATGACATCGTAGGCGAGAATCTTTCGCGGCACCGAGCGCGACTCCACGATATAGAGGACTGACTCGTCGGGCGAGAACGCCAGGCCATTCGGCATGTTGATGCCTTGCGCGGCCACGGCCAGTGTGCCGTCTGCATCAAGCCTGTAGACCTGGGTCGGCACCTCTGAGACGGCGACTTCACCTTCGTAATAACTCAGAATGCCGAAGCTTGGATCGGTAAACCAGATTGAGCCGTCGGACTTGCAAACAATATCGTTGGGCGAGTTCAGACGCTTGCCCTCGAAGGCGCCAGCCAGCGTGATCACGCGGCCATCGTATTCCGTGCGCGACACCCGTCGAGTGCCGTGTTCGCAAGTCAACAGACGGCCCTGCCGATCTCGAGTGTTGCCGTTGGCATTGCCCGAGGGTGCCCGGAAGGTCGAGGTCGCGCCGGTCTCTTCGTCCCAGCGATACATACGATTGCCCGGCACGTCGCTCCAAAGCAGGCTGCAGGTATCGCCCAGCCATACCGGACCTTCGGCCCATCGAAAGCCGGTTGCGATCCGCTCGATCTTCGCCAACGGCAGGCGGTATCGGGCAAAGCTGTCATCGAGTACGACGACACCCGGATCAGGGTAACGTTGACAGGGCTTCCAGTCTTCAGTCATAGGATTTGCCTCGATCGGATAAACAGTGCGTTAGCGATCATAATCGCATCGTGCCGGGCAGGACACTGGCCTACCAATAAAGTAAGCGATGGAGCCTTGCTCATGCGTATTCTGCTCGTTGAAGATGATCTTGAACTCGGCGATGGCCTGAAGGCCAGCCTCGAGCAACAACAGTATTTTGTCGACTGGGCGCACGAAGCCGAGAAGGTACTCGCTTACCTGGCTGCCGCTCACTATGAGCTCGTCATTCTGGATCTCGGACTGCCCGGTGTGTCCGGGCTGGAGCTGCTCAGGCAATTGCGGGCGCGGCTTGATCCGCTCAAATCCACACCGGTACTCATTATCACGGCCATGGATTCCGTCAAGGATCGGGTCGCCGGTCTCGACGCCGGCGCCGACGATTACCTCGTCAAACCGTTCGCGCTCACGGAGATGCACGCGCGCGTTCGTTCGGTCATCCGGCGCAAGAACGCGGCCGCCAGCAATTTGTTGCGCCTGGGCGCCCTGACGCTGGATTTGGCATCGCGCCAGGCAAAAATTGACGATTCCGACCTCGAGCTGTCGAGCCGCGAAGCCGCCGTGCTGGAGTTGCTGATGCTCAACGCCGGGCGACCGGTCGGGAAAGATCAGATGATCAATAGTCTCGGAACGCGTGACGACAGTCTGTCCGATAACGCCATCGAGGTTTATGTGCATCGTGTGCGAAAAAAGCTCGAATCGGCCGGAATCCGGGTTCGAACCTTGCGGGGTATCGGCTATTCACTGGAGAGGTCAAAGAGCGGATGAACCTGACCGGTCGCCTGCTCGGATGGATGCTCGGACCGCTGCTTTTCTTCTGGCTAATCAGCATCGTTACAACGTATCTGGCGGCGGTTGCGACGGCTAATTTCAGCGTCGATCAACATCTCGAGTCGGTGGCGCAGGTGTTGAAATCCGAATGGCTGGCGTCGCAGAGCCTGCCTACATCGAGCCTGTCACCATCGGGACTGCCCGCAGCGGGACTGCCTGCGAAAGTCGAGTTTCCGTCGACCTGGTCGAGCCAGTGGCTGCTACAGGGACCCAAGGGCGAGGTCTCCTTTGCCGTCATCGACGAATTCTGGAATCTGCAGTCCGGTGTGGGTGGCATCGAGCAACCGCTGTATGAGTACCAGTCGATCTTCCTGGGCAGCCTGGGCTGCGTCTCCGGCAGCTTGTCCGACGGCATCGACCTCGAGTGGTCAGAGTCGTTGCATCGGCTACGCTGCCTGGAGCTATCGAACAACAAGCCTCGGCGGCTACTGATCGTGGCACAGAACAAACAGTTTCAAGCCCCCTTGATTCACAACATCTTGCTCAGTGAGGCGATCCCGCAAGCGGTGATTTTGTTGCTGGCACTAGCCCTGGTCTGGTATGGCGTCGACTATGTGAGTCGACCCATGCGGCAACTGCACGATCAGATTTCGGCGCGCGGTTCGCAGAACTTGAGCGCCATTGAGTCGCAGAATCTTCCCTACGAGTTGGAGCCGCTGATGCGAGGCATTAATCAATTGATGATGCGACTGCAGCAATCCACCAATGCACAACAGCGGTTTATTTCCGATGCCGCGCATCAATTGCGAACGCCGCTGGCGGCGCTGCGAACGCAAAGCGAGCTGTTAGCCAGCTTGCCCGAAGGTCCGCAACGCCAACACACGCTGCAACGCTTGCTGAACACTACCGGGCGCGCCATCCGATTATCAACACAATTGTTGTCCCTGGCGCGCGCGGAAAGTGCCTGCACCACGGCCGATCGAGCCAGCGTTGATCTCAAAAGCCTGTGCGAATCGGTCGCTACCGACGTTGCCGAAACCGCCATGTCCAAGGACCTTGAGTTCTCTTATGAAGCGGGCAGCGCAGAGTTCAAAGTGTTTGGTGATGAGACACTGTTGGGTGAACTGATTCGTAACTTGCTCGATAACGCTTTCAAATACACGCCCCGCAACGGTACGGTACATCTGTCGCTCCGCGCACAGAATCGCGAGCTCTGGATCGAGGACTCGGGTCCCGGAATACCAACGCAGGATCGGGAATCCATTTTTGCGCCGTTTGCGCGCCGCACGGTGCTTGATTCAGAAAAAGGTCATGCGATCGCCGGCAGCGGCCTCGGCCTGGCCATTGTTCGAGAGGTGGCGCGCGCGCACAACGCCGAGATCACGATTGCCGATTCCTCCTTGGGTGGCGCCCGCTTCGCATTGCGCTTCTTGTAAGGTTCGCGCCAGCAAGCGTCAGCACCCAGTAAGCACAGGCCTTT
Source organism: Burkholderiales bacterium (assembly GCA_031363055.1). Classification (GTDB taxonomy): domain Bacteria; phylum Pseudomonadota; class Gammaproteobacteria; order Burkholderiales; family Burkholderiaceae_E; genus JANLTP01. Next base: position 12,951 of record JANLTP010000179.1, on the reverse strand, counting down.
AACCTTGCGCCCCAAGAACAAACAATCGTTATTGTTTACGGAGGGGGCATGTCAACTCATATTGAATCGGTGTTGCGCGAGACTCGCGTGTTTGAGCCGTCGCAGCAAACCGTCCGAAATGCCACGATCTCCGGCAGAGCTCAATATGATGCACTGTGCGCAGAAGCTGATGTCGATTCTTCGGCCTTCTGGTCGCGTCTGGCTCGTGAGCATCTTCGCTGGACCAAACCCTTCTCACGCGGCCTCGACGAACGTTCGGCACCGTTTTACAAATGGTTCGAAGATGGCGAACTCAATGTGTCGGCCAACTGTCTGGATCGGCATATCGGCACACCGATCGAGCACAAGACAGCGATTGTCTTCGAAGCCGACGACGGTACGGTGACCCGCGTCAGTTATCGCGAGCTGTACGAGCGGGTCTGCCGATTTGCCAATGGTTTGAAGGCACTGGGCTTTTGTACCGGCGAGCGCGCCATTATTTACATGCCAATGTCCGTTGAAGCGGTCGTCGCCATGCAGGCCTGCGCACGCCTGGGCATTATTCATTCGGTAGTGTTTGGTGGATTCTCGGCTAAAAGTTTGCAAGAGCGCATCGTCGATACCGCCGCCAGTCTGGTGATCTGCGCCGACGCACAGATGCGCGGCGGCAAGGCGCTGCCCCTGAAACCGGCGGTCGATGCCGCGCTCGAGTTGGGCGGCTGCGAGTCGGTTCGCAAAGTGGTGGTCTGGCAACGCAGCGGCGCCAAGCTCGAGGCGCAAAACGCGCGCGATGTATCCATGAAGACTGTCGAAGCGGGTCAGTCCGGCGATTGCCCACCGGTTGCCGTCGGCGCTGAACATCCGCTGTTCATTCTGTATACCTCCGGTTCGACCGGCAAACCAAAAGGCGTCCAGCATTCATCGGCCGGGTATCTGTTGCACGCCATGCTGACCATGAAGTGGACGTTTGATATCAAGTCCAGCGACGTGTTCTGGTGTACCGCTGACATCGGCTGGGTCACCGGCCACACCTACGTCGCTTACGGTCCGCTGGCCTGCGGCGCGACCCAAGTGATCTTCGAAGGTATCCCGACTTACCCGGATGGTGGCCGATTCTGGCAAATGATTTATCGTCATCAGGTGTCGGTGTTCTACACCGCCCCGACCGCCATTCGCAGCCTCATTAAAATCGGCGAAGGCAACCCGAAACTGCATCCGAATCAGTACGATCTGAGCAGCTTGCGCCTGTTGGGCTCGGTCGGTGAACCGATCAACCCCGAAGCGTGGATGTGGTACTACCAGAATGTCGGCGGCGCGCGCTGTCCGGTGCTCGACACCTGGTGGCAAACCGAGACTGGCGGACACATGATCACCCCGTTGCCCGGAGTGCATGGTCTGAAGCCCGGCAGTTGCACCATGCCGCTGCCCGGCATTGCCGCCGCCATCGTCGATGAAACCGGTGCCGACGTCGGCAACGGCAAGGGCGGCTTCCTGGTCATCAAAAAACCTTGGCCCTCGATGATCCGAACGATCTGGGGCGATCCTGAGCGCTACAAGAAGAGCTACTTCCCGGAAGACTTTCAGGGTAAGTTTTATTTGGCCGGCGACGGCGCGCACGTCGATCCGGACGGCTATTTCTGGATCATGGGCCGTATCGACGATGTTCTAAACGTATCCGGACATCGGCTGGGCACGATGGAGATCGAGAGCGCGCTGGTCTCGAATCCGCTGGTTGCCGAGGCCGCCGTGGTCGGGCGACCGGATGACCTGACCGGCGAAGCGGTTTGCGCGTTTGTGGTGCTCAAGCAGAACCGCCCGGAAGGCGAATCGGCGGTCGCCATTGCCAAACAACTGCGCGATTGGGTCAGCCAGGAGATCGGGCCGATTGCCAAGCCCAAAGATATTCGCTTTGGCGAGAATCTTCCGAAAACCCGCAGCGGCAAAATCATGCGGCGTCTGCTTCGCTCGATCGCCAAGGGTGAGGCCATTACGCAGGACATTTCAACGCTCGAGAATCCCGCGATTCTCGAGCAACTTTCAGAACTCAACTAAACCGCTTCAATTTCCAATCCCCAACGACAACGGAGACATTATGGCCAGTGTGATCGCAAGCACGAACAGCGTGCAGGTAAGCCCAGCAGAGGAGCGAAAAGTCATTTTCGCCTCTTCCCTGGGTACTATTTTTGAGTGGTACGACTTTTACCTGTTCGCAGTACTTGCGATTTTCTTCGTCGACAAGTTTTACCCCCCTGGTAACCCCACCGTTGCCTTGCTGGCCTCGTTGGCGACGCTGGCAGCCGGCTTCCTCGTGCGGCCTTTCGGCGCTTTGGTTTTTGGTCGGATCGGCGACATCATCGGTCGCAAATACACCTTCCTGGTAACCATCTTGTTGATGGGCGGTGCTACCGCAGCGTTAGGCTTCCTGCCGACCTACGCCCAGATTGGCGACGCTGCCTGGATTATTTTGCTGGCTTTGCGCCTGCTACAAGGTCTGGCTTTGGGCGGCGAGTATGGCGGCGCGGCAACCTATGTTGCCGAGCATGCACCCGCTAACGGACGCGGCTTGTCCACTGCCTGGATTCAAACGACTGCAACGCTTGGGCTATTTCTCGCGTTGATCGTGATTTACCTGTGCCGAACCAACTTGTCGGCCGATGACTTCAAGCAATGGGGCTGGCGCATTCCGTTTTGGTTGTCCATCCTGCTGCTGATTTTTTCACTCTACATTCGCCTGAAGCTCAATGAGTCACCGCTCTTTCAGAAGATGAAAGCTGAAGGCAAGTCGTCGAAGTCACCCTTGACCGAAAGTTTCTTGCGCTACCCGAACAACAAGTTTGTACTGCTCGCACTGTTGGGCGCAACGGCGGGTCAAGGTGTTGTCTGGTATACCGGCCAATTTCAGGTGTTGTTCTTTTTGCAGAACGCAGTCAAGGTTGATTTTCAAACGACCTATCTGCTGCTCGCCATCGCCTTGTTATTGTCCACGCCATTCTTCATTTTCTTCGGCTGGTTATCGGACAAGATTGGTCGCAAGTGGATCATTCTGGTCGGCTGCGCACTGGGAGCATTGACCTACTTCCCCTTGTTCAATGCGCTGACCGAGGCGGCCAACCCTGCGCTTGTCAAGGCCACCAAGGACACGCCGGTGGTTGTCATGGCGGATCAGACGGGCGACAAGTGCGAGTTCAGTTTCGCCGCGTCCCTGCTTCCACAACATGACGATCACAAGAAGGAATGTGTGAAGGTCAAGAAGCAGTTGACGGGTGCCGGTGTGAACTTCACCTATGGCCCGGCCCTGCCGGATGCTCCGGTTGCTGTTCAGGTTGGCAAGGAGCCGATTGTCAAGAGCACAGACCCCAAGGCTATCGCAGCAGCGCTAAAGGCAGCCGGCTATCCGGATAAAGCTGATCCGGAGCAGATCAACAAGCCGAAGGTGGTGGGCATCATCTTTATCTTGATGTTGTATGTCACGATGGTCTATGGGCCTATCGCGGCTCTGTTGGTTGAACTCTTCCCCACGAAGATTCGCTACACCTCGATGTCCTTGCCTTATCACATTGGTAACGGTTGGTTTGGAGGGTTCCTTCCGTTTACCGCGACGTTCCTGTCAATTGCGGCGGGCAACATCTATCAGGGTCTGTGGTATCCCATCATCATTGCTTCGATGACCTTTGTGATCGGCGCGCTGTTCTTGCCCGAAACCAAAAATCTGGACCTGCATCGAGAGGCCTGAGTGCTGAGTTCTCGGCTGTAAACAAACCCCGGCCAGTGGCCGGGGTTTTGCATTCTTGAACCCGCCAAGCGTCCGAATTTCGCATATCGACCGAATCGGGCCGGCGCTCCGGGATCATGAAGGAGCCGGCATAAATTACAGAGCCGCAATAAGCTGGAAATTGACATGGCGCGCCCGGCGGGGATCGAACCCACGACCCTTGGCTTCGGAGGCCAATACTCTATCCACTGAGCTACGGGCGCGAATCTCACAAAGTGCTGGGCCAGTGCGGCGCCCGACTTTGATGCGAAGGCGCGAAGAATACCCGGTTTTCCCCGGTGATGCACGTAGTGCAGCGTTTCCTCAGTTTCCAACCGAGTCCCGGGTGATCTCGATTGCCCAGTTCAATGCCGTTACAATCCAAAGTTTTGATTCACCATGCCGCGCTGAAGCGGTCCCGAGCACATCATGAGCGACAGCCACGACTCCCCCATTAAAACCCCAACGCAGTTGATCACGATCATTGCGCTTTCGTTTATTGTCCCGATCATCATCATCGTGCTGCTGGCGAATTACATGACCGCAGCCAATCGCCAGGGCGCGGGCAGTAATGCCTTGAGCACCGAGGCGATCGAGGCACGAATCCGGCCGGTCGCAGCGATTGAAATTCGCGACCCCAATACACCGCGCGTGTTGAAAGCCGGTGTCGAGGTCTACAAGGCGCAGTGTTCGGCCTGTCATGAGGTCGGCGCCGCCAACGCGCCGAAGTTCGGCGACAGCGCCGCCTGGGCGCCCAGAATCAAAACCGGCTACGACGCCTTGTTGACGTCGGCGCTCAAGGGCAAAGGGGCCATGGCAGCCCAGGCCGGTGGCGACTACAGCGACGCCGAGATCGCCCGCGCCGTGATCCATATGGCCAACGCCGGTGGCGCCAAATTTGAAGAACCGGTCGCCAAGGCGCCGGCAGCCGCAGTGTCAGCTCCTGCGGCAGCGGCGGCGGCTCCCGCTGCGGCAGCCAAGACAACGACGTCAGCGCCAACGACCGCAGCGGCCAGCGCAACGCCATCAGCACCAGCGACCGCCAAAGTGGCTGCCAACGATACCGGCAAGACCTTGTATGAGTCGGCGTGTATTGCCTGCCATGCTCAAGGGGTCGCCAAAGCGCCCAAGTTCGGCGACAAGGTGGCCTGGGCAGAGCTTGCGAAAGAGCCGGTCGCGGAGCTGGTCGCTGAAGTAATCAAGGGCAAAGGCGCCATGCCGCCCAAGGGCGGACGGGCCGATGCGAGTCCCGCAGATATCAAGGCGGCGGTCGAATATATGCTGGCGGCAGTCAAGTAGCTGAGTAACTGAGTAACTGAGTAGCCAAGCAAGCACGGATCAGTCGCGCCCCAGCACAGACAGGATTGCGTCGCCATAGCGCTCGAGTTTGGTCGCGCCGATCCCGGAGATTCGCGACAAATCATCGAGCGACGCTGGCTCGGACTGCGCAATCGCGCGCAACACACTGTCGTGCAAAATAACGTACGGCGGTAACGACTGAGCGCGTGCCTGCTCGGTGCGCCATGTCCGCAGACTCTCGAAGACGGTTTGCTCGCGATCTGACAGACCCGATTGCGCAGCACTCGACGGGCGGGCGCCGGAACTTTTGCTGCGCGCGGTGCGACGTACTCGTTCGCCCGCGACCTTGGCCGCGCTGCGGCGCAATCGAACCTCCAATTCCCCTTTGAGCAACTGTCGGCTCGAGGCGGTCAGCTTGATGGCGCCAAAGGCGTCGTGATCGACCTGCAGATGGGCCAATGCAATCAGTTGTCGGATGATGCTGCGCCACTCGTTGCCATCGAACTCGCGGCCGATGCCGAACACGCTTAACTCATCGTGATGCCAGCGCTTGATGCGTTCATTGGCATCGCCCTGCAAGACGTCGATGACATGACCGGCACCGAAACGCTGGCCGGTCCGGTAAATGCACGACAGCAGTTTGCGCGCGGCCTCGGTGCCATCCCAGGTCTCGGGTGGCGACAGGCAGTTATCGCAATTGCCGCAGCGCCATTCGGCGCTAGTGCCGACTTCGGAATAGGCTTCACCAAAATAACTGAGCAAGCGCACCCGCCGGCAACCAGCGGTTTCGCACAGACCCAGCAGCGCGTCGAGTTTTGAGGTCGACACGCGCTTGAAGGTTTCGTCGGCCTCGGAGGTGTCAATCAGGCGGCGCTGCTGAACGACATCGGCCAGACCGTAGGTCATCCAGGCAATGGCCGGTTCGCCGTCGCGACCGGCGCGACCGGTTTCCTGATAATAGCCTTCCATACTTTTGGGCAGATCGAGATGCGCCACAAAGCGCACATCGGGTTTGTCGATACCCATGCCGAAAGCGATGGTCGCGACCATCACCACCCCTTCGTCGCGCTGAAAGCGCTGTTGATTGCGGGCCCGCGTGGCAATGTCGATACCGGCATGATAAGGCAGCGCATCAATGCCTTGCTTGACCAGGAACTCGGCGGTTTCTTCGACCTTGGCGCGAGACAGGCAATAGACAATGCCGGCCTCGCCCTCATGACCATTTTGCAGAAAGCGCAGCAGTTGCGCACGTGGCTCTTTCTTGTCGACGATCTGATAGCGAATATTGGGTCGATCAAAGCTCGACACAAACACCCGGGCGTCGGACAGTGCGAGGCGCTGGATGATCTCCTGGCGGGTCTGCGGGTCCGCGGTCGCCGTCAATGCGATGCGCGGCACGTCCGCGAAGCGCTCATGCAGCAAGGATAACTTCAAGTATTCGGGGCGAAAGTCGTGGCCCCATTGCGAAACGCAATGGGCTTCGTCGATCGCGAACAAGGCAACCTTGCTGCGCTCCAGAAGTTGCAGGCAATAGTCGTTGCTGAGTCGCTCGGGCGCGATATAGAGCACGTCAAGCCGGCCAGCGACCAGTGCCTGCTCGGTATCGCGCGCCTCGCGCTGGCTCAGCGTCGAGTTCAACACCGACGCCTTGACGCCGAGCTGTTCGAGCGCAACCACTTGATCCTGCATCAACGCGATCAGCGGTGACACGACGATGGTGGTTCCAAAACCGGCTTGTTTTCGCAGCAGCGCCGGCAACTGATAACAGAGCGATTTGCCACCGCCGGTAGGCATCAGCACCAGGCAATCACCGCCCTCGCAGACATGCTCGATCACCGCTTGCTGATGGCCACGGAACGACGTCAACCCGAACACCGTTCTGAGCAGTTTATGCGCGGACTCTCTGGTGGTATTCATCTCGCTCTGGTCGTATTCATTTCGCTCTGCTCGCGTTCATCGCACTCGGCTGCAGGCCTCAGGCCGCTTTGGGCGTCGCGCCACCCAGCAGTGCGCGCAATCGTGCGAGCTTCGCCTTGCCTTCTTCCTGGCTGACCTGAACCGGCGCGTCGGGCTTGCTGTCAAGACCCATTTCGATGAGAAAACGCGACGGTTTTCGGCTCAGAAATTCGCGCACGCGCTTGCGCTCGCGGCACCAGGTCATCGTCAGGCTGCGCTCGGCGCGAGTGATGGCGACATACATGAGTCGGCGCTCCTCCTCGATGCGACCGGTCGCTTTCGGATCGGTGGATTCAGCGTCGGACTCATCCGGGCTGGCGTCGCCCAGATGCGGCAACATTCCTTCCTCACAACCAACCACAAAAACATGCGGGAACTCGAGCCCCTTGGCAGCATGAATCGTTGTCAGCCGTACGGCATCGACATCCTCACCTTTGCGATCAAGTTGTGAGAGCAGCGAAATCTGTTGCGCAAGTTCCAGCAAGGTCGTGCCGGCACCGGCGACCGCGTTCGCCGACGGTGAAGCAGTTGCGCCAGCCGGTGTATCGGCCTGCTCGACCCGGCGTTTGAGCCAATCGAGAAAATCGCTGACATTTTGCCAGCGCACAGCGGCGCCCTTTTCGTCGAAGCTGGCGTTCAGATGTTCGCGATAATCAATCGCGGCCATCAGATCATCAAGCACCTGTATCGCCGGTTCGCGCGCGCCCCGATAAGCGATGCGATTAACAAATTCGCCGAACTCACGCAGCGGTGCCAGTTGCCGCGCGCCGACCCGGGTCTCGAAGGCCGTTTCGAACAGCGCCGCAAACATCGAGATATGCCGTTGCCCGGCGTATTCGCCCAACGCCTGCAAGGTGGTATTGCCAATTCCGCGCTTGGGCGTAGTGGCGGCGCGAATGAAGGCGGGGTCGTCATCATCATTGGCCAACAGCCGCAGATAGGCAATCAGATCGCGAATTTCTGAACGATCAAAAAATGACTGGCCACCGGAGAGAACATAAGGAATACGCTCCTTGCGCAGCGCCTGCTCGAACACCTTGGCCTGATGATTACCCCGATACAGAATGGCGTAGTCAGCAAAGCGCGTGCGCCGATCAAACTTGTGTGCTTGCAAACGCACCACCACCGATTCGGCCTCTTTATCATCGTCATCGCAACCGACCACGGTGACCGGGTCGCCCGGACCGTGATCGGACCAGAGCTTTTTTTCATGCAGCTTCGGGTTGCGTGCAATCAGCCGGTTGGCGGCATCCAGAATATTCCGACTCGAGCGATAGTTCTGCTCGAGCTTGATGATTCTGAGGTCTGGAAAATCGCTGCTCAATCGATTCAGATTTTCCAGTGTGGCGCCGCGCCAGCCGTAGATCGACTGGTCGTCATCGCCGACCGCCGTAAACGCACAACGCGGCGTCACCAACAACTTGAGCAGTTCGTACTGACAGGCATTGGTATCCTGGTATTCGTCGACCAGCAGGTAGCGGATCTTTTCGCGCCAGCGTTGCAGGGCCGGCGCATCGCGCTTGAACAACTCGACCGGCCGCAGAATCAGATCATCAAAGTCAACCGCCTGATAAGCACGCAAGGTCGCTTCATAATTTCTAAACGCGCGCGCCACGGCATGCTCCTGGTCGTCCCGGGCCTGAGCAGCGGCGGCATCGGGATCGAGCAGTGAGTTTTTCCAAAGCGAGATGCGACTTTGCGCACCGCGGATCAGCTTGCGGTCTGTCGTCGCTAGCGAGTCCTGCAAGATGGCATAGGCATCATCGGCATCGAGAATCGAGAAACTGGTTTTCAGACCCAGCGATTTGCCTTCGCGGCGCAGGATTTGTACGCCCAGCGAATGAAAAGTGCAGACCAGTGGCGAATTGCCCTCGGAAGTTTTGACCAGCGCAGACAGACGTTGCGCCATTTCACTGGCGGCTTTGTTGGTGAACGTGATCGCTGCGATGTGGGCGCCCGGATAACCGGCTTGAATGAGAGCGGCAATTTTTTGGGTGATGACGCGGGTCTTGCCGCTGCCGGCGCCGGCAATCACCAGGCACGGGCCGTCGCGATAACGAATCGCCTCGCGCTGGGCGCTGTTCAAACCATCAGACATTGTAGGGCGGTCGGTCTCAGATTTCGATCGGATCGACTTCGAGCTGCCAACGCAGTGAAGCCGACGCTGGTTTGGCGCTTTTGAGCAGGGGCAACCAGCCATCAAGAAACTGATGCAGCGCTTTGCGAGAACGTGATTCTAACAAGAGCTGGGCGCGCTCGACATCGGCCACGCGGACTAGGGCCAAGGGGACGGGATCAAACAGCGTCACCGCGTCAGCCCGCAGAGCCTCGCCAGCCAACGGGCCTTCGCGGGCTAATTGACGGGCCGCGCCGAGCCAGGCAATCGCCTGCGCCAGATCGCTGGCCTCAGCACGCAACAGCGCCTGATGAACAAACGGTGGCAAACCGGCTTGTTGACGCTCATTTAATTGCGAGGCAGCGAAGCCACGAAAATCGTGTCGAATCAGCGCCTCAAACAAGGGATGGTCCGGGTAACGGGTTTGAATAATCACCTCGGCGCGCGCTTTTTGAAGGCTCGAACGACCGGCTCGGCCGGCGACCTGCATCAAGGTTGAAAACAGCCGCTCGGGTGCCCGGAAATCGGCCGCATACAAGCCGTTGTCGGGATCAACGACGATGACCACCGCGAGACCGCCAAAGTCATGACCTTTGGCGAGCATTTGAGTGCCCACGAGGATGTCGATTTCACCGGCTTGCGCGGCATCGAGAATCGCCTGGGCGGCGTTGCGTCGGCGTGCGACATCGCGATCAAGACGGACGATTCGCGCGCCCGGAAACAATTCGGCGAGGCCCTCCTCGAGCCTTTGTGTGCCTCGGCCCAGGGGTTTGAGGTCGACATTGCCGCAGGTCGGACAGGCGCGCGGCACCGCTTGTTCGGCACTGCAATGATGGCAAACCAGGCGGAACAGCGTTCGCCGGTTACCGATCGCCAGTGCTGCGCCCAAGGTGCTGGCTTGCGCACGGCGATGCAATACTCGATGCGCCGAACAGTTCTCGCACTGGCTGGTCCAGCCGCACGCTTCGCACGAGAGCACCGGCGAATAACCGCGCCGATTGATGAACACCAGCGCCTGCTCGCCGCGCGCCACAGCGGCCCGAATCGCTTCGATCGCCGGTTCCGACAGCGAGTGACGCATCTCGAGTTTGCGCGTGTTCACCAATCGAATCAGCGGCAGTTGCGCGCCGGTGGCACGCTCCTCAATGGCCTGCATGACGTAACGGCCACGCTGCGCCGCGTGCCAGGTCTCCAGCGACGGCGTGGCCGACGCGAGGAGCACCGGAATGTTGGCCTGCTGGGCGCGCATGATGGCCAGATCACGGGCGCTGTAGCGCACGCCGTCCTGTTGTTTGTAGGACGGGTCATGTTCTTCGTCGACCACTATCGCCGCCAGATTTGGCAACGGCGCCAGGATCGACAAGCGGGTGCCAATCACAATGCGTGCACGACCTTCGGCGGCGGCCAGCCAATCGGCCGCGCGGCGCGCATCCGGCAGATCGCTGTGCAAGACGGCGACGCTCGCGCCAGCAAAGCGCTCGGTCACCCTTTGCAGCAGTTGCGGAGTCAAGTTGATTTCAGGCACCAGCAGCAGCGCTTGGGCAAGCGGTGTGCGCGCCAGGTGGGCGGCAATCCAGCGCAAGTAGATCTCGGTCTTGCCGCTACCGGTAACGCCATAGAGCAACTGAACCTTGAACGGTCCCGTCAGTGGCAGGCAAGCGATCACTTCGGCTTGCCGGGCCGTCAAGGTTGGTTTTTGATCACCGCCTGCCTTGACCCTCGTGCCCGGATAGCGACGCCGGCTGCGAGCAAAGATCGATTCGCGATCACTGCCATCGGTTTTTTTTGCGCTCGGTGGCGTTCGAAACAACTTCGGCAGCGCCGGCAAGGCGACCTCACCGAGGCTACGGTGATAGTAGGCGGCGGCGAAGCGCAGCAAGCGGAACCACTGGGCATCGGGCGCCGGCGCATCGTTGATCAGGCTTTGAACCGGCTTCAACCGCTCCGGCGCCAGTTCCGATTGAGCGAGCACAGCCACCACCAAGCCGACCCGTCGCGTGCGGATCCACGGCACAACTACCCAGGAACCGGGTCGCAGATGTTCGATCAGCGCATCAGGAATTTGATAATCAAATCCCTCATTCTGTCCAATGTCGGGTAAGTCGAGCGCCACCTTGGCAATACGCGGCAAAGCCTTCACGGCGAGAATTTACTTTAAGTTAAAGCCTTAAAGCCCTAGGTTGTCGGGGAATTTTTCAGTTGTCCGCAAAACTTGTGGATAACTCTGTGGGAATCTTGCCGGAAGGTCCGAATTTGCCTCTCAAAAGTCCGACGAACGGTGGTTTGCCGCATTTTTACTCAATAATTTCATCATTAAAATCAATGACTTGAAACGACCGTCTCAATCCGGCAACAGGACCGGCGGTAGATTCGATCAAATGTGAATAACTGCGGTATTTTCGAGCTTCATAAAAGGCGATTTTAGGACTTTGTCAAGCCCATAATTCGCGCCGATTCGTCATAGTAAGGACGCGCTAGCATTGCCGACGCGTTGCCGTTTACTGTGGCTGTGCACGGTCTCGACGAGCACCGCGACGTTCTCAGGCGGCGTGAATTGGGAAATGCCATGGCCAAGGTTAAACACATGGCCGAACCCATCGGCGGGTGCTCCAAAACTCTCGAGCACCTTCAAGGTTTCGGCGCGAACTTCCTCGGGACCGCTCATCAGAATCATCGGATCGAGATTGCCTTGCAGCGCGACCCGGTTGCCGACCTCGGCGCGCGCCTGTCCCAGATTGACTGTCCAATCCAGACCGATCGCATCGCTGCCCGCCGCCGCAATCTGCGGCAGCCAGACGCCTCCGCCCTTGGTGAAGATAATGCTCGGCACCCGGACCATGCCATGCGCTTCCTCGCGCTCGAGCTTCAGCAGTTTGAGCACCTGCGTCGTGTAATGCAGCGAGAACCTCTGAAACGCACCATCGGCCAGCACGCCGCCCCAGGTATCGAAGATCATGACGGCTTGCGCGCCGGCTTCAATCTGGGCGTTCAGATACGCCGCCACGGTCTGCGCCGTGATCGACAGCAGGTGATGCATGAGGTCCGGGCGCTTGTACAGAACGGTCTTCACCTTGCGGAAATCGTCGCTGCCGCCGCCTTCAATCATGTAACAGGCCAGCGTCCAGGGACTGCCCGAGAAGCCGATCAGCGGTATCCGGTCGGCCAGCGCGGCGCGGGTCACGCGGACGGCGTCCATGACATAACGCAGGGCCTGGTTCGGATCAGGTACCGCCAGCGCCCGAAAATCGGCCTCGTCCTGCAGCGGGCGTTCAAACTTCGGGCCCTCGCCTTCGGTGAAATACAGACCCAGCCCCATGGCATCGGGAATGGTCAGGATGTCCGAGAACAGAATGGCGGCATCGAGCGGGAAGCGCTCCAGCGGCTGCATCGCCACCTCACAGGCCAACTCGGGCGTCTTGCACAGCGTCAGGAAATCGCCGGCACGCTTTCGGGTCGCCTTGTACTCGGGTAAATAGCGGCCGGCCTGGCGCATGAGCCAGACGGGCGTGTGTTCGGTGGGTTGGCGCATCAGCGCGCGCAGAAACGTATCGTTGGTAGGCATTTAGGGGCTGTCGACTATTAAGCGGTGATATCGCCAGAATGGGCTGCGCACATATTAAACGCGCAAGCTCTTAGAATCGGGCAATGAGCGAAACTCGAGATGCCGTCGACAAACTCGACAAACCGACCCTGATCTACCCGTTTGAGGTTCGCCCCGAACCGGGCAAAACCATCGAGGTTGCGCCCGGCGTGGTCTGGATCCGGATGCCCTTACCCATGATGCTGAACCACATCAACCTGTGGGCCATCGAAGATGACGGCGGCTGGGCGGCGGTTGATACTGGTATGC
>JANLTP010000127.1:0-219294 GCA_031363055.1 Burkholderiales bacterium | reverse complement strand
CGCACGGCGGTTGCATCAGTTTGCAAATGATTGCCCGCGGAGTTCCGGCAAAGGTGGTCGCCGATGTGTTCGGCCCGACCGAGTGGTCAATGCTTTACGAGTACTCGCAAGCGCGCGCTGTGCAACCCGGCGCCGATCCTGAATTGACGCAGTTCATAACACAAGCGTCGACGACCATCGGCACGCCCCAAGTCGCATCGGCTGCTTACCGCGCACGCTCACCGCTGTATTCCGCCTCCGCCCTCAGCAGCTTCGGCGGATCGCTGCTGGTGGTGCACGGTGCGCGCGACGAAGTTGTTCCGCCTAAACAGTCTTGTGACCTGGTCCGATCCATGGGTGGATTTCGTAATTCGCACCTCAGTGTGCGTTATGTTCCCGGTCTGGCCGAACGAACCGTAACCTCACATCCGAACGAGTGTGGCGCGCCGGATATGCCCTGGGTTGACGCCGAGCATCCCGGCAAACAAAACTGGCAGGGTCAGCGGCACTTTACGTTCTACGACGAAATGAGCCATATCGGCGGCGTTCAATTGCCTTACGCCATCGATGATGCCGAGAATTTCATCCGCACCAAATTGCCGGGCGGGCGCCGCAACTAGTTTGACACGCGGCACTCGGGTAGCGAATCCGCAAACTGCGTCAAACCGAACCCGCCTCCTCGCCGGGCTTTTGGTCGATGATCTCTTCAATCACCAAGCGGCCGTAGCGCTGCGCGCGAACCGCTTGAGCGGTCCGTGCAATATGGGCCACGAGCTCGACCTTCTCATCGCCTTCGGCTTTGACTACGAGAAAATGACAACCGGCTTCGGCCAATGCGCGATGCGCGCGGATGAAATCGAGTTCATGACCCAACGACGCCAGCGGGCTGGCTTCGACCAGATCCTGGTCGACCTGGGCAATCATTTCTTGCGGGGAATATCGGGTCAGATCTGCTGCTTCGAAACCCTGCGCAATCAACAGGTCGGTGGCCGATTGCAATTGATTCACGCTGCGAAAGGCAATCAGAATATGTCCTACCGGCTTGAAGACGCCGAAGGATGTTGGGGGGTCTTCTTTGTTCAAGTGGATCTCCTGGGAAGGTAAAGCGACTGGCGACGCTGAAGAGAAGAATTTTCCGCTTGCCGTCAGCGATTGTCCGTGCGCCAGCACACCAAGGCGATCGTAGTTTCCAGGGAACCTGGCGTGAAAAATCGCGCTGGAACCTGGCGAAGGACTACGCCGGCGCGAACGGAGTGCATTCTGGCGTGTAATCGGCGGTTCGTCTGACAGCGCAGGGCGTTCGTTACAAGCAAACTCAACCGGTCGTCTTCGACTATTGCAAACCCTGCGTCGTAGCCCGTGTAAGGCACTGCGCTTTCTTTGAGAGAGAAATCATGAACTTCATTATCTGGTTAGTTATGGGCGGTCTCATTGGATGGCTGGCAAGCGTCATGATGAAAACCAACGGTCAGCAAGGCATCCTGCTGAACGTTGTGGTCGGCATCGTAGGCGCCATGATCGGCGGTTGGCTGTTATCGCCGCTGATGGGCGTGGGCACCATCAATCAGGATAACTTCAGCCTGCCATCACTGGCGGTATCGTTGGTTGGCGCGCTGATCTTGTTGGCAGTGGTCAATCTGGTTCGTCGCAAGTCAATTACCTAAGCTCAGGAGTCGATTGCCTGAATTCAGGAGTCGATCAATTGAGACCGGGAGTCTGCGCCAGAAAAAAGCGCAGCATTTCACGGGTCGCATCCGGGCCTGTCGGATCGGTGTAAGACCCAGCCGACTGGCCCCCGGACCATGCATGCCCTGCGCCGTGTATCAACCAATGCTCGGCGCGCGCCTTGCCCGCTTGATTGCAATGAATAGTTCGCGTGTAGTTTTTGCCTTTGCTCGAGATACCTTTCTCGATTCGCACTGAATCGCGCGACGAATCGATACCGTCTGACCGACCACCGTCTGACCGACTACCGTTTAACCGACCACCGTCGCTGGCCTTCGTCAGCGCGGCTTGCAGCACCTGATCGCCGTTGCCTGGATGGACGGTAGTGTCCCGGTCGCCGTGGAATACGATGGTTGCGACGGCGGTTGATTCGTGCTTTAAATCCAGTCTTGTCTTATGTATCGCTTGAGACTGGGCGCGGCCATTCTTCATGGCGCTCATCGCCTCGGACACATTCGTGGCTACTCCTGTTGCCAAGCCGGAGTGAATACCGACCGCTGCATAAATGTCCGGATACGCGTCGGCCATGATCGCAGCCATCGCACCGCCGGCCGACAGCCCGGCGATATAGACGCGTTGCGGATCGAGGTCGTATTGTTGAATCACCTGCAAGGTCAAACTGGCCAACAACGCAGGCTCGCCGCTGCCTCGGCGCTGATGGTTATGCTTGAACCAGTTCCAGCAGCGCGATGGATTCGCCTGCTGCGACTGCTCAGGGTACAGCACAAAGAAGCCCTGCTGACGCGCGTATTCGTTCATGCCGGTACCGACCGAAAAGTCGTTGGCGTCCTGTGTGCAGCCATGCAGCATGACCACCAGCGGGCGTTTGCGTCCGCCATGGCTGGCGTGGCCGTTGGCTTTGTCCAGGGGCAGATCCGATAACAGATTCGCTGGCCGATCGGGTGGCAGATCCGGTGGTAAATACAGTTTGTAGTCGCGCGCCAATGCGGCATGGCTATGGCGGCCTTCGATGAACTTGCCCGCGCCGACCTTGCCGGCGCTGACCTCGACTTCGCCAGACTGCGTTGTCGTCTGCTCGGCAATCTCAATTTCAATTCCGTCAGAATCCAGGATACTCACACTGTGCGTGCGAACCTTGTGGTGAGTTGACTCGACAACGGATTCAGATGGGCTGTCGACTTGACTGCTGATATCGTTATCGATGTCCTGATGGTCGCCTTTGAGCGCGCGTTGAATAAGATCGGTGGCCTCGCGCAATTGACCGATACGGGTCAATTCGGTGGCAGCACGCATGAGGGCTTGATAGTGATGATTCATTCGGTCTTTCAGAAAAGAGACTGTGTGAGCGTTATCGTATTCGGCTGGCCAGCGCCGCCTTGACCGCAGGACTGGCATGCAGCGCGCCGAGTACATCGAGCGATTCAATCGTGGCCAGTGCAAGCTCGGGCGTCACGTCTTGAGCGATGGTGACGAGGCCAAGTACACGAATATTCAGACGCTGTTGTGCGACTTGCAGCGCGCGCAAATCGACTACGCCGAAATGCTGCAACCCGAGCACGAGCATTTTTCGGGAAACCACCTGCTTGACCACGTCTGCGTGGTGATTGAGCTGGTTTCGAATGGCGGTACGAATAAAGTCTGAGCGGTTGCCGTAAAAGCGCTCCGATACCAGCAGGTCAATGTGGCCAAGATCGACAAATCCGAGGTTGATAGTGATCTTTTCGGAGTCGGCGAGTTTTCGAGCGACGGCACTCGCGGGGATGCCCGAGTCTGGGTCGTCCGCCTGTTCGTCGCTCGGGTTTGGACCGGTTGATTTTCGGTTGGAATCCATCGAGACATGGTAACACCATCCATATGGATGTCAGGCGGATGTATAGTGGATGTAAGTGGGAAGGTAGAGGGAAGCTGAATGGACGTCAGGACCGCCGAAATCAGGTCTTCGTGAACCAATCGACCGCATATTTGCCGACGCTGGCGGAAACCGTGCTGACCAGGGTTCCCCAGGCCATATCGAGCAAGGCAATGCCGATCGGCCAGCCTTTGAGCGTTGCCAGGTTGGTCAGGTCATAAGTCGCATAGGCGAAAAAGCCGAACATCGCGCCATACAGGGCCGTCTGCAGTAAACCGCTTGAACCACCCTGGGGTATGACCGCAAAGATGACCAGGCCTAGCGCATAAAGCGCATAAAACAAGATGATGACCGCTATCCTCGGCTGCGCCGTGAGCAGATGTCCGATCGATTGTTGATAGTACGGTTTGGCAACGACGCCAAGCCATAGCAAATCCAGGGCGACCATGACGACGGTGGTCGCGCCCCAAGCTATGAAGTATTTATTCATCGAAACTCACTTATTCTTTTATTCACTAGTCCGTTAGTTCAATTATTGAATCGTTTGTAATTTGGTAGCCGGTCGCCGTTGCATCAGCTTTCGACAACCGGCTGATGTGTCTTGCGCTTGTCCAGCGTCACCGGCGTCAATCAGCGGAATGAACGCAGCCAGTGGATTCAACAGACTCAGCAACAGGGAACTGGCCAACTTCAGGCTCAAGGCTTGCTTTTCGACCGAGACATCCGGGTTGGCGAGACTACCGCGGACATGCAATGGCGAGCGCAAGGTCACCGGGCTGAAATCCTTTGGCAGCACCACCAGTCGCAGGTCCAGTGACTCGTTGGCCAGCGACAACGCGCCGTCTACCGACACCACTGAATCGATCGTGTCAATGACCATTACTCGAGGCTTGAACAGTCCCTGTTCAACATTCATATCGGCCACTGCGCATTGAACCGTCAAGGCGGTGTCACCTTTGAATAGTAATCCTGCCGCCTCGGCAATATCGAGCCCACCAACCTCGATGGCGAGATGGGATATCGAGCCGTTCAGCAATTCGGTGTGCGAGCGGCCATTCAGAGTCGACAATATTTCGGCAGTCGATCTTCCTTGTCCTTGCAGTGTGGCGCGCCCATTTAATTTTCCTGAAACGTAGGGCGGCAAACCAGCCGCGCGCTTTTGACGGATCCAGCGTTCGAGGCGAACCGCATTCCAGCGCAGGTCCGTTTTGAAGAGCGCCAACGGTGCGCGCCCATCCAATTCCATGCTGCCACGCAGGTTGCCGTCAGCGGTCCGGGCGTCAATATTATCAAGCGTCAGGACACCGCTTTTGAGTTGCAAGTGCGCCCGCAAGGGCCGCAAAGGCTCGAGCATTTCGGTATTCAAATTGACTGCCCGAATATCGATCAGAACGTTTGCGTCCATTGCTCGCAAGAATTGCAAGTCAAACTTGCGATCGGGAAGCACCCGAGCGCTAGTTTTCGCTCCGTCTTTGCCACTGTTTTTGCCACTGCCTTTGGCGCGTTCCTTGCCTCCAATGGCGGGTCCCAAATCTTCCAGCAGCAATTGGCTGCCGGTAAGCCTGCCGGCCAGTGTCGCTCGTGCAGCGCCGGTCTCGTAACTGAAGGCACCATCGAGGTGGCTGTCGCCCACTTGAGCATTTTCAATCAGTGTTTGCCAGACATTACCTGCCTTGACCAAGATCCCTTCAATTCGGAAGGCCGGCGTGCTCGGCAAGGTCACCCCCAGCGGGGCGCCTACTGCGGCCAGGGACGGTCCCGACAAGACATATCGACCATCAAAGTTATCGAGCTCAAACAGATCTCGAGTGCCGCCTTTAAACCATAGCTTGGCACGACCTAAAGTGCCCTCTACTTGCATGTTGACGCGATTCAACGGTTTTTCGACCGTATTCGTCGCCAGATCGGCGGATGTTTTGATCGCAACGCTCAAAGGTAATTTCTTGTAGTGGCCAGTCGCATCGATCATCAAGAAGACCGCACGATGTTTAAGCGCGGTGGCGCGCTCGATTGCAACGGCGTCACTACCCGAGGTTGTCGCGCCAGACAGTGAATCGCTCAGAGACCAGGTTGCGTCAATCTCGCTTTCAAGGATAGCGTCGCTAAACTTCAGGCTGCCTCGAGTAATCGGGGCGTTGTTCAAGATCGGCAGGGTCAGATCGACCGTCACGCCCGATGCTGGAGTGACTGGCGATGACTCAGTTTGCCAGGATGCTCGGCCGTCGGCCAGGCGTTCAATATGCGCGTCGAGCGAGGTCGCTTGCACGTTCTCGATCCGCAGCCGTTGTCCTCTGAGGAATCGCCACAGATCCAGGTAACGCAGCTCGAGGGCGAACCGACGCGCCGATACTGTGAACGGCGCCTTGCTCCAGGCGGGCGCGGCGATCTGTAAAGCGTCTGCTCGAAGTCGAAATGAACCCAGCAAGTGAACGCTGAATGTCCTCGTAGTCGCAGGCGCTTCATCACCCGGCTTGAGGTCGACGCCTGGGTCGAAGCCAGTAACTGGCTCAAAGCTGACGCTTCGATCAAGCGTGCGGGTCAGGAAATGCGCAATCGGCTGCTTCAAAAACGGCCAGCCCAAGGCCTCTGCGGCGGCTACCCCCAATAGCGGCAGCAGCAACAGTGCGGCCAGCGTAATCCTGAGCGGCATTCAAGTCCAGGCCAGTGCGAGATAGATCAATGCTCCGGTTGCCAACACGGTTGTATAGAGTCGTGGTGCGATCAATTGATGAACTCGCTCGCTGAGTCGGTACAGCGAGAACAGACGACCGCGTGCCTGCTCGCACTCACGTAAATGTTTGCCGAGTTCAAACGAGTGCTGGTTCAGGGCAACGGTTTGGAACGAATCACTCGAGGCGCTTGGGCTGGTAAACATGAGGGCATCCTTTTTTATAGAAACTTCAAGTGTCAAGCTTAAGGAACCAGCCGTCGATCGGCCATCGGCCAAAGTCCTGCTGGCCTGTCGGACAACGCGCACAGCCCATAAGGTGATCTCCGACATGAAGTTGCGATCTCGTCCGGCGTCTTGACTGCAGGGCTCGGTCTATCTTTACCAGGCGGCACAAGCGGTGCCAAACATTGCAGATAAAGAGGTGCCACGATGAGCGAGTCAAACAAAAATGTATCTAACGTCCCGCCGGTGACAGCGTCTCCGGACCTATCAAAGATCAAAGGCGAAGGCGACTATGAAAGCGCGCGTCGATACAACGAGGCAACCAAGAAATTTGTCGAAGCCGACAAAGTTGACGATGCTGTAAAGAAGGCGGCGCCGCCTTCCGCCAAAGAAGCGAAGGAGCTTGAGGCAGCGGAACAGAAAGGTCTCGAGCGGTCCAAAGGGGAAGATCCTTCAGCCAAGCGTCCGTGAGAGGGGAGTAGTCATGTTCCTAGAGAATCGTGATACCTCCTCAGATACTCCGTCGCATCACGGCGCTTACGCCACGATGAAGGAGTGGTTAGTCAACGCCACGGCATGTGCTCCGGTCGCGACGCTGACAAAGGCTTCGAATCCGAAATCGAATTGGTTGCTGGCCTCCATGCCCGACGCGGAGCGTCAACGGCTGTTACCGTTTCTCGAGCTGGTCGAGATGCCAGTGGGCAAGGTGCTCAGCGAATCCGGTGATTGTTTGCGACATGTCTACTTCCCGACCAGCGCTGTAGTGTCGCTTCTCTATGTCATGGAGAACGGCTCGACGGGAGAAGTAGCGGTCATCGGCAATGATGGACTGGTGGGCATGTCATTGCTGATGGGTGGCGATTCGACGCCGAATCGTGCGGTGGTTCAGACTGCTGGCCGAGGTTTCCGGCTCAATTCCAGAATCATCAAGTCCGAGTTTGAACGGGGCGGTGCGGTGCTGGCGCTGCTCCTTAAATACACTCAGGCGCTGATCACTCAAACGGCGCAAACAGCGATGTGCAATCGCTACCATGCTGTCGATCAGCAGCTTTGCCGGCGACTGCTTCAGAGTCTCGATCTTCAGTCCGGCAACGAAATTGTGGTCACCCAGGAGCGCATTGCGGGCATGCTTGGCGTTCGACGCGAGGGCGTCACGGCGGCGGCACTGAGGTTACAAGAGTTGGAGCTGATCAGCTACAGCCGAGGCCGTATCTCGGTGCTCGACCGCAGTGGCTTGGAAAAGCGCAGTTGTGAATGTTATGCGGTAGTCAAGAAGGAATATCAACGCTTGCTACCCGCTGACTCAAAGATGGTGAACGCGGCCGCAGCCGGATCGACACGCTATCGTCCGGTTTTGCAGGGCTTGCAATTTTTGAACAGTGCAGCGGCTTGATCGCCGCCGCTTTTCTCTACTACTTCCACTGGATTCCCTATGGCCTTGCCCGGTACTTTGACGGCTAATGAAATGACGCGTAATCGCACCTCGACACTGACAGCCCCGGATGACTCTGGCGGGCACTCAAGCGCCATTTCCTGGGGTGCGGTGCTGGCCGGTGCGACTGCTGCCGCAGCTCTGTCGCTGATCTTGCTGATTTTAGGGACTGGACTCGGTCTATCGTCGGTGTCACCGTGGAAGAACGATGGCGTCGCAGCGACCACTTTGGGTATTTCAGGCATTTTGTGGATTACCTTGACGCAGGTGATCGCGGCGGCGGCTGGCGGTTATCTGGCTGGCCGGTTGCGGGCCCGCTGGCTGGCTTCGCACCCTGATGAGGTCTACTTTCGCGATACCGCACACGGTTTTCTGGCTTGGGCGGTTGCCTCCCTGCTGAGCGCCGCGTTGTTGACCAGCGTTATTGGTTCAATCATCAACGGCGGTGTCCAGGCCGGTGGCGCAGCCGTGGGTGGATTGGCCGGCAGCGACACCGTATCGAAAGCGATCGGTGCTGCAGGCACAACACCCTCTGCGGAATATTTCATCGATTCACTATTTCGCAAAGACGCGTCGGGCGGGGTGGCGAGTGGCCAGCCGAATGAAGCCTCATCTGCAACGACCAGCGCTACTGCCAATTCCAACACCAATACCACCACGAATGCCGAGGTCGTGCGAATTTTCTCGAACTCGATGCGCGGCGGGTTGTTGCCCGCTGATGATCTCAAGCATGTTGCCCAACTGGTGGCCACGCGGACCGGCCTGTCGCAGGTCGATGCCGAAAAGCGGGTAACCGACCGCTACGCCCGGCTGCAGTCGGATCTGAAAGCCGTTGAGGCAGAGACTCGAGCGCTTGCTGACAAGGCCCGCAAGGCGTCTGCTTACCTTGCCTTGTGGATATTCATATCGCTGCTCATGGGCGCTTTTGCGGCCAGTCTGGCTGCCACTTATGGCGGACGACGTCGCGATCTTTAGACTTATTTCACGATTGCCATCAGGGAGGGCTCCATGCGTTCACTACTTTTGCTATTTCTGGGAATTCCCATTCCCATCATTATTCTGATTGCATTGTTCGTTCATTAACAGGAAAGCCGAATGAAGACCGAAACTCAAAAAACACCAGAACTGATTCAATTGGCCAAGTTGCTGGCAGACCAGTCAGTGGCCATGCTTACCACACCGCAAAGTGATGGCACTTTGACAAGCCGTCCAATGGCGGCGCTTGAAATGGATGTCCACGGCGCCATCTGGTTCTTCACCGATTTGTTCTCCTCCAAGGGCGACCAATTGGCGAAAGTCAACTTGAGCTTCGCCGACCCTGGCAACTCCTGTTATGTGTCAATGGCTGGTCGCGGAGAAATCATTGCTGATCACGCCATGAATGAACGTTTGTGGACGCCATTTGCGCGCCCTTGGTTCCCCGACGGCCCAGATTCGGCCAACCTGGCGTTGTTGAAGTTCATACCGGATAGCGCCGAATATTGGGATTCCAAGCACAGCAAGATGGTGAGAATGTTTGCGGTTGCGGCGTCGATCGTGGCCGCCAAGCCGATCGGCATGGGAGACCACGACACGCTGACTGGATTATCGAAGCCTGTGCCAAGTCTTGCGCCCTGAATACAGGGGTAAACACTCGATGAAGAAACTGGCCTTGCAAAGTCTGGTCCTGAGCGGTTCAGTACTGGGACTCGCGTCCTGTATCGGACAGGCAACGTTGCCTGTCTCAGCAGGCATGGGGCCAGAACCGCAACTTCCCGCACCGCGCAGCACGCTCATACCGACTGTCAAGATTGCACCGGCACAGGGTTGGGCAAATGGAGTGAGCCCCGTGCCGGTTGAGGCAACACGATGTTGACGAACGCGTGCAGCCGCAAGACCCGCAAGCCGTGGCGAGTGCGCTGCTTCCCGACTATGCGCTCGGTGCACACACGGCCTCGTTAGGTTTGGCGCAATCGTCGGGGACTTCACTGCCCAAACGATTCGCCAACGGCATGTTCATCGGTCAACACGGCTCCTGGAATCGCCGGCCCCTGAGCGGTTACAAGGTCATTTTTGTGCCTTTTGAAGCGGGCAAGCCGTCAAAGGAAAACGCAGTCGATGTATTGACCGGATTCTTGAGCGAAGACGGCCGCGCGTATGGTCGCCCGGTCGGTGTCGCGTTGAGCAAGACCGGCAGCGTTCTGGTAGCCGATGATGTCGGTAACGTAATCTGGGAAGTACGGGCCAATCCTTAGGGGCGCAGAGTCAGCACGCAAGCGTTGAGTAGCTTCGTCAATTGCAGCGGATCGACCGGCTTGACCAGATGGTGGTCGAAGCCGGCTTGACGTGATCGTTGGCGATCCTCGTCCTGGCCCCAACCGGTCAACGCCAATAGAACCATGGCCTTGCCCCACGATTGCTGTCGAACGTATCGTGCCACTTCGTAGCCATTGATGCCGGGCAAGCCGATGTCGAGCAGCAGCACGTGCGGAAGATAGGTCGCCGCTGTATCAATGGCCGCCGCACCGTCGTAGACTGCCTGCGTATCATGACCCGCTAACATCAGCATTGTCGCCAGACTGTTGGCGGCGTCTTGATTGTCGTCGACCACCAGAACACGATATTGAGACTCGGGCAAACTTTTGTGCTCATCGCCGCTCGCCGGTCGCGGCGCGATCGTCGGCACCAACACAACCGGCAAGCGCACCGTAAACGTACTGCCGCAGCCTGGCCCAGGGCTTCGCACTTCAACTTGGCCTTCGTGCAGTTCGACCAAACGCCGAACCAGCGTCAAACCTATGCCTAATCCGCCCTGCGATCGCTCCAATGGCGATTTCACCTGCGCGAACATCTCAAATATACCGGGCAGGTGGCTGGCCGCTATACCGACGCCGGTGTCCGTAATGTTCACTACTGCATGATCGTACTGTTGTTCGACGCTCAAACTCACCATACCGCCGCGTTCCGTGAATTTGGCGGCATTGTTGAGCAGATTCAAGAAAACCTGCGCAAGCCGGGTCAGGTCGGCGTTCAAAATGATTGGCCTGTCTGGCATCGCAATCGTAAGTTGCAAGCCATTGTTGTCAATCAGAGACCGGCTGCTCTCGACCGCGTTAAGAATGACGGTCGCCAAATCCACCGGCTCGCGTCGCAATTCCAGTTTGTCATTATTGATTCGACTCAGGTCGAGCAGATCGTCCACCAGCCGGACCATTTGACCGAGTTGTCGCTCCATGACAGAGACCGCGAGCTCGACCGTCGCCGGATTATCCGGCGCGAGTCGCATCACCCGCAGCGAATTGCGAATCGGTGCGAGCGGATTTCGTAATTCATGCGCCAAGGTGGCCAGAAAGTCGTCTTTGCGCCGATCAGCGGCGGACAACTTTGCTGCTTGTTGCTGCAACTGCGTCGCCATTGCACGCTGTTCGGTGATATCGGTGTTGGTGCCGAAGATCCGCACGACGGAACCCGCCTTGCTGCGGATTACATTCATGCGCGACAGGAACCAGCGATACTGTCCATCTTTACCGCGTAGCGGAAAGGTATCTTCCCAATCCAGGCCCTCCTGAACATGGTGGACAAATTTCATGATGACGCGTTCTGCGTGATCGGGATGATGGACCGAGCGCCAGCCTGATCCCTGCATCGCTTCCAACGAAGCGCCAGTGAAATCAAGCCAGCTTTTGTTGAACCATTGCACCTGGCCGTCGGTACCGGCGTCCGCAATCCAGGCCAACTGCGGGATGTTGTCGGCCAAGGTGCGGAACTGTTCTTCCGCTTCACGCACTTGCAGTTCGGCGCGCTTCAGATCCGTGATGTCGCGAGATACTGACACGAAGCGTATGACCGTCCCGTTAGCATCCCGAATCGGTGCAACCAGTACATCCCACCATTTATCAGTCCCTTTGTTGGTAGGGCATTGACGCTGGAATCGCGCCACCCGGCCGGCGCGAGCGCACGCTAGAGCCTCGACCAGTTCCTCGCGAGCCTCGGGTGGCCACATGTCGCACCACGGGCTGCCTTCGAACAGCGCAAAGTTGTCGATTTCCATCGCACACAAACCGTTTGCGTTCATTTGCAACAGCCGGCCATCGGCGTCGATGATCTTGACGCAATCCGGGCTGCTTTCAAACAGGCTGCGACTGAATGAATCGCTCGTGTACACGGCAACTCGCTATCGTCGGCTTGTAGTCAACTGAATTTCTGGGTCGATGCGGATCCGTTTAGGCCAGGTTTAGGCGGCCCCTCCGGTTGGGGCTGGAGGACAGCCAACCACGACTCAATCGGCATTTGCTGCGCAAACTTGGACATGAGCTGCGGCAACAGGCCCACAAACAAGGCGGGTGTCAAAAGCCAACGCCAGGGTCGCTTCCAAACCAGCAGCGCTCCCAATACTGCCATGCCAAACATGAGCGCCAGCGGGTTACGTTCCGCCATTGGCTTGGCGACGACTTTGGCGGCTCCTGCCACCAGAAGTGTGGCGCTGCGTAGCGGATGCTGCGCCCACCAGCTCATGATCGCGTCGACTACGATGCTCGCGCCAGGGATAGATTTAAGAGCATCCTGAAGACTCGAAAATGAGCTCGGATCGTTTGTATTGGGATCGCGCCGTGGGGCCGAATACCCAAGCATCGTCGAGCGCAAACGCTCGCGCGATGCCCGCAGTTTTTCCGATTGCTCGGAATTCGCCGTCATGATTGCGCTCAAGCGGCACCCGCTTCGCGCAACATGGCCAGATCAGCACGCATCTGATCTCTGATTTCGTCGAACATACCGGAGACCTGCTGACTTCTGGCGAATAGCCAGCAAACAATAGCGGCCACTGCCGGAATCAAGGGTACGGCCAACAAGGCAACCGGTTCACGAATCTGACCCAAGGGTGTCACTGCCCAGAACATCACTGCGATGCCGGCCAGCAAAACTGCCACACCCCCCAGGCCAAGGCCAGCCGCCATGAATACTGTACGGCGTTTCCAGGCCAGCAGCGCCGTTGAGGCTTGCGCTCCCACGAGTTCAGCATAAGCCTCAACATGGTCCGCCAGCAGATGAGGTTCGGTAGCTGTCAGACGAAGCAGCGGATGCAGGATGAAGCTCATGGGCGCATCGATTGCGGTTATCCGCGGTCGCGCGAGCGACCCATCAATCCGATCAGTGCCATCAGTGCCGCACCGGTCGCGGCAGCGATCAACATTGCCTTGATCGGATCCTGGCTGATGTAGCCGACTGTCGTGTCGCTGGCCTTCTGCGCCTTCTCGCGTAATTGCTGACTGCTCTCCTTCACCGCGTCGACGCCGCGCTGCGCCAACGCACCCGCTTGCTCAGTGACGTTGTTAAATAACGGAGCGGCCTCATGACGAACTTCGTCAACGACACTGGAGGCACTGTCCAGCGCATGGTTAGCGTAACTTTTGGTGGCTTTAATGGCCTCGTCCGCCGATTGGGCAGCGCGGTCGACCAATCGGTTCGATTCTTCGGTAGTGGTGTTGTAGCTCATGAGCATTTCCTTTTATTGAGTAATCCAAGAGTTGCGTAATTTTAAGAATTGAGTGACTACTTTTTCCTGAACTGACCGAACAAGAATGACGCTACGGACAGAACTGCAAAAAGTACGAACAGGATCTTGCCAATATCCACTGCACCGGCAGCGATTCCGCCGAAGCCAAACACGGCGGCGATCAAGGCAATCACAAAAAACACAACGGCGTAATGCAACATGATGGCGATCCCCTATGGTTTAGTTCGGCCAGTATTGCAGCGTGGGCATTGCGGCGCTGTAGGAACTCGTACACGAGCCGTGTCGGAGTACCAAGCGTTGCCGGGTAGGACACGGCTGACAGACGATGGGTAGGATTACTACTACGGATGACAAAGGTTCGGTCTGACAGCCTGGTTTCGCTGCGCGCGATAGTCTTCCGCCTCGAAAGCGGATTTCTGTCCTCCTCACACTACAAAAGGATCCACCATGAACTATCGCCACGCCATTCAGATCGGCTTTGTCTCATCCGCGTTGCTGACCATGCCTTGGGCTCAGGCAGCGAACCTGTCGAACGCGGAGTTTTATGAAATGAAAAACCAGATCACCACTCAGTACAAGACTGCCAAAGCGGCGTGCGCCTCGATGAAAGGCAACGCAAAAGATGTTTGTGTCGAGGAAGCCAAGGCGTCCGAAAAACTGGCTCGTGCCGAGCTGCAGTACAAATACAGCAATAAACCGGCCGATCAAACCAATGTGGCCCTCGTCAAGGCCGATGGTGCGTACGCGGTCGCAAAGGAAAAATGTGACGACAAAGCCGGCAACGACAAGGATGTCTGCGTCAAGGAGGCCAAGGCCGTGCAAACCAAAGCGCGGGTCGATGCCCAGGCTAATCGGCAGATCAGTGATGCCCGAAAAGAAGGCGCTAGCGAAAAGCGTGACGCCGACTACAGTGTTGCTACTGAAAAATGTGATGCGCTGGTCGGAACTGCCAAGAGTAATTGCATTGCGTCCGCAAAGGTTCGCTTTGGAAAGTCCTGATCCTTTGACGCTGAGCGCTAACTAACCGAGCCGTCGACGTGCTGCTAGGTTGGCGCACGGGCACAGCTTTTGCGTAAACCCTCCACATAGCGCTCGACCGCTAACGCGTCCGACCGAGCGCCTTAAACATTCACCCTGGAGGGTGCACGATGGCTCGTTCTTCCGTTCAGAAAGCTGCCGGAAAGGCGGTTTCGCCAGCCAGCAAGTCAACTGCGTTTGCGGCTGCGCACGGCTGGTTCAAAATTTATCGAGGGATGGGCGATCTTTGCCAGGCAGACTTTTTGCAGGACCCTGAAAAAGCAGTCGAAGTAACGGCAGTTTTCGGGCGGACGAACTCGATCTCAGGAACGGCAGACGTCATTGCGAATGTTCATGAATTTAACGTCAAGTTCAATACCTGCCAAGGCACATTCGATATCCTGGGCAGCAATCTTGCGGCGAACCTGGCGCCGCAGGTGCTTCCGTTTGCCGCGATCTTGCAATCGAACCCGCGCCAGTCCCTTTGGCATTCGCTAACCAATCTGCCCGCCGCGGTCCCAGCCGTTCTCTGGGCGATGTCGGATCAGGCGTTACCGCGAAGTTTCCGCATGATGCAAGGCTTCGGGTCTGACACTTTGCGAATGACCAGTGACAGCGGCGAGCTCAGGTTGGTCAGATTC
This sequence comes from Burkholderiales bacterium, assembly GCA_031363055.1. Lineage (GTDB taxonomy): Bacteria > Pseudomonadota > Gammaproteobacteria > Burkholderiales > Burkholderiaceae_E > JANLTP01. The sequence continues at coordinate 204,303 of JANLTP010000127.1, read as the reverse complement.
CATTGGAGACCGTTGCTGGGTCGACACTTCTTATTGCGAGAAGAGGCCAGCCAGATAGCTGATCTCGATTCCGAATATCTGCGGCGCGACTTGTACGACGCGATCGATCGCGGTCATCACCCGGAATGGGAACTGGGTGTGCAGCTTGTAAGCGACTCTTTGGCTGAGGATGTGGGTACCGTAAAGCAGGGTGTGAGCACTGTCACGCCGATTGGACGAATGGTTCTTGATCGTAATCCGATGGTTGCAACTCAAGATATGCGGCAATTTACCTATTCACCGCTTAATGTGATTCCGGGCATTGAACCTGGTGCGGATACGGTGCTACCAAACTCTGATCCGAACAGTTCTTCACAGGCAGACTCTTATTCCCGGGCCGCTGGGTTCTGGAACAGTTTGACGCTGTCTGAGCGTGCGCGAATCGTGCTCGCTCTCAAGTTCGAGTTATCAAACTTCGCCAGTATCAACACACAACGACACTACATTGATCTACTCGCCAATGTGGCAACGCCATTGGCAGAACAGGTCGCAAATATGCTCGGCGTTTCGGGCAGTACCAAGGCATCGGATCGGCCAGCGGCTCTGCGGTTCATCGAGACCGCAAAAGCCGAACCTCCAGTCGACGTCATCGCTTCTGAAGGAATACGCTCACGGCGTATTGCGCTGTTGGTCAGCGACGGAATTGATCGGGAGATTCTGAACGAATTGCGCATCGCAATGGCCGAAGAGGGTGCGATCGCGAAAGTTTTAGCGCCTGCACTGGAAATCGTCTGCAAGGGCGACTCAATCGCGGTTGAAGCGGACGCAGATATTGCGTCCAGCGATTCGGTATTGTTTGACGCCGTCATTGTCTGCGATGGCGACCCGCCGCAGATCCCTGCCGAACAATCCGACCCGTTGGCGCAGTTTGTCGCGCACGCACATCGACATCAGAAGCCGATTATCGCCATTGGCGCCCGCGGCCGGGCTCAGCTCAGTGCTGCAAACATCGAGCTGGATAGCGAACCCGCGCAAGGTGTCTGGTGCGCGGAGAAAGTCGATGCCGATTTTTTGTTGCTGGCTCGTGTGTTGATCGCGACCCATCGGTTCTGGGACCGCAGGTAATGGCAAGCTACCAGCAGGTCAAATTGCATTGGCCCAAAATAAGGAACACCAGTGTCAAGTGAATCAGGCGAAGTCCGGGTCCAATGGCTACTGGAAGCTGGCGCCCCTGGCGCCATCCATGGCATGCTGGCCTCGCGGACCTTGGTGGACAAAGTCAGTCCCTATCAGCGGGTTCGGGTTTACGAGACCGAAGCTCACGGCCGGGTGCTGATGCTCGACGATACGTTCATGTGCACCGAGCGAGACGAATTTTTTTATCACGAAGCGCTTGTCCACCCGAACGCCTTGTGTCACTCAAACCCTTGCAGCGCCTTGATCATCGGTGGTGGCGATGGCGGCAGCGTCAAACAATTATTCAAGCATGCAACGATCAAAAACATCTGCCTGGTTGAAATCGACGCCTTGGTGATCGCAACCGCGAAGGAGTTCCTGGGCAATATTCATGGCGGCACGCTGAATACGCCAAACAACTCCCGATTGTCCGTTCACATTCAGGATGGCGCGCAATTTCTGCGTCAGTCCAGTGACCAATGGGACCTTCTTGTACTTGACTTGACCGACCCGGCGCCGCTGGCCAATGAACTGTACAGCGATGAATTTTATGGACTTTGCGCCCAGCATCTGAGCCCGCGTGGCCTGATGTCCCTGCAAGTTGCTTCGCCGGTATTGCGGCCCGACATAGTCGTCAATGTGGTCCAGAAACTGCGACGGCACTTCAAAGTGGTGGCACCGTACCTGGTACCGACGCCGCATGCCGGCGGGGTCTGGATGATGATCAGTGCCTCCCAGGCGGAAGATCCGCGTCGGACGACTGCGTCGACCCTCAGTACTCGGATGCTGTCTCGAGGTATTCGTGATCTGCAGTATTACTGTCCAGATACGCACGTGGCCATGTTCGCACAGCCACCGTTCGTCGATCGACTCCTGCAATCAGCTTGAGCAACAGCTAGCCGCCGGCAACGGCACGCGTAACAGTGAGGTATTGGACATGATCGCGACCGTTCTGAAATGGCGCTGTGAGATGTACCAGATTTCGTCTCGATCATTGGACAAAATAAAATAACCCTCACTGGTTTCGGCTGGGTTGTAGAGGCCCATTACCCGATAGGCATTGGATTCGCTGAATCCGCTGGCAAGTGGACGGGGATGCGGGCCATTCAAATACTCCACAACCCGTACGTACAGTCCTGGTTCGATGCAGATCATGAAAGGGTCAAGCCGCCTGTGCGCAAAGCTGCGGTTTGCTGCGGTTAACTGAAGTCAGGCGCTCGAAAGTTGGCGAAAAGTCTATTTTGAGCCGCTCCCAGAGTGCCCAAGCCTTAGCCTCGTTGTCGTCCGTGAGATTGCAGACAAATACATCGGCAGTTACGAACGCGAGTTCCGGCCAGGTATGAATGGCTAGATGCGATTCAGCCAGCAAGATCACGACAGTCGCACCCTCTGGCTCGAACTGATGGGCGCTTTGCCCCACCACTGTCAGCCCAACTTCCCGAGCGGCGACGACGCACAGGCCTGCCAGATCGCTGGCCCGAGTCAGTATCCCGTTTCTGACACGGCAGCCCGACCATTCGCCAATCAGGTGGATTCCGCTCCCGGCCTCCGAACTCATTGGCCCGCAAGTACGAGAGTCGTTGGATAAAGACATTTTTTTCCTGAATTGAAATGGACAGTAATGCCACTTTTTACTTTGGAAAAAAATAAAGTCATGACGGATAGTGCCGAGTTCTCGCGTAGGAACTCAAGCTGTCTCGAATCGGTGAAGCGGTTGCCGAGGGGGGCGCTCTTGCGCTGGGCATGAGTCTTGCGCCCGCACTGTCATGTGCTGTGCGCTTTCATAGCATCCCATAAATTTAATCATCTCAAGGAGATCTATCGATGACGAAAAGCAACGACCCTGCGCAAACCGGAATGACCATGCCTGATCAACCTGATTCTGACTTGCTCAAGGAGCGCGGCGAGCGCACCACCCTCAAACTGCCGCAGAAGCGCAAGGAAGAAAATCTGACCCGACGCGGCGCGCATGAACCCGATACCGGACGCGCGAAAACCCATGCGAAGTAGTTCACCCATCTTCCACTTACTTTTTAACGAGGTTTCCACATGAAAAAACTTTTGACCGTTAGCGCCGCCATTGCAATGGCATTGACCATCAGCGCCTGTGATAACAAATCCACGACGCCGCGCAGTGACTTGCCCGCGCCGTCCACTGCGACTCCGGGTACAAGTTCAAGACCGAGTTCGTCAACTTCGGAAGCTGCAGCCGACACCGCCACGACCGCGAAAGTCAAGGCCGCACTGTTGGCCACCGATAAAGTAAGCAGCACCAAGATCTCGGTCGAAACGCGCGACGGCCGAGTCATGCTGAAGGGCAATTTACCCGACCGTGCGATGATCGATCGCGTCTTGGCGGCAGTTCAGAACGTCCCCGGAGTCCGGGCTGTTGACAATCAATTGTCGGTCGGCGCCGGATAATACGTTTTGCGTCAAGTTGATTTGTACGCCAGAACTTTTTGCAGTTCTTCTGGACGAACCGGCTTTAACAGAACCTGAGCGAAGCCCGCGCTCAGCGCCTCCTGGCGCAGCGCGGCTTCGCTGTAGCCGGTGAGCGCGATCAGTCGCACTTTTGACAAGATTTGATTCTCTCGAACGCGCCTGGCCAGAGCGAGCCCGTCGAGGCCGGGCAAGCCGATGTCCACCAGCGCCAGATCCGGCATGAGTGCGCTGAGACGCTCAATTCCGTCCAGACCGTCACTGGCGCTGTAAACCAGATGGCCCATTTCTTCGAGCAGACGCTGCAGGCTGATCCGCGCATCGTTCTGATCCTCGATGATCAAGATGCAACGGTTGGTCGACGTTTCCCGCACGGCCGCGCTGACCACGGTGGGTGCTTGTGCGCATGATTTAATCCGCACGGTGAAAGCAGCGCCTTGATTCTCGCCGGGGCTCGCAACCGATACGCTGCCACCATGCATTTCAACGATCTCGCGAACCAGCGCCAAGCCTAGACCGAGACCGCCTTGGGTGCGGGCGAGAGTTTGCTCGTTTTGTACAAACGCGTCGAATAACCGATCAATCATCGCTGCCGGAATACCCGTGCCTTGATCGGAAACAATCAATAGCGCTTCGCCGCCCTCGGTTGACACGTGGATATGGATCTTGCCGTTTTGGGGTGAGAATTTGAGGGCGTTGTCCAGAAGATTACGCAGTACTTGTCCCAGTCGCGTGGCGTCACCTTCGACCCAGGCGGACAGCCCCGAAACCTCGATGCGAGATTGTCGATCGGTCCCGAAGTCATAGGCTGACACCGTCTCGCGAACTATCGACATCAAATCAACTGGCCTGCGTTCAATCGGCATTTTTCCGAAGGTCGCGCGGGCCAGATCCAGCATGTCTTCAATCAGACGACACAGATGTTCGGATTGGCGACGAATGATTGCAATCGGCGCTTTCAACCGCTCCTCGTCGGGTGCAATGCGCTCGAGAATGTAGGCGCTATTGGCAATCGCGCCCAGGGGATTGCGCAGCTCATGACTCAAGGCCGCTAGTAGCCGATCTTTCTCGTGACTGACTCTTTCCGACTCCTGCCGCCGGGCCTCCGCGACCAGTCTTAATTGTTCCTGCACGCGGCGTGCCTTTTCGGCCTGAATCGCAATGGTCCAGGCGCGACTGCAGTTCTGTACCTCGCGAATTCTGGAGTTCGGCAACAACACCGATTCGCCGCGCTCGAATGCGCCGGCATTATTCGCCAATGCAATCAGGGGGGTGCCGACTTCTTTCCAGGTTCTGCGCGCAAGCCAGACAGCCAGGGCAATCAGGCCCAGTACCAAGGTACCCCAGCCAGCAATTGAACCGCGCAGCGGCGCGTATGCCAAACTGACCGGCGCCGCTACCGCAACGGTCCAACCGGTCAATGCGGAACGACGATAGGCATACAAGACCTCCTCGCCGCCGAGGGCCTCGCCGCGATTGACACCGCGGTCGGCGACCAGTTGCATTGAAGCCAGCAGCGATGCCGAGGCAGGTTGTCCGACATATCGTTCTGCGCCGACATTACGAGCTACGATGAGTCCGCCGCGATCGACGAGGGCAATCAATTCCCGGTCCTCGCTCTGTTGCAACTTTAACAAGTTGGTCAGATCCGATGGCGCAAAAATAATGGCGAGGACATACTGCACGCGGCCGAATCGCAGGATCGGCATGCGGTAGGAGATGTTCGAACGGTTGATGCTGCTCATGTCGGTTGCTGCGGTGTCGGCAACCAGATCCGAGTACTGTGGTTTTGCGCTTCGAAAAACTTCCCGCCAGCTCGCCTGCGCAGGCACGCTGTTGCCCGAGGCATCGGAGAAAACATTCTGCAGCGGTACGCCAAACTTTTGTGAAGTATCAAACAGTTGAGTACCGTTGGCGTCAATCATGAGAATCCTCGTATTCGGACGTCTGACGACCGAGCGCTGGGCAAACTCGTAGATTCTGAAAAAATCGCCATCGTCGACCAGTGGCGATTCAGCGATAGTGTTCACAATGGCGGCTGCGGCGGCCAACTCACGGTCGATAGCGACCGAGGCCAATCGAGCTTTCTCAAGAATTGCTTGCCTCATCGAATCGCGCTGGATCGAGACCAGGTACCCCAATAACACCAGGGTCAGCAGAACAATCGGCACCACGGCAAAGCCGACCAGCCGTAGCAAGTGGTGTTTCAGCGATATACCGGAGGACGGATGGAGCGCTTGTGCGTCAGAAAGTTCTGTATTTGTATGGGCCGCCATTGGACCTCGCCTTGATATGAGATAGTTACCGAGCCGGCTCTTGACCGCTGCAACCTACGAAAGGCTATCAGGAATGCGAAGCACGCGCTCGTCGACGCAATCGTGCCGCCTCATAACGCTGCATGACCGGTGTTGCGGATACGCCGTGCAACAGGATAGACGCCGCCACTGTTGCCAGGGTTGCATCAATCAAGGGTCCCACCAAGGGTGCGGGCATCTCCCGTGCCAATACGAAGCTCAGGTAGTAGAGCGAACCAACGCCGCGAATGCCAAACCAGCCCAATAGTCGCCGTTGCGACTGCTGAAGCGGTGTGCCGATCAGCACCAAGGTGACGGCTGCTTTACGTATCACCAGCAACATAAGGATCACGAACAAGACCAACGTCAGCGACCAGTCAATATCGGTCAGCAAGGCTCCGATCAGAAGCACCACGACCACTTCGGCCAAACGTTCCAGTTGCTCGGTGAAAACGAGCAGGCGGCTGGTTAAAGCACGAACTGCCTGCTTGGCCGTGATGCCTGGCGCCAGATCATTCTCGCGCGACGGCGCGTTGGCGGTGGATGGCGGTTGCTCAATGGCTCGCACCGCCAAACCGGCTGCGAAGACGGCCAGAAAACCATTCGCCTGAAACGACAGGGCCGCGCCGTAAGTCAGTGCGATGAGGCCGAGCACCAGAAACTCTTCAAACTCCAGTGCCTGTCCTCGTTGCCGCAACCAAAGTACGAGCGTTGCCACGCTGCGGCCAGATAACCAGCCGATGGCGAGGCCGGCGCCGATCGCCCAGATCAGATCACGCAGTAGCCATTGCACTCCCAACTCACCGATTGGATAAAGCCCGAGCAGCCCGAGCCCCAACAAAACAGCGGGCAATGCCGCGCTGTCATTGATACCGCCTTCGGCCGACAGTGACAGGCGTACCGCGTCGCGATCTTCGGCGTGCCGGGTTTGAATTTCCGATGCCAGGACCGGATCGGTCGGCGCCAGGATAGCGCCCAGCAAGATACAGGCTGCGATCGGTAACTCGAACAAGGCCCAGGCGGCGAGCGCAGTCAGCGCGATGGTGAAGAGCATACCGACGGTTGCCAGGCGCACCGGCACGTGCCAGGCCGGATGATTCCATGCCAGACGCAACTTTAGTCCGATTGCAAACAGGGAAATCAGGATTACAACCTCGGTTATGGTCTCGAACAGTGCAGCGTGTTCCCGCAATGACCAGGTGATCAGGGCGAATCCGGCGGGACCGAACAAGGCACCGACGGCTAGATAGGCAATGGCCGGCGAGACTGGCCAAGCTTGAATCCAGCGATTGGACAAGGCCATCAGGACCAGAATGGCTCCGAGAAACAGGAACCAGGCCATCAAGGATTACCGTCCCAGCAGCGGGGCGAGCGCTGCGAGCAGCGTTGCGGGGGCGATTGGCAAGCGCAATTCGAGGTCGAAGCCAGCGCTCAACAATTGACGTCGAGCCAAAGCCTTGGAACCATTCGGCTTGGCATCAGTCGCAAGCGCAATGACCGGTAGGCGCGGCAAGCTGAACTCAAACTCAATATGCCGAATTCGACTGATGGCTGCAACATCGGATTGTTCGTCCACGGATAGCGGCCAGAGCATCAAGCGCTCGCCGCCAGATTTTGCCCACTGCGCGTAAAGTTCCAAGGCGGATTCACGTGTGTCTACCGCGGTGACGTAAGCGCCGAACTCGCGCAAGTGCCTGCACGCTTCGTCGATGCAGGCCACGCCGTCCCGCAGCACAAGTACCGCTGTACCCGCGAGCGGCAGTTCTTGCGATGGCTCGCTGGATACCAGGTCAATGACAGGTTCGACTGCCCGCCGATCCTTCATCAGGTTTGAAACCCGGGGCAGTCTGAGATTAACGCTGACTGGACCGCCGTCCGCTGGAAGGTTCAGCTCCAGAGTCCCTCCATGCAATTCGATCAGCGCGTTAGCAAGACTCAGACCTAACCCCGGACCCAGATAGCGACCAGGGCGCAGGTCATCGCTTTGGTGTTCAAGCGTGGTGCTCGACGTTGGATTGACCGCAACGCTTGGCCGGTTGCCATCCCTGATCTCGATGCCGACTTGATGGTCCTGCAAGGACGCTGAAACCTCGATGATGCCGTCCGTGGCGGTACGCAGAATCACACTCTGTAAAATATAGGTCAGGGCTTCCGCCATTCGTGCCGGCTCGACCGATACCATCAGCACGGGATCGATCTGCGCCACCCGAAAGTGAATCGATTTTACGTCGGCTGACGTCCAAAGTTGCTCGACCACTCGAGCCACCAGCGGGGCGAGTGCTACCGGCAATTGTTGAAGTCTGAATCGCGGCGAGAAAATGTGGATTGCGTCGAGCAGTTGTTCGGCGAGGCGACATTGCCGTTGAACCGCCGAGTCGAGCCCCTCCAGAGCACGCGCCGAGGTCAATGGGTTGGTATTCGGAGAGCGCAACACTTGAAGCCACCCGACCATCGCATTCAGGGGTGAGCGAAGCTCATGCGACAGTAACGACAAGAATGCCTCATCGGCCCGCGCGCCCGCGTTTGCCAAAACGGCATCTGGCCGGGCGTTCGAAGCGTCGGCCTTGACGCGGCCTGTCATTGGCATTCAGTGTCCCCTGAAACAGTAAAGTTGCTGACTGTGCGCGCTTTTGTCGAATTCATTGTCGCACCGCTTCGCAATTCACTGATTACAGAGGAACGCAAGGCGCGTGCCCGTCTGCGCGCAAACAGGGTGGCTGTGCGTGTTACATTGGCTTCAGTGTAGCGCCTGTCCAGCCGTGTTGTTCCTGCCCGGATTAACCGAACGAGATGCCATTTGGCCCATTCTCATGCCCTGATTGTCGAGGATGATCCTGACGCTGCCGGCGCACTGGCAGAACTGGTGCGCGCGGAAGGATTTTCAGCCGCGATTGCGGCGTCCCTGGCAGAAGCGCGCGAGCAACTGATGTTGCGGATGCCGAATCTGGTCTTGCTCGATTTGATGCTGCCCGATGGTAACGGGCTGGCGCTTTTCGAAGCGCAGGAAGAATTCGGCGATGTTGACATTGTGTTGATGACTGGGCACGCCAGTCTCGACACCTCGATTCAAGCGCTGCGTCTGGGCGCCGTTGATTATCTGCTCAAGCCCGTCAGCCCGAAGCAACTCAAGTCGGTTCTGGCGCGCACCGGACGCCCCGCCGAGGTCAAAGCCGAAATGGCGGGTCTCACCCAGTCGATCGACCGCGAGGGCAAGTTTGGCCATCTGCGTGGTCGATCCTCAAACATCCAGCATGTTTACAAGCAGATTGCACGGGTTGCCGGCACTGCGGTGACCGTTTTTGTGGTCGGGGAAAGCGGCTCTGGCAAGGAAGTGGTGGCGCAGACCGTCCACGAACTGAGCCGCCGTCGCAAGGCACCTTTTCTGGCGGTGAATTGTGGCGCCATCTCGCCGCATTTGATTGAAAGCGAAATATTCGGGCACGAGAAAGGCAGCTTTACCGGGGCCATCCGGCAACATCGCGGATTCTTCGAGCGGGCCAATGGCGGCACCCTGTTTCTCGATGAAGTCACCGAAATGCCGACCGAGCTGCAGGTCAAGTTGCTGCGCGTGCTCGAGACCGGTACCTTCATGCGCGTCGGGTCCGACGAACTGTTTGAAACCGATGTTCGAATCATTGCCGCGACCAATCGCGACCCCGCGCAAGCCGTGGCCAGCGGCAAGTTGCGCGAAGACCTCTTTTATCGGCTCAATGTTTTTCAGATTCATGTCCCGCCGCTGCGCGAGCGCCTTGAAGATGTCGCCCTGTTGGCCGAACATTTTCTAAAGGGAATCAACGAGCGTGAGAAAACCCGCCGTACCTACACGCCCGACGCCTTGCTGAGCTTGTTGAACTACGGCTGGCCGGGCAATGTTCGCGAACTACGCAATGTCGTACAGCGCTCCTACATCATGGCTGAAACCGACACGATTGATGTTGACTGCATTCCTTTCGATCAGTCGCGTCAGACGGTTGTCAACCCTACAGGCAGTAAGCCAGGCACTTACCCAGGTACTGACCCAGGTACTGACGCAGGCACTAACTCGGCCACTAACGCAGTCGTTCACGACGTCACTTCGCCAAACGCAATCAGCGTTCCAGTTGGCACTTCCATCGCCGACATGGAACGAATGCTGATTCTGGCTACGGTCGCCGCATTGGGCGGGCAGAAAGAGAAAGCTGCCGAACAACTCGGTATCAGCTCGAAGACCTTGTACAGCCGCTTGCGCGAATACTCCGGTGCCGTCGACTAAGCACGCCTCGTAACGGTTCACACCGTTGCCAGCGCCGAACGATCCGAGTGTGCCGCCAGTCGACGCAGCTCAACCGACGGGATTCGCAATTCATCGCGATACTTCGACACGGTCCGGCGCGCCACCGTCACGCCTTTTTGTTTGAGTACGCCGGTAATCTTGACGTCAGACAGGGGTAGCCCGGGTTTTTCGTTGGCGATGATTTGCCGAATGAGCGCCCGGATCGCAGTTGAGGAGAAGGCGTTGCCGTCCGACTCAACCTGGCTGGCGAAGAAATATCTGAGTTCGACAAGTCCGCGTGGGGTCATCATGTACTTGTTACAGGTCACGCGAGAAACCGTCGATTCATGAATGCCGATGGCGTCGGCGATCTCGCGTAACACCAGCGGCTTCATCGCCAGGTCGCCGTACTCCAGATAGCGACTCTGTCGCTCGACGATAGCCTGCGCAACCCGCTCGATGGTTTTGAATCGTTGGTTGACGTTGCGCAGGAACCAGCGCGCCTCATGGAGTTTCTGGATGGCCGAGGAAGAGCCGCCCGCGTTCCGACCCGCGTACAGGGCCGCATAAGTCTGGTTCAAGTAAATTTTAGGGACGACCGCCGGATTGACGCGCGCGACCCACTGTTTGTTTACCTTGCGAACGATCACATCGGCTACGACATATTCGGTATGTCCCTCGGCGTACGGCAAACCGGGTTTGGGGGAACAGGTGCGGATCATCTGATAAGCGCCTGCGAGTTCGGCTTCGCTGCATTGCAAACTGCGCATCAGGCGATGGGTATCGGGAATGGCGAGTTCGTCCAGATGTCGATCGACGATTCGAAGCGCCAATTCGAGAAAAACCGGATCTCGGGTGCCTGTTTGTAATTGCAAGCGCAGACATTCAGTCAGGTTTCGCGCCGCGATTCCGATCGGCTCAAAGCTCTGCACCCGTCGCAGTGCCGTTTCGAGCTCCTTAACGCTGACCGCTTGCTCCGGTGGGCACAGTTGCGCGAGCTCAATCAGCTCCGTGCGCAAATAACCATCGGGCTCGAGGGCATGAATAATGAGCTGTGCCAATGCGCGATCACGCAGAGGCAGCCGATAACTACGCATCTGTTCGAGAAGATGATCGCGCAAGTTGACCCCGGCAGGCGTCAAGTCGGTGGTACCGTCGCCTGAAGGACCCCAGTCGTAGTTGCCGTCGGTCTCGGCACGGTCGGACCAGTCGGCGTCGGCGCGCTCCTCCTGTAACTGAACTTCACCCGCACTTTCAAAGCTCAATTGTGTGGAGTCGCCAGCGAGGTCGTCGGCCGGGTCGCCGGCCGCGAGCTGATCGTAGGTATCGTTATCCGGCTTAAGGCCGGCCCCGGCCGCCGTCGGCACTGCGTACAGCGAGTCACCCGGATCTGCGCGCTCGATGAACGGATTGTCAGCCAGCGCTTCTTCGATTTCCTGCTCGAACTCGAGTGATGACAATTGCAGCATCCGGATTGAGTGCGAAAGTTGCGGCGTCAAGGCGAGCTGCTGGCCGGCGTATTGTCCGATTTGTGTTTTCATGGTTGACCTTTCTCGCGTCGCATTCTGCAGTTCGGTGCAAGGCCTGTGCCAGCGATCCTGAGCCTGACCTTGGGATAATGCAAGCTGCTGTAATCAAACAAGAACCCCGGAGATTCTGGCGAGCGCATATTTGAACGTGCCGGTAATCAAGGGTGTCGATGAACCTCGCGCCGGTAAGAATTACGCCCGTCTTGTAAAAAGCTCCACTGGCATCGCGCCGATCGAATGAGGCGTCGTCCTACAGTTGCAGGTGTACTGCACTCACAATCCGTAATCTGTGGTGCAAGTACAGTGTGCCAAACAAACTGGGACCGTTATGGCCTTGATCGAACTGAACGATCGAACGATCGAAGCGAGAAGTGCGGTGCCGCAAGTCAGCGCCAGCGCCGGCGCTGAAAAGGACACCGCGACCCAGCGTGCCATCTTGGTCGTCGCATTTTTTTGCGCCGGTACTGCCCTGTGGGCTGGCCAAAAATTCATGATTCCGCTGGTATCCGGCATTATGTTGGCGATGCTGGTCGCACCCTTGGTCGCTGGGTTGGTTCGCGTCATCCGCCTTGAGTTTCTATCCGTCGTGTTGGCCTTGCTGACGGTCGTGGCCATTTCAGTAGTCGCCATCGCCTTTTTTGGAGGCCACATCACGCGCGTGGTTGATCGGGTTCCGGACATGATTCGCGCGGTCACCCAACAATTGGCGACTTCCGGACCGGCCAATAGCACATCCATCGTCGGACGATTTCGCGACGCCATCACAGAACTGGAAAGAGTGGCCGGAGAGGCGGTAGCCCTGCCGGTGACAGAAAGCCGAAAGAGCCGCGCACCCACCAAAGCGGTTGACGCGCAAGCGCCCAAACCCGCGCCAGCCGTCAGCCTGACGTCGGATTCGGCTGCGGTTGTACGACAGACCGCGTTGAGCGGATCGAGCGCCCTCGCGGGTGCCGTGACAACCATCAGTGTCACCTTGTTTACTGCCCTTTTCATTCTGCTGGGTGGCAGTGGGTTGCGCAGAAAATTTTTGGATTTATGGGGTGCGAGCCCGGAAGGGCGGGATCGTGCGTCGAAAGCCCTGGACGAAGCGGCCAGACAAACCCGGATCTATGCCGGTGTGCTTTTGCTGACCAACACGCTGATTGCCGCCGCCGTTTTTGTGGCGTTCCTGGCGGTAGGTTTGCCTGATCCGGGTGGTTGGGCGGTGGCAGCCGGGTTGTTGCACGTCGTACCCTACCTGGGTATGGCCCTGTTGACCGTGCTCGGCGCCGCCGAAGCCTATCTTGCCCTCGGCAATCTGGGCGGGGCATTGGCGATTGCCGGATTCATTGTTGCGGTTTCAACAATAATCGGCACGCTGGTCAGTGCCTGGCTACAAGCGCGATCGTCAAAGATGAACCCCGCTGCGGTTTTTGTCGGACTCATGTTCTGGGGTGCGCTGTGGGGTATCTGGGGACTGTTGCTCGGACCCGCGTTGGTGGTGCTCATGAAGGTTATCGCCGAGCAGATTCCGTCGGGTAGACGCTTTGCGCAGTTGCTGTCCGGCTAAACGATCGACACTCCCGGGCGTGTGCCATCGGTTTACTTCTTGGCTGCGTTGACTAACGAGTGCAGCAAGGTTTCGAGCACGCTCGGATCGACTGGCTTGACCAGATGATGGTCGAATCCGGCGGCACGCGATTGCTCGCGATCCCGATCCTGCCCCCAGCCCGTCTGCGCGATCAAGACCATGGATTGTCCCCACGGTTGGTCACGGATTTTCTGACTGACTTGGTATCCGTTGAATCTGGGCATGCCGATATCCAGCAACAAGGCATCCGGTCGGTACTGCTCTGCCAGTTGCAAGGCGGCTTCGCCGTCATAGGCAATGTGCACTTCGTGGCCGGCCATCTGCAAAAGCATAGCCAGGCTGTCGGCGCTGTCACGAGAGTCGTCAGCGATCAGAATTCGATAGGTGCTATTGATGGTTGACTCCCCAGACCTTGATGTTGCAACGGTTTCAGAATTTAGATCCGCACTGGGTTTAGGGAGACGAACCACAAACTCGCTGCCCTTGCCCACACCATCGCTCAGGGCGGTAATTTGGCCGCCATGCATTTCAACCAGACCTTTGATGAGGGATAGACCAATCCCCAGGCCGCCTTGTGATCTCGCCAATGCGGAGGTGACTTGCCCGAACATGTCGAACACGTTGGGCAGATGCTCAGGGGCAATCCCGATACCGTTATCGCGTACTCGCACCAGAACTGCATCATTCAAGGTCTCGACCCGCAAGCGGATGGTCCCTTTGCCATCGGTGTATTTGGCAGCATTGATCAGCAGATTGGAGAACACCTGTGCCAAACGAGTCAGATCGCCGTCGAGCACAATTGGCAGCGACGGCAAGTCGAGGATCAGCTCGTGGCCGGCGGCGTCGATATACGGACGCGCAGTCTCGATCGCCTGTTCGACCACGGTCGTCATTTCCAGACGCTCGGTACGCAAGGTTAACTTGCCGTTGTTGATTCTCGAAACATCGAGCAGGTCTTCAACCAGATGCGCCATCTGCGCAACCTGGCGATCGATGAGATCGCGGCACCAGTTCAATTTCGGATCTACCGCTCCGACGCGGCGCATGACGTCAACGGCGTTGCGAATCGGTGCCAACGGATTGCGCAATTCATGCGCCAAGGTCGCAATAAAATTGTCTTTCTTCTGATCCGCATCGCGCAGCGTGCTCTCGGTCTGGCGCGCATCGGTCACGTCGGTTGCGACGCCGACAATTTCACGTACGCGACCGTTCGGCGCGCGCGCGAACGGCGCATGACTGCTGCGCAACCAACGTCGTTGGCCGTCTCTTCGACGAACCCGATAGGTACACTCAAGCACCTCGCCGTCCTGACAAACCGCCAGTCGCGAAAAGTGATCCGCCAGTCGTTGTTGGTCTTCCGGATCGACGGCGTTCAGAAAATCGGCGTCCAGATCCAGGTCATCTACGGTGCGCCGGCCCTCGTCGGGCGAAGCCGGCCGATTGACCCAGATATTGCGTTGCAGGGCCAGATCGAACACGTACAAGACGCTGGGCATCAGGTGGGTCAGGCGCTCGATGAAGTGCCGTTGCCGATTTAGTTCTTCCTCGGACGCTTTCTTGCGGCTGATATCCTCGATCGCGCTGATGAAATGCAGCGGTGTGCCATCGGCCTCGCGCAACAGCGAAACGGTCAGATGTGCCCACACCACTGAACCGTCCTTCCGCAGATAACGCTTCTCCATCGAGTAATTTACGATCTCGCCAGCCAACACTTGCGCGACCAATGACAGGTCAAGTTGTACGTCATCGGGATGGGTAATATCAGTGAAGCTGATGCGCTCCAGTTCCTCGGCGGCATAGCCGGTGATCTGGCAGATGGCCTGATTGACCTTCAACCAACGACCGTCGAGGCCGACATGCGCAATGCCGATCGCGGCGTTTTCGAACGTGCCGCGATAGCGCTCTTCGCTGTCGCGCAGCGCTCGCTCAGCGTTCTTGCGTTCGCTGATGTCGGCGACGATGTTGATCATGCGCTGTGCCTTGCCGTCCGCGGTGCGACTGATGACCTTGCCTCGGCCCGCTAACCACAGCACGGCACCACCGGGGTGAACGATCCGGTATTCGGCATCGAACAGGTCCTGTCGATCGGCCAATTGATGAAATTCGGCGACCATGTGCCGGTCGTCGGGATGAATGGCGGACCAGTACTCGTCTGAGCTGCCACCGACGGTTCCGACCCGGACGTTTGGATCGAATCCAAACAAGGCAATTGCTTCGTCCGACCATTGCCGCGTCCGCGCCACCAGGTCGGTTTCCCAGGTCGCCATTCGGCCAGCGCTCAAGGCTGAACGGTATCGCCCTTCGCTTTCCGCCAGCAACGCCAGCACAGTGTTACGTTGGCGCATTTGAACGCTCGCCTGTGCGCTCGCCAGACTCGCCGCTATTTGCCCCGCGACCATATTCTGATAGACCCTGTAGAGCTCGTCATACAGTAGCCGTGGATTGATGCCGAGCACAATCACCGCAGCCGCCCGCACAGTTGAACCTTTGGACTGTTTTGAAGTTGCCAACACGGCGGCTTTCTGCGGTGACTGATTCGATGTCAAGCGACTCAGCACAGACTGCTTCGGCAACCGCTGCGCCAGATCCTCGAGAATGATCGGCGCGCCGCCGCCGCTTTGCGCTTCCTCGAGCGGCCAATGTTCAGTTTGCGTCGCCGGATCGGCCAGCGGTACACCGGTTGCCGCGGCCAACTGCATAGTGCCAGTCGCGCCGGGCAAGTACAGCAGCGCAAAGGGCACATCGTGGCTATTCAGCGCCAGTGCAAGTGCAGCCGCCCGACAAACTTCGGTTGCCGAACTCGCCTCGGCGCTATCGGCTGCCAATGCGCGCAAGCTTGCAATTCGACGTTCCGCGAGCACACGCTGGGTGGTCTCACCACAAGTAACAAAAATACCGGCGACGCGACCCGATTCGTTGCGCACCGGGCTGAAGGCGTAGTCGAAGTAACCTTCTTCAGCAAAGCCATTGCGTTCAAGAACCAACAGGCCGTCTTGTACCCGTGTGCTTTCGCCACGTGCCATTACCGCTTCGATCATCGGATTGATCACATCCCAGATTTCCGCCCAGGTGTGGCGGCCCGAATCGCCCAACGCGGCAGGATGCTTTTTACTACCGAGAATCGGCCGGTAGGCGTCATTGTAGAACTGAATCAGATCGGTCCCCCACCATAGAAAAATGGGTGCCTGCGAATGCAGCATGATGTCGATCACGGTGCGCAAGGATTGCGGCCAGCCCTGGATCGATCCGATCGAGGTCTTTGCCCAATCAAAAGCGTGAATGATGTCGCCCATCTCGCCGCCACCCGACAGAAAATCGAATGCACGGGTGAGTGTGCTCACCAATGGTTCAGTCATATCACGACTATTTGTCCGTTTTGATGGCACCTGGAGTGTTCATTGCTCTCATTGGGTGCGTAAGGATAGGACAAAAACAAGATCATGGTCTGCGGATTCGCTGTTGGCCTATATCGACGGGCGGTGGTTGATTGGTAAGGAATTTAGGAATATAATATTCTTACTATGAGTAAGGTAACCAGCAAGTTTCAAGTCTCAATACCGAAGCCTATCGCTGAGCGAGCCGGCATTCAAGTCGGCGACGACATCGATTGGGAGGCGGCCGGAGGCGTGCTGCGCGGCAATCTCGTAAAACCGGGTTTGACGGGTCAGTCGGTCGCGCAGCGACTTAGCCAGTTTGATACAGCGTCGGAGCGCCAGAAGTTGCGGCAACGCGATCTCGCGCCCATCGAAAGTTCCGAGCGGGGTTGGGTGCGCGAGGAACTCTACGACCGATGAGTGCACTCATTGACACCAACATACTGGTGTACCGTTTTGATCACCGTGACGCCCGTAAGCAGCAGATTGCGCAGGAGCTATTGCGCGATGGCGTCGAATGCGATTCGATCCGCGTGCCGCATCAGGCGATTCTCGAGTTTGTAAGTGCTACGACCAGGACCATGACCAATCTCGGCGGTCATTCACTATTGCCAAGGCAAGATGCTTTACTCGAAGCGGAATCCATGCTCGCGCAGTTCACTATCCTTTATCCCAACGAATCGATTGTTCGATTGGCTGTACGCGGTGCGGCGACCTATCAATTGAATTGGTTCGACGCTCATTTGTGGGCTTACGCCGAACACTTCGGACTCGCTGAAATTATTTCAGAGGACTTCTCGAACGGACAATTGGTCGGCTCGGTACGAATCAGGAATCCTTTCTGAGCAAAACGCTTGGCTATTGACCCACGCGCCGTTAGCGATGCCCATGACTATTTGTCCGTCTTGACGGCACCTGCAATGACGGCGATAAGACTGTTTTGCCACGCCTTCAGATGCATGTCGGTGCGCTGTCGCACAGACCTCGACAGCACCGGCGCGTACGATCAAGCTTGGTCGACTTTAGTTCGAGGCGGGAAAGTCTCTATTTGCCATGGCACGCCGTACTCGCAACATTCTTTTTGGCTCGACACTTCGCCGCTCGCTGCAAAAATCGTTTGGTGCGCTCGCCCGCCAGGTTGTGCGCAATAGCGCCGACGCCATGGTCAAGGCGGCTCGTGTTGCTGCATCGACCGCGCCGACGGGTAAGCGGTCTCGCCCCAAACGGTCTAGCCCCAAACGGTCTCGCGCCCAACCGCAGTCGAAGCCAGCTTCGAAGCTGCGGTCAACGGCAATCGCGAAAATTGACCTCGGCATGCTGACGGGCGCGGCGAATGGGCGGGAGTATCAACTGTATCTGCCGCCAGACCTGAAGAAGTCCGAGCGTTTGCCTTTGATTGTCATGCTGCACGGTTGCGCCCAAAATGCGCATGCGATGGCTGTTTGCAGTCAAATGAATCGCTTGGCGGCTCGTGAGCGGTTTGTAGTGCTTTACCCGCAGCAGAACCGTCTTTCGAATGCGCAGGGCTGCTGGAATTGGTTTGACACGCGCAGTGGCCGGGCACAACGAGAATCTGATGCCATCCTGGCTGCCATCAACCTGACTTGTGTGAATCAACCGGTCGACCCGAAGCGAATTGTACTGGCTGGGTTTTCTGCAGGCGCCGGCATGGCTGCGCTGCTTGCAACTCGTCATCCGGAGCGATTGCTGGCAGTTGTCATGCATTCGGGTGTCGCGCCTGGCGTGGCCCATTCAGTAACAACCGCCTTGTCAGCCATGCGCGGGCGGCGAGCCGGCGGGCCGCTGGCAGTTCTGCCTGACGCCACCTCGTTGCCTGCGCTGCTCGTGATTCAAGGCAGCGCCGACCGGGTGGTGGCATGCAGCAACGGAGCCGGCGCGGCACAGCGCTGGGCCACATTGGCGAATCAGTTGGCGTACGGCAAGCAGGGTGGCGAAGCTGCCTCATCTTTGGCGCTTCCAGCGAGCGTGAAAGTCAGCTCGCCGCGCATCGTGCGGCGCGGTAGCCGGCGCAGCACCACCGTCACCGACTACCGCAGCGGCAGTCGAATCGTCGCGACGCTGTGTGAAATTGTCGGTCTGGGACACGCGTGGAGTGGCGGCAAACGCGGAGTCGCCTACAGTGATTCGACCGGACCGGACGCATCTCGCATGGTTTGGGCATTCGCCCGCCGGCAGTTTGTGTTGGGACTGGAATGACTATTTATCGGTCTTGACGGCACCTCGAATGTTCATCGCGGCCAAACCCACTTGCAGCGCGATCAGCGCCATCGCACCGGAATGCCAGCCCCATAACGCCCACATCAGATTGCTGGACAGGAAAACCCAGAAGCCCAAATTACGGCGGCTCTCCTGCGTGGAAGCTACCAGCCAGGATGCATAAAGCGTGACCAGCATCGCGGGCCATTGCAGCAGATCGATGTAGTTCATGAATCAAGGTAGCTCATGAATCAAGGTAGCCAATGAGTATTGCCGAATGCTGTTCATCATAGGATTCCGAGTTGTTCTTCAATTTGCGTTTGCGGTCGCCATCAGATTAAGCCAGCAAAAAAACCGCAGCCCGTCGCTGCGCCATTGGCCTACATCATCGCGGGATGGTTGACCACAAGGCAATGGCGTGAGGACCGCTAATCTCGCAATCTGGAACACGGAGGTCGCGATGATTGGCATTGTTATTCCCGCCCACAACGAAGCAGCGTACCTGGCGAGCTGTTTGGCGGCAGTCAAGAGAGCGGCACAAGCGGAGGAACTCGGTGGCGAGCCGGTGCTGGTGGTGGTGGTGCTGGATGACTGTAGTGACCAAAGCGTCGTCATCGCGCAGCGGTTTGTGGCCAGGATTGTCACCACGAATGTGCAGAATGTTGGCATAGCGCGTGCCAAGGGCGCCGAGCTGGCGATTCGTTGTGGCGCGCGATGGTTGGGCTTTACCGATGCTGATTCAATAGTTGCGCCGGACTGGATCGCCAGGCAACTCGAGCTGGGAGTCGATGCCGTGTGCGGCACGGTAGAAATACGGCGCTGGCACTCTTATGGCGAGCGATTGCAACGACACTTTGCCAGTCTTTATCGAGATACCGACGGCCATGGCCATATTCACGGTGCCAACCTCGGGGTCAGCGTGCACGCTTATGAAAAAGCGGGTGGTTTCCGAGCTTTGGACTGCTCGGAAGACGTTGCCCTGGTGAAGGATCTGCAGGCGACCGGCGCCTCGCTGGCGTGGTCGGCAACGCCCCGTGTGATAACCAGCGCGCGCCGCGATTACCGCCGACCTGATGGTTTCGGAGCCTACCTGGCCAGCTTGAATCGCCAAATTTCGTAGACGGCGCAGCGGTCAAAAGTTGACCGCTGCGCGTCGGCTGTTGCAGTAGTCCTGACGCTACTGCTAAACCATTTCGCTAACTGAGAGGACGGGGCTCTGACGTCTCGTCGGGCGCCTCTGCAACTGCCGCAGGCAATGCAAACGGTTCCGAAGTTTCGTCAGTGGTTGAACTAGCCGCCAAGGCCTCGCCCGGAGTCGAGAGGGGCGCGGTCGTGGCTGCACTTGCTGCGGTAATTCCAGACGCGGCGGTAGCGTTCGATTGTTCGGTTGCCATAGTCGCCAGAGCGGCGACGCTTTCGCCGGCGGATCCACCTGAGCAGGCAGCGAGCAATAGTGCTGTGCTCACGCCAGTTACGAGGTTAATCATTCTTGAGTTAAACATTACAAGGTCCTCTTTGATCAGGGGAAAACCGAACCGCTGGCAGCGACAGGATTGGAGTTGCCGGGCAAGGGCGTGGTCAGATACGGAAACGTGGTTGCATAGTTGGCGGCCGTTTTGCGAACCCCGTCGGTCAGCGCCAAACCACCCGCCGGAGCGTCGGTCGGTTTGCAGCCGACTTTCAGTGCATCGCTTGCGCCCGTCAGCACGCACAGTGCACCCATCGATACTCGCAACGACAGATCGACCACATCATCACCTGGCCGGCGTCCGTTCGGGAAGCCTGCCAGATCCCCAGCCGCGACACCGAGCGAGTTCTGCGTGGCCAGTGCGGTCGCCGGAGTTGCTGTGTTCAGCCTCAGCATTTCGCTGGCGACCACGTTTTTCGGCTGATTCAGACCCTCGATGCCTTTCAGGAACACGGTCAGCAAATCGGTTCGAGGAAAGTTGATGGGCGCCTTGGCTGCCGGAAACAATGATTCGATCAAGGCTGGCAAGACCGGGTTGGTCACGTAGTCGGCAAAGTTCGCGGGATCGTTCTTTGGCCTCGATGAATTGAACTTGTCCTTGTCATCGATGCCAATGATGAGCTCGTTAACCAACGGCATACCTAGTCGTGAAACCTGCGTCCACGCGCCGGCGTTGCGCGCGGCATTGTTGATACCGGTTGCGGGGGCACCATCAAGGGTTCGAACTTGACGAAGGCTCGAGGTAGTGTGAATACCGATGGTCGTTTCGGCACCTGCGGTCAGGCAGGCAATGGGAACTTCCATGGCCAAGGTGCTGACATTTTTTCCTTCCAGATCGTTATTATTGCCGCCCACTTCTGGCCCGAGAGGATTCAGATTGAAGAAATCAAACGCCTTGCCCACGGCAATATAGAACGGCTCCTTGCGCTGACCGACAAACACACGGGCCGGTACCGAACAGTCTGGCAAGGTAACGTTATAAATATGTTGGGCCGCATAGGTCGCATAGCCGATCGCGCTGCCGAACACCTTGTCGCCAATGTTATCGACAGGCTTGTCGAACTCAGCGGCGCCGCCGGAGGCGTTGTATACGCTGGTGCGCACGCCGCTGCGCCGATCGCCGCGAACCGTGTCGATCGTAAAGGTTTCGCGGACATTCAAATTGGCTGATTTGATGCCGGTGATCGGGCCGCTGTTGATCAGCGGGATTTTCACTTTTTTGCCGCCGACGTCGAGCGCGGTTGCTTTTGAGGTGTTCTTGAAGCGGAACTGAAAAGTAAGGTCTTCAACCCCGTCGCCGTTCTTGTCAATATGTATTTCGTACAGGGCGTTCGGATTGAACATGAAGAAATTTGGTCCACCCTGCGGATCCTGAAACGGCTGGTAGTTGGCTAGGATGGTCACAAAATCTTGCCGACCCGCTTCGTAACTGCGAAAAGCATATAAATCGGTTGCATCGACCTGAGCTTGGCCACTGATGAAAGGTGCTTCGCGGTGGCTTGAAGCCTGAGCTGTAGAGGCAGCCAACAGGTTGATGGCCAAGCCAATGCCCAGCGTCGTGCCGGCCTGTCGCAATACGAAATGTTTGGATCGAGACGTCATGGTGAAACCCTTGAGGTAAAACAGCAAACGGTATGAGCGCGAGTCGCAGAACAATTCAAACCGTCATGCAGCTCCTGGATTTTCAGCCACGCTCAAGAAGAAAATTATCAAGCGCTGTATTGCCCGTCTGTATGCTAGCGAACATACAGGCCAGCGAACTCATCACAGCAGTCGGTGACTACCGGGGTTCCTCCTACACCGGTCTGCGTCCCCGCCCTACTACCGTGCGACGGCGTTTTGCGTAATCTGAGCGTCGGCCGGCTCGTCCGGAAAATCAGTTCTTTAATTCTTATCAGGAGCATTGCATGATCTCAGGCAAGATTTTTCTAGCAACTGCGTCGGCCCTCGCTGTCATTGGAAGTGCCGGCCTGGTTAACGCTCAAACCAGCCCTCCGAAACCGAATGCTGAAACGGTGCAGAGTCCACAGGTGCAGAGCCCGACGACACCCGGGGCAGGCACCACCCAGTCGCCGTCCGGCACACCGAGTCAGACTCAAGGACAGACTCCGTCGACGGGCACCTCGCCCAGTGCTCAAACCAGCCCGCCTAGGCCAAATGCCAACACCGTGCAGAGTCCGCAGGTTCAAAACCCGCAGGGTCAAAGTTCATCGGGTCAGACTTCGCAAAGTCAGAGCCCGCCAGCCGCGCCCGATACGGCCCAACGCCCTGCCACCGGCTCCAGCCAGTCGGTACAAAGCGATACCAGGACATCGCCCCGCAGTGGTCGTGGCAGCGATACGATGAACAATTCATCCGGCCCCGCAGGCACGTCGGGTTCAGGCATGTCGGGCACGGCAGGCTCAGGTACGTCAGGCACCTCGGGCAACATGTCGAGTGATTCCAATCCTGCGCTGGCACCGCGCGCCGCGCGTGCTGACCGCAATTGATCATTGTTTGAAGCCAGTGCCATGAATACGTCAGGAAAACTCCAGGCAGGGCTGCGCCGTGTCGGGACTTTCCTGGCCGATTTCTCCAAACCTGGATTGATCAGCGCCGCGATGGCGCTGACCCTGGCGGGAGGCTCGGCGCTCGACCCGTTTCCGCATATCTCGAATTCGCTCGATGCAGTCAACGGTGCGGACCGTCAACCGCCGGTTGCAAAGGCAGACTCACGCCGGTTGATGCCAGGTGCAGGCCGAAGATTTGCTGAGTTCGGTGAGCAGATTGCGACCGCACAAACGCGGCAGATAGCGGACTGGATTGCTGACTCGGGCAATAACGAAGGCTCCGCGTTTTTTATCGTCGACAAGGTTGCCGCGCGACTTTACGTGTTCGATGTGCGGGCGCGATTGTTGGGCTCCAGCGCCGTCTTGCTGGGCGCCGCCATTGGCGATGATTCGGTTCCCGGGATCGGCACTCGACCGATCTCGCAGGTGCTTCCGAACGAGCGCACGACGCCAGCCGGACGATTTGTCGCCGAGCAAGGTCGCAATTTGCAAGACGAAGATGTCATATGGGTTGACTACGATGCAGCCGTTTCGATGCATCGGGTTCGTGCCAACAATCCGACGGAGCGCCGCTTGCAACGCTTGGCCAGTGAGTCCACTGACGATAATCGAATTTCGTTTGGTTGTATCAATGTTCCAGTCGGATTCTATGAATCGTACCTGCGCCCGGCTCTGAATGCTCATAGCGTCGTTATTTACATCCTGCCTGAATTGAAGTCCATGCAGGAGGTATTTGCCTCTTATTCGCTTGCGAAATTTTCCTCGGTCTCAGTTGAGTAACCGTAAACACAGGCACAGCAATTGCGTCACTGCAGGGTTAGGTGAGCACTCGCCGTTCAGATCGAAAGACATCCAGTGGTATTAGACGCGTTAGTCCGCCTACCGAGAGAATGGTTGGCGAGAGCCATGGCAATCTTGGACGAGAGCGATGTGCGCCCGGCGGCGAGAAACGTCCAGGTCTTCCTGCCTTCGCAGGAACCAATGAGCTACAAGGTTGCCGCGTTGGGCAGTTTTGCCTGCCGTATCTTGGTGGTCGGCGATCAGGCCGATATCGCCGAAGAATTTACGGTCGGTCTGAGTGAGTTTGGCCATCAGATTTTTCTGTCCAGCAGCGAACCGCGTCAATTGATCGGTCACATGGGCGCGTGCCTGCCTGCCGTCGTGATCATTCAGACGGCCGCCGGCGTTGCTGGATTCCTGGCTGGCTGCAGTCTTGCCAGTTGCATCCGGGCGGTACCGTATGTTCCTCAACCACTGATCTTCATTAGCTCGAGTGTTGAAGACGGAATTTGTCGTCAAGAGGCGCAAGCGTCGGGCGTGGATTATTTTTTGAGGGTCGCCTCAAGTTGTACTGACATTGCGCAGCTCGTCCGCCAATCGATACTTCGCCCGCGTAGGATATTTACTACCGAACAATCCGCATCGGTCTGATGCGCAACCGCAGTCGCCAATTCTATGATCGCTTAGTTTATCTTTCCTAGCGGAACCCCATGCTCCCCGTGTCAAGTCATTTTCAGGTCCTCCTTCGTCGCCTCGCATTGATGTCACTGCTGGCCGTCAGCGTCGTCGCGTCCACCGGCTGTGCATGGCTGCAAGATTGGCGCGATGAAAACAAGGGCATCCAACTTCAGAGTTTGAAAGTACCTGCGGGTTACCGGGTCGCCGTGCTGGCGCGCGACTTGCCGAAAGCGCGGCATCTCGTCATGGGCTCGCGCGGCACCTTGTTTGTCGGCAGTACGGCCGGCAACATTTATGCGTTGACAATGAACGGCAGCACGGTCAGCCAGCAACGCACGATCATCAAGGGCTTGGCCGATTCGGGCGGTATAGCCTTTCACGAAGGTCACCTGTACGTTGCGGATCGAACCCGCATCATGCGCGTTGAACGAGCCGAAGAGCGACTGGATGACCCTGCCACGCCCAAGTTGATCATGGATGGCTTTCCGGATAAGTCTCGACATAGCTCACGGGTGATGGGCTTTGGGCCCGATCGCAAACTGTACGTCTCCATCGGCTCACCCTGTGATGTCTGCGAGGCCAATAATGACGAGTACGGAACGATTCTGCGCAGCAACCCCGATGGCAGTGGCAAGGAAGTGGTCGCGCGTGGGATTCGCAACAGTGTTGGATTTGACTGGCATCCGGTCACCCGGGAACTTTGGTTTAGCGAAAACGGTCAAGATGCTCTTGGCCCTGACCGCCCGAACGACGAACTCAATCGGGTCTCAAAAGCGGGCGAACATTTTGGTTTCCCCTACTGCCACGATACCGATATTGCCGATCCGCAATTCGGCGCGAAACGCAGTTGCAAGGAATCGACGGCGCCCGCGTTTGGACTCGGCGCGCGGGTAGCAGCATTGGGAATGCGATTTGACGTTCAGTCCAAGATATCGTCCGATCCCAGTATCCTGATTGCGCGGCATGGCTCGCACCCACCCAGCCGGGTCGGTTACGACGTGGTGCGCGTGATGATGCAAAGTGGTCAGCCATCACGCATGGAACCGTTTCTGACGGGCTTTCTACAGGACAAAAGTTATTGGGGCCGCCCGGTTGATGTGCTGGTCATGCGCGACGGCTCGGTGCTGATTTCAGATGACTTGAATGGCGCCATTTACCGAGTCAGTCGCGACTGATGGTCATTCGAGCTTCAGCCAAACAGGCGTCGACCCTGCCGAAGAAAGGCCGTAAAGGCGTCGTATTGAAAACGGCAACACCCAAGCTGCCGCATGACCGGGACGAAGCGACAAACATGACCGGCGGTGCACCCAGTGATCTGATTCAGCAGGCGCATCGCGATGTTACGCGCGGCCTGCAAGATACCGATCGCGGCGCTCAAGCCGATGCGACTTATCGGAAACTGAAACGATCAACCTCACCGTAAGTGAAACTATGAAATTCATTCAAACCGCCGATAAATCAAATCTATATGTCAAGGACTGGGGCAGTGGTCGACCCGTCATTTTGATGCATGGCTGGCCCTTGTCCTCGGACAGTTGGGACGATCAGGCGATGGCCATAGCCAATGCCGGTTATCGCGCAATCTCCTACGATCGGCGTGGGTTTGGACGCTCCTCGCAGCCCTGGTCCGGTTACGACTACGATACCCTGGCCGATGACCTGGCGTCGGTCATCGAGCAAACCGGCGCGCAAAATGTCACGTTGGTCGGCTTCTCGATGGGTGGCGGTGAAGTGGCTCGATATTTGTCGCGTCATGCTGGCAAGGGCGTTGTCAAGGCCGCGCTGATTTCATCCATAGTGCCGTACATGCTGAAAACCGACGACAACCCTAATGGTACCGAGTCGGAAGTCTTCGCGAAGATGACGCAGGCGATGAACGACGATCGTGCCAAGTTCTTCGCGGGATTTTTTGCAGACTTTTTTGGTGTCGGTCTGCTCTCACATCCGGTCAGCGATGAACTGCTGCAATGGTCGCGCAATGTCGCCATGCAGGCGAGTTTGAAGGCTACACTTGCCTGCGCGAAAGCCTTTGCGACGACCGACTTCAGAGCGGACCTGCCTGCTTTCAAAGTGCCGACTCTGATCGTTCACGGAACCGCCGACAAGACTGTCCCCATTGATGCTGCCGGACGCGCTGCTGCCATTGGTATTTCGCAATCAACACTTGTTGAATTCGAAGGCGAGCCGCACGGTTTGTTTGCCACGGCCAAGGATCGGCTGACTGCCTCTTTGCTGGACTTCATCAAGTCCTGATTAGTCCCCGACGCAGTCCTTGAGTTGAGCCAACGCGCGTCGAATGCGCGTCTTGATGGTTCCCAGCGGTTGCTGCAATGTGTCGGCAATCTCTCGATGTGACAATCCCTGGTAGAAAGCCAAGGCCACTGACTGTCGCAGCGGCGCGTCCAACTTCTCAAGGCAGCCATTGATCCGATGTGCGTCGCTCTTGCGGGCGCACAGTTGCAGCGGCCCCAAATCCGGATCGACGAGTGACTCGGCCAGTTCAGTGCTCAGCTCAAGTTCATTGTAGTCTCGTTTGTCGAGACGATCCAAAGCTGTGTTGCGCGCGATACTCGACATCCAGGTCATGGGCATGCTTCGATGGGTTTGATATTCGCCCGCACGAATCCATATCTTCACAAAAACTTCCTGTAACACTTCGTCCGCCCAACCCTCGTGCTTGAGCATCCGTCTTAACTGTGAATAGAGATTCGGGGCCGCCAGTCGATACAGTTGTTCGAAGGAAGTGCGATTGCCTTGTGAGGACAGCGACAGCAAGCTGACCAACTGTTCGCGACGCAGCCGCGCGGCTGTGTCCGCCGGCGCTGTAGTCACGGTAGTTGCTTCGTGAGCGCAGCAATCAAATTTGCATAGCCCTGGGGCGTGAATAGACAAGGTCGATGTACTTTGAGGAACAGCGCTTGCGGGCGCCATGGGTCGGAACCAAGGGCGGGAATGGAAGCCGGGTGGAAGCGCGATCTATACGAAAATTACTCGATTCGGATCGGCGCTTCCGTTCGCTAGCGCACATAACTCGGGCGCGCACGCATAGCGTACGTGCGTCACCGCACAGACCGCGTTACCCATTGAGCCGTACGCTGCAGGTTTGCCCCCAAGCTGGAATCTGCCTGTGTCTCAATTACTTGAATTGCTGCCCGACGCCACGCCGGCGCTCCAGAAGATGCTCGCGGTGGCAAGCAATGTGGTGCCGCCACCGATTCGCTCCGAGATCTTCGGACTCAAGCGATTCGCGCAACATGGCCGTAGTCTGGCGTTGACGCACCGTGCCGCCAAGGCCAATTCGGGCGAGGCGAACTTCTTCCCGCGATTACGCAGCAACATCAGCATGCTGCGCGAAGCCCATCGCTACATCGCCATTCGTGTCGCCAGTGGTTATGACATCAGCCCTGCCGCCGAATGGTTACTGGATAACTTTCACCTGATCGAGGCGCAGCTCCGGGAAATTCACGAGGGCCTGCCGCGCAGCTACTTTCAAACCTTGCCAGTACTGCTCGAAGAGCCTCTGGCCGGGCTGCCTCGCATTTACGGTGTTGCCTGGGCCTTTGTGGCGCATAACGATAGCGCTTTTGATGAAGATACCTTGGTACATTTTTTGAACGCCTATCAAGAGGCCTGCGAACTGCGCCTGAGCGAGATGTGGGCCTTGCCGACCACTTTGCGGGTGGTGTTGATCGAGAATCTGCGGCGATTGGCGGAACGCGAGGCCATGCAAAAAGCGGCACGCGAGGCGGCTAACCTTTGTTGCGATCAAATTGATGCCTGTTCGTTAAGTACGTTTGATGGCCTGTTGGCTGTGCTCAACCAACGGGGTGTAGGTCGTGTGTTCCTGGCGCAGATGGCGCAGCGCTTGCAGGAGCGCGGATCACCCGAGGCCCTCATGCCGCGCGAATGGCTGGCCAATGTGCTGCCCGACCTGGCTGGACTGCTGGCGCAGCAAAGCGTTGATCAAGCGGCCGATAATCTCAGTGTCAGCAACGCAGTGACCGCGCTGCGGGCGATTGGCGCCGCCGACTGGCCTGATATCGTCGCTCGATCCAGCGCGTTGATGCAACTGATGCTGACCTCACCGAGTTTTGAGGCCGAACACACGCTGACCCAGGATCAAACCTTGCATGCCATTGAGTTATTGGCGGCCCGTACTGAACTGCGTGAGTTGGCCGTTGCACGGACGCTGTTGGCGCAAATGAGTGAAACCGGCAACAGCAACGGCGAACGAAGGGTCGCCAGCTTTTGGCTCGAAGGCGCCGGTCGCCCGGAACTGCTGCGCGCAATGGGGTTCGAGTCCGCCCCATCATTCGATTGGCGCAGTACGTTGCGCCGACTCAAGCTGACCATCTACCTGGGGTCCCTTCTGCTCGGTACGCTGGCGTTGGTGCTGTGGTTGCTCGCACACCCCGATGGGTCGGCGATCTCTAGCGACTCAAGTTGGGTGAGCCGAGCCTGGTTGGGTTTAGTCGCGGTGTTGATGCTTTTTCCGGCCTCCGAGATTGTCGTGGCGGTGGTCAATCGCCTGATCAGCGAATCGGCGCGCCCCAAACACCTGCCCCGGCTGGCGCTGGTCAACGGCATACCGCCTGAGCACCGCGTCATGGTGGTGATTCCGTGCATGCTGACCGATAGCGCCGCGATCAACCGGCTGGCCGATCGATTGCTGTTGCACTATCTGGCGAATCCGGAGCCGCAGGCGCAGTTTGCATTGCTCACGGATTGGAGTGATGCCGATAGCGCGACGCTCGATTCAGACGTCGACTTGCTGAGCGGCGCGCGTTCGAGGATCGATGAGCTGAACGCACGTTACCCGACGCCGGGCATTGAGGGGCGGGCAAGACCGCGTTTTCTGATCTTGCATCGACCGCGCGAATTCAGCGAGACCGAGCAGCGCTGGATCGGTTGGGAGCGCAAGCGCGGCAAACTCGAATTGCTGATGAAGGTGTTGACCGGCGGTCTGCAACACGAATTTTTTGACCTCGGCGAGGCGTCAAACATTGCGCCGGACACACGGTATGTCGTCACCCTCGATGCGGACACACAATTGCCGCCCGGGCGACTACGCGAAATGGTGGCGGTGGCGGCGCACCCCTACAATCAACCGATCATCGATCGTCAGTCCCGCACCCTGGTGGGCGGCTACGCGATCTTGCAGCCGCGTCTGGTGACACCGCTGCCGGCGCGAAATGAAGTGACCTTGTTTCACTGGCTGTTTTCGGGTCAATGTGGCATCGATCCCTACAGCGCGGCCAGCTCCGAGGTATATCAGGACCTGTTTGGTGAAGGCACGTTCACCGGCAAGGGTCTTTTGAACGTACATGCGGTGCATACGCTGTTGGCCGGTCGCTTGCCGGAGGGCCGCGTGTTGAGTCACGATCTGCTCGAGGGATCGCTGGCGCGTTGCGCGGCTATTTCGGATCTGGCCCTGATCGAAGAAGCCCCTTTTCATGCCGATGTAGCGGCATCGCGCGTGCATCGCTGGACCCGCGGTGACTGGCAATTGCTGCCCTTCATGTTCAATACGGCGCGCTACCCGATCGCGGCGGTGAATCGCTGGAAGATGCTCGATAACTTGCGCCGTTCGCTGGTAGCGCCGACGTCGCTGCTGCTGTTGATTGGCACTTTAACCATGCCGGTCGTTTCGCCCTGGGCGGCGTTCGGCTTGGTTTTGGCAGCGTTCACAGCCGGGCCGCTGATGGGTGCTCTGGCGGGCCTGCTGCCGGGTCGTCGAGATCTCGCCAAGTGGCATTTCTTTCGCAATGCGGCGGCTGACTTGATGCGCGCGGTGTGCGCCGGACTTTGGCACCTGTCCCAGTTGCTGCAACATGCATTGATGGCCACCGATGCGATGGCTCGAGCGCTGTACCGCATGAGCCTGAGCCGTCGCCATCTTTTGCAGTGGACGACCTCGGAAGCTGCGCAGGCGTCGGCGAAGACGGCCCTGTTCGCCGTTCTGAGGCAGCATTGGGATCTACCGCTGGTCGCACTGTTGTTGATGGTGCTATTGATGGCATCCGGCACACCGTTTCTGGCACTGTCGATCGCGATCTGCGCGCTTTGGGCCGCTTCGCCCTTGTTCATCTGGTGGGTCAGTCGTGCACGCTCCACGCAAACCGTCGCGATATTGCCTGAGCCAGAGCGCGCCTACCTGCTCGGCGTTGCGCGTGATTCCTGGCGATTGTTCGAGCGTTGTGTGGGTCCTCAGGACAATCATCTGCCGCCGGATAATTTGCAGACCATGCCGCGCGACATGGTCGCGCATCGTACTTCGCCGACCAATATCGGTCTTTATCTGCTGAGCGCAGCCTGTGCCCGGCAGTTTGGATGGATCGGAACGCGGGATCTGATCACGCGTATCCAGGCCACCTTGGCGACGCTGAAGACCCTGGAGCGTTATCGTGGCCACTTCCTGAACTGGTACGACACACAAAGCGCGGCACCCCTGACGCCGCAGTATGTATCGACCGTGGACAGCGGTAATCTGAGCAGCCATTTGCTGGCCGTTTCAGCAGCCTGCCAGGCACTTGCGCTTGCACCGTACGACAGCCGGGCGGCGCGCGTCGCCATTCAAGTGTCAATCAACCGGCTGTCGCCGTTGCTCGCCCATTTGCCGCAACTGCTGTCGACATCGCCTCATGAAGGCGCGCTGGCGCGCCTGTTGGCGCTGTCTGATCCGCTGACTGAATGTCAACAAAATACCGATGAATTCGAGTTTCTGCTGCGTGATGCTGCCGACGAGTTGGCGAGTCTGGTGACGGACAAAAATTCGCTTGCCGCGACGGCAAGATCAACGCCGAGTGATGAACTGCTCTGGTGCCTGGAGGATCATCTGGCCACCTTGCGCTCGGCGGTTCGGGATTGCCCGGCGCGGCGCATCGACGAGCCTTCCGGGCTTGATGCCGGTGCGCTGCCCATCGGTAATGTCGCAGCGCAGTCAGGCGCCGTGCTGCAACTGCGCGCATTGGCCGCTGAATGTGAAGCGCTGGCCTGGCAGGCCAACTTCAACTTTCTGTTCCACCGCAAGCGTAATCTGTTTCACATCGGTTACCGCGTCGCCGAGCAACAACTCGATGCCAGCTTTTATGACTTGCTGGCGTCCGAATCGCGGGTTACCAGCCTGCTGGCAATCGCCAAGGGCGATGTGCCGGTCCGCCATTGGTGGTCGATTGCGCGGCCGTTCTTTGCAGCCGGCCGGCAAGCAGGGTTGCGCTCCTGGTCAGGCTCGATGTTCGAATACCTGATGCCTACCCTGGTGTTGAACGAACCGTTTGGCAGTGTCTTGCAAGCGGCTTGCAAGACGGCGGTTCGCGAACAGATCGCGTTTACCGAAGGCCAAGGTCTGCCCTGGGGAATCTCGGAGTCGGCTTATGCCGACAGTGACTACACCCTGGCCTATCAGTACGGGCCTCAAGGAGTGCCGAGACTGGCGTTACGCCGTACACCACCGGATGAATTGGTGATTGCACCGTATGCGAGCGCATTGGCGGCGCAGATCCTGCCGCTCAACGCTGTCGCCAATTTCAGGGCGCTCGAAGCCTTGTCGGCGCGCGCTCGCTACGGATTTATCGAAGCGCTCGACTTCACGCCAAGCCGGCAAACCGGTGCCCAGCAGTTCACACCGGTCAGTACCTTCATGGCACATCATCAGGGCATGAGCATTGTCGCGCTCGCCAATGCGCTGCTGGACGGGCTGGCCCAGCAATGGGGGATGGCCAACCCGCACCTGCAGGCGGTCAGCTCGTTGTTACACGAACGAGCACCTCGCGAGGTCTCGATGCTCGATGCCCTGCCGTCGGGGCCGGCGTTGTTGCCGACCGATCGGCGCGCGGTCGGATTGTTGCGCGAAATCACGCCCGGCATGACGGCGGTCGAACCGACCCATTTGCTCTCGAACGGCCACTACCATGTGTCGCTGCGCGCCAATGGTGCTGGCCACAGCAGTCTGGGCCAGATTGCCATCACACGTCGGCGCGATGATGCGCTGCGAGACTCGTTTGGCAGCTTCCTGTATTTGCGCTGGGATCGCAAGCCATGGGTAGTCTCCGTCACTCAGCATCCGGCGCCTGATGCGACGGCCCAGTATCAAAGTGTCTACCATGCCGACCGCGTCTGTTTTGAGGCGACCTGGCCACAACTGCAGGCGTACACCACGGTTTGGGTCAGCCCCGAGGACGACATCGAGTTCCGGCAAGTCGAGCTGCGCAACAGCAGCGAGCATGCGATCGATATGGAGCTGATATCAGCCTTTGAAGTGACCTTGTCGGATCCGCAGGCCGACGAAGCGCATCCGGCCTTTACCAACATGTTTGTGCATGCTGAATGGCATGCCGCGCAGCAGGCGTTGATCTTTGAGCGCAAACCGCGATTGGCCAACGAGCAGGTATTGCGCGTTGCACATTTCCTGGCTGATAGCGATGCCCAGGTGCTCGAAGTGCGGGTTCAGACCGATCGCGCCGAATGGCTCGGCCGAAACCAGACCGCCAGTCGACCGCTGGCGGCGTTCGAGCCAATGCAAGATGGAATCTCTGCAAATCGCAGCACGCGTTCGAGTGTGCTCGGCACTGGCCTGGACCCGGTCTGTGCGATGGCGGTACACCTGCGCATTGCGCCCCATGCCAAGGTGCAATTGACCTTTGCCACGGCGGCCAGTGCCAACAGCGGCAGCCTGCAGGCGGTGATCGACAAGTATTGCCGACAGCGTAACCATGTCCAGCGCGCCTCGATGATGTCAGCGACGCTGGCTGGAATTCGCTTGCGGGCGCTTCGGATCAGTACCGAGAACTTTGTTGCGATCCAGACCTTGACGACTGCGCTGCTGTTCAGTCTGGGTCGCGGCCAATCAGCTTCGCCTGCGGCGTTAGCCGCCGCACAAAGCGATACGCCCAATCTGAACGTCTGTGATCGGCGACTGCTGTGGCGATTCAGCATCTCCGGTGAGCGGCCCATCATCCTGGTGTCGGTCAGTGTCGCGCATGGCATGGGTCTGTTGCGCTCGTTGGTCCAGGCGCTGCATCTTTGGTCTCGGGCCGGCATCGCTTGTGATCTGGTCATCGTCAATGCCGAACCGGCCTCCTATTTGATGACCTTGCATCGCGAAATCACGACCTTGCGGGAACGCTATTTCGCAGACAGCACGGTGCAAGCAACGGCCGGTGGGGTCGCTCTGGCAGGCTTTCATCTGCTGCGCGGCGATGAGGTCTCCGCCGATGAACTCAGTACGCTGAAGAGCCTGGCGCGGGTGCGCTTGTATGCCGATGGGCGACCCCTGGTTCAGCATGTCCTGGAGTGGCGAAAGCGTCATGAAGATGCACTCGAACACCGTCAAAATTCATCGAGTACCGCGCTCGCTCTGACGCAGCGGAACAGCCCGCCCTCGCAGGTATCGACCGGTGAGTTTGCAACGCGCCCCGGCGAGTTCAGTTTTAAGGTCAGTGCCGATGTGCGGCCGCTGCGGCCGTGGATCAACGTGCTGTCCAATCCGGTTTTCGGTGCGCAGATCTCAGAGTCCGGTGGCGGTTATTCGTGGGCAATCAACAGTCGAATGAATCAGCTCACGGCCTGGTCGAACGACCCTGTCAGCGACACCCCTTCCGAATGGTTCTTGCTGCAGGACCGTAAAAGCATGAAGGTCTGGAGTCTCGCGCCTGGTGCTTGGGGGCAAGACGATCTGCACTATCAGGTTTCGCATGGACAAGGCTATAGCCGCATTGCGCACCGCCGGGGCGCGTTGGAAGTGCAAGCGCAATGGAGTGTGGACAGCACCACTTCAGTCAAACAAATTCGCGTGCAATTGACCAATCACGGTTCGCAAGCGCTCGAATTGCGGCTGGTCGGAATCGCCGAGTGGATCATGGGCGCCAGTCGTCGCGATCGAGCTACGGTGCACACCAGCCTGCACAGGCAACGCTTGCCAGCCACAGGCATACCGTCACAAGGCAGTGCTGCCGAGCGCGCCCGCAAATTGACTGCGTTGTTGTGCACTCAATTGGATCGTTCCGGCGGCTTCGGCCATGGCACGGCCTTCCTCGCCCTGACCGCCAGCGGCGATGAACTGGAGGATTGGAGTTGTGATCGGCGTGAGTGTTTTGATGCTCGTGGCCGCCTGGTGTTGCCGGATCATTTTGGTGAGCGTGCTGGCTACGGTCTCGACCCCTGTGCCGCGCTATCGTGCAATCTGAATCTGGCCGTTGGCGCTACCGTCGAGCGGGTGTTCATGCTGGGCTTTGCCGGCAATCCAGAGGCGGCTCGGCAACTGGCGACCCAAGCGGCGATGACCCCTGCGGTCAAACGCCAGGAGCAAGTGCAACAGCGCTGGAACGAGTTGCTCGGCGCGGTCAGTGTACGAACGCCTGACCCCTTGTTCGATGTCATGGTCAATCGGTGGTTGCTCTATCAGACGGTGTCGTGTCGACTCTGGTCCAAGGCTGGGTTCTACCAGGCTGGCGGGGCGACCGGTTTTCGCGATCAACTGCAAGATACGATGGCGTTGAGCTGGGCGGCGCCGCAATACTTGCGGCAACAGATTCTCACCTGTGCGTCCCGACAGTTTGTCGAAGGCGATGTCCAGCATTGGTGGCACATGCCAGCCGGCGCCGGTGTCCGGACGCATTTTTCAGATGATCTGTTGTGGCTGCCTTATGCCTGTGCGCATTACGTTCGAGCCACGGCAGACCTGGCTCTATTGGAGGAGACGGTGGCGTATCTCGACGGCCTGCCAATCGCCGCGGGCGCCGAAGATATTTATTTCACGCCGGCCGTTAGCAGCCGTGTGGCCAGCGTTTATGAGCATGCCGCTGCCACCATCGATCGCAGTCTTGCGGTCGGCAGCCACGGTTTGCCCTTGATGGGCAGTGGCGACTGGAATGACGGCATGAATCGGGTCGGTCATCAGGGGCGCGGCGAATCGGTTTGGTTGGCCTGGTTTCTGATCCGCGTGATCGCCGACTTTGCGCCGCTGGCGCGCGCACGTGGCGATGATGACCGGGTGCGTCGATGGCAAACGGCTGCCCAGCAATGGGCGCAGGCCTTGCACGGTCCAGCCTGGGATGGGCAATGGTTCAAGCGCGCATTTTTCGACGATGGTCAGCCCTTGGGTTCACACTCGAACGTGGAGGGCCGCATCGATCTGATCGCGCAGGCCTGGTCGGTGCTCTCGGGTGCGGCGCCGCTTGAGCGACAAACGAAGGCACTGGCTTGTGTTGAACAAATGCTGGTCGACAAGGACGCAGGTTTGATCCGACTGCTGGACCCACCGTTGGTTAACGCCACACCGGAGGCGGGCTACATTCAGGCCTATCCGCCCGGGGTACGCGAAAACGGTGGCCAATACTCACACGCGGCGGTGTGGGCGCTGATGGCACAAGCCGAGCTTGGCGGTAGGGTGAAACAGGCCAAGCTTGGCGTCTCGAGTGTTGATGGTAATGATGTTGCTGACTTTGTGTCGTCTGCCGAGCCAGGCGACTTAGCTTACCGCTACTTCACCTATTTGAGTCCGGCTCATCGCACGGCTCATCCGACACGGGGTCCGGTGTATGCCATAGAGCCATACGTCATGGCCGGCGATATTTATTCGGCGCCGCCTTATGTCGGTCGCGGTGGCTGGAGCTGGTACACCGGCGCGGCCGCCTGGTTGCATCGTGCCGCCATCGAATCGATGTTCGGCCTGCAGTTGGGCGCTCGCGAATTATGCTTCAAACCCTGCTTGCCGTCCGACTGGCCGCAGGCTGAATTGACGCTGAGTCGCGATGGCCGCGTGATGCGCTTTATAATCTATCGAAGGGTTCAGGTGCTGTCTACCCAAGCGCCGCTCGACATGTCGAGACCCTGCGTTGCATCCCTCCTGAAGTCGGGCGCACAAATACTGGTGCCGGGCCAGTCCCTTGAATGGACTGATTTGCCTCCTGAAAGTTGTTTTTTAATTCCATTGCCATGACCGAATCCCTGTTGCTGACCGCAACACAAATCAGTACCTACGACGATCAGCGATTGCTGACCAAGGCCAGTGCCTTTTTCTTCTTGAGAGACGAGCGCCTGTTTCTGGTGACCAGTCGTCATGTGCTCATCGATGAGCCCAGCAAGCACTACCCAAGCCGCATTGAAATTGAATTGCACACCGATGAATTCAATCTGACGCAATCGGTGCAGTACTCGATCTTGTTGTATCGCGACGGCAAGAGTGTCTGGTTACAGGGCTCCGATCCGGCCGGCGAGATTGATGTCGCAGTGCTTGAGCTTGATCGACCGTCGCTGCCGAAGACGCTGATCATGCGCGCCTTCACGCCGCAACATTTGCAGAACAGCCTGCAAGATATCGAGGTCGGTTCGCCCTTGTTGATTCTGGGCTTTCCGCTCAGCTTTCATGACACCTTGCATCATCTGCCGGTGGTACGCCAGGCGATCATTTCGTCGTCATTCGGTTTGCGTTTTCAGGGTCAGGGCTACTTTCTGACCGATGCGCGCACGCACCGTGGCACCAGCGGTGCACCGGTTGTCATGCGCGCGCCCGCGTCCGCTGTCGACGGCAGCGACTTGCCCTGGAAACTGTTGGGAGTTCATTCAGCGCGACTGGATATGGATACGCGCGAACCTGAACATGATGAATCGTTGGGGCTTAATCTCGCCTGGTATGCCGATATCTTGCTGACCTTGACGGGGCCTTCGAGTCGACCCGTCGGCCCGTAATGCGATTCGCGTACGGCTACTGAGGTCCAATCATGTTCTCCGGTCTGACCCATTGATCGAACTGTTCGGCGCTCACAATCCCGAGCGCGACGGCGGCGTCTCGCAAGCTCAAGTTTTCGGTATGGGCCTTCTTGGCAATCTGTGCAGCCCGGTCGTATCCGATATGCGGTGCCAGCGCGGTCACCAGCATCAGCGAACGTTGCATGAGTTCAGTCAGGCGATCTCGATTGGCTTCGA
Source organism: Burkholderiales bacterium (assembly GCA_031363055.1). GTDB lineage: Bacteria > Pseudomonadota > Gammaproteobacteria > Burkholderiales > Burkholderiaceae_E > JANLTP01. The sequence goes on along the minus strand of JANLTP010000127.1, from coordinate 167,074 downwards.
TGCCGCGAACACAGTGTGCCTCGAAGCTCGTGCAGCCGTCGGCCAATAACCGGACACTTTGCAGGAAGTTTTGAATCAGCAGGGGCTTGAACACATTCAACTCGAAGTTGCCTGCTGCCGCGCCGATGCCGATCGCGACATCGTTGCCCATGATCTGAGCGCAGATCATGGTCAGCGCTTCGGCTTGAGTCGGGTTGACCTTGCCCGGCATGATCGAGCTGCCCGGCTCGTTCTCGGGAATCGACAGTTCGCCCAGACCCGAACGCGGACCACTGGCCAGCCAACGAATATCATTGGCAATCTTGTTCAGGGCGCTGGCCAGTGTCTTGAGCGCGCCATGGGCAAATACCAGCGGTTCGTGACCCGCCAGCGCGGCGAACTTGTTGGCCGCCGAGACGAACGGGAAACCAGTTGATTCGGCCAGATCTCGTGCCACCCGATCGCCGAATCCTGCCGGCGCGTTGAGGCCGGTGCCGACTGCGGTGGCACCGATGGCGAGCGTACACAGTGCCGGAACGACGAGCTCGATAGCGGCGATTGCAAACTGCAACTGCGCGACATAGCCAGAAAATTCCTGTCCCAAGGTCAGTGGTGTTGCGTCTTGCAAATGGGTGCGCCCGACCTTGATGATATCCGCGAAGTCACGAGCCTTTTGATCGAGTGTGTGCATCAGTCTGGAGCTGGCCGGCAGCAGCTTCTCGCGAATCGCCTGCACGCCCGCGACGTGCATGGCGGTCGGAAAAACATCATTCGATGACTGTCCTCGATTGACGTCGTCATTCGGGTGTACCGCTCGATCTTGACCGCGTACACCGCCCAATAGTTCGGAGGCCCGATTGGCCAGCACTTCATTGACGTTCATGTTGGTCTGCGTGCCCGAACCGGTCTGCCAAACCATCAACGGGAATTCGTCAGGATGCAGGCCGTCCAGAACCTCGTCGGCGGCCATTTCAATGGCTTTGGCAGTTGGCCCTGGCAGCAACTCGAGCGCGCCGTTGACGCGGGCCGCCGAGCGTTTGACCTTCACCAGCGCGTGAATCAGCTCGATCGGCATGTGTTCGGTTGAAATTTTGAAATACTGCAGACTGCGCTGGGTCTGTGCTCCCCACAGCCGGTCGGCCGGTACTTCCATGCTTCCAAACGAATCAAGTTCAGTTCTGGTGCCGGGCATGTTGGGTTGTACCTGAGGCGTTTAACTTCGTTGACTTAACTTCGATTACTTCAGTGAATACCTGAATCCAGCGCGCGCCGGTATTCAACCGCCTCGGCGATGTGCGCCATCTCCAACCTGGGCGTACCGGTAAGATCGGCAATCGTACGCGCAACTTTCAGAATCCGATGATAGGCGCGTGCGGACAGCGCCATTCGGCTCATGGCGGCCCGCAGCAGCGCGCGGCCGGCGTCGTCGGTCTTGCAATGCTGTTCAATTTCCGCCACCTCCAGGGCTGAATTGGGCTTGCCTTGGCGCTGATCCTGAATATTGGCCGCCCGGTTGACGCGTTCGCGAACCTGCGCGCTCGATTGGATATTTTTTTCGGGGGCTACCTCGATCAGCTCGTGTTCGAACACTGGCGGTACCGCTACCTGCAGATCGATTCGATCGAGTAGCGGGCCCGAAATTCGATTTCGGTAACGAATCACCTGGTCTGGCGTGCAGCCGCAGACCCTATGCGGGTGGCCCAGGTACCCACAGGGGCACGGATTCATGGCGGCGATCAGTTGGAAACGTGCCGGGAATTCAACTTGACGGGCCGCTCGGGACAGCGAGACCTGCCCGGACTCGATCGGTTCGCGCAAAACCTCGAGCACCTGCCGGCCGAATTCGGGCAATTCGTCCAGGAACAGGACGCCGTGGTGAGCCAGCGAGATTTCGCCAGGTTTCGCCGGTGTACCGCCGCCGACCAGTGCAATGCCGCTGGCGCTATGGTGCGGACTGCGAAACGAGCGGGCGCCAAATTGCTCCGGCTTGAATCGTTTGGCCACACTCAGAATGGCTGCCGACTCCAGCGCCTGGGGCTCTTTGAGCTCGGGCAAAATGCCCGGTAGCCGACGCGCCAACATCGATTTCCCCGCGCCGGGCGGACCAATCATCAACAAGCTGTGAAAGCCGGCGGCGCTGACTTCCAGCGCCCGTTTGGCCTGACGCTGGCCGCGAATATCAGCAATGTCTTGATATTGGAAGATTGCCTGCAAGGCCTGTTGATCGGGTCTTGAGTTAGTACTCACTAATTGCTGACCGCTTAAGTCAGTGAGCGCCTGCTTTGCATGTAATAACGATCGGGCGCCGAGTCGTCGAATTCCGCCTATGAAATCAGCCTCCACGACATTGCCTTCAGGAATGACGAGTAACCGATCCTGGCCTGCCATTTTGATGTGTAACGCCATCGCCAGAACACCCGCGATCGGCTTTAGATCGCCGGTAAGTGAAAGCTCACCAACGGCTTCAATGGAGGCCAGCGCCTGCTTTGGCATCTGATCGCTGGCGCCAAGGATGCCGAGCGCAATCGGCAAATCGAATCGACCCGACGCTTTCGGCAGATCAGCCGGAGCGAGGTTGACCGTAATATGACGGTTTGGAAAGTCGAAACCCAGGTGTGAGATAGCCGCCCTGACTCGATCCCGGCTTTCGCGAACTTCGGCCTGTGGCAGGCCGACAATGTTGAACGTCGGCAGCCCGTTGGACAGGTGTACTTCGACCATGACTTCGGGCGCTGACATGCCAATCAATGCTCGACTGCGAACGACGGCTAAGCCCAAGGTAGTTCCCGAAGCGTTCTTGAATGTTCAATACGATTGACGTGGCGCAGATAAAATGGCGCTCAGGACAAGGGTGCTCAGGACGATTATCCTGTGCTCGATTTCTGGGCGTCGTCGAGTCGGCGTTCCAGCTCGACTACCCGAAGGCGTAGCTTGGCCAGCAATTCCTGCTGGATATCAAACTCCTCTCGGGTCACGAGGTCGAGTCGCTGAAAGCCTTGGGTCAATAACGCTTTCATATTGCGCTCCAGATCGGCGGCAGGACTGGCCCGAAACAGCTCACCGAGCCGGGCCTGCAGTTCGTTCAAGAGTGGTTGACGTTCGCTGGACATGTTGCCCTCCTGGCGCTGTACTGATTGGCGATCAAATCGGGCAAGACCTGCCGATTCAATCCTGTTGAAATCGAGTCTAGCACGCGATTTTCAGTTGTTTCCCGCGCCGCTCTCGGCTTGATGGCCAAGCCGAAAAGGTTAGTCCGACCCTCGATATGGTCATTCAGATCCCACAAATAATGCTCGCGCGCAGGGCTCGGATCTGAGCGAAAACGGCAGGACGGCTTACGACGCTTCTGTTTGGTGCGCTCGGCTGAACGCACCTAAATAGTGCTAAATCGTTGCTTTGGTGACGTATTTTGAACGGCGTTTGCACCAAAATAGTTATCTAATAAACGTGGCATAGGAAATGCATTGGCGTAATGGCAATACCTAAAAATAAAAGCGTTACGCATTTTGAGGATTCGAATATGAAGAAACTGTTTGAAAGCGCAGCACTTTGTGCTGCCATTTTGGCCCTGACACCGTCGTTGGCCACTGCCCAGGCCAAAACGGAAGAAGCAAAGTCCCCGTGGACTATGACTGGCAACCTGAACTTTGTCAGCGAGTACCGCTATCGCGGCATCAGTCAAACCAACAGCAAGCCGGCCATTCAGGGCGGATTTGACTGGGCACATGAGCAAGGCTACTACTTCGGTACCTGGGCATCCAATGTGAGTTGGCTCTCCGACGCAGGGCAAAGCAATAGTCTCGAGTGGGATTTTTATGGCGGCTACAAAGGCACTGTAGCGGGCCTGAACTACGATGTCGGTGCGCTTTACTACTGGTACCCCGGTACCTATACAGCTTCCCAGGCAACTCCGAGCACGCTCGAAGTCTATGGGGCGTTGACCTGGACGCAATACACCTTGAAGTATTCGCACTCGCTGACCAACACCTTCGGATTCGCCGACAGCAAGAGCGGCGGCTATCTCGATGCGACCGGCAATTTTGAGTTGGGCGGTGGATTCAATCTGGTCGCACATCTGGGTCATCAGGTCATTCCAAGCTCGTCGGGCAACTCACGCACGAAGACCGATTGCTCGTACTCGGACTGGAAGCTCGGCGTCACCAAGGACATGGTCGGCTTCACCTTTGGCGTAGCCTATGTAGACACCAACGCCCGGGGTAACGTCAGACAGTGTTACCGCAACTCGCTCGACAAGAACCTCGGCAAAAGCACGCTGGTTTTGTCCGCGACCAAGAACTTCTAGATCATTTCGCCTCGCATCAGATCTGTATTTGCTGAACCAACCGTTTGAACATAGCGGCGAGGCCACGGGCTTCGCCGCCCAGGAGATTCGATATGAAATTAATCACCGCGATCATCAAGCCCTTCAAGCTCGATGAAGTCCGAGAGGCGCTCTCCGGCATTGGAGTCGCCGGTATTACCGTCACTGAAGTCAAGGGCTTTGGCCGGCAGAAGGGGCATACCGAACTGTATCGCGGCGCCGAATACGTGGTCGACTTTTTGCCCAAGGTGAAGCTCGAGGTCGCGGTCGGCGACGCGCTGCTCGAGCGCGCGATCGAGGCGATTGAAAACGCTGCCCGCACCGGCAAGATCGGCGACGGCAAGATTTTTGTGTACGACCTTGATCAGGTAGTGCGAATCCGTACCGGCGAAACCGGTAATGAAGCGATCTGAGCTTCCAACACTTCCATTGAGACTACTGTGATGAAACGCTTCTGGGCAATGTTTATGATGGTCTCGGCGCTGGCGCTGAGTTTGTTTTATCCGATTGCAGGCCATAGCAAGGACGCGCTACCCGCGACCGTCAATTTTGATTCTGGTAAGGTCGATCCCGAATCCGGCTCAGCGGCATCGCTGAAGGCGGTCGCTGAATTTTTGAAAGCCAACCCCAACGCCAAGGTTCAGGTGTCTGGTTTTACCGATAAAACCGGTGATCCGGACAAGAACAAGGAACTGGCCAGGGTTCGCGCGATTGCCGTGCGCGACGCACTCAAGTCGGCGGGCGCCGCTGGCGGACAGATCGTACTGGTTCGCCCCGACCGTGTCATGACGGTCGGTAGCGCCGACGAAGCGCGCCGAGTCGAGTTGACGCTGGCGGTGGCCGATGCAGCCACCGCAGACGCTGCCAAGCCCGACGAAAAGAAAGCCGAAGCGGCTGCGGCAGCGCCAGTTCCAAACAAAGGTGACACCGCCTGGATGATGACGTCGACGGCGCTGGTGATCCTCATGACAATCCCCGGCCTGGCGTTGTTTTACGGCGGTCTGGTTCGCAGCAAGAACATGCTGTCTGTGCTGATGCAGGTCATGGTCGTGTTCGCGATGATTCTGGTGCTATGGGTGATCTACGGCTACACCATCGCATTCGGCGGCGGGGGTACTTATTTTGGTAGTCTGGACAAGCTCTTCCTTCGCGGCGTGACGCCGGAATCGGTCGCTGCGACCTTCAGTAAAGGCGTCTACATTCCGGAACTGGTGTTCGTCGTGTTTCAGGCAACCTTTGCAGCGATTACCTGCTGCCTGATCGTCGGCGCGTTTGCCGAGCGCGTCAAATTTTCGGCGGTGCTGCTGTTCACGCTGCTTTGGTTTACGTTCAGTTACCTGCCGATTGCTCACATGGTCTGGTATTGGGACGGCCCGGATGCCTACAAAACGGCTGAGGCAGCGGCAGCGGCTGGCGCCAATGCCGGTCTGGTCTGGGGCTGGGGTGCACTTGACTTCGCCGGCGGCACGGTGGTCCATATCAACGCTGGAATTGCGGGTCTGGTCGGCGCCTATGTGGTCGGCCGCCGGGTCGGTTTTGGGCGTGAAGCCATGGCGCCGCATTCGCTGACCTTGACGATGGTCGGTGCGGCGCTACTCTGGGTTGGCTGGTTCGGCTTTAACGCCGGCTCGGCTCTGGAAGCCAACGGTACGGCGGGTCTGGCGTTTGCCAACACCTTGTTCGCAACGGCGGCAGCAACGCTTTCCTGGTCGTTCGGAGAATGGATGACCAAGGGCAAGCCGTCCATGCTGGGCGCAGCTTCCGGAGCCGTTGCCGGCTTGGTCGCCATCACGCCGGCCGCCGGTAACGTCGGTATCGGTGGTGGACTCATCATCGGTCTGGTCGCCGGCCTTGCGTGTCTGTGGGGCGTGAATGGGCTGAAGCGCATGATGGGCGCCGATGATGCACTCGACGTTTTCGGCGTACACGGCATTGGCGGCATCGTCGGCGCGTTGTTGACGGGCGTTTTCAACTCACCGTCGCTGGGCGGCCCGGGCTTCGTGGCCGACTGGGTCACGATGAAGATGATTACGCCTGAGGAGTACTCGATCGCTGCCCAGGTATGGGTGCAACTGAAGGCCGTCGTCTTGACGATTGTCTGGTCCGGTGTGGTTTCGTTCGTGGCGTACAAGCTGGTCGACATGATCGTCGGGCTGCGGGTTGCCGAAGACGACGAGCGCGAAGGCCTGGATATCGTCTCGCACGGCGAAGTGGCTTATCATCACTGATCGAAGTTGATCAAGACATTGAGCGCGTCGCGGGCTTCGCGGCGCGCTCAATGCAGCGCAAGTTCTTTACGCAAACTCGTCATTCATATTCGTCGTTCAAATTCGTCAGGCAGGCTTGTCGCGGCGCTGGCACGTTAGAATCATCGGTCCTTCCTCCACCCGTTTGGTTGGCTGACCGATGGTTCCTCATTTTGTTACTGCCCTGCAGGGGCCTTTGCTTCATCTGGAGCGCAGCATTCTGGATGCGCAGCCCCGGATCGAGCGCTGGTTTCGACTCGAATGGCAGGAACGTACGCCGCCCTTTTATTGTTCGGTCGACTTGCGTAACGCCGGCTTCAAGATTGCGCCGGTCGACACCAATCTTTATCCGGGCGGATTCAACAACCTCTCGTCCGAAGTATTGCCCCTGGCGGTTCAGGCCGCCATGGTGGGCATCGAAAAGTATTGCCCCGATGCCAAGGGCCTGCTATTGGTCGCCGAGAGCAACACCGAGAGCATCAGTTACCGGCAGAATCTCGCGCGACTCTCGATGTTGCTGCGACAAACCGGACTCGATGTCCGGCTAGGCAGCTTGAGCGCAACCCTTACAGCGCCGAGCAGCCTCGATCTTCCCGATGGTCAGCATCTCGTGCTTGAACCCTTGCTGCGCCGAGGCCGTCGAGTCGGGCTGGAGAACTTCGACCCCTGCGCCATTTTGCTGAATAACGATCTGAGCGCCGGCTTGCCCGCAGTGCTGACCAATCTGCAAGAGCAAGTACTGTTGCCGCCTTTGCATGCCGGTTGGACAGTACGACGCAAGACACAGCATTTCAGCGCCTATAACGATGTGGTGAAGAAGTTCGCCAAATTGATCGATATCGATCCGTGGCTGTTGAATCCTTACTTTGGACATTGCAAGGAAGTTGATTTTTATGAGCGAACCGGCGAGCAATGCCTGACCTCGAAGGTGGATGTGCTCCTGAAGCAGATTCGTGCGAAATACAAGGAGTACGGCATCACCGAGACTCCGTTCGTGGTGGTGAAGGCCAATGCCGGCACCTACGGCATGGGCATCATGACGGTCAAGGATGCAGCAGCGGTCGCCAATCTGGACCAGTTGCAGCAGAGCAGCATGTCGCAGCGCAAGGAAGGTCTTGAGGTCGCTGAGGTCATGTTGCAGGAAGGGGTACCGACGGTCGAAACCACGGCCGGCGGAACGGCCGAGCCGGTGGTTTACATGATCGACAAATATGTCGTCGGTGGCTTTTATCGGGTCAACAAGACGCGCGGTCGCGATGAGAATCTGAACTCCCCGGACGCCCAGTTCGTGCCGCTGCCGTTTCCCTCGAGCTGCAATCTGCCGGACCTGAGCGCGCCGCCCAGCGCCGGACCGAATCGCTTCTACACTTATGGCGTCGTGGCGCGCTTGGCGTTGCTGGCCGCGTCGATCGAACTCGAACGCACTGACCCTGATCCCTCTCGTTACGGCTGACATCAATGCGAATTGCCATCGTGCTGGACCCATTGTCCGGTATCAAGACCTACAAGGACTCGACCTACGCCATGATGGTTGAGGCGATTCGGCGCGGCCATGAAATCCATGTCTGTGAGCAACATGAGCTGGCCGTACGTGATGCCACCACGCAGGCGACGATTCGCCGCCTGCATCTGACCACTGACGCCATTAACTGGTATCGGCTTGATGAAGAAGCCGTGGTACCGCTGCGCCAATTCAATGCCGTGTTGATGCGCAAAGACCCGCCGTTCGACATGGAGTACGTCTACTCGACTTATTTGCTTGAACGCGCCCAGGCGCAGGGTGTGCGGGTATTCAATGATCCGCGCGCCATCCGCGATCACAACGAGAAGCTGTCGATCACCGAGTTCCCGCAACTGACGGCGCCCACCCTGGTGACCCGCAGTGCCAGCGATCTGCGTGCGTTTGTCGCCGAACATGGCCAGGCGATTTTCAAGTTGCTCGACGGCATGGGCGGCACCTCGATCTTCCGCGCCAATCAAGGTGACTCGAATCTTTCGGTCATCATCGAAACCATGAATCGTGATGGCGCGCAAAGTGTAATGGCGCAGCGCTATTTGCCTGAAATCAAGGACGGCGACAAACGGGTATTGTTGATCGGCGGTAAAGTTGTGCGGTTCTGTCTGGCGCGTATTCCCAAGGCCGGCGAGTCGCGCGGCAATCTGGCCGCAGGCGGTACCGGGCGAGCGCAACTGATCAGCGAACGCGATCGTGAGATCGGTGAGTTTCTGGCGCCCATTCTGTACCGCCGCGGTCTGTTGCTGGTCGGTCTGGATATCATTGGCAGTTGCCTGACCGAAATCAATGTCACCAGCCCGACCTGTTTTCAGGAAATCATGCAGCAAACCGGATTCGATGTGGCGGCGATGTTCATCGATTCGCTGGAACAGGCCGTCGCTGAGCCGCGCGCCCAGTCTTGACTCCGACACCTTCCCGGTTACGCGACGTCTATGAGCTCTTTTAAATCATGATCGGTGTATTGGTGGTCTCCCACGAACCGCTTGGGACGGCACTGATTCGTTGTACCCGGCACATCTACGGTAGCCTGCCGGTGCAACTGGCTGCCCTCGATGTCATTCCCGATGAGGACCCGGAATTGGCCTGCAAGTCGGCCCGAGAGTTATTGCTGCGAATCAATGACGGTAGTGGCGTCATCGTCTTTACCGATTTGTTCGGCGCAACACCGTCGCGGATCGCGAAGTCCTTGGCAGACCCGCATCGTATTTCAGTGATTGCCGGTGTCAATTTACCCCTGTTGGTCAAGGCCTTGAACAATCGTCGTAGTCCGCTGGATGAAGTCATTTCAACCCTGGTCCAGAGCGGCCGGCAGGCGATCTTCGAAGTCGAGCGCGATTCCGAAAGCGCGCAACAATCAATAAGTATCGATAAATGAGCACACATAGCCAGGAAGTTGAGATCATCAATCCCTTGGGCGTTCATGCCCGGCCGTCGGCGAAGCTGACCCAGGTGGCCACCCGCTTCAAGTCCGAAGTGTGGCTCTCGAAGGGCACGCGCAAGGTCAATGCCAAGAGCATCATGGGTGTCATGATGTTGGCCGCCGCCAAAGGCGCGAAACTGAATATCCAGGCCGACGGTGACGATGCACCGGAAGCCGTTGCTGCGCTGGTGAACCTGATTGCTGATGGCTTCGGAGAGCTCTGATGTTCAGCGTTCATGGCGTGGCGATCGGTGGCGGTATTGTCATCGGTCGTGCCCATGTACTCGAGGCCGATCAGGCCGATGTGTCGCGCTACCGCATCTCGGTTGATCAGCTCGAAAGCGAAGTTCAACGCCTCGACCTGGCACTGAGCACCGTTCGCAACGAGCTCAAACTTTTGTCAGCGCATCTGCCGGGCACGGCGCCGCCCGAAGCACGCGCCTTGCTCGACGTCCATCTGATGATGCTCGACGACCCAGCCCTTGCCGAAGAAGCGCGTCGCATGATTCACGATCAAGGCTGGAATGCCGAGTGGTCGTTTGCCATGCAGGCCAACCGCATGTCCGAACAGTTTGAAGACTTCGAGGACGAATACCTGCGCGAACGCGGCCGCGACGTACAACAGGTCTCGGATCGGGTCTTGCGTGTGTTATCGGGCTCCGAGCCGAAACAGATGCGTTATGCCGAACCGGCAATCATCGTCGCGCACGACCTGGCGCCCTCCGACATGTTATCGCTCAAACAGGCGCTCGGATTTGCCATTGACCTGGGCGGCGTGACCTCGCACAGCGCCATTCTCGCGCGCAGCATGAATGTACCGTCGGTGGTCGGTCTGAATACCGCGAGCTCCTTGATTCGTGACGAAGACTGGCTGATTCTCGACGGCGAAGCGGGCCTCTTGATTGTGGCACCCGATGAAGCCGTGCTGTCCGAGTTTCGTTATCGGCAGGCCAGCTCGCAGCTCGAGCGCGACAAGCTCAAGCGTCTGATTCACATTCCAGCGCACACGCTCGACGGGCTCGAGATTGCCCTGCAAGCCAACATTGAACGCCCGGACGAGACGGTGGCCGCACTCGAGTCCGGTGCTGACGGCGTCGGTCTGTTTCGTTCGGAATTCCTTTTTCTGAATCGCAAGGAATTGCCCGACGAAGATGAACAGTTCGAGGCCTACCGCCAGGCGCTGGTCGGCATGAAGGGCAAGCCGGTGACCATTCGTACGCTCGATGTCGGCGCCGACAAGGCGCTCGATAACGACTCGGCGGTGGTCGGACCCAATCCGGCGTTGGGCTTGCGCGCGATCCGGTTTTGTCTGACTCAACCCGACATGTTTCTGACGCAATTGCGAGCGCTGTTGCGGGCGTCGTCGTTTGGCAACTTGCGGATTCTGGTGCCGATGCTGGCGCACAGTCATGAAATCCGCCAGACCCTGCGATTGATCAATCAAGCCAAGCAGCAACTGAACGATCGTCATCAGAAATTCAATGATGCGACGCCGGTGGGCGGGATGGTCGAAATCCCGGCCGCCGCCCTGACGGTCGGAATGTTTCTACGGCATCTGGATTTTGTGTCAATCGGCACCAACGATCTGATTCAGTACACGCTGGCGGTCGACCGCGTTGATCATGAAGTCGCGACGCTTTATGACCCGTTTCATCCGGCCGTACTGCAACTGATCTCGATGACGATTCGGGCCGGCCGCAAAGCGGGCAAACCGGTCGCCATTTGCGGCGAGATGGCCGGTGACTGGCTGGCCGCACGACTGCTGCTCGGCATGGGTCTGACCGAGTTCTCGATGCAGGCCGGCAGTCTGTTACGCGTCAAGCGCGAAGTGTTGTTGGCGAACGTGGCCGATCTCGCGCCGCGCGTCAACCGCTTGCTGACATTGGACGAGCCCGAGAGAATCGAGGCAGCCATGCTGCGACTGCGCGATGAGGCGCCGGCCAGCTCCTGAGCACATCAACCTTACCGAATCAACGCCCCCGAGGCGTAGACCGCGCCGAAGGCACCGCCGGCCAGAACCAATGTAATAAATACGCTGACTCGAATGGTCAGCAGGTCATGTTCTCGATGGCAAGCCTCCTGGCGACGGTGAAATTCGCGAAGTCCGCGACTGTGCGACCAGGAGTCACTGCTTTGGGCGCGGATCCAGGAGTCGAGCTCCTTATCGTCCAGACGCCTCAGAAAACGCGAAGTCATCATCGCTGTCTTTGTCATGAGGTAATGACTCATTCTCACCGGACACGAACCTCGGCGCTGCGAAAATCGTCACGCAAGCTGACTCCATTACCCCAAAAAATGTGCGCAATGTCACCGATCGCAGCTCACTCAAACGGCGGCTCTTGCCACCATGGGAAAAACTCCGGCATGTCGGTTGAGACCTTGTTCGAGTACACCGGGGTGCGCTTTTCCAGAAACGATGACACGCCCTCCTTGGCATCGGCGGCACGACCGCGCGCCTGGATGGCCCGGCTGTCGACGCGATGCGCCATCATCGGATGTTCGGCGCCCGCCATACGCCAAAGCATTTGCCGGGTCAGGGCGATCGAAACCGGCGCGGTGTTATCGGCAATTTCGCGCGCCAGGGCGCGCGCTGCCGGCAACAGTTCATCGGGTTCGTGCAACGATCGAACCAAGCCATGCTTCAAGGCCTCTTGTGCATTGAAGACGCGGCCGGTGTAGCACCATTCGAGCGCCGTTTGCATACCGACCAACCGTGACAGAAACCAGGTCGAGGCGGCTTCGGGGACAATGCCGCGACGGGCGAACACAAACCCGAAGCGGGCCTGGGTAGAGGCCATTCGAATGTCCATGGGCAATTGCATGGTGACGCCAATGCCCACCGCTGCGCCATTGATCGCAGCGATGACCGGCTTCAGACTTTTAAAAATCCGCAAGGTCGTCAGCCCGCCGCCATCACGATAGACCTCGCCGACCTTTCGCTCTTCGCGGGCCGAGTCTTTCTGTGCTGCATAGTTAAAGGTATTGCCGCCGCTCGATAAATCGGCACCCGCACAGAACGCCTTGCCGGCGCCGGTCACGATAACGACGCGCACCGAATCGTCACGATCGGTCTCATCAAAAACCGCAATCAACTCATCACGCATTTGGGTGGTGAACGCGTTCATTTTTTCCGGGCGATTCAAGGTCACGGTGGCGATGCCATCGGCGACTTCGTACATCACGGTAGCGAGTTGTGACAAGGGCATGATGACTCCAAAGGGTGAATGCGGTTCAACACGAATCGGGCGGGCAAGTAACTTGGCCCGAACTGACCTCGATAGCGTGCCTCATCGATAGTGTGCCTCAATCTCGTGATCGCTGCGCCGTCGCAATGGCTGCGGGTGTTCTAATGCAAAACTTGCCCGGCGTTCCTGCCAAAAAAACTTCCTCCTGCCAAACACGGATAACACTCATGAGCTTGAGCTTGCACAGCACTTCTTCAACGGTTTTCAATCAGATGCTCGGTGGTCTGAACGATGTTTTGAACAAAAGCGAAGCCCATGCAATTGCCCGCCAAATCCAACCTGATGCCTTGCTGTCAGCCCGCCTGTTTCCGGATATGTTCCCGCTGTTGCGCCAGGTTCAAGTGGCCTGCGATTTTGCCAAAAGTGTGTCGGCGCGGCTGGCGGGCGTCGCTGTACCTGCGTACGAAGACAATGAAGCGACGTTCCAGGATCTGCAGGCGCGCATCGCTAAAACCCTGGCCTTTGTCAATGGATTGACGGCGCAACAGTTTGAAGGCAACGCTGGACGCGAGATCGTCACACAGGCCGGCAACCCGAAGGAAAAGCGCTTCAGCGGGCAGTCTTACCTGCTCAACTACGGCTTGCCGCAGTTTTTTTTCCACGTCACGACGGCCTACGCGATCCTTCGCAGCAATGGCGTTGAGGTCGGCAAAAAGGACTACATCGGCAGCTATTGACAGCCTGCAACGGCTTCGGTACCTTGCCATCTGCGCCGATTTGAGATCCAGCTTGCGGGCGCGTTACAAGTACGGCTAAAGCGGCGAACGTTAAAGCGCCCGACAGCCGTACTTGGGATGCGCATCCCTAAGCTGGTCGGGCTTTGTTTTTTCGTTCGGGTAGATCGATATGTCGTGGATTTTGTGTCAGGTGTGCGGTTGTTGACGATGGCTACCGTCGTGCCGCAACGCATGCGTTTTGAAGAGCCGCTGGCGTTGCAAAGTGGCTCCTCGATTCGCGACTATGAATTGGTCTTTGAAACCTATGGCAAACTGAACGCAACGCGCAGTAATGCCGTATTGATCTGCCATGCGTTGAACGCATCGCATCATGTCGCCGGTCGTTACGCCGAGACGCCGGACGAACTCGGTTGGTGGGATAACATGGTCGGACCGGGCAAGCCGGTCGATACAGCGTTGTTCTATGTGGTCGGCGTCAACAATCTGGGCAGTTGTTTCGGCTCGACCGGACCGATGTCCATCAATCCCGATACCGGCGCTGTTTACGGACCCTCATTTCCGGTGTTGACGGTCGATGATTGGGTACAAACCCAGGCCTTGCTGGCCGACCGGCTGGGCATTGCGCGGTTTGCGGCCGTCATGGGCGGTAGCCTGGGTGGAATGCAGGCGCTGGCCTGGAGTTACCTGTTCCCCGAGCGCATCGGCCATTGTGTGGCCATCGCCTCGACGCCGAAATTATCTGCCCAGAACATCGCGTTCAACGAGGTTGCCCGGCGTGCGATCATCACCGACCCGGACTTCCATGAGGGTCGGTTCTATGATCATGCGGTCGTGCCGAAACGCGGGTTGCAAGTGGCACGAATGATCGGCCACATTACCTATCTGTCAGACGATGTCATGGCCGAACGGTTTGGCCGAAGCCTGCGCGGTCGAAGTATCGGTGAAGACTATCGCTTCACCTTCGATGTCGAGTTCGAGATCGAATCGTACTTGCGGCATCAAGCCGAAAAATTCTCGACCTACTTCGATGCCAACACCTATTTGCTGATCACCCGCGCGCTCGATTATTTTGATCCGGCGCGCGCGCACGGTGGTGATTTGACCGCCGCCCTGCAACCCGCCCGGGCGCAATTCTTCATCGCCTCGTTCACCACCGATTGGCGATTCACGCCCGAGCGCAGTCGCGAGATCGTGCAGGCCTTGCTCAACAACAAGCGCGCAGTCACCTATGCCGAGATCGACGCACCGCATGGCCATGACGCGTTTTTGCTCGATGACGTGCAGTACCACGCGCTGGTGCGCGCTTATTTCGAACGCGTTGCTGGAGAGACCGCATGAAGCTGCGCCCGGATTTGCAGATCATTGCGGACTGGATCAAGCCCGGTGCCAGTGTGCTCGACCTGGGCTGCGGCGATGGTGCCTTGCTGTCCTACCTGCAGCGGGAAAAGCAGTGCCACGGTTACGGCGTCGAAATCGATGGCAAGGAAGTGCTGACGGCGCTGCGCGGTGGCGTGAACGTGATTCAGCAAGACATCGAGGGCGGTCTGGGCATGTTTCGGGCCGCCCAGTTTGACGTGGTGGTGTTGTCCATGGCCATTCAGGCAACCCACGAGACCGAGCAGGTACTGCGCGAAATGAGCGAGGTCGGCGCCGAAGGCATTGTGTCGCTGCCGAACTTCGGGCATTGGAAACATGCGCTGGCCATCCTGCGGGGGCACATGCCCGTCTCGCGTGAATTGCCCTACCAATGGTTCGATACCCCCAACCTGCATATGGCGACGCTGGCCGATTTTGAGCAGTTCCTGGGTCGCCTCGACATGAGCATTGCGGCGCGTGCGTTCCTGGCCGACGGTCGGCCGGTGCACGGCTTGCCGGGTTTGCGAGCTACGCAAGGGATCTATCGGTTCCGCAGTCGGCACTGAATCAGGGCTATGTATCCGCGCTATGAATCCGGGCCATGCACCAGGGTAATGATTCTCGGCCAGGATCCGCGCCGAATATCGGGGCTAAGCTGGCAATGAGCCGCGCGGCCTGATAATCTTATAGTCGCGGAATTCCCCGTGTTTCTGAGAGAGGAGGTGATCATATGTCTGATCGCTTATCGAAGCTGGTCGCCGGTTTGGTCACTTTGTTGATCGCTGGTGCCGCCGTGGCGTGTCCTGGTGCCGCAAAAGATCAATCTGCTGCTGCGGGACAAAACTCGAGTGCGCAATCGACCCTATCTCAGGCGGGCCGTAGTTAACCTCCTCGGAATGATCGATTGCACACCGGGCAAGCTCGGGTTTGTTCGGTTTGAGTGATCTAAAGCCACCGCATTTGCGGTGGCTTTTTTCATAATGTAGAATACTGAGCCTATTTCATTGAATGAAACAAGTGTCTGGTAACTGTCAAAATCGAACCTGAAAATCTTCTGACGCTGCTCGAGGCTTCATTAGCAGATACACTTCGCACCGTTGACGGTACCGCCGCCCTTTAAGCGTTTTGATCAGTATGACCACTCCGCGAGATCGACTAAATTCTCCACACGATTCCGGCTCCTTTTTCCGAGCCAATCGTCGTTGTGCCGTGTGCAAACAATACAAACCTCAGTTGGGCGGTTCAGCAAAAAAGGTTGGATCGCGCACGGTTTGGCGTTGCGCGGACTGCCGCGCTCTGGCTGCTGACAAGGCAACCACGGGTAGCGATCCCGAGTCCAGCAAAGTCGGCTGATCAGCTTTTGAGCAGGGCACCCAGGCGGGTTTTCAGTTCGCTGGAACCCAGGCTTTGTTGGTACACCGCTTCAAGTCGGGTGTAATCAACGGTTCTCTCGGCGATCTCACGAAGGTGTTTTTTCATCTGGCTGACAACCGTCGGGTCGGTCAGATCAATCGCCACCAAATACTCCTCGATGCGACTGGCCAGGTGCGCTGGCGCGACGGTCTCCGTCAAAAAGCCGATTCGAAGCATCTCTTCCGATTCGATCGTCATGCCGGTCAGAAATAATTTGCTGGCCGCTGACAGGCCGAGCTTGTTCACATAACGGCGCAAGCCGCCCGGGTAATAGTGCATGGCAAAACGAGCCGCTGGCATAAACATGCGCATGCCGGGAATGCCCAGCCGCAGATCACAGCACAAGGCCAGGTCGGTGGCGCCGCCATAAACACTGCCATTGAAGGCAACCAGGGTGATCTGAGGCAGGCTCTCAAGAGCATCGAGCATTCGCTCGAAGCGCTGATCCAGCTCCGAAGTAATGGCCTGCAAGGTGTAACCCGAGCTGAAGCTGCGCTCGCCCGCGCCGGTCACCACGATGGCACGCACCGTGGCGTCAACCGCCACCTGATCGAATAACTGCTGCAAGGCGTCTACGTCGGCGGGGTCAAGCCGATTGTGCTCGGCCGGACGATTCAGTTGAATACGCAGCACGGCGCCGGCGCGGCACAGCAGTGGCGCGCCGGGGTGTTGCGCGATGGCCGACTGCGGCAGACCTTCGAAGCGGCTGTTCAATGAACTCAATGGGTTGCTCAATTGCCTGATTGCCTAGTTACCGGTTGGCCGAATGGTCAGTCGGCTGGCCAACAGTTCGTTGAGCACAATGGTACCTTCAACCCGAACGTTGACGCCGCCCTTCAGGTCATTCAAATTGCCATCAATGCGGGTGCTGGCATTCCAGCGAACCAATTGGCCATTGACCCGCAACGTTTGCTGGCTGAGATTGACCAGATAAGCGAGCCCTTCCGTGCGCAAGGTTGGCAGCGTATTGTCCTTGACCAGTTCCGCAGCGGTCACCACAAATACACCGCTGACGAAGCTACCGCTGACGACGCCAAAGTCGCCGTTGCCAAAGCTGCCGCGCGACAGGCTGCTGCCGTTGCTGGCGGTCAACTTGGCATTGCCGTCCAGCCGCATGCTGACACCCAACAATGAAAAGGCACCGCTGCTGGAGTTGTAGTTGCTGACCACGCCTCGAAAGGCGACCGCGCGGCTATCCTCGGTCGTGACGAACTCAACCCGGCTGGCCCGCACGATCCCCTCAACGAGTCGGCCCTCGATCTTGACCAAGGAGCCATTGACGAGATTGCCCGAGTTGCCATTCTTGAATACCAGGGTAGCGGCGCTGGCGTCGACCGTGGCATTTCGAACCTTGAAGCTCGCCGTCGAAATCAGCTCAGCCATCATACCGGTAAGCTCGGTGAATGCGTCTTCGTTGGACTGGATGATCGTGATTTCGCTGGCTCGCAGCAAACCATTGCCGGCCTGTCCCTTGACCCGTACGACTTGGCCGTCCGCCAAATTGGCACTGCTGCCGTTGATGTAGGCAACCGAGCCGGAAAAGTCGACCACCAGAGCGCCGATCCGAAAGCGCGCACCGGTTCGATCAAATGAACGGATAACGCCGCCACCGCGCAGCAAATCGGTACCGGCGACCGAGACGTCGAATGCCACCGTTTTTGCGGCGAGCCGCCCGCCAGTTGGCGCGCTGGCCGCCCAGGCAGTGATCCTCAGTCCCGCCGCCGGAACCGTTGCGCTGGGCAATAACACGGCGCTGCCCAGATCGATTTGCAGCTCGCCGACCTGTAGCCGGCTGGCGCCGTTTAGAACCGTGCTGATAATACCGGTGACCCGCGTCTGTACCGGTGCGCTCGGGTCCAGCCGTTCGATTCGAGTGGCGATCACCTGGCCGTCCGCGTTCAGGTAGCCATGCACCTCGAGGCGATCGCCGACCTCGATTTCGGATAAGTTAGATAAACCTTCGAACACCACGGCGACTGCGGCATTGAGCTTGACGGTCTGACCGACCACAATCAGGAAATCAGTGCCCTTGCGGTCGACGGCGCCCATCAGGGTCGGTGCGATTTTGACTTGTTTGATGACTTGCTTGTCGTCAAAGCTGAGCTGCGCCTGCATACCGAGTTTGATCGCAGCAGCCGTGATCGTGGTGGGTGCTGCCGGGTCGGCGTCCAGTTGTCGCACACTGGTGCTGGCCTCTTCATATAGCGAGCCTTCGACGACGACGCTGCCCAGCCCGGAGATGCCGCCGTATTGGTCGCCCGCAGCGCCCGTCCCCTGGCCGCCGACGCCGGTGGGAATGCTGCTGCCGCTACAGGCCGAAATGACGAAAATACCTGCTAAAAGCAGCCGGCGAAGTGGCGCTTTGAGTTGATTAGGAAAGTAGATCATCACTTTTCTTTCACCGGCTGATCAGCCGATTCGCTGTAGAAGTAGACCCCAAAGCGAATCCGGCTTGGGTACTGATGGGCCTGGTCGAGCGCCAGGCGCTGGCTCGCGGCGCCGACCAGTTGATCGAACGCAGACTTCCAGAGCTGACGACTCATTTGTGCCAGATGTTCGATGGATTCAGGGGACAGGCCATTTGCGTACAGACTTTGTTCCAGGAAGGGCGGCGCGGCGCCGACGTCGACCGCTTGAATATTGGCGGCGCCGGCGGCCAGATGATCATGCAACTGAGCGCGGTAGTAAGAAATCATTTCCGACAGGTCGGCGCGCGCTACCACTGCATCAGCGAGTGGGATCACATGGTCGCCCCGTTCCTGAACCAGGCCAAGCCGGGTCAGCTCGTTGAGCAAGGTGCGACGCGAGAAGTCTTTCGTCACCGAAGCGGCCAGCGAGTCGAACGATGGCGCAGGCCCGGTCAACGGCAGGCTCGCGGGTTTGCCATCGATGGTTCGATAACCAGCATCGGTCAGCCAGCGGGTAAAGATCTGCTCGGCCAGACTCAAGGACTTCCTGGCCAGGTTACCCGCCGCTGGTACCGTCCGGGCGACCGCTGAACTGGCTCTGACTTCTTTTCGATGGACTCCCGAGCGTACGCTGATCGCTGCGTCGGTGACTTTCTTGCCCTCTGCCGCAAGCTCCTTTCTGGCAGCCTCCATAAACGTCTGCTTGAGTGCTAGCGTCAACTGGGTATAGGTAACGCCCTGGGCAACCATCAGTTCAACCAGAGGCTGGAGCATCGCCACACTGTCGGAAAGTAGCTGCTCACTTGAGCTTGTAGCACCCTTGTTTGAAGCGTCAGTCACCAAGGAGTCAAGCACTGAAGCGTCGGTACTCAAAGGGTTATTCGAATCGTTGGCCACGGAAGCGTTCAGAAATTTCTTCAGGTACTTCATTTTGCCGGGAATTACAGATTCATACAAGGGAAAATTTCCCTTGACAAGCTGAGAGTAGCATTCCAATATCTGTTTAAGGGAATAATTCCCTTTATTAGACATCGTTTCGATTGAAAGGATTCAAATGAACAAACCTCTGATTCAAGCAGCCGCCTTCTTGGTCGCTTCCCTGAGCCTCGCCGCCTGCGGCGGTTCGGGCTCATCTGGCCAAGACTCTACAGGGGCGGCCGCAGCCTCCTCAACAGTCTCCAAAGAGCTCGCCAGCGGCACGGTCACCGGCTTTGGAAGTGTTTATGTAGAGGGCGTCAAATACGAAGACAATTCGGTTCGAGTGTCGATCGAACAGGATTCCAGCGTACCGAAGAACGGTACCGTCGCGGACGTCAAACTAGGTATGAAAGTGGCACTCACCACCGATGCCAGCGGTAACGCCACAACGGTCGTCATTGCCTCGGAAGTCATCGGCTCGATCACTTCGCTGGCGGCCGACGGCTTCGTGGTGGCCGGGCAAACCATCAAAGTGTCCGGCGATCCAGCGGCACCCACGGTGTTTGATAACGTCGCCGGTCTGGCCGACCTGGCGGTCAATGATCGAGTCGAGGTACACGGCAGCCGTGACGCCAACAACAATATTCTGGCCACCCGTGTTGAGCGCAAGGACCCCAATTCGGCCCTGCTGATCCGGGTAGTCGGCACCATCGCGACCGTCGATGCCAACGCCAAGACGTTCAGTCTGGCGGGCTTGAACGTGAGTTACAGTGCAGCAACGCGCATCCGCCCCACCGGTAGTGCCTTGGCGAATGGGCAAACGGTCGCGGTTTGGACTGACACCGCACCGGCCGGTAACACACTGAACGCCAAGAGCATCACGCTCAGGCAAAACAGCGCGATCGCGGATGACCGGCTGCGGGTTGGCGGCCATGTTCGCGATCTGAACTTTGGGGCCAAATCGTTCAAGCTCGACGGATTTGATGTTGATGCCGCCAGTGCCACGTTCTCGAACGGCACGGCATCCGATCTGGCCAACGGCCGCAAGATCCGGGTCCAGGGCAAGTTCGCCAGCGGCAAGTTGCTCGCCAGCGAAGTGAAGTTCGTTCGCAACCAGGGCGATGCGATGGTCGAGTTATCCGGTGGCATCACCGACTTTGTATCGGCTGGCAGCTTCAAGTTGCGTGGTGTTCCGGTCGATGCGTCGGGCGCTGCCGTCGTCTTCAAGGATGGCACAGCCGCCAATCTTGCCGATGGAGTGGCCATTCACTTGGTGGGTCAAGTCGAGAACAACGTTGTCAAGCCCGGCCGCATCGAGTTTGCGAACTCCGAGAATGCCGGGGTGCGGACCTTCTTCGGTACGGTCAGCGGATTCTCCGCAACGACAGGTGCCTTTACGATGTTGGGCGTCAACATGAAACTGCTGGAGTCGACGACCTTTCGTAATGGTGACGGCAGCGCCGCGAGTCGCGCTGACTTTGGCAACCTCGACCGGATTCGCGTCAAGGGCACCTGGACGGCAGGTTTGTTGAACGTCGCTGAAGTGGTTTTCGAGTCGGGTGCCAGCCTCGTCATCAATCGGGTCGAAGGCGGTGTTTATGAATTTGACGCGGTCACCGGCCGCTTCAAGATCAACGGCACCGTGGTTGTGGTCGGCAATACCACCGTTATCGAGGGCATCCGGGAGAACCTGAGAAACGGCGTCAAGGTAGAAGTCGAAGGGACTTGGGTCGATGGCAAACTGGTGGCCCGCAAGGTCGAGATCAAGCGGGCGGACGATGCTGTCACTGCCTCGGTTCGAGGCGAGATCACTGACTATGTTTCAGCGTCAGACTTCCGGGTCGCCGGCCAGCGCGTCAACGCCGCAGCGGCCAGTTTCAAGAACGGCGCTATCGCCAATCTGGCTAATGCACGGATGGTTGAAGCGCGTGGCACGGTCAGCGAGGGTGTCTTGAACGCCACCGAAGTGACGTTCAAGTAACGGCTGACCGCTGTAAGCAGCAGGGGCTGCTTTAAGTAAGGGACCGCTGAAAGTAAGGAACCGCTGGAAACTGGCCGAGAAGTACCAATCGGCTGGTTTCCGGTCTACCGATTGGTTTCCGGCAAGGTCATTGTTGGTGGGCCATCACCCAGCCATTCGCCGTACTTTTTGTAGTGTTCTTCCTGCGCACTTCGCACCCAATGCTCACGCTCGATGCTGCCATGAAATTCATGTAACTGGGCGTCGAAGAACGCAATGTCATCCTGATTCCAGAGCGCAACCTGTTTGAATTGATAAACGCCCAGACCCTGCAGCACTTTCTCAAGCGCCGGGCCAACGCCGTAGATATGCTTCAGGTCGTCGATCTGGCCCGGGACGCTAGCAAATTGTCTCGGCGGGCGCTGGTTGGTCAGTTCGCGGACGTTTTGCAGTTCGGTCAATTGGGCTTGCAAATCGGTCAATTCGGCCTGCAGTTCGCTGATCTTCTGGCGACCCGAGTTCAGATCTGCCTGCAGGCTGGTAATTCTGCCCGGCAAAATGTTCAGCGTCGAAATTTCCGCGCGCATCCGGGCCAACTCCGCGTCCTTGGCCTTCAGCGCGTTGGCAGATGCCAATTTTGACGATTCACTGTCACGCAACAACGCCGAGCGCGAATCCAGCGTCTTGCGTGCTGCGTCGAGTTCTACCCGCAGGGTCGACAAGGTGCCATCACGGCTTTGCATGTCACTCGACAGAGCCGCCAGTCGCGATTTGAGCTGGGCGACATCGCCTTCACTACGGCCACGTGCGGCCGTGACTTCCGATTCGATGCGCGCCCGCGCTGCGCCCAGCTCCTGATCCTTGCTGCGCAGAGCCTGGGTGCTTTCCGCCAATTTTTGCTGAAGCGCTTGTAGCTCAGCGTCATTGGCGGCAATTTTGGCGGGCAGACTGGTCAGGCTGGCAAGATCAGTTTTTAAGGCCTGAACTTCTGAAGCTCGGCGAATCGTCAACGCTTCAAGATCGGCGAGTCGGCTCCGTTCGGACGCCGACGACTCTTCAAGTTCGGCGATTCGTTGTGCGCGTCGACCCAGTTGTTGCTCGTTCTCAAGTCGCAAGGTTTCGAGCGCGTTTCTGGAGGCCGCCAATTCGCGTTCAAACTGAGCGCGGGCAGACACTGCCTCATCGTGTTTTAGGTGCGCCGCCTGGATGTCCGAGTCGCGTGCCGAAAGGGCGGCTGGCAGGGCCAACAGCGGTGTGAGCTGCAAGCCGAGGCTGGCGATCTCGGATTCCTTCTGGCGAACCGACTGAGCATATTGGGCCGAACTTTTCTCCAGTTCCGCGTTGCGCTGCGCAGCGATGCCGAGGGCCGTGCGGTGCTGATCCTGTTCAATACGAAGTCGGTCGCTTGCTTGGGAGGTGCGCTGCTGTTCGTCAGACAAGGCGTTGAGCAACTCCTTGTTACGGGCCTCGCTGTCGGCCATATCAGTTTCAATGAGTGCCAACTTCGCGCGCAAGTCTTGAACTTGAGACTGAGCCGCCGAAACTTGATTATCGCGGGCCGAGAGGTCTGAGGTCAGTCGGTAGTTTTGCTCGCGCAGCCGAGTCAATTCGAGGCCACGCCAAAGCCAGGCGACGGTGTACCCGATGGCACCGGCGATCAACAGACAAATCAAAATCTTAAGGAAAAAGGCAAGCATGAAAATCCCTCAAACTAGCTTATTGGATAAGCAAACGAACCTCGACTCGCCTATTTTGGCGTCGGCCGTCAACACTATCATTGTTGGCGACCGGTTCGGCCGAACCCTTGGCGTCAGTGCTTAGACGTTCAGGGCTTACGCCAAGTTTGGTCAGATAAGTTTTCACGGACAACGCCCGCCGCTCACTGAGTTTCACGTTGACCGTGTCGCTGCCTCGGCTGTCAGTGAAACCAACCAGGCCCAGGCGAGCGCCAGAGTCGGCACTTTTGAGATCGCGCGCGACTTCACGCAGGGCGAGCCGAGCCCGCTTTGATAGCAGCGCCGAGGATGTTGCGAAATTCACGGTGCCTCGAGCCGCACCGGTGAGGGTGCCAGGCGAGGTCGCGGGTGCTTTGGCTACCGGTGCTTTGACGGCAGGCGCGGCTGCACCAGACGACGTTCCGGTCGCTGCGCCGGACCCCGTTGCGGATTCAGTAACGGTTTGTGTCGCCGGTTTGACGGTCAGTCGGCTGTCTATTCTCTGGCTCGCCCCGTAGGCTTTCGCGGCGCCTTCTTCGATTCGTGCTTTGGCGGCCAGGTTCGCAACTTCGCCTTCGAGCACCAAGCGACCGCTCTGCGCGTAGGCTTGTCCGTTTAGAGTGTCGCGCAAGTCCGGCGGAAAGTTGGCAGCGAAGGCATCAAAGCCTTCCGGCTTACCGGCGCCTTCGATGCGCAGTTTGTCGATGACTTTGTTGGCGCCGTAAAGTCGTTTGGCGCGGTCCAGAATGAACAGCTTGGAGCCTTCATCCGGTACGTCGCCGCTCAGCGTGAGTACTCCAGCATTGGATTCAGCGCGCAAAGCCAAGGCAGGCGTGGCACGCGCTGCTAGTGTTGCGGGTTCCGCTGTTGGCGCGGTCGTTGATGTTGCGGCAGGCGTGTAGTGAATCCAGGTACATAACAGCGCTAACAACAGTATGGCTAGGAGTCCGCCCGCCCAAATGCGGCTTTCGGTCATGAATACTTCTCCGTCCGCGGTTTACTGACGAAACCGTCGGATGTGTTGGTGCGAACGCAATCGCGATCAAGATGGCATCAAGATTGCATCGATATTAAATCGCCGCTTTGCGTTTCATCTAGAAGCTTTGTGGAAAGTGTTGCGACAGTCTCGCGTAATGCGATCCCGTTCTGCGTTCCCGTCCGGTGTGAACTATTTGAATTGACGTTGACGTAAACGTCACTTAAGCTTCGCGGATCATCATTGAATTTGTTGCCGCACACCCCTGACAGGCTCGACCATGACTGATTTATCCGAAGCAAAAAAGCTCGCTGAATACCGCGCCAAAAACAAGGTGCGTTTTGTCACCGCTGCCTCTCTGTTTGACGGCCATGACGCGTCGATCAACATCATGAGGCGGATCCTGCAGTCCATGGGCTGCGAGGTCATTCACCTTGGACACAATCGCTCGGTGCACGAAGTCGTGAGCTGTGCACTCCAGGAGGATGCTCAGGGCATCGCGGTCAGTTCGTACCAGGGCGGCCATGTTGAATATTTCAAATACATGATCGATTTGTTGCGCGCGAATAACGGCGCGCATATCCAGGTGTTTGGCGGCGGCGGCGGGGTCATCGTTCCGGCCGAAATCCGTGAGCTGCACGACTACGGGGTGGCGCGCATTTACTCGCCCGAAGACGGTCAACGACTCGGACTGCAAGGGATGATCGGCGACATGATCCAGCGCTGCGATCGCGATCTGTCCGAATTTGCCCCGGTATCGCTGGCCGGGGTGATTGATTGCGCTCGGCGAAGCGGTGATGCTCAGATTCAAGCCAAAAAGATCGGTGAGGAGGGTGCTCAGTTCGGCCAGACCCGATCGTTATCGCAGTTGTTGACCGTTTTGGAGAATGGTCATGTGTCAGCAGCGCTCAGGACCGAGCTCAGGCAACGTGCCGACAAGTTACACGTACCTACTTTAGGCATTACCGGCACGGGCGGCGCCGGTAAGAGTTCATTAACCGACGAATTGGTTCGTCGCTTTCGGCTCGATCAAAATGATGCGCTGACGCTGGCCATCATTTCGGTCGATCCGACCCGTCGCAAGTCCGGCGGCGCGCTGTTGGGTGACCGGATTCGAATGAATGCGATTGCCCATCCTAATATTTATATGCGTTCGCTGGCGACCCGCGATGCCGGCAGTGAGGTCAGCCAGGCTCTGCCCGACGTCATCGCAGCCTGCAAGGTGGCCGGGTTCGATCTGATTATTGTGGAGACCTCCGGGATCGGTCAGGGTGATGCCGCCATTGTGCCGTTGGTGGACTGCTCACTGTATGTCATGACTCCGGAGTTCGGTGCTGCCAGTCAACTAGAGAAGATTGATATGCTGGATTTCGCTGACTTTGTGGCGATCAACAAATTTGATCGAAAGGGCGCCCGCGACGCATTGCGCGACGTCAGTAAGCAGTACCAACGAAATCGTGAGCTTTGGTCGACATCGCCCGATCAGATGCCAGTGTTTGGCACTCAAGCGTCACGATTCAACGACGATGGTGTTACAGCGTTATATCAGGGCCTGTTGCCCAAACTGGTCGAGCTTGGACTACGGCTGCGAGGTAATACTATTAATGCCACGTTGGATAGTAAGTTACCACAAACACCTACCAACGGCTGTTTGCCTCGTGTATTAGTTCGGTTCTCTTCGAATCAAGTTCAGATCGTTCCGCCGGCCAGATCACGTTATTTAGCCGAAATTTCCGAGACAGTACGTGCTTACAAGCATGGTGCCAAGGTTCAATCTGTGCTGGCTCGCGAAGTACAGCAGTTACGCGCAGCGCAGCGCATGTTAGCTAAAGATATTAGTGGCATTTCCGATTCGTCTAGCCGTGGCGGAGCCGCGACGACAATGTTTACGTCGTCTACAAACCAGGTTGTCGCTGACTCGGCCGCTGATTCAGTCGTTGATTTAAACGCCGGAGTTCGTCTATTAGTAATTGCTAGTACCAAAGAAGCGTCGATGAAAATCGATGCTCGCGAATTGTTGGAGTCGTGGCCCGATACGCTCAAAGCGTATGCCGGCGATGAATTCATCGTGAACATCCGCGATAAGGAAATCCGCACCGAGTTGGTCCGGACCTCGCTGTCGGGCACCAGGATTCGAAAGGTAGCACTGCCGGGCTTTGAAGACCACGGCGAACTACTCAAGTGGCTGCTCCTGGAGAATGTGCCGGGCAGCTTTCCGTACACGGCGGGCGTCTTTGCGTTTAAACGCGAGGGCGAGGACCCGACCCGCATGTTTGCGGGTGAGGGTGATCCGTTTCGCACCAATCGGCGATTCAAGATGGTCAGCCAGGGCATGCCGGCCAAAAGATTGTCGACGGCCTTTGATTCGGTCACCCTTTATGGTCACGACCCCGGCGTGCGGCCCGATGTTTACGGCAAGGTCGGCAACTCCGGCGTGTCGATCGCGACCCTGGAGGACATGAAAGTGCTTTATGGCGGCTTTGATCTATGCCACCCGGCCACCAGCGTATCGATGACCATCAACGGGCCAGCGCCGACTATCCTGGCATTTTTCATGAACACCGCCATCGATCAGCAAGTCGATGTGTTCACCGAGAAGAATCAGCGCCCCCCGAACCCCGAGGAATTCGCCAAGCTGAAGGCCTGGACCCTGTCGAATGTCCGCGGCACGGTACAAGCCGATATTCTCAAGGAAGATCAGGGCCAGAACACCTGCATCTTTTCAACCGAATTTTCGCTGAAGGTCATGGGTGATGTCGCCCAATACTTTGTCGCCAATAGCGTCAGAAACTTCTATTCCGTCTCGATCAGCGGCTATCACATCGCCGAGGCCGGTGCGAATCCGATCAGCCAACTGGCATTTACCTTGTCGAACGGGTTCACCTTTGTCGAGGCCTATTTAGCCCGGGGCATGCATATCGATGATTTCGCGCCCAATCTGAGCTTCTTTTTCTCCAACGGTATGGATCCCGAGTACACGGTCATGGGTCGAGTCGCGCGTCGAATCTGGGCGATCGCCATGCGCGACAAATACGGTGCCAACGAGCGCAGCCAGAAACTCAAGTATCACTGTCAGACGTCGGGGCGCAGCCTACACGCGCAGGAAATTGCCTTCAATGATATTCGTACGACCTTGCAAGCGCTGATCGCCACTTACGATAACGCCAACAGCTTGCACACCAACGCCTACGACGAAGCGATCACGACGCCGAGCGAAGAAAGTGTTCGGCGGGCCATGGCCATTCAGCTCATCATCAATCGCGAATGGGGGCTGGCCAAAAATGAAAATCCAACCCAAGGCTCGTTCATCGTCGAGGAACTGACGGAACTGTTGGAAGAGGCCGTGCTGAGCGAGTTCGAGCGAATTGCCGAGCGCGGTGGGGTGCTGGGTGCCATGGAAACCGGTTACCAGCGCGGCAAGATCCAGGATGAGAGCATGCACTATGAAATGCTCAAACATACCGGCGAATTGCCCATTATCGGGGTCAACACGTTCAGGAATCCGCACGGTGACCTGACTCCGGAAACTCTCGAATTGGCTCGATCAACCGAAGAAGAAAAGCAGTCGCAACTGTCTCGCCTGAAGGACTTTCAATCGCGCAATGCGACGCAGGCGCAGGTTATGCTCGATACCTTGAAGAAAACCGTCATCGCCAACGGCAATGTGTTCGAGGTGCTGATGGAGGCCGCACGAGTCTGCTCGCTGGGGCAAATCACCGAGGCGCTATTCGAAGTCGGTGGTCAGTATCGTCGCAGCATGTAACCTGCACCTCCCTACTCGGAAGGTGGACCCTGCCTGGCCTGCCTGCCCGAGCTTTGCAGATAAACCGCCGCCACGTCCAGACCACCCAAGCCGGCACGTCGCGCTGACTGTAGTTGGCTGCGCACCAGCGATGCGATCGGCGCCGGCACATCGACCGATTGCGCGAGTGCCAGAAAGTAGCGCAGGTCTTTCTCCATCAGACTGAGCTGAAATTGCGGCGAGAAATCGCGACCGAGCATCTTCGGCATCTTGCCTTTGAGCAAACGCGAGGCAGTGGCCCCCTCACCCAGCACTTCCTGGACCTCCTTGGCATCCAGGCCAGCGGCTTCGGCGACCGTCAGCGCTTCGGCCAAGGCCGTGCTGACCGTACCGGACAACATATTGTTGATCAACTTGATGCTGGCGCCACTGCCAGAGGTGCCCATGTAACTGGTTTGCCGACCCATTGCGGCAAACAACGGCTGGGCACGCTCGAATGCGGCACGTTCGCCACCGACCATGAATACCAACTCACGGCCACGGGCTTGCGGCAGACTGCCGGATACTGGCGCATCCAGATAGGCAATTCCGCGCTCTGCGGCGCGCTGCGCGACCTCGCGTGACGCGCTCGGCGTATTGGTACTGCTGTCGATAATCACCGTGCCTGGGTTCGCTGCGCCCACTACGCCTTCGGCACCCAGCATGACCGAACGGGTGGCGTCATCATCCGCAACCATCGACACGACAAAATCAGCGCCCTGCGCCGCCGTGGCGGGCGTGTCGAAGGCCGGCACGCCCATCTCGGTGAACTCCCTTGTTCGTTCGATCTGACGGTTAAATACCCGCAGCGTCATGCCTGCGGCAGCAAGATTTTTGGCCATCAGTGAACCCATGGCGCCAAGTCCGATGAATGCAACAGTAGTCATGATTTAGCCTTGCTCGCTTGCGCCCGCGTGATGACCGTCCGGAATTCCCGCAGCTTGGCCTTCAGGGTGGCGGCGTTCTCCGGTCCCATGCGGATCATGGCCTTGCGACCGTGGGAGAGCGACTCCAGCGCCGGATCGGCAAACTGATACTGGACCTTGGGTTGTACCAGCTTCGGAGGCTCGGCCAATTCGGGCGCAGCCAACAAGTCATCGATGGCCTCGACGAGCCGATCATTGAAGTACTTGTTCGGGTAGCCCAACGCCTGATATTCCTGCTGAAAAAGTGGATAAAAACGAACATACGCATCGACAATTTTTCCGGTGTCAACACCTGCGGCAAAACTGACGAAGGGCTGGTACCGAGTATAGTTTCCAGCACTGATCGCCAGCGAATCATCGGCGCCGGTCGTCGCCAGTCGTCCCTCGGTGGGTTTGAGCGGATTCAATCGCGAGGCAACCTTCTCGCGTGGCAGATTATCAATCGCCGCCGTCAAACGGCGCACCAAATTGGTATTCTGAAAAAAAGCCGCAACCGCTTTCGTGCCGATCAGGCTCGACAGCAATTCATTCATGATGCTGTCGCTGTCATCGGGCGGCGGCAGTTTGTTGGCCTTGTCCCGGTCGGCCTCGGTCTTGTCGGCCAATGTCAACGGTGAAGCGGGCAAAGGAAATTTGGTCGCTTCCTCACTTTTAGCCGCAGGCACCGGTGCTTCGGAGGTAGGCAAGGGCGGGTTGGCCTCTCGCACTGGCTCTACCGGTTGTGCGTAGCGCGACTGATAAAAATGCGCAGCGGCGCCGAGCAACAGCACGAGTACCACCAATGCGGCCCAGAAGGCCGGTTTTTTGAGCAGATTTTCCATGTAGGGCCTTCAATGTAAGGGCCTTCGGGCTCGGGGCCTGTCGGGATTAAGAATGGGTGCGCAGTTTGACCAGAAATCGACAAGGATACGACAGAACCGGTTTCGCGGAAAAACAAGCGTGCAAGCCGGATCAGGGTTCGGTGCAGTGCTAGCGCACGATCGCATCCGGCCGCCTCGGCGTGAGCTTCATGGTCGCGGTAGCGGTGGCGACCAGATTGCCCTCAAGATCGTGTACGTCACATTGCGTAAACACGATTGAGCGACCGCGTTTCAAGCAACGCGCCTGGCCGATCAGATCGCCTTGCGCAGTCGCGAGAAAGTGAGTCGCCAGATCAATCGTCAACACCGCAGTACCGGCGGAGTCAAGTGAGCGTGCGGCACAGGCCAGACTGCAATCGAGCAAGGTCAAAATAGCGCCGCCGTGAAACTCACCGCGGCTATTGGTGAATGCCGGGTTGAACGGCAGTCGAACGCGCGCATAGTCCGGACGAATTTCCTCGCCGATCAAGCCAAACGTGGCAACGATGGGGACAATGGCGCCGAAAAGGTGATTGGAGGCGGCCACTTTTTTGGTCATGCGACAATTGTAAGGGCAGTGCCTTTTTCTGGAGATCACCATTAGCGCCATCGCCTCGCCGACCGCTCCGCAATTTGAAACCCGGACCTATGACACGCCCGAGGCGGCGCTCGCCCGGATTGCCGAAATCTACAGCGCCCATGTTTGTTATCTGCATGAATGCTCGTTGCGCTACATCGAGGGCCACGAATTCACGCAACGAATCCGGGCCTGTTACCCGCTGGTACGCATCAAGGTCGATAGCGTCGCCCAGGCGGATTCCCGACGCTCATATGGTTTTGTGGAAGGTCCGGGCGTTTACGAAACGACGCTGACCCGGCCCGATCTATTCGGCGAGTATTACCTTGAGCAACTTCGCCTGTTGATCTTGAATCATCAGGCTCAACTCGAGGTGGCGGTCAGCGAGCAGCCGATTCCGGTGCACTTTGCGTTTTCCGATCATGAGCACATCGAGGCCGATCTCGATCGGTCGCGGCAATTGCTCATGCGTGACTGGTTTGATTTACCCGATCTGGCCGCCATGGATGATGGCATTGCCAACGGTACCTTCGAGAGTCCGGTCAACCATTCGATGCCGCTGGCGCTCTTTACCGCGCCACGAGTCGATTATTCGCTGCATCGGCTGCGGCATTACACGGCGACCGCGCCCGAGCATTTTCAGAACTTTGTGCTGTTTACCAACTACCAGTTCTACATTGACCAGTTTGTGCGGATTGGCCGCGAAATCATGGCAACGTCGGCAACCTCCCCCTCGGGCGCCGGCCGGCCGCAGGCGAATGATGGTTACAGTGCGTTTGTCGAACCGGGTGATATTGTGACGCTTCGCGAGGGTGATGCCCGTGCTCAAACTGGTGCGCCAGCCGGCGCTGCACCGCGCTTGCCGCAGATGCCCGCCTATCATCTGGTACGCGGCGATCGCAGTGGTATCACCATGGTCAATATCGGCGTCGGCCCGTCGAACGCCAAGACCATTACTGATCACATTGCGGTGTTGCGCCCGCACGCCTGGATCATGCTCGGGCACTGCGCCGGTCTGCGCAGCTCGCAACAACTGGGCGACTATGTTCTGGCGCACGGCTATGTTCGGGAAGATCATGTGCTCGACGAAGACTTGCCGTTATGGGTACCGATTCCGCCGTTGGCCGAGATCCAGGTTGCATTGCAGGACGCGGTGGCGCAAATCTCCCAGGTTCATGGCTTCGAGCTCAAGCGCATCATGCGCACCGGTACGGTCGCCTCGGTCGATAACCGCAATTGGGAGCTGTTGCCGCACAGCACCTTGATTCGCCGATTCAGCCAGAGCCGGGCCATCGCGCTCGATATGGAGAGTGCGACGATTGCCGCCAATGGTTTTCGCTTCCGGGTTCCCTACGGAACACTGTTGTGTGTCTCCGACAAGCCGCTGCATGGCGAGATCAAATTGCCCGGCATGGCCAACCGCTTTTATCGCGACCGCGTCGACCAGCATTTGCGCATTGGCATGCGCGCCATCGATCTGTTGCGCGAGCAAGGAGTGGAGCGACTGCACAGTCGAAAATTGCGCAGTTTTGGCGAGGTCGCCTTTCAGTGAGTGGGATTCACGACATCGTGCGCCACCTCGCGACTTTGAGCGCGTCTTCATGGCAGTAAGCGGGACTTGATGGCCCTGTCGCTGATCGCCGATATCGGTGGGACGAATGCGCGTTTCGCGTTGGCCGATTCGCTATCCGCGCCGCGCAGTGTCGAAGTTCTGAAGGTCGCCGATTTCGTGCAGCCGCTGTCCGCCATTCGGGCGTACTTGAAGTCGGTGGGTAATCCGCGCTTGGGCAAGGCAGCATTTGCGCTGGCCTGCCCGGTGGTCGGCGATCATGCGCGTCTGACCAATGCCAGTTGGCATTTTCATCGGGTTGAATTGCAAAAGGCGCTCGGCGTAACGCAATTGTTATTGCTCAACGACTTTGAGGCGTTGGCCTGGTCGCTGCCTGGACTGTCCACGCGTGACGGCTACCAGTTCGGAGGCCGGCAGGGTGTCCGGCGTGCGCCCCTCGCGTTGATCGGGCCCGGCACCGGGCTGGGCGTGTCCGGGCTGTTGCCGACGGCCGGTGATGGCTGGATTGCGTTGGCCGGCGAAGGCGGACACGCCAGCTTGGCGCCGGCCGATTCGCGCGAATCGGAGATCCTGGCGTTTCTCTGGCAAACCCATGAACACGTTTCGGCTGAACGCCTGCTCTGCGGTGCCGGTATGCCTTTATTGCTGCAGGCGGTTGCCCAGATCGATCAGATTCGCGGCCACCGCGCACCCGACGACTACGGCGATGCCGCTGCGATTACCGCTGCTGCCCTGGCGGGCGATCCGCTGGCGCTGGCGACCGTGAATTGTTTTTCGGCCTTGGTGGGGGGTGCTGCGGGCAATCTGGCGTTAACTCTGGGCGCCCGCGGCGGTGTTTATATTGGCGGTGGAATCGTGCCTCGATTGGGGCGCCTGTTCAAGGCGTCGGCCTTCCGTCAGCGCTTCGAAGCCAAGGGGCGATTCCGGGCCTATCTGATGCCGATCCCGGTCTACGTCGTTACAGCGGGCGCGCCGGCGCTGTCCGGCGCGCTCAGGGCGCTGAAATTACGGGCGGCTGTCGCGCAATCGCATCATTTTTCGCCGCCGAATGTCGATCATCCTGTTCAGATAGCCTCCGGGCAGCCGGTCAATTGACCGGCCCCCGAGCTCATTGGGCACAATTCAGCTTCCGTCAGTCTTGGGTCATCTTCCATGTCCGATAGCCTCATTGTGAACAAGCGCCGAACCATCGGCAAGCATACGGCCGCCGTCTCGCCGTTGAAT
This sequence comes from Burkholderiales bacterium, assembly GCA_031363055.1. GTDB lineage: Bacteria > Pseudomonadota > Gammaproteobacteria > Burkholderiales > Burkholderiaceae_E > JANLTP01. The sequence continues at coordinate 134,007 of JANLTP010000127.1, read as the reverse complement.
CAGTTGCCCGCCAGTGCGCGTGAATTGCGCGACGCGATTGCCAATCGCCTTCTCTACACCGTCGGGGCGGATCCGACGGCTGCGCGCGTGCAGGACTGGTATACCGCGCTGGCGCAAGTGGCCCGCGACCGCTTGGCCGAACGCTGGCTCGACACGACACGCGCGATCGCCGAACAAAAGCCCAAGCATGTTTATTATTTATCGATGGAGTTCCTGGTTGGCCGGGCGCTGACCAACAGCCTGATGGCGGTCGAGCAACATGATCAATTCAGCGCGGCGCTCAAGGAAGTCGGTCTCGAACTCGAGGCGATGCGCGAGCGCGAGCCGGACGCCGCGCTCGGCAATGGCGGGTTGGGACGGCTGGCCGCCTGCTTTCTCGATTCCATGGCGACGCTGGCCTTGCCTTGTTATGGCTACGGCATTCGATATGACTACGGCATGTTCGCGCAGCATATTCACGATGGCCATCAGGTCGAGCAGCCTGATGACTGGTTAAAGAACGGTAATCCCTGGGAGTTCCTGCGCCCGGAAACCCGCTTCGCGATTCAATTCGGTGGCACCGTCGAGCATGGCGATCAAGGCGCGCGCTGGGTCGATTGCGAATATGTCATGGCGCAGGCCTATGACATGCTGGTGCCCGGTACGGGTACCCGCGCGGTCGGCACGCTGCGTCTGTGGCATGCGCATGCGGCCGAGTCGCTGGACCTGGCGATGTTCAATCAGGGCGACTACATGCGCGCGGTCGGCGCCAAGAATAATTCGGAAAACGTCACCCGGGTACTGTATCCGGATGACTCGAGCTACCAGGGTCGCGAGTTGCGCCTGCGTCAGGAGTATTTCTTCGTCAGCGCATCGTTGCAGGACATCATTGGTCGCTACTTGCTCGATCACGATAATTTTGATGCGCTGGCTCAGCAGGTCGCGATTCATCTGAACGATACCCATCCGGCGATTGCCGTGCCGGAGCTCATGCATCTGTTGGTCGATGTGCACGGTCAGTCGTGGGCAAAGGCCTGGGCTCAGTGCGCCAAGGTTTTTTCGTACACCAATCACACGATCATGCCCGAGGCGCTCGAGACCTGGCCAGTCGGCATGATGCGCGCGGTGCTGCCGCGCCATCTAGAGATCATTCTTGAAATCAACAAGCGCTTTCTCGACGACGTGCGCGCCCGCTTTGGTGATGACTATGATTTGATCCGGCGGGTGTCACTGATCGACGAGAGCGGCGAGCGGCGTGTACGCATGGCCTTTCTATCAGTCGTGGCCAGCCACAAAGTCAATGGTGTATCGAAGCTGCACAGCGATCTGATTGTTGAAACGATCTTCGCCGATTTTGCGAAAATTTTCCCGGACCGCTTTTGCAACAAGACCAATGGCATCACGCCGCGCCGTTGGCTCGCCAACGCCAACCCGGAACTGTCGGCACTGATTGATCGTCGAATCGGTCGTGAGTGGCGCACCGATCTTGATCAGATTGCGGGCCTTCGCGAGCATGTCGGCGATGCCGGTTTTATTGCTGAATTCGATCTCGCCAAAGCCAGTAACAAGGCGCGTTTCTCGGACTGGGTCGGCCGCGAGATGGGTTTGTCGATTGATCCAGCCGCCTTGATGGATGTGCAAGTCAAGCGGTTCCACGAATACAAGCGACAGCTCTTGAACCTGATGCACATCGTGCATCGCTACAACCGCATGCTCGAGTCACCGCAAGCCGACTGGGTGCCGCGGGTGTTTGTTTTTTCGGGCAAGGCTGCCTCGGCCTACCGGATGGCCAAGTTGATTATCAAGCTGATCAATGACGTCGGTCAGAAGATCAACAACGATGCCCGTTTGAAGGGCCGGCTCAAAGTGGTGTTTGTGCCGAACTACAGTGTGTCGATGGCCGAGATGATCATGCCGGCGGCCAACCTGTCCGAACAGATCTCGACCGCCGGTACCGAAGCTTCGGGCACGGGTAATATGAAACTGGCGCTCAATGGCGCGCTGACCATCGGCACGCTCGACGGCGCCAACGTCGAGATTCTCGATAACGTCGGCGCGGATAATATTTTCATCTTCGGCGCAACCACCAAGGAAGTCGCTGCATTGCGGCGCAGTGGTTATGATCCGGGCCGCTACTACGAACAGAACAAGCAGTTGCAGCAGGTGATTGATCAGATCGCCTCGGGCGTGTTCTCGCCCGAAGATCCAGGCCGTTTCCGGCCGATCGTTGAATCGTTGCTGCGCCACGACAACTATTTGTTGCTGGCGGACTACCAGTCGTACATATCGGCCCATGAACGTGTAGATTCGCTATTTCGCCAACCCGATGAATGGACGAGGCGGGCAGCACTCAACGTCGCCGGCATGGGGCCGTTCTCCAGTGATCGTACGATCCGTGAGTACGCCGATGAAATCTGGCAGGTCAAGTCGCTGAATATTTGATTGTTTCGGAGCGACGGGCTCCGATTCGGTTCGATTCCCGTCGTGGTTCCATTCTTGCTTTGACGGTAAGCTCGAAAGACCTTGCCGTTTTGTGTTTTTGAATTGAATCCACTCATGCCTGACGACCCGATGGATATTCCGGCCATTCCGATGCTGGCGAGTCCGACTGCCGGCGCACTGGATAGCTTCGATCGGGCTGTTGCACACCGCGCGGAGCCCGCCCTGACGAGTTCTCAAGAGGGACAAACGTTTTCAGGCAGCTCCTTGTCTGTAGTTGAGGCGGCGGCGTTGGTTGCTGGCCAACACGGTGATCCGTTCTCTGTCCTCGGATTGCATCATGACGCCGGCGGCAAATTGTTGGTTCGTGCGCTGCTGCCAGGTGCTGCGCGCGTGGCCATCGTTGAAGCGCCGCCCGGCACTCGGGTGGTGCGCTGGCTCAAACCCGTACATGCCGATGGACTGTTTGAAGCGCCACTGACGATTCGCCGCAAACGGTTTGCCTATCGGTTAAGAGTCATCTGGCAGTCGGGCGTGCAACAGGATCTCGCTGATCCCTACAGCTTTGGACTCATGCTCAGTGACTTTGATATCTGGTTGCTGGCCGAGGGCAAACATTTGCGTCCTTACGAGTGTCTGGGCGCGCACCCGATCACTGTCGACGGTGTTGCGGGTACCCGCTTTGCGGTCTGGGCACCGAACGCGCAGCGGGTATCGGTGGTCGGCGATTTCAATCGCTGGGATGGTCGCCGTCATCTGATGCGGCTGCGTCGCGAGGCCGGACTGTGGGAATTGTTTGTGCCCCACGTCGAGCAGGGCGCGCGTTACAAGTACGAGCTTCTCGGGCCGGACGGCGCGTTGTTGGCGCAACGCGCCGACCCTTATGCGTTCGAGTCGGAATTGCGCCCGGCGACCGCGTCGATTGTGAGTCGCCTGCAGCCGACGGTGCCCGCCAATGACGAACAGCGTCGTCGTGCCAATGCCGCCGATTCGCCGATATCGATTTATGAACTGCATACCGGATCCTGGCGCCGCAAGGTTGAAGACGGCGGGCGGCCTTTGAATTGGCGCGAGCTCGGCGATGAGTTGATTCCCTATGTTCAGCATATGGGTTTTACGCACATCGAACTCATGCCGATCACCGAACATCCGTTCGATGGCTCGTGGGGCTACCAGCCGACCGGCCTGTATGCACCGACCGCGCGTCACGGCACCGCCTACGATTTTCGCGAATTTGTGCAACGCTCCCACGCGGCCGGTATCGGGGTGATTCTCGACTGGGTACCGGCGCATTTTCCGAATGATGCCCATGGTCTTGGCAACTTTGATGGGACGCCATTATTCGAACATGCCGATCCTCGAGAGGGTATTCACAAAGACTGGAATACGCTGATCTATAACTTCGGTCGCCATGAAGTGGTCAATTTTCTGATTGGCAGTGCGCTTTACTGGATCGAACGTTTTGGGATTGACGGCCTGCGGGTTGATGCGGTCGCCTCGATGCTATATCGCGATTACAGCCGTGAGTCAGGGCAGTGGATTCCGAATCAGCATGGCGGTCGCGAGAACCTTGAGGCGGTCGCGTTTATTCGTCGACTCAACGAAGTCATCGGCACAGAGCGCGGTGAAGCCATCATGATGGCCGAGGAGTCGACGGCGTGGCCGATGGTCAGCCGGCCGCCTTCCGTAGGTGGCCTGGGCTTCCATTACAAGTGGAACATGGGTTGGATGCATGACACGCTGCAATACATCGCACGCGACAGTGCGCATCGAAAATTTCATCAGGGCGAATTGACTTTCGGGCTCATCTACGCGTTTGATGAGAACTTCATCTTGCCGATTTCGCATGACGAGGTCGTGCATGGCAAAGGCTCGTTGTTCGCCCGCATGCCCGGTGATCGCTGGCAGCGTTTTGCCAATATGCGCGCTTATCTCGGTTATCAATTCACCCATCCGGGCAAAAAACTACTGTTCATGGGTTGCGAATTTGCGCAGGAACAAGAGTGGAATCACCAGCAGAGTCTCGACTGGCACTTGCTCGGTGATGATCTTCACCGAGGCATGCAGTCACTGGTACGGGATTTGAATCATACCTACCGGCGGGTGCCGGCCTTGCATCAGCGCGATGTCCATCCGGACGGCTTTTCCTGGATCGATCACAGCGATCATGAGAAAAGTGTACTGGCCTTTTTGCGCCGCGCCCAGGACGGACGCGCAGTGGTGGTGGTCTGTAACTTCACGCCGGCGCCGCGATACGGTTATCGAATCGGTGTACCACATCGCGGTTACTATCGCGAAATTCTCAATACGGACTCGGCCTACTATGGTGGCAGCAATGTCGGTAATCCCGATGCGGGTGCCAGCGCTCATGAAACGCCGTCGCACGGCCATGAGCATTCGTTGCTGTTGACGCTGCCGCCGCTGGCAACCATTGTTCTCGAATGGGTGGATTGAGCCTTTCCGAAGGCCGTTCCTTTCCACTCGGCTGCCATTTCCATGGCGTCGGGGTTAATTTCGCCCTGTTCTCCGAACACGCTCGATCGGTATCGCTCTGTCTCTACGACGCCCGAGGTCGTGAGGAACGACATCGCCTCGTCATGCCCCGATGCACCGACGGCGTCTGGCACGGTTACCTGGCCGGCGCGCGCGAAGAACTCGCCCAATACAGTTACGGTTATCGGGTCGATGGCCCGCCAGGGCGCTCGAGCCAGCCCGGCATGCCCGGTGTCCATCGTGGCCACCGTTTTGATTCGACCAAGTTGTTGATCGACCCGTATTCACGCGCCTTCGTTGGTGAATTTACCTGGCATGCCAGTCACAGCCAGGTCGATACCGATAACAGTCAGTACACCTTCAAAACCCCGATCGTGATCGACGACGGCTTCGATTGGGGTAATGATCGGCCGCCGATGATCCCCATGGCGGACTCGATCCTCTATGAGTTGCACGTCAAGGGGTTCACCGCCCGTCATCCGCACATACCGATCGAGTTGCGCGGCAAATATGAGGGACTGGGCAGCGATGCCGCGGTGGCCCATTTGCATCGACTGGGCGTCACGGCCGTCAGCCTGTTGCCGGTCCATCAGGCGCTCAGCGAAGAAACGCTGGTGGCCCGTGGCCTGTCCAATTACTGGGGCTACAACACGATCGGCTTCTTCGCACCTGACCGGCGATTCGCCCGTCACGATCCGATCCGCGAGTTCAAGTCGATGGTTCGATCGCTGCACGCCGCTGGCATCGAAGTGATTCTCGATGTGGTCTATAACCACACGGCCGAAGGCGATCATCGCGGCGCGACCTTGTCATTCAAGGGCATCGATAACGCCAGCTATTATCATTTGCGATACGGACAGGCCGAGTTCTACGAGAACTACACCGGTACCGGCAATGCAGTGAATCTGTCGCACCCGAGGGTGTTGCAACTGGTCATGGATTCGCTGCGTTATTGGGTTCAGGAAATGCGAGTCGACGGCTTCCGATTCGATCTCGCCACGACGCTGGCCCGCAGTGCGACCGGCTTTTCGGCACGAGCCGGATTCCTCGATGCAATTCGGCAAGATCCGGTACTGGCCCGCGTCAAGCTGATTGCCGAGCCCTGGGATATTGGTACAGGCGGTTATCAGTTAGGTCAATTCCCGCCGGGTTGGTCAGAGTGGAATGATCGTTATCGCGATAGCGTGCGCTCGTTCTGGTTGGGGCGCAGCGCCAGCCGGGGCGAGTTGGCTTCACGGCTCGCGGGCTCGTCCGAATTATTCAATCGTGCTGGCCGCGCGCCCAGTGCCAGCGTCAACTTTATCGCCGCGCATGACGGCTTCACCCTGCACGATCTGGTCAGCTATAACCACAAGCACAATGAAGCCAATGGCGAGGAGAATCGCGACGGCCATTCCGATAATCGCAGTTGGAATGGTGGTGTCGAGGGCGAGACCGATGACGCCGAAATCCTGGCCCTGCGCGGCCGTCTCAAACGATCGATGCTGGCGACGCTGCTGGTGTCGCAAGGCACGCCGATGTTGCTGGCGGGCGATGAAATGGGTCGCAGCCAGCGCGGCAACAATAATGCCTATTGTCAGGATAACGACATCAACTGGTTCGACTGGAGTCACATTGATGCGAGTCTGATGGCGTTTACCGCGCGATTGATTGCGTTGCGAAAGCGGTTTGCGCAATTGCGTCGCCGTGATTGGCTGAAGGGCATCGCCGTGTCGTCCGGCGGCAAGGATGTAGTCTGGCTAAATCGCCAGGGTGAAGAAATGAGCACCAGGCAGTGGCAGGAGCATGGCCGTTTTTCGTTTGGCCTGATCCTGGCGGCGCAGCAGTCTGAAGACATCCCGCTCATGATTCTCATCAACGCCGAGGCCGAGGATTGGACGATGAACCTGCCGAAAGGGCACTGGCTGGCGGTGCTCGACACGGCTAAAAATTCCGGTCAGCCCGAGGTCGTTGAAACGCTTGAGCAGTTACGCGTGAATGCCGCTGGTAATGGAACTCTTGCCACCGTCACCAAGGCGCAAGTGACGCTGAAGGCGCGTAGCCTGATGATCTTCGAGCACCTGTAGGAACCTCGATGCACCTGCAAAGATCAAGCGGCTTGTTGCTGCATGTCAGTTCACTGCCCGGGCCGCACGGCTCGGGCGATTTTGGCGCTAGCGCCTATCACTTCGTCGACTGGTTGGTGGCGGCCGGCCAGAGCCTTTGGCAGGTCCTGCCGCTCAATCCCACCGGCCCTGGACATTCGCCGTATATGAGTCCCTCGGTGTTCGCGCTCGATCCGCTGTTCATCGATTTGACCGATCTGGTGCAGCGCGGTTTGCTGGATGCCGATGCGCTCGACGAGGCACGTGCCGAGCTTGCCGAAGGCGATGCACATCGAATCAATTTTGAGCGGGCGCACACGTTTCGCATGAAGATGCTCAGAAGCGCGGCCCGAAAATTCTTCCGCCACAACGCGCAAGGCGCACCGCGTTCGAGCAATGAGCCCAACGGCGACGCCAGTTTTAACGCCTATTGTGATGCGCATGGCGATTGGCTTGAGGACTACGCCTTGTTCATGGCGACAGCCGATCGCTGGCCGAACAGTGACTGGTCCGGCTGGCCATCGCCCTTGGCCAAGCGGATTCCGGAAGTCATGGAGCGGGTGCGACAGGACTGGCGCGACGACATCGACTTCTGGAAGTTCACGCAATGGATTGGCTCGCGGCAATGGAGCTCCGTCAAGCGATATGCCAATGAGCGCGGTATTCGCATCGTCGGAGACTTGCCGATCTTCGTGGCCCCGCACAGCGTCGATGTCTGGTCGAATCCCGAGTTGTTTGATTTGACGCCACAACTGCTGCCGCGCGTGGTGGCTGGCGTGCCGCCTGACTATTTCAGCGAAACCGGCCAACTTTGGGGCAACCCGTTGTATCGCTGGTCGCGCCATGCCGAGCAGAAATTCGAGTGGTGGATCCGGCGCGTCAAAGCCAGCCTGGCGAGCGCCGATATCGTCCGCATCGATCACTTCCGCGGCTTTGCGGCCTACTGGGAAGTGGCTGCCACGGCGAGCACCGCCATGGAAGGCCTTTGGCAACCGGGGCCGGGCGTCGCCTTGTTCGATGCGCTGGTCAAGGCGCTCGGCGAGTTACCGATCATCGCGGAAGATCTCGGTGTGATCACCGATGATGTCATTGCGCTGCGGCAGCGCTTCAGACTACCGGGTATGAAGGTGCTGCAGTTTGCGTTCGGCGACGACGCGCGCAATGCGTATTTGCCGCACCACTACGACGCGCAGTCGGTGGTCTATACCGGCACGCACGATAACGATACCAGTCTGGGCTGGTTTGCCAGTGCCAGTGCGCATGAGCGAATGTCGGCGCAAACCTATCTGAAAACCGATGGCCATGAAATCGGCTGGGACCTGATTCATTGCGCCTCGCAATCGGTCGCTGCGATGGCGATTTATCCGATGCAAGATGTGCTGGGGCTGGGCAGCGAGGCGCGCATGAATCGGCCGGGCGTCGCCGATGGCTGCTGGAAATGGCGCTTCAGTTGGGACCAGGTGCACGAGTGGTATGCGCGCCGGCTGAACCAGATCAGCGTGGCGCATGGTCGGGTACTCTGACCCTACACCAGCAGATCGCGATACAAGGCCAGATATTTTTTGGACGACTCTTCCCAGGAATAGTCGCGGGCCATACCGCGCTCCATGACCGTGCGCCACAGCGGTTGATCGGCGTAGGTGCTGATGGCGCGCCGAATCGCATCGATCAGCGCCGAAGGGGTAGCGGCCTCGAACGTAAAGCCGGTAGCCGCTTGCGCTTGTATGTTGTCGTGATGGGTATCGGCAACCGTGTCCGACAGTCCCCCGACCTTGCGGACCAGGGGCAGTGTTCCGTAACGCAGGGCATACAGTTGCGTCAGCCCACAGGGCTCGAAGCGTGACGGCACCATGATGACATCGGCGGCCGCAATAATGCGATGCGCCAGGGTTTCGTCATAATTCAAGGTCACTGAAACCTGGCCAGCAAAGCTGCTGGCTGCGGCTGTGAACTTTTCTTCGAGTATCTTGTCGCCCGTGCCCAGGACGATCAGTTGTCCGCCGAGTCTGACCAACTCGGGCAACGCTGCCAGCGCGATGTCCATGCCCTTTTGATCCGTCAAGCGACTGACGATCGCAAACAGTGGCTTGTCGGCCTGCACCGTCAGTCCACTGTCTTTTTGCAGCGCCGACTTGCACTCCGATTTGCCGCTCAGGTTGCGTGACGAAAACAGCTTGTCGATCAGGCGATCGGTGCTCGGGTCCCAGATCGAATAATCGACGCCGTTCAGAATCCCGCTCAAGGCGCGGCGACGATCGGTCAGCAAACCGTCCAGACCGCAACCGAATTCCGCCGTACAGATTTCTTGCGCGTAACGCGGACTCACCGTGGTGATTCGATCGGCGTAGGTCAGCCCGGCTTTCATGAAATTACCCTGGCCATGAAACTCGACACCCTGCGGACCCATGACCGAGGAACTGAGTCCGAGCTCGTGACGATCGGACAGATCGAAATGACCTTGATAGGCCAGATTGTGAATGGTGAAGGCGGTCTTGATTTTGTGGGCCGGATGAGCTGCCAGATAGGCCAGCGCCAGACCGGCATGCCAGTCGTGGGCATGCAGGATAGCCGGCTTCCAGTACGGGTCGAACTCGCCAAACGCCATATGGGCCGCGACCCAGCCGAGCAGGGCGAAGCGACGCGCATTATCCGGCCAGCCATGACCATCGGCGCCGACGTACGGATTGCCGTCTCGAACATAGAGCCAGGGCGCATCGACGACATAAACCTGAACACCACTGACGGGCATGCGGCCCTGCCGGATGGTGATTTGACCGGCGCCAAAGCCGGCGCCCAGCTCGACCAGCTTCTTTTGCTGACGAATGCCATCGAGAATGGCCGGCAGGCCGGGCAGAACAATGCGTGCGTCAATGCCGCGCTGATTGAGCGCCGGCAAAATGGCACCGGTGACGTCGGCCAGCCCGCCGGTTTTCACCAGCGGGAATATTTCCGCCGCAACATGCAGAACTTTCATCTACTGGAACCTCGATCCGCGTCTAAAGCCGTTCGATCATGGCCCGGGTAATGAGCGTAATACCGCCTTCACTGCGGTAAAAGCGCTGGGCATCCAACTCGGGATCTTCGCCAACGACCAGCCCGTCCGGAATATTGACGCCATGATCGACCACACAGCGGGACAGCCGCGCATGCCGACCAATCTCGACCGATGGCAGCAACACCGACCACTCGACTTTTGAGTAGGAATGTACGCGACAGTTCGAAAATAATAACGAGCGCTCAAGCGCGCCCGAGATAATGCAACCGCCTGAAATCATCGACTCGAGCGCCATACCGCGCCGATCGGCGGTGTTGTGCACAAACTTCGCAGGCGGCAGTTGCGCTTGATAGGTCCAGATCGGCCAATTGGTATCGTACAAATTCAAATCCGGATCGGTCGCTGTCAGGTCGATATTGGCTTCCCAATAAGCGTCTATGGTGCCGACGTCGCGCCAGTAGTGGCCACGATTGGTGTTGAACACACAACTCATGCCAAACGGGTGGGCGACTGCCTCGCCATCGCGAACCGCACGCGGGATGACATCGCGACCGAAGTCGTGACTCGATTGCGGATCTTTCTGGTCGAGTTCGAGCAAGCTGTACAGATACTTGGCCGAGAAGATGTAGATACCCATCGAGGCCATTGACTTGTCGGTCTTGCCCGGTACGGCCGGTGGGTCAGCCGGCTTCTCGAGAAAGTCGGTGATCTTGCGTTCATAGTTGATCGCCATGACACCGAACTCGGTGGCACTTTTACGATCAACCTCGATGCAACCGACCGTGACGCCGGCGCGGCAATCAATGTGATCGGCCAACATGCGCGCGTAATCCATCTTGTAGATATGGTCGCCGGCCAGGATGACGATGTAGTCGGGTTCGTGAGCCCGCAGGATATCGAGGTTCTGATAAACCGCGTCGGCCGTACCTCGATACCAGGATTCGTCGTCGAGGCGCTGCTGAGCCGGCATGAGGTCGATGAACTCATTCATCTCGGACTTCAGAAAGGCCCAGCCGCGCTGCAAGTGGCGCAGCAGACTGTGCGACTTGTATTGCGTCAATACGCCGATGCGGCGCATGCCCGAATTCAGGCAATTCGAGAGGGCGAAGTCGATGATGCGAAACTTGCCGCCAAAATAAACCGCCGGTTTGCAGCGTATTTCCGTCAGGTGTTTGAGTCGACTGCCGCGACCGCCCGCAAGTACCAGGGCCATTGCCTTGCGCGGCATGCGCCGTTCCATGATGTCATTGGCCATAGGTTTCTATTATGGGCCAAGCGAGCTCGATTCATTCAAATTGAATCGGCACTTTCCCAACAGAGGTCATCGACTCGACGGCTTCATCAGCCGCGACCTTCTCTGCGAAGGGATCAGATCCGAAATTTTTGCCGCCCTGAGTTCCGGTCGTGCACCGATTCTGGGCGATCATGCTGCCATGTTCAGCTTTGATCCCCGGCCCGACTCCCCTTATGCATGGTTTCGTTTGGGCGTCGCGTTGTGTTTGATGACCATCGGTGGCTCCAGCATGTATGCCATCGTGGTGATATTGCCGCAAGTTCAGGCCGATTTCGGTATCTCGCGTTCGGCCGCCTCGTTCCCGTACACGATGACCATGATCGGTTTTGGTCTGGGCGGCGTGGTGATGGGCCGCCTGGCCGACCGGTTCGGTATTCGCCTGCCGTTATTGTTTGGCAGCGTGCTGCTGGGCATTGGTTTTATTCTGGCCAGTTATGCCGGTAGTCTTTGGCCGTTCGTGCTGATTCAGGGTATCTTGATTGGCCTGCTCGGCAGCTCGGCCACGTTCGGCCCGCTGATGGCCGACAGCAGTTTCTGGTTCGAAAAACGGCGCGGCGTGGCGGTCGCGATCTGCGCCTCCGGCAACTATTTGGCCGGTGCCGTCTGGCCGCCGATAGTCGAATGGGGCATGCGTCTTTACGGCTGGCGCGGTACCTATTTTGGCATCGGCGTCTTTGTGTTGCTGACGATGGTGCCACTGTCGGCGCTGATGCGGCGTCGACCGGCCGAATCGAAGAGTTCCGAATCGAACGCGATTTCGCCACCGGCCTTTGACTCGTCTTCACTGCAGGCATCGAGTGGTGCAAATATGACTTTGGGGACCAGTTTTAACGACAGATTGGTCCTCGGTTTGCCGCCCAACCTGGTAATGGCGTTGTTATGCGTAGCCGGTGTCGCCTGCTGTGTGGCCATGTCGATGCCGCAAGTGCATATCGTTGCGTATTGCGGCGATCTCGGGTTTGGTGCGGCGCGCGGCGCGCAAATGCTCTCGCTGATGCTCGCCTGTGGTGTCGTTAGCCGACTGATTTCCGGCGTCATCTCGGATCGTATCGGTGGTCTGCGAACCTTGCTGTTGGGTTCACTGCTGCAGGGCATTGCGCTGCTATTGTTCTTGCCGTTCGATGGTCTGGTATCCCTTTATGTCATCTCGGCCTTGTTTGGCTTGTTTCAGGGGGGCATTGTGCCGGCCTACGCGATTATTGTGCGTGAGCTGTTTCCGGCGCAAGGCGCGGCCACACGGGTCAGCATGGCACTGATGTCGACCTTGCTGGGCATGGCCCTGGGCGGCTGGTTATCCGGCAAGATTTTTGATCTGACCGGCACCTATACGGCAGCGTTTATCAACGGCATTGGCTGGAATTTGCTGAACATCAGTATCATCGGCTTTTTACTGATGCGGCAACGCCGCCGGGCACGATAAGCTGCTGGCGTTCTCCTGCAAACGGCGTGGCTTTTGGCCCTCTTGCGACGCACGCCGTAGGTAGTTAACGTAAACCATTATGTACAAAAAACTATATATATGCCTACAATGGCCTCATGCCAAGTACCGCGCCGCTACTATTTAGTTCGGAAGAAAAACGCCTTTTGGCATTTGGCAAAAGGTTGCGTCTTGCTCGTTTGCGTCGAAAACTAAGCGCTGAAATCGTTGCAAAGCGAAGTGACATTTCTCGACAAACGCTTGTAAAGGTTGAACGTGGAGACCCGTCCGTTACCTTCGGAACCTACCTGAGAGTATTAGCGATTTACGGATTGGAAGCGGATTTCGATAGCGTTGCAGCGGACGACAAACTTGGCCGCACTCTTCAAGACCTCGCGCTCACAATGTCAAAGAGAATTGGCAAGTGAATATCGACTTGGAGGTGTGGATTGATTGCGATTTGGCGCCCTTGCAGCAAATCGGTGTTCTTTCTCATGATCGTGGCCAAGTTCGTTTCAAATACATCCGTAAATGGCTAGCGCAAGAGAAAGTTGCATTTTCGATTGATCCGCAACTTGGTTTGGACGAAGGCAGCTTCTTTCCTGCTCAAACGAGCGATAACTTCGGCATTTTTTTGGATTCCTCACCAGATCGCTGGGGCCAGACTTTAATGCGCCGAGGAGAGGCGCTACAAGCAAAAGACCAATCTCGCCCATCCAGAACACTTTACGAGTGGGACTTTTTACTCGGCGTACAAGACTTGACGCGCCAAGGTGGGTTACGCTTCAAACTACCCGGAGGCGACAAATTTCTGGCAAACGAGCCGCTAGCCGCGCCACCAGTCACAAGCCTTGGCGAGCTTTCCGTCATCGCGCACGAGCTTTCAAAAAAGAGCATCGATAACATGAATCAGTTGCGCCGATGGCTAGCGGTTTTGGTCGCTCCAGGAGCATCGTTAGGCGGCGCACGACCAAAGGCAAATTTTCAAGAGACCGATGGAAGCCTTTGGATCGCGAAGTTCCCCGCCAGCGACGACTCGCGCGACATCGGCGCTTGGGAGGGCGTAGGGTGGTGGCTGGCAAGGCTTTGTGGTGTCGATATGCCAGAGGCAAAAGTGCTTCGGTTTGGTACAGCGCATCACACTTTTTGCGTGCGGCGTTTTGATCGCGCTGAAGGGCAGCGACGCTTCTTTACGTCGGCCATGACCCTCCTTAAAAAGCAGCAAAGCGAAGGCACGAGCTATCTTGAGCTGGCTGAGTTTTTAGTGAGGCATGGCGATACGCAATTTTTATCAGCAGACCTTGAACAACTATTTCGACGAGTCGCTTTTAATGTAGCGATTGGAAATAGAGACGATCATTTGAGAAACCACGGCTTCTTGTTGTCCAATAACGGTTGGAGACTTTCTCCAGCCTTTGACATCAATCCAAGTGTTGAAAAAGCAGACCATGTATTAAACATTGACGACATCGACAATCGCCCTTCGTTGAAACTTGTGGAATCGACGGCACCTTTTTATAGACTGACTGCACAATCGTCGCAGCGCATTATTGCGGAGGTCCTAAGTGCCACAAAGCAATGGCAGGCTACCGCACGGCGCGCCGGCATTTCGATTATCGAAATCGCTGAGATGAGTAGTGCTTTTAGTGCGATAACGAGTGTTGTTTAACTACGAAGGTTATTCGATTCGCCGCCGACCGCTACCAAGTATCCACAAAGCGCTGCGAACGCTCGCTCAGCTTTGCGCTGTTTAACCCCTTGATCAACCAATCGCGCGTCAGCGCCGGATCAATGACTGCGTCAATCTCCAAGGTCGCCGCCATGTTCATCGCCTGCCCGGCCTGATACTGCTGTGCAACCAACTGCTCAAACAATGCTTCACGCTGCGCGCCTTCGGGCACGGCTTCGAGCTCCTTGCGAAAGCCCAGGCGCACCGCGCCCTCAAGACCCATGCCGCCGAACTCGCCGGTAGGCCAGGCGATGTTAAAGAGCGGCGCATGAAAACTGCCCGCTGTCATCGCCATCGCGCCCAGACCGTAACCCTTGCGCAGCACCACGCTGAAGTACGGAACCCGCAGCGCCGCAGCGGTCACGAACATTCGGCTGACGTGGCGCACTTGCGCTTGCGTTTCAATGTCAGGGCCGACCATGAACCCCGGCGTGTCGACCAGACTCACGATGGGCAGCGCGTGTGCATCGCAAAGCTGCATGAAGCGCGCCGCCTTGTCGGCCGCGTCGGCGTCGATCGCGCCACCCAGGTGCCCCGGGTTATTCGCGATCATGCCGACCGGGCGGCCGTCGATACGCGCCAGCGCAATATGAATACCCGCGCCAAAACCGGTACGTAGCGGCAGCAGCGATCCAAGGTCCGCGATGCCGGTCATCGCGACCCGCGTGTCGTAGACGCGCAAGCGGTTCTCCGGCACCACATCGCGCAGCCTTATCGCATCGGGCGCTTGGGGCTCGCGGGTGCGACCTTGAAAGTACGCCAGATATTGGCGTGCAATCGCCACCGCTTCCTGCTCGTTCTCGACCAGAATATCAATGACACCATTGCCGTGCTGCACGTCGCTTGGACCGACCTGCTCGGGCTTGAAAACGCCCAGGCCGCCGCCCTCGATCATCGCAGGCCCGCCCATGCCGATGTTGCTGCCGCGCGTGGCGATGATTACATCGCAGCAGCCGAGCAACGCCGCGTTGCCCGCAAAACAGCGGCCCGCGACAATGCCGATCACCGGTACCCTACCCGAGAGCCTCGCAAACGCGGCAAAGGTGCTGATATGCAAGCCCGCCACGATCGGCATGTCGACGTCGCCGGGTCGGCCACCGCCGCCCTCGGCGAACAGCACCACCGGCAATTGGTTTTGCAGCGCCACGCCGAGCAGCCGGTCTTTCTTTTCGTGATTGCGCATGCCCTGCGTGCCGGCCAAGACTGTGAAGTCGTAGGCCATCACTGCGCTGCGCGAGGCTTCGGCGCCGAACAAGTTGGCGTTGATGCTGCCGATGCCGGTGACCATGCCGTCGGCCGGCGTGTTGCGGATCAAGTCGTCTTGAGTGCGGCGGGTGCTTTGCGCGGCGACGGCAAGCGCGCCGTATTCAACGAAGCTGTCCGGATCACAAAGTTGCGCGATGTTCTCGCGGGCGCTGCGCAGGCCGAGCGCGTGGCGTTTGGCGATCGCTGCGGGGCGCTGTTCATCCAGGGTGAACGCATTGCGATCCATCATTCGTTGCAGGTCGGGGCGCGGTAAATCAGAATGCATCGGCGTCTCGACTTTTCCGGCTGTGCCTGTCTTTCCGGCTGTGCCTGTCATGTGTCCGATTGTGCTGTGCTCGGAATCCGGCGCGATCGTCAGCAGTGGATCGCCCTCTTGAACGATATCACCGGGCTTGAAGGCCAATCCGAGAATTCGACCGCCCACTTCAGCGCGTACTTCGTGCTCCATCTTCATCGCCTCGAGCACAACCACAACTTGGCCCGGAATCACGAGGTCGCCTTCCTTGACCAGCCAATCGACCAACTGAGACTGCAAGGGCGCGGTTAGTTTGCGCATGAGAGTTAACGCCAACGGCGATCTGAAATTTGGATGCCGTAGTCTAGCGTTGCACAGTCTCGGCCGACGTTCGAGTGCGGCGGCCGGATTTCACTTCACCCGGCGCCGTCGTGACAAGCCTCGCGATCGCCCCTATTGCCGGTTCTCGGCTTTGCAACCCATTTCTTTTGCCGCCGAGACACAGTTATCGAATTGAGTCTGCGCGACGATGCTGCCAATCAGCCCAAACGATTGATTGGCGCAAGTGATGTACTCGCCCTTGTCATTGACCATTACCGTTCTCGCTGTTGTCAAAGGTAGGACAAAACTCAACGATCACGCCGTTTGCTAGTTTGCTGATCATTAGACGGCAGCGCGCTTTGAATTTGCTGAATCCGGTCGCTGAAATTCGGCAATATTTTTTGCACTGTATCCCAGACAATCTGCAAATTGACGGACATATATCCGTGTATCAGTCGATTCCTCATTCCGGAAATTTCAGTCCACGGTACGTCTAGATACTTGACTTTCAGTCCAGCGATTAATTTCGAAACAGCCTCGCCGATAATTTCCAGATTCCGAATCACGGCATCTTGTAAAAGCTCGTCTGCTCGAAATTCGCTCTCGTCTACTGATTCGAGGTAACGAAGAATTTTCTTGATCGCGATCTGGATATGTTCAAGGTAATCCGTGTCACGATGTTCGTTGCTCATAAATTTTGGGCTTCATCTAACACTCGCTGCCGAATTTTTTGTGGCAGGTCTTCAGCAGTTAGAACATCAACCGAAACGCCTAACTCCTGTTCAATGGCAGATTGCATCCGCACCATGTCGAGTAGGGTTGCTCCCCTGGGAACATCGACCAGAAGATCAATATCGCTTCCTGCGATATCTTCGCCGCGCACAACTGAGCCAAACACACGAACGTTTTGCGCACCGTTTCTGGTGGCGATCGCCAGCACCGCATTTCGATGGCTTCGCAGCAATTCGGAAGGTTTCACTCTGTTTCCTCAGGGATCAATGGCAAAGTGGTCCAAAAGCGGATGAAAATGCGAGACCGGCATTCCGATTAGCAGCAAGGCGATTGCGTGACCAAATGTTGACGCCGATTCAGAATTCACCAGTTTCGGCAGGTTCCGCCGATTTGAGGGTAGTCCACCTCGACGCCATGCATCGGGTGATGTCGCCTCGAAAAGATCCTTACGCACCTGGGTGAACGCCAGAGAATACTCTGGAGACTGTTGACGGAATTCCAAAACGCAACACCTGGAGCATGTCCCAAGCTGGCGCTATACTTTTTGTATGCGTATCCTTGCGCAGCGCGCGCTGTATGATCGCGCGTGCCGAGAATGGCTGAATGAAGGAGACCGCCATGCCCTATCCCCGCAAGGAACTCGACATCGTCCACGACAAGAGCGTGACCGAGCACAGCGCGTGGTTCGCCCGCTCGGCTCCGATCACGCGCGAGGCCATGCTGAAGAACGTGTTCCGCTTCGACCGCATGCCGCAAAGCGATCGCGCCTTCGTTGACGCCGTCATTCCCGGCCACAACCGCGTCCTGATGGGCGCGCTCGGTCACGGTACTGCGGATGAGAACCTCAAGCCGCAGGTCGAGACGGCCGAGAACTATCACATCGATTTCATCCGGGCCGAGTCGGGCAACGTTGCCGCGCTGCATTCCCACGATACCGAAGAAACCTTCATCTGCCTCACCGGCCAATGGCGTGTCGCCTGGGGTGACAACGGCGAAGAGCATGTCGATCTCGACTATCTCGACGGCATTTGCTGCCCGCCCGGCGTCATGCGCACGTTCATCAATGTTTCTGCCAAGGAAGCGCTGCTGCTCTCGATCCTCGGCGGCAAGGAGCCTGGCCACGTGATCTGGTCGAAATCGATCCAGTCCAAAATGGCCAAGGCGCATCGAACTTGATGGTCGAATGCACGTGCCATAGCGGCTTCGCTGGCTATGCCCTCGACCCCATGGGTGGTGTCTCGGGTCATATTGGCACTTACGGCTTCAGAAATATGATGAAGCGAAAGTGGAGGGGAACTCCATGATGACGCTGCTTCGAATGTTGTTGGCCACGCTCGCGACGTTGTTCTGGCTCGCGAATTTCGCGCATGCTCAGGACTACCCGAACCGGCCGATCAAGATTGTTGCGGCCGGCGCTGCGGGTGGCTCGACCGATTCCATCGCGCGAATCATTGGAGAGCGGCCTACAGCGGCAACGTGCTCGTGGTAAACCCGTCGGTACCTGTCCACAATTTGAAGCAGTTAATTGCCTATGTGAAGTTACAGCCGATACCGCCGAATTATGTTTCCTGGGGAAACGGGTCATTACTGAAGGCAAGATCTTTCTTTGATAGCCAACGTGCCCCGGATAGGCAAACTAGGAGCCCCGTTGAAAACTGATGGATTCAAATCCGATAGTCCCCTGGCCGGTCGCAAAGCCCGGCTCGACTCCCTGCTGCTCAACCTGCCTGGCGTGAGCGCAAGAAAGATCAATGGTCTTGACGCCTACTTCATCAGCGACAAGATGTTTGCCTGCATTAGCGGTGATGGGGTCGGTTTGCGCCTGCCCGCCGCCGCCGTCACTGAATTGAAGTTCTCCAGGGAAAACGTCGTTTCGTTTCAGCCCAGGGGTATGGCCAGTTCAAAGGAGTGGATACAGATCGACCGCGCCGAATCGGCAGAATACGACAAGGATCTCCAACTTTTTCTGAACGCTATCGATTTCGTCAAAGGCGGGCAGGGTCGTTAGCCGGTTGATTTCCGGCGTCCATTCGGACCGGATCGGTGGCTTGAGATCGCTGCTGCTCGGGCTTCAATACTGCAGCGTTTATCAACGGCATCGGCTGGAATTTGCTGAACATCAGTAACATCGGGTTTTTACTGCTGCGCCAGCGCCGAAAATTGTCTTGTTACCCATCCTGAAAGCCCTGGCAGCCTTGTTGCTGCTGAATTCGGTCTTAAGCTTCGAGAACTGGTGGCCGACGCCCGGTATCAAGCTCGATACCCGTCTGGCGCCCGAGTTCGTCGCGCTGTGGTGCGTGCTGCTCGCCTCGGTCGCGCTGGCCGGTCGTCTGTCGTCCAAGTCCATCGCTGCGCTGAGTGTCGGCTATCTGGCGCTGGTGGTCGGCCGGTACGGCGACGTTACCGTGCCCGCGTTATTTGGCCGCTCCATCAATCTGTACTGGGATGGCTACCAGGTGCCGATTGTGTTGTCGGTGCTGGCCCGCAAGGTGCCGTGGTGGGTCCCCTTGTTGATTGTGCTCGCGATCATCGCGCTGGTCTGGGGCCTGTACCGGTTGATCCGATGGGCCATCAAGACCACTGCCGAGCAGACCGCGCCACGCGCACTGACGTCGCCGGTTGCCTGGTTGTTCAGTGGCGCCGCCTTGGTATTGGTTGCCTTTAATCTGGCCGGTGAACAGGCAACCTGGCCCTGGGTATCGAAACCGGTTATTCCGACTTATGCTCGACAAGCTCATCTGCTGGCAACGGCCCTCTTGCCCAATCAACAGCAAGCGGTGTTGCCGCCATCGCCCGCCTTTGACAGTGATCTGGCCAGCTTGAAAGGGACTGACGTCAGCATTTTTTTTCTGGAATCGTACGGGGCAACAACGCTGGATAATGCGCAGAGTCGCCAGACCTTGGCCGGTTCGCGTGCGGCGCTGGCCCGAGCGTTGGCGCAGAGCGGTCAAACGGTGTTGTCGACCCTGGTGCGATCGCCGACCTTCGGCGGCGGGTCGGAACTCGCCCACCTGGGCCTGTTGTCGGGCCTGGATTTAAGCGATCCGTTTCGCCACGATTTGTTGTTGACCACCCAGCGTCCTACCCTGGTCAGTTTTTTTCGTAAACGAGGCTACCAGAGCTTCGGGCTTTATCCGTCCTTGAGCTGGGATTGGCCAGAAAAATCTTTCTATGGTTATGATGCTTTTGTCGATGAACGCGATCTGAATTATCCGGGGCCGCAGTTCGGGTCTTGGCGGGTACCCGATCAGTACACGATTGCGCGGTTCGAACAAATGCATCCGATCGGGCCCGACACGCCGCCCCGGCTGCTGGTTTTTCCAACGATCATGAGTCATTTGCCGTTTGCGCCGGTGCCACCGTATCAGCCGAACTGGACGCAACTACTCTCGAATCAGCCTTTCTCCGAAGCAACCGCCGCGCATTCGCTGAAGTTCAAACCGGATTGGTTAAACCTGACGCCCGACTACCTGCGCTCGATTGCGTACACCTTCGATTGGCTGGCCGATTATGTGCAGCAACCGCGACGGCGGGATCGCGTGCTGGTTTTGCTGGGCGATCATCAACCGGCCAGCAGCGTCAGCGGTCGCGATGCGCCCTGGGATGTTCCGGTGCATGTCATTACGTCAAATCCGGAGTTGATCAAACGCCTGCAAGCATCCGGGCTGCAGCCCGGCCTGGAACCGAAGCGACCGATTTTCGGCATGATGCACGAATTTACCCAGACCTTGCTGGATGTATTCGATAGTCGATATTCCTCAAGCGGGCGTTAACAGAAACAGCGCGCGCGCCACCACAATCGGATAGTCCGGCGTCTTCTGCCAGCAGCGTACATTCACGAGGGCCACGCGCGCGCCGACGCGCACCACTTCACATTTCGCAAAGGTCTCTTCGGGTCTGGCGGAACGCAAGTAGTCGATCGAAAAATCAATACTCTTGGGGAACTTCGCGCCGTTCAGCGTTTGTATCAAGTGCAAGGTCGCGGCGGTTTCGGCGAAGCCGGCCACCACACCGCCATGCAAAGCGGGTAAGGTCGGATTACCGATCAGTTTTTCCTGATACGGCATTCGGAAAATCGGTTGGCGTGCGTCTGGCGCAACCCGAATGCCCAGATATTCAACATACGGAATCGGGTTGGCAGCCAGCACGGGTTCACTGGCTACGGGCGGCTGCCATGCTGCATCGAGGGCCGGTGCTGCCGACGTATGACCGCCGACGTTGGCACCTGCTTTCGCAACGGTCGACAACATAAACGTAGCCTGCACTGAGGCAATCGGCTCGCCGCGATTCGGTTCGTAGCGATTCGGTTCGACGCGATCCGGCTCGTTGTGATTCGGTCTGTCAGGCGGGGCGTCGGATTTACTCTGCCAGAGGTGACCATGGGTGAACGCGACGCTGCGGGTCAGGCGATAACAATCGGCCTCGCAGTAGACGTCAAGATCGGGACTCGCGGGGCCCAGGTATTCCATGCGCAAATCGAGAGTGGCATACGTCACGCTGCGATCGAGCGCAGCGCCAACCGCCAATCCGCAGGCGGAATCTGCGAGTACGGTCAAAGCGCCCGGGTGTAACAGTCCGCGGATCGGGTCGCCCAGCCAATCGGGACGCGCAGGCATCATCATCGTACCGCTGGATTGACCCACGGCCGTGATGCGGGCGCCGATATCGCGCATTTGCGGGTGTGGATCGACGTAACTCTTGTTCCAGGCAATCAGAAAATCGTTCATGCCTCGAATACTAGCCCGCCGCAAACTGACTGTCGCAGCGCCACCCCAAGTTCAACGGGCTGAGCGCTTACTGACTGGTTACAAACGTCACCCGGCGATTTTCGGGGGCCGCGATGCTGCGGGTATTCATGAGCTCGCGATCACCTTTGCCGACCGCTTTCAAGCGATCCGGGCTGACGCCCTTGGCGGCCACCAGATAGTTGCGTACGCTGTCGGCGCGCGCCTGGGACAGTCGGAAATTTTCGTCGGCCGAGCCGCGCGGGTCGGCATGGCCTTCAATCGCAAAACTCAAGGTCGCGAGCTTCTCATTGTTGAACGCGCGTGCGACCACATCGAGCGACGCCTTGCCTTCATCGCTGAGTTGCGCTGAATTGGTCTCGAACGTAATCAGCACATCCTTGCTGCGCGGCTTGCCGGCGGCTTCCCGGTTGCTCGAAGCACCGCTGGCCGAAGGGCCGGAAGCGCCACCGAGTTTGATCGACCGGGTCCGAATGCCGTCCGGCAATGAATCGCCGGGTGACAGCGCATCCACCAAGGCGGATTCAGTGATTTCCTTGCCCTTGAGGATTTCGGTCGCGGTCTGCGCTCGAGCCGTTGTAACGGCGCATAGCGTTACTGCACAGAGCGTTACAGCAAGGGCCAATGCGCGTGCGCGCATCAGCGGAGCGCTCGAGTAGTGTTTATGCATGCTTGAGTAGTGCTTGTTCATTTTTGAGTAGCGCTTATTCATTTTTGCTCTCCTAGTCCCGACATGCTGCCAGCAGTCGGGTACGTTCGTTTTCATCGTTGAACCAGATGGCAATCGCCGAGTAGTTATCAGAGCCTGGTCTGATCTGATGAGCAAAACTTCGTTCCATCAAATTCAGCCACGATTCGGGCGAGCTCGATTGCCGCAAACTGGACTCCATTTCATGGTCGTCGAGGGAACTCCAAAAGCCGTCGCTGCACATCAAAAACACGTTGCCGTCATTGATCGAGTACGGTTGGTCAAGTGTCGTCGGGAAGTAACAGTCCTCTCCACCCAGGGAGCCCGTCAAGACGTTGCGATCGGTCATCGAGGCGGAAGCATCAGATCGTGCCAAACCGGCGTCGAGCATGTCTTGCAGCAGGCTATGGTCCTTCGTTCGCAGGGCCATTTTTCCATTTCGAAAGCAATACAGTCGACTGTCGCCGACATGTCCCCAATAGGCACACTGGCGCTCGGAGTCGATCTCCAGCAGCACGATCGTCGAGCGCATATCGGCTAGCTCGCGACGGCTCGATTGCGACTCGATAATGGCAGCGTTTGCCTTGCCAAGCAGCCCCAGCACATGGCTGGGTGATGCCAGCGGATTGCGGGCGTATTGATCGAGCACCGTTTGCACGGCGATCTGCGAGGCGACGTCGCCGCCGCCATGCCCACCTGCACCATCGGCCAGTACATAACAGGCCAATGGTGAATCGGCGCTGGACCAATAACCGCAGGCATCTTCATTGCGCTCACGGCCGCCGACTTTCGATAGTACCGACACCTGAAAACCGGTTGCGATCATGGCGCATCTTTCTGGTTGAGCTTGTCGATCTGCTCGTCGTAGGCTCGTAAAAACTCGCGGCCAAACAGTGCTTCAAAATCGTCCTCAGCCTCGTGGGCTAACTCACCGAACAATTCGTTGAACAGCTCCCACAACTTGGCTTTCCGATTCATGGGCAACATGGTGTCAATCATCGACTTTTGCTTGAGGCGCCGCTCAAGTTCTTTTGGATCGAAACGGCCGATGAGACCTTGCATCGCCGCTCGCATGCCCGCAACAAAACCGACTTGATGGGCGATCAGATCATCGAATGCATCCTTGACGGCGGCCGGGCCTTCCATAAAACCGCGCAAGGGTCGGGTCGAGAGTAAATGGGCCAGCGCGCCGCCGGCGTCGGGTGAGAACTTCAACGGGTTATTGTTTTTCGCGACGATGACGGTCACTTCGGCGCGCATTTCCTTTTTCGTCAAGGCGCGCGAAGCCAGTAGTTCGACGGTGCCTTGAGTGTGCATTCTCAATAACTCACCCATACGCTGCATGACGGCGGTATCGAGCATACGCGGCTCGCGCGCGCCGGCGGCTCGCGGCAACTCACTGAGCCCGGAGCCCAGCAGGAAGGCTTTTAGAAGCGCAAATTCGGTGTCGTCGGCGGGCCTGTTGGCAGCGGCGCGCTGGCCGGCGTCGGCCGAGGAGGCCTTCGCGGCCGACAAGGCGTGTCGATTCAGATCATCGAGCATGGCCGTCGTGCGCGTCGTCGGTGTTGGCTCGAAATCGAGCTTGTGCGCATTGGCCGACTGCTCGGCCATGGAGGCAAGCGCCTGGGCACTCAGTGCCTTGGGCGACTCCGGATTGTCCCAGGAGCGATAGACCTGGCCAGGGTTGGCCGCCGGTGGAACTGGCGACGGCGTGGGTAGAGGCGTCGGTGTTCGTACGGTAGCGGCCTGCAACTTGGGTAACTTGACCGCAGCATGAATTTCGGGAACGTGATCTGACATCGCGCCGGGCGTTGTCGATCGGCCAGCGGCACGTAAGGACGGGTTGGCCAGTGGTGAACCCATGGCGAGTGGATCAGTGTGGGTTGATCCGAGACCGAACAGGTCATCGATGCTTTCTTGCGGCTGCTCGAATGAGCCCAGTTGCAGGGGATCGTCCTCACGAACCTGACCCAGCGGCAATTCAGTATCGTGCATGGATCGGGATGGGGCCGCAAAGGGATCTGCCGCAAACGGGTCTACCCCAAACGGGTTTGCTGCGGGTGGTCTGGAGAGCGGTCTGGAGAGTGAATTGGCGGGCGGGGCGATTTTCGGCTGCGGGGTCGGTGCGAATTGTTCGAGGTCGGCAAATGCGTCCTCGGGAATATAGGCGTGTCCGGTTCCCTGGACGGCCCCGGTTCCAGATGCTTGAGAGCGGCCCGGCGTTTCTTTAAGCCCAGAGCGTTGTGCAGGTGGCCATACGGGTTGTGTTTTTGGAATCAGGTCAGCGAATGGATCATCGGCGCTGGCCAGTTGATTGCGCGACCAGGCGCCGGCCGTGAGTTCGACGTGCAAGACAAACTGCGCGACTACAATTTCGTCACCGGCTCGAAGCGGCCGCGCTTCATCGGGATTCAAAGGCTGGCCGTTGAGCGTGAGCGGGTTGACGCTGCTGCGATTAAGCAAGGCGAATTGTCCGCCTGAGTAACGGACCTCAGCCTGCACGCGTGAAATGTGTTTCTCCGGATCCGGTAATCGCAAGGTGCATTCGGGGGCGCGACCAATCGTGCCGCCGCGCTCATTGAAGTGCCCCTGCAACGCGGGAGCACCGGGTTGCATCGGTTGGCTGACATGCAGAATCAACATAGCTCGGAACTCATCCTGAAACTCTTAACCCCGACACCTTCTCAGCCGCCACTATCGCAGTAAGTCACCAATGACTCAATGCTACTTAAGGAGTATTGCGCCGCCAAGTGCGAATGCGTGAAAATTTACAGTATCGGCCCTGCAAATCAGTTCAGATACTCTGGATTCTCAGTCGGCCCGGCAAGGATAAGCACGGTGTTGGACCTTTTCACCCATTTGCTGCAGATACAGACATCGCCGGCTGCGCCATTCTGGCTGCGCTTGATTGTGGCGCTGGTTCTGATCATGCCAGTAGCGTTGACGGTGTCGGGCTTACTGGCCTCATGGAGTCTCTATCGTCATCGCAGTTGCAAGCGGCAATTCGCGCGTCGAATGGGTTGGAAGTGGGAAAGTGGTGGTGCATTCTCTGGAACGCTGGCCAACAACGCCGGCTGGGAAGGCGGCGCCTATGCCGACGAACGTTCAGGTACGTACTTGAATTGGAGTGGCGGCCCCCTGGCTTGCCGCACTGAGCACAAACTGTATGTAGTCTCGCGTGTTGAATACGATCGCCAACGCAGCGCACGGCTCGCCGAAAAGCAGGCGCTCGAGGATATTGCTGTGGCCGCTGGCGTGCCGTTCATGTCGGTTACCGGCCTGCGCTCACTCGCCTCGCGACTGACGGTGAATCCGGATACTGTGGGTACCGATACGGTGGATGCCCAGACGGTGGATGCCCAGACGGTGGCTTCGATGACCGTTGATGCCATCGCCTACGCACCGACCCTGGCACGCTCGAAAAGCGAAGCACCCTGGATGGCCGATTCCTCCGTGCAAGCCTGTCCAATCGATAACCG
This sequence comes from Burkholderiales bacterium, assembly GCA_031363055.1. Classification (GTDB taxonomy): domain Bacteria; phylum Pseudomonadota; class Gammaproteobacteria; order Burkholderiales; family Burkholderiaceae_E; genus JANLTP01. Next base: position 108,111 of record JANLTP010000127.1, on the reverse strand, counting down.
GGCATTCGAGGAACGCTTTGTATTGTTGACCAATAATCAAGTCTTCGCCCGAGCGGCTTTTTCTGACGCGGCGGTGCGGCAATTGCTCGACTGGGATGCCGTCCGCCCCGAGCAGTTTAAAGTCCGACTGGCCTGGAATCGCCTGGTGCTGGAGTTGCGACCTGGATCCGCCGATCACCTCGACATCGAGAAGTTCGGAAAATTGGCGCTGACGGTTGCCGAGAATGCCAACGCCAGCAACGGCGCCGGCTATTGGAGCCAAAGGCGCTCGGCCGGGTGAGAAATCTGCAGGAGAATCCGCTTGGCGTAATCCGATTGGCGTAATCGGCATGGTGCGATCAGCTTGGTGCTATCAGCTTAGCGCGATCAGCTTGGTGCGAATGCACCCTGGCGACACAGGAACTGGCACAAATCGTTTATCCGGGCGGTGAATTCGTCGGAACTTTCGCTGACTGCGGGTTCGCCACTGCTGTGTAGTAGCGCGTCTAACTGATGAAGGTCATTCTGACCATTTAAATACAGGCACACCGCGCGCGCGGTCTCGTCGTCAAGCCGGAAGGTGGCGTGCAAGGCGCCTACCAGGGGGGTCGAGTGGACCAGTGAATCGAGAATCAACGGGCTAAGCGCTGGCGAAGCACTGATGTGTTGCTGCAAACGGATCGGTTCCCGGTGAACTTCCAACAGTCCGGCGCGCGCGAGTGACCAGAACAACTTGCTCAAGGCGACTGTGGACGATGCCGGCTCATAATCAAGCCCGGCTTGCCGGCACGAGGACAGGGCACTTTCATGCAGTTCCGCGAAACTGACGGAGTCGGGAAAACGCTTCTCCAGTAGGGTAAGGGCGAGCTTGGCGAGCGGCTCTTCAATCTGAACGGTGCGTTGGCCAAGGACGAACTCCAGCGGCTCGCGACCTATCAATGACGGCCCCACTGACGACGGCCTATCAGACGACGACCGCTCTGATGACGGCCTATTTGGTGACGATCCCTCTGACGACGGCCCCATTGGTTTTGCGCTGAGCGCCGTACGCAATTCGAAGGCGCGAAGGCTCGATTCATCAATCCGGCGATCCAATTGAACCGCGCGACGGCACAACAAGGTCTGACGAAATCGTCGACCCTTGGTGAAGTCCTGATATTGCTCGCGGGCCAGCCAGTCGCTGGCGGCCCAGCGCTCGAGCGCGGCGTCAAATTCATCGAACCCGGCCATGGTGAGCATCTCGGACAGATTGGCTTCACCCAGGTAGTTCAGTTCAAACTCGCTAGCGGCACGCACGAACTCGTGCAGATAAAACGCGTTCGAATCCTCGGCCAGATCATCGTGAAAAAGTACATGGTCCGAGCTGTCGCAAACAAATCCGATCTCGTTCTTGAGAATCTGCATGAAGGCATCGTTGCTGGTGTTCTCCACCCGCGAGATATCTTGCAGAAAACTTCGAATTTCGCCAATTCGCGTCGGATCGCGCGCCCCCGCTCCGAAGCGATACTGCAACAATTCTCGAACGAGGTGCCGCAGCCGGCAACCGGGCAGGGCGTTATAGCTGACATACGCGACGCCATTGGCGCTCAAAAGCTCGCTCACGACCCGCAAGATATGTGGCCGCACGGCATCCGGTACCCAGGAGTAGAGGCCGTGCGCGATGATGAAATCGAACTCGCCCAACGTCGCGTCGAGCAGCGCGACATCGTCCTGCCTGAGTTCGATGTTGCTCAGGCCCAGTCGTCCGATGCGGGCGCAGCCGCTATCGATCGGTGTTTGCGCGAGATCGATGCCGACGAAACGGCTTTCGGGCGCGTAAAACGCCATCGGTATGAGGTTGGCGCCGTCACCACAGCCCAACTCGAGCACCCGGCAATGGTGACTATTGGCAGTCTCTAAACCGAACAGCGCAGCGACGCTGGCCAGTCGCTGTGGATGCGACTGGGCGAACGTGCCGCCGCGATACTCAAGCTGGTCATACGGAGTGGTCATACGGAGTTATTGGGCTACTCCACCATCCGGATTTCGACGCGACGCTGTTGCGCGGCATTGGGTGCCACGCCGTCCAGTAATTCGCTGGGGCCGCGACCGGCGGTTTTGGCACGGCCGGTCTCGACGCCGACCGTGGCCAGGTATTCGGCGACCGATCGGGCTCGACGCTCCGAGAGCTTGAAGTTATGGCTTTGTGAACCGCTCACGTCGGTATGGCCAATGACCTCGAATTTCTGGTCTTTGAGCGCCTCCGAGTTCAGTGCTGTGGCCAGATTGCTCAGGCTGTCGGCAGACGGTCGCATGACCCGGTCCGAATTCAATTCGAATTGAATGCTCATCGAGACTTTGCCACTGCCTGCGGCGGCTGCCTTGCCGTCATCGCCTGCTGCTGGGGCATTTTCGTTCGCCACGATCTTGAGTCCGCGGGTACGAACGCCATCGGGCCGGGCGGCGATTTCATTCTGACCCGGCTTGCCGGGGCGCGTGTTCAAGGCGTTGATGAGTTCATTCACGCTCGGGGTCCGATCGCCAAAGTCAGCAGCCATCGCGGCACTGCCAACGCCGGAAAACGTGCTGGCGATGACGATTGCGCAGGCCCAAGACCGTGGCATACGCCCGGCGATTCGTGAGAGTGTCAGGTTAGGGATCGATTTCATTTTGGATTCCTCCACGGCGTCTAGTTAACTTTGGCGATGTCGGCAGCGTCGCTGACTTGCTTCTTGATTCGCGCGCTGCCCCGATATTTGATGGTGGCACTTTCCGATGCGACCGCATTCAGCTCAACTGCGGCATTGACGAGTGCAGTAGATGCGTCGGAGACACGCGCCACGACCGATTGCGCAACCAGTGCGCTCGCATCGACCTCGCTGCTGCCCTGCGATTTGAGATCGACCGACTTGCTCTTGCCACTGATCTGGATCGTTGCTGAACCCGAAATATTGAGCTTCAACGATTCGCTGTCCAACCCAAGAATGGAGATATCGGCCGATGAATCAGAGTCGACGGCAAATCGTTCGACTGTCAGATTGCGCAACACCACCGAGCCTGACGAGCCGACCGAAAGAGACTTGATGGGTTTGCCTTCAACCAGAATCTTGATCGCCTGGGTTGTTTGGAAATTTTTTGACTCCAACACCAGCACGCCATTGCGCACATTGATTTGAAGCGCAGCAATGACCTTGGGCTCAGCGGTCACCGTCACCGATTGGCGCGCGGAGGATTTGATTTCAACATCGGCAGGAATCTGCACCGAGACCGAATTGAACGCCGGTTGCGCGTAATCCTGCGTTTGCAGTGTGTCCTTGGCCAGTAGCGGCGGGCTTAGGGTCATGATCGTGGTCGCAGCGATCGCAGCGATCGAAACGAGCAGGCGCCGCGCGTCATTTACTCGATCACGCACAGCCCGCTCCTCATATCGAGAACCTGCTTTTGAGGGCTACCGGGAATGGTCACCACATTACTGTTCGGAGTGCTGGCGATGAAGCCGCCGACCGGCGACTCGTAGACCAGGCGTCCGTAGTTCCAGCAACGCATGAGGGTGCCGCTGCGAGCAGAGGCCGCCTGCGGCTTGCCCAAACTGGCTTTTGATTCTTTGGTTGTGCCGACAGCTTTGCTGTCGTCGGCGGTCAGACCCACCTTGAGCAGCCCCGCCACCTGGTCAGCCCGTGCTGGCGCAAAGTGCAGCAGAAACAGGCTGACCATCGCTAGAACGACGGCATTAAAATTCACAGCGATTCTGGGAGACGAGCGATGGTTAGACATGATTCATGCGCCTTAACGGGTGCCCAAAGTCAGCCAGGCTTCGCCAAAGCGCGCACCGGCGGCAGTGCGGATTGCTTCGCGGATGACCTCAATGCTGGTCACACCGGCCAACGCCTGGAAGTCCGGACCTTGCAACAGTTTGGGCAGGCGTGAGACCAGGTTTTCATTGCTGGCGAAACAGGCGACCGTTTCCTTCAGGCCTTTGTCATTGACGTACAGCCGCCACTGCGCTTGCGGCGGTTCGCCGCGCAAGGTCAGCGTTTGTCCGGGCGTGAGTCGGATTTGTTTGGCACCCGCATTGGGCAAAAGCCGGATCACGGCGCCCGCGGCGTCTTTCATGAAGCAATACAGCGTGGCCTCACTATTGGCGGCGATTTTGACGTCTGCCTCGGCGCCGTTGGCGGGTTGCGTCTTCAAAGCCAGAAATTTCAAGTCGATGGCGCCGCCCGCTTGCGATGCTGCTGTCTGACCTGTTGCTGTCTGTCCAGCCAACTGTCCAGCCGACTGCTGTGCACCAGCCTGAGCTGCGGTGGCGACCAAGGTCGGTTGCGGCGCAACGGCAGCTCCGCCGGCGCTGGAAGCAGGTGCTTTGGCCGCAATCGTAGCGGCCGGGGGCGGCGTTGATGCTGTTGCAGCGTCAGCCGATTTCGGCGCTGCCGCTTCCGCTGCAGCCTTGGCAGCAGCCGCCTCGGCCAGCAAAGTCTCGACTTTGCCACGCACCGTGCTGCGATTCGCGCCGAGATGCATGCCGAACAGTTCTGCGTTCAAGTCAGACGTGTTGGTCATTCCCAGCACTACCCGGTACTTGCGAATGGCATCGGCCAATTCCTTGCTGGGGGTGCCGTTGTTTTCACCCTCGTACAGACCGAGGCGTGACAGATGATATTGAAAGTACGAGAACAACTCAGCCTGGTTTTCCGACTGAACCATGCCTTCGAACCAGTCGCTGACCTCACTCTTGGCCTCCGGATCGTTGTCCTTGGCACCGAGGCAGCGCCAGTAAGGAATCTTGACGAGTTTGCCCAACAATTCAATGGTCGCGAGTTCAATCAGGTTACGCAGCGCAATAGCGGTACCTTCCGAACGAGACGTGGACGACTGATAGTTGATGTTGAACTTGCGAATGGTCGACGACGCATCAGTACCCGATCCTTGCTGCAGAATGACGATGGCATTCTTCGAACTGACGCCCGGGACGACTGAAAAGTCTTCGAGGCGCATGACGGTCAAATCGACACCGAGAACTTTCGAGCTTGAACTCAGTGCCATACCCGCCGCGAACAACTCGCCAAGGCTGAAGCCCGCATCGGCGCTCTTTTTGACAACGTTATCGTCAAACTGGGAGACCGAGCCGCGAATGCCGAAATCCGGCACGTTCTGGTACTGAGTCTGGCGTTGGGCGCGATCGAGGAAGGTTGAGGCATTTCGCGCATCATTGCCAAAGGCGACCAGGCGGACTGCGCGGCTGCGTTTGGTGGCCTCCTGGAAGGCGGAAATGAGCATGTCCTTGGTGCCCGCCGGAACCTTTTTGGTCTGATCATCAAGGTCCTCGACCAGGATGGAAATATTTTTCACGCTGAAATCGAGTAATTGCAGATCGACACAGCGCAATCCTTCCGAGAACGACGTCAGCGCAACGCTGGGCGGTGCGGCGGGCGACTTGAGGCTGTCGCGCGTTTCGTCCTGCACTTCCTTCGAAAGGTTCGGTGCTGCGCAGGCAGCTACCAACAGAAGACCCAGAAAACTGGCCGGCAGTCTGAACCCGACGCGACGCGCCAGGGCACCCAGCCGATTCGGCAGGGGCGTGCTCGGTGGTGTACTCGGTCGGGTTGATGACTTGGTTTTCATGACATCGCCAGGGTAAGCATTGCTATTTCAAGAGTGCCGAGAAAGACTGACCGCCGGGTCAGTTGCACTTGTTGTTCATCTGAATGACCGGCCCGGTAACAATGGTCGTGACTTGGCGCGGCGCAGCCGAACCGCCACTGTTGACGTTGCCAATGTCGAGATTGCAACCACTCTTGGCGCCGCCCGCTCCGCCGGCTTTCTTGCTTCTTTCCGAGGAAGCGTCGGCGGGGCTTGCCTTGAGGTTGCCTTTGGCTTTTTCCTTCATGAGCAGGGCCCGAACTTCATCGGGCATGTCGGAGTCACTGGTGGAGGCGGCTTGGGCGGTTGCGACCAAAGCCAGGAACATCAGGGTTGCGAACATCTTCATTTCAAATTCCTCCACCAGATTCCGAGTGACGTCATTTCAAACCGGAGAACAGAGCTTACTTTGCGTTGCCGATTTTCATGGACTGGTCGGTGCCACCGATCAATCCGCCCTTGCCGTCCTGGGTGATGTTCTTGGCCGTTACCGTCGATTTGCCGCCGTTGGCTGCATTGCCGATTTCCAGGTTCTGCTTGGCACCACCCGCCATACCGGCTTTGGCATTTTGCGTGATGTTATCGACCTTGACGTTGGAGGTGCCGCCGCTGGTTGCGTTACCGACCTTCATGGTCTGGTTGGTGCCACCGATCAGGCCGCCCTTGCCGGTCTGCGTAATGTTCTTGGCAGTGACGTTGGATTTTCCGCCGCCCGCTGCATTGCCGATTTCCAGGTTCTGCTTGGCACCGCCGGCCATGCCTGCGGTCGCCTTTTGCGTTACCGAGTCAACGTTGACGTTCGAGCTGCTCTGGGCGTAGACGCTGGAGACGAGTGAAAAAACAGCAGCGGCGATCAGGGTTTTGTTCAGGTTTTTCATGATGCTTCCTTAGGGTTTTTTGGGTGGTTAACTCTGTGAATGACGAAGATCATTCATCAGTGAAGTAATGTTAATCCCGTCCTCCGGGGTGTGGCTATACAACCGAGGTATTAGTTTTTCCGACTCGCGAAATCGATCGGTCGAACTAATTTACAGGTATTCCCGGCTGGCCAGTGCTGATGCAGCGGCGCGAGTTTCGACACCGGTCATGTACGCAAGCGATTAGTGCAAACGTTACGGCGGAGGATCAGTTGAATAGCGCATTTCTTCATTGATGAAGGCTCGACAGCCAAATCCATGCAAGCGGCCTCGTCCATTCATGTCTTCGCCACAAACGCCAAAGTGAGACGCGTCCTTATTCTCGGTGGATATGGCGGTTTTGGCGCGCGGCTTTCGCGGCGGCTTGCAAGAGCGGGCTGGCAGGTCATCATCGCCGGCCGCAATTTGGATAGTGCTGAGCGGCTCGCTCGGGTCTTGCCGAATGCCGTCGCAGTGAAGGCTGACCGCAATAGCGATCTCCGCGCCCTGCTGGACGCGCACAGGCCGCAATTGCTGATCGATGCAGCCGGGCCGTTCCAAGGCAGTGGCTATCAAGTCGCCAAGGCTTGCCTGAAGGCCGGGATAGCCTATCTCGATCTGGCCGACGCGCGCGACTTTGTGAGTGGCAGCCTGGTACTCGATGCACGGGCAAGAGCGGTAGGTGTGACGGTAATTCTCGGTGCGTCCAGCGTGCCGGCGCTATCCGGCGCAGTCGTCCGACATCTGGTTGCAGGCTTAGATCGGGTGGAGGGACTCGATTGAAGTGGACGAAATTCGCGGTCTCCGGGAAACCAGCCTTGCGCCGATTGGTGGCGCTCGCAGACGTTCCTGACCACCAATTGCTGCCCGACCGGATTGCAGGCAAACCTGTAGTCACCTTCCGTGCCGGGCCGGAATTTGCATGGCAAACCATTGCCCTTTGGTTGCTCGGTTGGTTGGTGCGTCTGCGGATTGTCCGTTCTGTTTCGGGGCTGTCCCCTATCGCAAAGCGGCTGCAAGCGTTTCTCTCGGGCTTTGGCAGCGACCGCTCGGCCATGTCCGTTGTCTTGACCGGCAAAGTCGGTGACCAGCACATCATGCGTCGATAAACTTTGCTGGCGGAAAACGGCGATGGTCCTGAAATACGGGTGTTGGCTGCGCAATTGCTGGCCGAACAAATTGCAACTGGAGAGGCTCCGGTCCGCGCCCTGCACGACCTATGCGGTGCCGCTGCGGCCAGTGGCGATGCGGAGGTGATACGCGGCGCGTCGCCGCTTGCAAAGCTGATCTGTGCCCTCGTGGGCTTGCCGCCGACTGGTCGGTACACGCTGACCGTCTACTTCCACGTCGACAACGGCGTCGAAAAATGGACGCCCCACTTCGGCCGACACTGCTTTGCCAGCGTGTTGAGCCAAGCCCACGGCCGGCTGGTCGAACGCTTTGGCCCTGTGCGTTTCAATTTCGATCTACCTTCGACCGAACAAGGTCTGTGCCTGGAGATGCGAGGCTGGTCGATCTTTCACCTGAAGATGCCGCTCTGGCTGGCCCCGCGCACCAAGGCGCGAGAATGGGCGCAGGAGGGTGAATTCAATCTCGATGTTCGCATGCAATTGCCGCTGGTCGGACCCCTCGTACAGTATCGCGGTCGACTGCGGCGAAACCCGCGTTAAAGCAGGTGATGCGGTCCAACAAGAGCTCCCTTTAGGGCCCCGACTTCATACAACGTGAATTATCTGATGATACGAATCTCGACGCGACGTTGTCGAGCCGAGTCAGGCGCAATGCCGCTGAGCAGTTCCTTCGGACCTCGCCCTGAAGCTGTGGCGCGCGAAGAGTCGACGCCAACGACCGACAGGAATTCTGCAACCGACAGCGCCCGCCTCCTGGAAAGCTTGACGTTGTAGGCTGTCGAGCCGCTTGAGTCGGTATGCCCGATCACTTCGAATGCTTGATTCTTCAGTGTGTCTGAATTCAAGGCGGTTGCCAGATTATTCAGGCTGTCGGCTGAGGAACGCAGGATTCGATCCGAGTTCAGCGCAAACTGTATGACCATCGAAGCTCGACCACCCGCAGGGGCTGACGATGACTCGCTCCGGGCTGGCGCTGAAACTCGCCGATCGAGCGCCACAATCTTGATACCGCGGGTTCTGAGGTCGCTGGCGCTGCTGGCTTGCGTGCCCGTCGAATTTAGCGCTTCGATCAATTGTTCGACACTGGGCGACTGCTCGCCGAAATCAGCAGCGCTCGCCGGGCTGCCGGGGAACAGCAGGCACGCTGTAAACAAAAAGCAGCAGAATGATGTTGATTTCATATTGACCCCCTTGAGCCTGCCTGGATGAATGACGATGCAAAACGGATCGTCGATTCAGCAATGCTAGGCTTGGCGGGGTGTCACGACTATACAACTCAGGTATTAGCGGTGATGGCCGCTCCGATCAACGGTGGCGCAGCACATGGGTTACATGCTAGACATGATCGGCACCGAAGCAAACCGATAAGGCATGGTTTGCCGTTGATGATTCGACTGGGTGGCCGGTCGTACGCACCGCAGTCGATCGACGCAAAATACCGTCACGGCACGTTGATTGACCTCGATCAGATTGGCCTGACATAAATGACTGAAAGCGCGGCTGACCGTCTCCATGGTCAGGCCGAGATGATTGGCAATCTCCTGGCGAGTCATACGCAGGATGAAGTGTTTCGGCGAATAGCCCATGCGTGCATAGCGCTCTGAAAGCGAGACCAGAAAACGGGCGACCCGAGCGTTCGCGCCTAGCGTACCGATCATTGCCAGCACCCGATTCTGACGATTCAATTCCTCGCTCAAATGACGAAACAGGTGCCGCTCAAAAACATTTCCGACTTCGCCCAAATCTCGAAAGGGCGCGAGCGGGATGGTAATGGCTTCGCTATCTTCCAGCGCAACACAACAACTGGCGTGGGTACCGCTGGCAGCGGCGTCACAACCGAGAATATCGGCGCGCAACGCAAATCCAAGTACTTGTTCGTAACCGCCATCGTCAAGCGCCGTAGACTTGAAGGTGCCCAGTCGTACAACAAAAATTGAATCGAAGGGGTCGCCCTGACCAAACAGTGGCTGACCAGCGCGCACCTTCTGCCGACAGACTTCTATTGACGGCAGTTTTGTCTGGTCGATGTCCGTCAGCCCGATCATTGCGAACGCTTCTTCCAGATTAACCCTGGACAGGTCAGTGCCGCCGTTGGCCGAAACAGTAAGGTGACGCTTGATTGACATACCTGCGCTGGCTTTGAATTTCAGGAGATTGTGTTATTCAGTATCGATTGGCCTTGGGGGTACTCGTCATTAGTCAAGCGCTCAAAATACCTTAGGACTGGCGCTTCATTTGCGATAGGACATTTCCTACAAGCATTAAATAGCGACTCAATTATGATGAAGGCGGTCGGTGTCATCAGCAATCAGTAATCAGCCGCCAGTCAACTTAGTGACGAGCACGCCCTGTACATTTTTCGGCATCCCTGGATATTCATTGCCGGCACGCTGAAAAGCTTTCGTGCCAATCAAGGTCTCCTGCTCGCAGGCGCGGTCGCGTACTACGCCCTGCTATCGATCATTCCGATGCTGATTCTCACGGTGATTGCGCTGTCGCATATCATCGACCAGAACGAATTGTTGCAAACGCTAAGTCGGTATCTCGAGTGGCTGGTGCCTGGGCAGTCGGCGGCGATCATCGCGGAGCTGGCCAACTTCCTCAGGCACCGCGATGTCATGGGTTGGCTTTTGCTGATCAGCATGTTGTTCTTCAGCTCGTTAGCCTTCACGGTGCTGGAGAACGCCATGTCAGTGATCTTTCATCATCGGGTTGCGATCAAGCGGCGTCACTTTCTGATCTCCGCGCTGATTCCGTACGCTTATATTTTGTCGTTAGGGCTAGGACTTTTATTGGTGACCTTGGTAGCCGGCAGTTTGCAGGCCATGGGCCTGGAGCAGGTGCATTTTTTGGGATACGAATGGTCGCTGGGTGGCCTGTCTGGAATTATGTTGTACCTGTTGGGGTTGGCGGGCGAGATCTTTTTGCTGACATCGATCTATTTGGTCATGCCAGTCGGCAGACTGTCTGTTCGCCATGCGCTGTTGGGTGCCGTGACGGCCGCACTTTTATGGGAGCTCTCGCGCCGTGCGCTGATATGGTATTTTCTGACGCTCTCGCAGATCGGCGCGGTTTACGGATCGCTAACGACGGCGATCGCGATATTGCTGAGTCTGGAGGTCGCCGCGACTCTGCTGCTGCTCGGCGCACAGGTTATTGCCCAGTATGAGCGCCAGGTACGCGGTTAATGTTCCACGGTGTCCGCTAGCCGCACCAACAAAACAGCGCAAGGTGCTTCCCGCGCAACCGCTTCCGCATCGCTGCCCAACAACAGGCGCAGAATTCCACCGCGTCCGTGGGTTCCGATCACGATCAAGTCGGCTTGGTAGCTTTTTGCTTCATCGAGAATTGCATCCGAGATTCGGGTACCGGTCGCCTCGATCGATCCGACAGTCGCGTCGACTCCCTGTTCAGTTGCGAACTTTTGAGCCCGAGCGACGACGTCAGCCGCGCTTCGTCGCATTGCATCAAAGGTCTCGGGCATAACGGGCCCGCCCTCGTAGCCGAGCGCCGCCGGTTGAAACTCCATGACATGAAAAAATCGCAACTTCGCCCCCATGGTTTTTGCCAGACTGGCGGCCTCGAGCATGCCGCGTTCTGCGGCGGCGCTGCCATCGGTCGGGCACAAAATTTTATGATACGGACTCACGGGTGATACTCCTTGATGTTTCACTGGTCGATCAGTTCGCAGCCGTGGCTGCGCGCTGGCGAATCAATTCAGCCCGCTTCATGCGTAGATACTGTTCGCGCGTCAGTTCGTGCAACTGTCGAGGGTAACGCTCGATAGCCGCAAACCAATCGCGCAGGCGTGCTTCGGGCTGTGCATCGATGGGCAGTTCAAAGGCTGCCAGGAAGGCTTCGATCGCAAGGTAGTAGCGCATGGTGTTGCGCTCGACGCCGCCCAGTGTGCCACCGATGTAGATTGGCGAGCTGTCGGATTGCGGATTGAGTCGGCTGAATCCAACCTTATTGCGTGCGATGGTCGCCAGGTAAATGTCCATCGCCAATTGTGCGCTGGCGCCATAGGCGTACGAATAAGTCATATGGATAAAACTGGACTTCTCGTTGATGGCAATCGCTTCGACCGCCATTTTGTAATGATGGGTATCGAGTGGCCCGTTTTCAGCAGTAAGTTGCACGGTGAAATAGTCTGGACGGCTTAATGGAACACGGTAGTCAAAGTCAATCTGATAGGTTTCTTCCAGCGCTTGGTCGTATTTACGTCCCAGCGCCACCCGAATGCCGGTTGCGCCTGACGCATCCTGGGCCGGCCGACCGACCAGACAATTCTTGACGTTCAGATGCAGCATCATGATGTCGCACCAATAGCCCGCGCCCTGCAGGGCTCGACTCAGTAATGGGAATGGGTGCGCGATCACCGCGTAAACATCGCCGTGGATCGAGCCCGAAGCCATCCGGGATTCGATAATTAGTGGCCTCTGGAATGTACTGTTGGCCAGTCTGTCCTGCAAGGCGCTGTAACGCTCGTGCAGTAATGGTTCGCTTTGACCGTGTGTGGCAGACCAGGTGAGCGAGACGACCGCAGCCAAAAGTGCGGTGACCAGACCTCGACGAGTGAGCCGTGAATTCGTGCGCACTGCCATCCTTTCTGACGCCTTGTTCCGTGCATCCTATCAGTCATGGCGAATTATCAGTCGAACTGAGCAGATCGGGATTGACCTTTCGCAATAATTGCAGTGGGTCATGGACGCTTACGGTTCACTGCTGACGGCAGATTGCTCATAGCTCTGGTTGATCGCTGAAGGTTGATGGCGTTGGATGATTTATTTCCTCGGTTAGTATCGACTTGTCGTATCTTCAGGAGGGGACTGAGGTTAAGATCATCGCAAGTATGTCTCGCCGTTTGGGCATAACGTTGGCGGTGCTGTTGCTCATCGCCACCGGTTTGCTTGCCTGGTGGTTTGCCCGTGCCCCGGCCGTGCCGGCCGTGAAAGCGCGAATTGCGCCGCTGGTGCGCACGCTACAATTTTCTGGTCGGGTAGCCACTTTATCGCGAGTCGATATCGGCAGCACGCTGACCGGCCGAGTTCGTCAGGTCGTCGTGATCGAAGGTGCCCGGGTGAGCCAGGGCGATGTTCTGGTTCGACTGGAAAGTGATGAACTGCGGGCCGCGCTGGAACAGGCGCAGGCCAGTGAATCTCAGGCCCGCGCGCGACTGGCCGGGTTACGCAGCACCGGGCGCAGCGCCACCCGATCCGCGCAGTCACAAGCTGACTCGGTGCTGATTGCGGCCCGGTCCGAGCTGCGCCGTACACAGGAGCTAGTCAAGAAAGGGTTCATCAGTCAGGCGCGACTCGACGAAGTGCAACGCAGCGTCAGCGTTGCCGAGGCGCAGCAGGTCGGCGCACGCGCGCAAAGTGCGGCAGTGTCCGAGCGTGGTACCGAGATTGCACAAGCGCTGGCACAAGTGGCGCTGGCCGAGGCAGCTACCAGCAGCGCCCAAGCGCGACTGGCGCAGACCGAGCTGGTGGCACCGGTGAATGCCAGGGTGTTGTCCCGTCTGGTTGAGCCGGGCCAGATCGTTCAACCGGGCCGAGCCTTGATGAGCCTGGCGTTGGCCGGCCCGTTGTTGCTGGTTGCGCAAGTCGACGAGCGCTATCTTGAACAACTTCAGACAGGCCAGGCGGTCGCGGTTTTGGCCGATGCGTTCCCCGATCAGCGCTTCGCGGCGCATGTTCGCTCGATTGCACCCTTGGTCGATACGCAGCGCGGCGCCATTGAAGTTAAATTTTCGGTAGATCAGGAGCCGCCGGCCTTTCTGCGTGAAGATATGACCCTATCACTGGAAGTCGAGACCGCGCGTCGCGAACGGGCGCTGGTGGTACCGGTGTCGGCCCTGCGCGCCAACTCGTCCGAATTGTTGATTGCCAGCAACGGTCGGGTGGAACCGCGCAAAGTGCGTATTGGACTTCGCACGCTCGAATTGGCTGAAGTATTAGACGGTCTTCAGGCCGATGAACTGGTGCTGATCGGAAGTACGCCCAAGATCGGTAGCCGAGTCCGAGCTGATCCCAGCGCGATTCTGCCCGGCCCGTCGTCCAGAGCGACGCGCGAGGACGCTGGTTCGGCGATGAGTAACGCGATGGGCCGCTAAGACCGGAAGCCAGACAGAAACTATGCTCACATGGCTTGGATTCGAGCGTCGGGTTGCGATCCGCTTTTTGCTGGAAGGTCGCATGCAAACCCTGCTGATCGTCATCGGTGTCGCCGCCGGAGTCGCCGTGGTTGCTTACATCTCAGCCCTGATTGCCGGCTTGCAGCGCAACACGCTGGAGAAGACGCTTGGCGCGCAAGCCCATGTCACGCTGAGTAGTCGCGATTACGCCGTGATTCCGGCCGCAGTTCCTACCGAGGGCGCCACGCAGATGACCCAGACGCAACCAAGGGTACAGCGGCTACGCTCGATTGCGAATTGGCAGGCGTTGATACCCGTCCTTGAGGCGCTGCCCGAAGTCGCCGGTGTTTCACCGATGCTCGCCGGCGCCGGGTTGGCGGTCAGAGGGGAAGCGTCCAAATCGATTTCGATCGTCGGCGTCGATCTCGACCGATATGACCGGGTTGTCAGCTTGCGCTCGAAGGTTGTAGAGGGCGTAGCGCGCCTGGCGCCCGGCGAAACGATCATCGGTCGCGAACTCGCCGATGATCTCGGCGTTCGCGTCGGCGATCGCATCAGTCTGGTGACCGGTACGATTACCGAATCCGTGCGGGTGACGGCACTGGTCGATCTCGGCGTGCGCGAACTGAATCGGCGCACGGTGATCGTGCCGATCCGCGCCGCGCAAAGTCTGGTCGGATTACCTGGTGGCGCCACCAGCCTTGATCTGACGCTCAAGGATGTCTGGAGCGCGCAAACCCTGGCCAATGATCTGAGCCAGCGCCTTCCCTACAAGGTTGAGAGCTGGCAGCAGGCCAATGCACAGTTGGTCTCGGCATTGAATGCGCAATCAATCAGTACCGGACTCATTCGCGCGGTAGTGATGGTGGTGGTCGTGCTGGGGATTGCCAGTGTGCTGGTCGTGTCGGTCGTGCAAAAGCGCCGCGAGATCGGTATTCTGCGCGCCATGGGCGCTACCCAGAACCAGGTGCTCAGGGTCTTCTTGCTGCAAGGCGCGATCGTCGGCGCGTTGGGGTCGGTGCTTGGGGTCGTGCTGGCAGTATTGTTGATCAAGGCCTTCACAACCTTTGTGCGCGGCTCCGATGGCCTGCCCTTGTTTGCGATTACGCTCTCGCCATCACTAGCCCTCGACATTGCGATGATTGCAACCCTGTGTGGCGTACTGGCCGCAGTTGCGCCGGCCCGGCGCGCCGCCGCCCTCGACCCGGCGCAGGCCATCCGGCAGTGAGGCGAGTGCAATGAACGCGGTCACGCCGCTGATCGAACTGCACGATGTTCGCAAGAGCTACAACGTCGGCCTGCCGAACGAGGCCGAAGTACTGCACGGCATTTCGCTTTCCATTGACAGCGGCGAGTTTGTAGCGCTGATCGGACCGTCCGGTTCAGGCAAAAGTACTCTTTTAAATATCATCGGCTTGCTCGAGCGCATGACGACGGGTAGTTATCGGATCCAGGGTGAGGAAACCCAGGCGCTCAACGATGCCGGGTTGACCCTGAAACGGCGCGAAACCTTGGGTTTTGTGTTTCAGTTTCATCACTTGTTACCGGCGTTCACGGCCTTGGAGAATGTCACTCTACCGGCGCTTATGCGCGAGGGCTATGTCAGCCCGGAACAACTCGAGCGGGCACGTAACATGCTCGCCGGCGTCGGCCTGGAGAAGGCCATGAGCAAACGTCCCGGCGAATTATCGGGTGGTATGCAACAGCGTGTTGCGATCGCACGCGCGTTGGTGAGCTCGCCGCCGCTGGTGCTGGCCGATGAGCCGACCGGCAACCTGGATCGGGCGTCGTCCGATGAAGTCTTCTCCCTGATGCGGCGCATGCATGCCGAGAGCAAGACGACCTTTTTGATTGTTACACACGACCCAGCGCTGGCTGCGCGATGTGATCGGGTGATTGAGCTGATTGATGGCGGCGTGGCACGCGACAATGTGAAAGCTTGAGATTGCCGATCTCCAGATGATGAGAATCACCATTCAATAAGAGATCACCCGCACTGATGAGTCGCGTTACGACAATCGGCTGAACGGATTGCTGTTGTGACTGCACACGTGAAACTTGGCGACATATTTGCGTTGCACTCCCATGGTCAACTGGTCGTCTCTTCCGACCGATGCTATCGGACTTAAGTCGTATTGCATTTACCAGAGTTGGCTCGCACAATGATTTTGTGCCTAGGGATCAGAAAAGCATCGGGTATTTCACCAGAATCTGATTCAAGACTAATGCTTTAGCAGTCGAATGGCGGTTGCTCGAAAGGAAATAGACAATGCCCGATATCGATCCGACGCAACGTCAAAAGCTACTGATGTTTGCATACAATGATTCGCGCTCAAATGCCAACGGTATCGGCAACGAATGCACTCATCTCATCTATGCGGCGCTGTTCGAAGCTGGGGCTCACGACGGCGTTATGGAAACGAGTCGTGGTATCGGGCAGTCCGTACCCCCCTACACTTGGGGAAAAGAGGTGGCGCTTGCTAAAGCGCAGGGTGGCGATGTCGTTCAGTATCACGGTTTCCAGAATAACTTCAACTACTGGAATCTTGTGCCTTCGAACTGGCGCACGTGGCGATGGGATAAGAAGCGGAGCCCCAATCACACCGCTATTTTGTTCGGTCAGGCGAATAACTATGTCTTGGAGCTAGAGTCTCATTTGACCGACTCCAGTATCCCCAAAATGATGACGCGCTTAGGGCTGGTCTTTTACAAACCGTTCAATATCATTATTACCGACGCGATGTATCGAAGCGATCCGGCGATCACGAGTTTTGTTGACGATTTTCCGAGTAACCCGGATCAGTTCGCAACTTATCTCACCTCGAAAGGCTTTCTTACCCAGCCGTTCGAGACGATTTTCTCAAAGTGTCTTGCGTCAGACGCTGACTATAAAAAAGTTTCAGATCTTATCCTTGTCGATTACAAGGCCGGAAAGCAAAGCACACCGCCAACGTTTAACAATTCCGCCGCTCGATTTTTGTTGCAACACAAGCCGAGTGGTCAAATGAAGGCTTATATACCGCAAGCAAGCAGCCGGCGAATGGCCATGAATGCCGTTCAGAAAGACGCGGAAAAGCAGAAATTGATTGCCCTATTGATTCGAGGCGGTCGCGCCGGTACCCATGACGGTGGTGATTCAAAGGAGGAGCGTAAGGCTGCGGGATACTTTAGCTGGAAGTCTCCGTAGTTTGGCGAGGCAGTGTTCCAAGCTGACCTTACAGCCGTAACGGCCATCTTCGTGGAGTCAGTCTTATTGGCCGAAAGACAGGACGCGTTATGCCCACAACGTTGAGCGATTTGGTATCATCAACATCGCATTGGCGACATCGTGCGGATGCAGATTTGCTTGAAGAGCGTAGCGTTCGCAATGCGAAGGTCGAGAGTTCTATCGTGATCATCTCCACCAGTTCTCCATGTTGGATAGCAACATGATTGCTCTGCTTCGTAAGCAAGATTCGGCATCCGGCGCATCGGTTATCGGCCAGCGATTCGAGTTTCAAGGACAGTTTGCTGCTCGCCCATTTTTCGATGCGGTGTCTACCGCGATCTGGCTGCGTGGGTTCGAACTGACAGACTTGCGCCTGGCCCTGAATCGCTTTGATCCGGGCACTATCGTGTGGCGGATGACCGATAACGAGGTCATTCGCCGAGTAACCATGTTGCTCGTCTCGGGGAGTCTGCGCATTGGCCAGTCCGGTGGCGCCGTCGGCAACCCGGTCCAGCGTTCGAGCTCGGTTCGGGGCGACGGTGTCGCGCAAGGCATCGTCGATCGAATTCATGAGGCCAACACGGATCTCAGTTTCAACGAAAGTCGGCTTCGGGTCATTCGGGCTGAGCTGTGGACAACCCTGCATACTCAAACGGGTCGTCGATTCGAAGTCGTTGATCGCAACAGTGCAGCAAGATTGCTCGAGCGAATGGCAAATTCGCTCGCATTCTCGATGGATCGAAAACGCGCCGTCGAGGAGGCTGTGCCACTGCTCGGCGACCTGACCTCCGATCAGACGCCCGAGACCCTGTTTGTCGTTCGTTACAGCGTGCAGTCTGCGGTTGCACAAAAGACATCGGCCGGCCCTGTGTTCACCCCGACCCAACTGCGGGGCAGTCAACAAAAGGACCAGGTTTACTGGGTCGAGATCGAACTCATCGATGCGTCCGATCGGCCCGTAGCGAATGAAGCGTACACCCTGCAACTTCCGGACGGGGAGGTGCGCAAAGGCACTCTGGACGCACAAGGCCGCGCCCGCGTGGGTGATGTCAAGTCACCCGGCCAATGCAAGGTCTGCTTTCCCGACATCGATGCGAGCGAGTGGCGCGCAGCCTAATCTTCCATGTCTAATCATACGGTCCAGCAAGGTGAGTGTTTGTTCCGCATTGCGGCACAATACGGCTTTCGCAATTTCCGGACCGTGTACGACGATCCGGGTAATGCGAAGCTGCGCAAGTTGCGCCCGAATCCGAGCCTGCTCTTTCCCGGTGACGTGGTGTTCATTCCAGAGAAGAAGTCCAAGGAAGCGCCTGCACCGACGAACAAATTGCATCGCTTCCGTGTCGAAGCCGCGCCGCGCGAATTGCGTCTGGTGTTGCTCGATCTCGACGGCAAAAAGCTGGCCGCGGAGTCCTACGAACTCGACATCGAGGGTGTCGTGACGCGCGGCGTCACGGCTGCCGATGGGCTCATTGTTCGCAAGATTGCGCCGGATGCCGAAAATGGGCTCTTGACCACCAAGCGATTCGTTTGGCCATTGAACCTGGCGCACCTGAACCCGGTCGAGCACACGAGCGATGACGGCGTCAGTGGCTTTCAGGCGCGACTCAGGAATCTCGGATACGACCCGGGTCCGATCGATGGCATTGCAGGTCCTCTTACGGCGCAGGCGGTAACCGAATTTCAGGCGGACAATCCGCCCTTGAAAGTCGATGGCGTGTGTGGTGCGCAGACGCGCGCGAAACTGCTCGAACTGTACGGTTGCTGAGCACAATGCCGCCTGACGCACCGATCAAGGATTTACCCGCAAGCCTGCCACCGACCACCTTGCCGTTGGCGCCGGTAGCCCCGGGCTCGACGGGAGTGAATACGCTGGCGCCGCCCGGACTCGTGGTTCGACTCCACGCGGATTTCGATCGCAGCGGTAGTGTCGCCTCGGACGCGGCCGAAGATCAGGTGCGTCTGTTGCGACCCGGTGCGATCATCCTGCCGAATTTTGACATCAGTGACCTGGGCCGGCTGCCGCCGGTGATCCCTGGCGCGGCGGCTCTGGATCGCGAAACCTTGCTCGACTTCAAAGATGCGCTGATCAATGGAATTGCTGACCAGGCCCAACTCACGCTGACTCGGCTGGAGTCTCCTGCCGGCATTGCGTCGCGTGCAGCGAAAACCGAAATTCGCATCGATTCCAAGGATGCAGTTCGTATCCGTGGATTCGGCAGCCTGAGCGCCGGCGGATTCATTTTTTCGCCGCCAGTCGTCTTTATCGGCGATGGAACCTCGGCGGTCTCCCTGACAACATTCAACATCCCCAGCGGACTGGATTTCCAGATCCTGTTCGAAGCGGTGACGCTCGCAGGCGATCCGAAACTTCCCGCGCCGAAGGGGCCGTCGCCGCTCAAACCAAATCCGTTTGCAGCAAAACTTCCGGCCGGTTCCTCGGGTGCGCCGGTGTTTGCCAAACGTGCGCCCGGCGATGTCTGGGTCGAGATCGTCCATCAGGACTCCGGCGGCAAGGACCTCGCGCGGCCACGAGACGTCGCATTGTTTACGATTGCGCCTTTGCTGCTGCTCTCCGGCGCATTGCCACCCAAGCGGGTGTTCGTGGTCAACATCATCGATTCAACCTCGGGCACACCCATCCAACCCGGCAATCACAATTTCATCTTCGATCTTACCGAGGCCTGCCAGGCGGTGTTCGGAACGGGTACCGTACCTTTGCCTGCCAACGAATCCGCGCCGTTCACGACATCGACACCAGCCGATACCGGGCCGTTCTATCTGATCGACGGCAGCAAATTCGCCGATGACCCGTGGATTCAAGACGAAATAGAAATCGGCTACTGCTTCGCGCCGCACGCCTCCATGCATGTGGTCCTGCATTGCAAGCGCAATCGCGGGCTGCATGATTTTGTGCATCAGGAAATGCCCGCGCCTGGCGTGGGCTTGTACGACGGTCTGCATGCGGGGAATCCCAACAGCGACTCGGTTCACTACGGCGGCAACCTTGAAGCAACACCGCCGATCAGCGCCGCCACTCCGGCGATGGGCGCCGGTGCTGCCGGTCCAGCGGTCAAGGCGCATCGCGCTGCGCCGTTTGGAAAAATCCTGCTCGGTGATTCACGTGAACGCAAGGTTGATGCCGACTATCGGGAGCTGTTGCTCGACCAGATCGTGCAACCGGTATTACCGGTTGATACCTCATGGCTCGATGTCGGCCATGTAGATGAATTCATCAGTTTTGTCGCGGACGGTTCAGCCAAGGGATTCAAGATGGTGTCCGCCTCGATCGGCGCAATGACCACCTTGCTCGAGGAAATCAAGAAGGTTCCAGTGTCGTCAGGACGTACCAACTTTCATCGAGGCAAGTGGACCGATGGTGTCCGCAAGAATCCCGCGAGCTATGATGAAATCAGTGTCGAAGAGCTGATTGCCAGCGCAAAAAAGTTCAATGACCAGGTGCGCGCGAATCATCTGATTCCGATCGATCAGCGCCTGAAGACGGGACTCGCCCTTGCCGAGGCCGACATCATCCGAATTCCGACCTACTTCAAGCCGCCGGCGGTTCCCAGGCCGACCCCGACGCCACCCCGGCCAGGCATTGATCCGACCGCCAACCGAACCGTTGCCCAAACCGTTGGTTCGGTGAATATGCTGGTGCTCGGAAAACACTTGATGATCCCGAAACCGTTCGGGCCGAGGATGAGTTCGACCGACGCTCAGGATGTGCTCGGACGTGTGTTCAAGAAACTCAAGGTGAGTGCTGCGGTCGCCTTGCCGCCAGTCGGGGATGTTCGATGGATCGAGCCGGACGAATCTCCCGAGCGCATGGCCTGTTACTACACCGACGCGCCGTCGGCGGCAGAGCGGCAGAACATCATCGATCACATCAAGGATCCGAGTGTGGCGCTGTCGGTATCCAACACGGTATTGGTCGCGGCACGCGCCGCCGAAATCGCGTTGGCCAATGCCGGCAACGCCCTGCTTTTGACCCAGCTTGCAAGCGTATTCACTGGCAAGCCGACACCACTGTGGATGCGGATCAAAATTCCTGACAACAAGGTCGACATTCTGGAAGCCTATATGCTGTCGGTGTTCAACCCGCTCGGCGTGACCGTACACTTCGTGGATGACTGGTTCTATCATTTCTCCGAGGGTGAAGCGCACTGTGCGACCAATTGTCTGCGCGAGTTGCCTGAAACCAGCGATCCTAAACGTTGGTGGGATAAATATGACCCGAGCGTGGACGTCCGATACAGTCCGTAGCATTTCGCGCCGGAGCCTGGGCGCGTCGATTGTCGTAGCGGCATTCATGGTCGCCTCCGGGGGCGCAGCGGGACAAAGCAAAGGTGGTAAGGCGATGGCTGATGCATTGGACTTGGAAGCCGAATTCACCGCTGCTGTGGCGAATGACGGCGCGGCCTATATTGTTAACCGTGACCGCTTACTTGCGCACGGTGCAACCGCGCTCTCATTCGCGAAGGCCAGACAGGCATCGAGCGACTGGAAGGTGTCGCTGGTGGCGGACATCGTGTCCGGTTGGCTCGAGCAGCGCGCGTTGTTTGAGCAATGCGCCCAAGCGGTCATTGGTCAACTGCCGGGTCCGACGCCGTTGACCGGACGCTTTTCGGCACAGCGTCGAATCGCCGAAGTGACGCGTCTGGGAAGTTCGGTCACTCCCTTGTTGTTGGAGATGGCGCTGAAAAGCAAGGATATCGACGCGGCGGAGCAGACTGCGACGGTGTTCGGCTCAATGGTCGCGCTCAAGGACCCGCGTGTCGTGCGGCCGTTGGTCGATGCGATGCTCCATTCACGTGACGAATCGCTTCGGGAGTGGGCGGCTAGTACCTTGGGGCCGCTGAAGGACGCCCGGGCAGTGCCCTATCTGATCACGGTCCTTCGCAATGCGCGTGCTTCGCAAATGTTGCGCGCTGCGGCCGCTGTCAGTCTGGGCACTTTGGGTGCGCGTGAGGCGCTACCAGATTTGCGGACGGTTGCTGCTGACACCTCAACAAATCTTGGATATCGCAAGGCCGCGATCGGAGCAATCGGCGACCTGGCGGACGCGGCATCTGCTGAGGGCTTGCTGCGCGCGCTAGCGGGTACCTCGGATCTGCCGTTTCAACTCTATGTGCTGACCGTCGTAGGCGATATCGGTTTGGCGAATGTGCTGCCCGCGCTAAAACAGATCGAATTGAACCACGTCGAGGAGCCGGTTCGGGAACTAGCCCTCGAGGCTCGTCAGAAGATCACGGATCGGATCTCAGGAAAATAGCACCAGCGCCCCGGATAAATCAATGTGTACCAAAGCGTCGTAACTACGATCGTCGTCATCGAGTGTAATCGGAGGGTCAAGTGACAATTCTTGCAAGCCAGCCTATGGACGTCTACACCGGAATTGCGACTCGATTTGAAAAGTTCCACAAGATTAATATCGCCGCTCACATCGAAAAGATTGTCAGAACCTTCAGTCGCCTTGAGCAAGGATTCGAGTTCATCCCCAAGGATGCCAACGCCTTCGAGTACGCGCTGAAGACCGCTGGCTTCGAGCCAGATCTCAAATACCGCAGTTTTGGTGTCATCCCGTCAATTGGTACATTCGCCGCCGGTGCCACCAGGGGTCAAGGATTCCGGGAGCCAGGTTCGCCAAGCCTGCACTGCGCCATCGATCGAGCACAAGTTGCCACCGCGCCTGGCGGTTCGGTTGCCGAGTCGAAACGGCGTGCATTCTGTAGCGTGCACTTGGATACTATGGGTTTCAAGGTATCGGGTGCATACGGTCCAGACGCGTTTCAACACATCATTGACGAACTGTTGTGGCAGGACAAACTGGTTCCAGCGTTAGGCAAGTATTTGGGATTGTCTGACGCCGTAACCGATGTCCTCTATCGAATACACCCGATCGTGCCCAATTCAACGCAAATTCGTCCGTACACCGATTGGGGCATTTCGGCCCGTTTGTTCGACCGCCGAACGGCCGATCTTCAAACTCAGATTCGTGTTGACCTGGATGTCACTCATTCGTGCAGTGACCTTACCTGCGGCCTGTTGCGACGCAGCCTGGACGACCTGACGATTCGGCCGGACAACAAAGTCATGGTGACTTTTAAGGTGTTCGGTATGTGATAAATTTGGTCGAATCGGATCGCTGGACAACCGGCGATCGGTAGCCTAATTCGTTTGTTCAAAACGGGGCGCCTTATAGGTGGCTATTCCGCTGAAGATCAAAGTCCGATATCCACAACATTCGGCTATGCCCAACGAAGTCTCGCGTGTGGGCGTCAATCAGGGTAACAGTGGCTGTAAAGAGCATTTCGCTGGCAATTTTTCAAATGCATAGGGGCGGCGCACGCGAGGACCAATCGAATTAGCGCTTTAACCTCGTTGAATCAGATCGATCCAACGTACGTCGAGCTGTCGACGCGTTGCCAGTCTACCGAGTTCGGCACAGGCGCTGTCGACATCACAAGTCGGCTGGGCAGACAGGCTACGGCACTCGGCGATTAATTTTGGAGGGGACACTCGCCAATATTGCCGAAGTGCGAGAGCCAGCAGTGCGAAGGGTGCCATGGCCAACATCCAGAAGAAGTCCGCATACACAATTGCAATTGTCGTCACACTTGCCGAAGCAATAGCGATAAAGAGTTTGAGGAATTGCGTTCTCACCCGATATTGCGAGTCGGTTGCAGTCAGGAGTGCGATCAATCGTCTCGTCTGGCCGCTCAATTCCTGTTCGACTGCTAGGTCGGACATCTGAGGTAACGTTTCGAACATTCCTTCGACAGTAGACTTTGGCATTGTGCTTAGAGCTCGCATTGCATTGGCAAGGGCATGAAAGTCAATCATGCATAGAGCCCACGAATCGAGAATCTGCACTCGCCATCGTCTAAGAAGGTGCTCGTCTGCAGCGAAGAACATGCCTGCAAACGGAACCAGCCAAAGCAGCGCTGCTAAACCAGCCAAAGGACCGAATTGTGCAGCAATTATGAGTGCTGCGAAGAGTGTCGCGATGAGCGAGAACATACAGCTTCGTAGAAGAGTAGCTCGATCGGCGATTGCCGCCTGCGTCCTGGTGATTGCCTGTCGGTATGGTTGACTCAATTCGAGGTATTTCTAATGCCTAGATTCGACTTCAGTTTTGCATGCAAATATTCTCAGCACCGAAAGCCAACCCATCAGACTAAATCTTGAACCTGAATCGCATTGAACGCGATACAGAGTTGGCAGCCATCGCCCAGCGTCACGACTAACTGCAGCGCATGTTGTAGACCCCTGGCATCACAACCAGAGGCGAACGGCGTTGCCCCAATGCGCCGAAGAATACTGGCGCGACAACGGTCAAGAAACGCGCCGTTTCTGCTCAGCTCGGCCTGTTCGACTACAACTTCATCCCAGAAGCCAACGAGTTCGTAGCCGAGATAGCCCTCGAAAATGAGTCGCCTCTTTTTACCAGTTGATTCACGAATTGACAGGTGTAGATTGCCATAGTCAATTTCAACGCGCAATATTTCTGCGTCAGGCCAAAGCACGGATTTCAGAGCATCAGCAGTTTCAGAAAGGCCACTCATAGGGTACTTTTTCTTTAGAATACCATGGTCCGGTTGCCCCGTTTTCTCGTCGATCAATGTGAAGGTGATCTACGGTATGAAGTGGATCAGCTGTTCCCGTAAAACCCGGATCGGCCGGATGTGCCTTCTCGACCCGTATTCGAATTGGACCCAGGGAATCAGCCCCTACAAACTTTCGGCTTGAATCCGGATTTGTAGATGTTTCTTGAAGGTTGCCGAGGACTTTTTTGAGTTCTGCAGCTTGACTCGGTATTGCGACACCATCGGGAGTTACGATCACGCGGGGAATTGCACAAGACTCCGCCAGCCCGAATGGGTCAATATTGGCAAGTGGATTGCGACAGTACGAGTAGAAGTTCTCTCCAAAACTTTGACGCACCGGGTCTTGCTGTACGTAGCGTGCGCACGACGGATCGTAGTACCGATAAAAGTTGTAATGTAATCCGGATTCATCATCGGAGAATTGACCAGGCAATCGCATTGGCATGTGGACGCCAGGTGACTCTTGAGGCAATCGTTTTCCGTAACTGGTTTGTCGGAAACGAGCCACAACCTTTCCCCGGCCATCAACTGCCTCTCGGGGAGTGCCAATGTGATCGCACACGATCGAAAAGGCTTTTCCATTCTGAATCGTAAGCAGCGGCGCAAATCCAAACTGTTCGTATTTCCATGAGTTCGCCGACGAACCGTCTGACGGCTTTTCGTACACCATCCTTGCCCCGTCCCAGAAAAATCTGGTGGAGATAGCCGGTCCGCGCTTCTGAATTCGCCGACCGAGTGCGTCGTAGCTGTATAACCAGATATCGTTGTCAGGTGATTCGAATTTCACCAGTTGGTCTAATGAATTCCAGAAGTACCGAGAAATTCGTGATGGCTCCTTGCCCTTATGTTCTGACTTGGATACCAGTCGGCCGTCCGAATCGTAACTACAATCTGCGTTGCCAGCCCGCCCCAGGCGATTGCCCACCTCGTAGTGCATTGATACTGAATTCTGGGTGTCGTGGTCCAGTTGGTGCTTTAGGATATTCCCGGCATCGTCGTATTCGAAGTGTTCTTGCCGCCCCAGCGGACCGACTGCCTGCAACAGTCGTCCTGCCGAGTCATATCCAAAATGCGAGCTTCCCCAGAATCGGTCCGCGATCTCAATGACTCTCGCAGCGGCGTCGTAAACATAGGCTCGATCGATGGACTGCGGTGTTGCCATTGCCTTATCATTGCGCCGTGCATTATTCTCGGTTCCGCCGGACATCAGGCGCTGGCTTGTCAGTCGCCCGACTGGATCGAATTCTTGTGTAAGTCTTGCGTTACCTGGCAGCTTTCGTTCGAGTTCATTGCCCACCGAATCCCGATCGAAAAGAATGAGGTCGTGGCCGTCAACGTCTAATGATTTCCAAAGCGAGTTCTCATCGAATTCGTAGACCGTCGTGGGGCCTAGGTCGGAGCTCGTGCGAACAACGTTTCCCAAGGGATCGTACGAGCTGACGATCCAGTTCTCGTTGAATCGCTGACGAACAATCTGTCCCAAAGAATCGCGCTGCAGGCTTATCGCACCGGACTCATTGACGGCTTCGATCAGACGTCCGTTGAGGTCATAGGAAAACGTCGACTTCGTTC
The DNA here is from genome assembly GCA_031363055.1 of Burkholderiales bacterium. GTDB lineage: Bacteria > Pseudomonadota > Gammaproteobacteria > Burkholderiales > Burkholderiaceae_E > JANLTP01. The sequence continues at coordinate 81,961 of JANLTP010000127.1, read as the reverse complement.
CGTCCGCCCCGATCTGTTGTTCAACCGATCCGAGCAGGTTTCGAACGAAGCTAAGTGTGTCACCACCTGCCTTCGTGATTTTGACGCATCGCCCGTCGGCATCGTAGTCGAAGCCTTGAACGCGATCATCGAAGGATATCTCCCGGACCGTCCGGCCTGCCGCGTCCCGCTCGAGCCGAAATACCTCGCCCTTCTGATTTGTGATTGACTCAAGCCAGCCAGGCTCGCTACCCCAGATGTAAGACAAAGAGTGCCCGTTGCCGTCGGTGCGCTTCAACAGGCGTCCGCAAGGGCCGTACAAGAAGCGCATCTCGACACCGGCACTGTTGAACCGCGCGGTCAGGTTGCCGCCTGCATCGTAGGTCGCTGCCAGTATTCGTCCGTCTGGTAGTACAGCCTTGATCGGGTTACCGACTGGATCATACTGAGTGAGTGTTTGCGCGCCCTTCGGATCGATGGTGTGCGTCAGTCGGCCGAACGCGTCGAACTGCAACTTTGTGATGTTGCCAGCCCAGTCGCTCGCCTCGTTCGGCACGCCCGCCCGATATCGCACGCGCCGCGCGGAGCCTTTCGGATCTGTGACGCTCGTCAACAGGCTGAGCGGGTCGTACTCGAGCTTCCAACGTGATCCCAGCGGGTCCTCGGTTGCTACTAGCCGATTGAGTTGATCGTAGATTCGTTTCCAGGCGCCGTCCGCCGCGTTCACGATTCTGACCGGTTGATGATGCTCGTTAAAGGTGAACGAGGTGCGGTGGCCGAGGGCATTGATAATCGCCGATCGATTCCCCATCTCATCGTATTGGTACGCAGTTTCTGCACCGAGACCCGATGTCAAGGAAGCGATACGACCGAACGCGTCATAGTCAGTGCTGCTGTGATTGCCGAGCTCATCCCAAGTGTCGGTGATTTGCCCCGATGGCAAATAGCGATAACGTGCCGTATCGCCGTAGCTATTGGTGACTTCAGTATGTCCGGTCGCCTCGAGAAAGCGCAATGTCTTCTCGTTGTAGTGATCGAGACCGGAAAAGCGCACGCACCGTCCGGCCGCATCGTATTTGAAATGGAAAACGCCGCCATCTCGTGCGACCTCGCGAACCAATTGCCCGGGTGCATCGTAAAAATATTGATCAGGGATGTCGGCGGCATTCAACACGGCCGACAGTTGGCCCGTCGCGTCGTATTCATAGCGACATATTGGATGGATCGATCCGTCCTGAGCCTCCAGCCTGAGAGCTCGAATTTGGTTGTCCGCTCCATATTCGAGGCGCAGCGATCTGCCTTCGATGCGCTGCCGCACCCGTTGCAGCCTGCCTGCCGCGTCCCACTGCAGGTCGATCGCCAGGCCGGTGGCGTCTTCGATACTGTCGAGGCGAGTCGTATCGCCTGATCTACCGATCCTGAAACAGTAGCGGACTACTTCAAAGGATTCCGGATTCCAGCTTTGAACAATATATCGGGACCCGTCGCTGTAAATCTCGAGATACGAGCCTTTGCTGACGGCTCGCCTGCCGCCTTCGACGCCGCCAGCCGCGTCAGCGATGAACTCTTCACTGCCCAGCGAAGTTATGAAGCGAAAGCCGTCCGGGTCGCGCCGCAAACTGCACAGGTAGCGATTGGTCCAGTTCGGACCGAGCAAGGGACTGTGCAGCGTCTCCATGCCGGCTTTGTAGTGCCGCGCCCAAGTCATTGGAAGTGCCCCCGCGATCGTGATGTCCTCACGATCAAGGTAGACCTGTCCGGTAGCGATATTGATGGGCATGGAATTATTCGCTCAGTTTTCGGATTAGCATCCCGTGCCCGCTTCACCCTCTTTTTCGGGTGGAGGTTTCGGTGCGTCTGCCGGTTTCTTCAGCGCTGCTGCTGCCTTGTCAAATCCCTTGTTGACCGCCTTGCTGACCCCTGCCTGTGCGGCATGGACCGCAATTCCCTTGACCATGTCTGCGACGCTGACACCGACCAGAACATTACTGAAGCCGACCGTCGCAGCGTTCGGCACCCAGATGAATTCAGTGCAGGAGATCGACATCAGTGGTGCCACGAAGCCCATCGGTCCGTCATTCACTTTCACATTCGGGCTGCCAATTGCCGACGATCCTTGGGCACCCGGAAACGGCAGGGGCGGAATCAACAACTTGGCCCAAGTTTGCCACTTCGTGTAGCTGGTGATCGCGCCCTTCATGGCGGCGATCATGCCGCCTTGCTCGGTGAGATCGATACCGGTGACGTCCTTGACGAACTTGCCGCTGGCGGATCCCGGACTGATGAACAAACTCGACAAGCCAGAAATCGCCATATTGGCGAACAAGGTCAGTGCCACCAGACACAACTGCTTCGGCACATTCATCAGATGTCGCTTGAAGTACTCCATGTTCAGTAACGCCGGCGGAACGGGTATGCCCATCGGGATATGAGCGGAGTACCCCATGGCGCCTACCGAGCAGGCGGGCACACCGTTGATAAAGACGTTCATGGTCGGGAATTTCGGTGTCAGCCACAGGAACAGCGTGCCGAAATAGGGGTGCGGTATGGGTACACCTGGCGGGGGGCAGGGTATTGGTGCGAACGGCACCAGGACCTTGTGGATGTCCAGGCCGATCACCATGTCACCGAGTTTTGCTGCGGGCCACAATGCCATGGTGTTCTCCTACGCCCGACCGTCAACGACGCAGGTTGCTGCGGTCAACAGAACCTCTGAATTGGCTGCGCTGACTCGTCGCCTTGACACTGTCACTGACCTGTAATCCTTCGAATGGATCGTAACGCTGGCCGAGTTCATAGAACGCTGATCTCCATTTTGGTCATTTTCGGAAACCAGTCCGGCCCTTCGAACGGGATTGCGCCGCGCCAGACAATATCGAGCTGGCGATCTTCCATTCGAATCATGACCGTTTGGATGAACACGTTCGGCTCGACCGAACCATTGCCGATATCGATTCCAATCTTTAGCGTATCGCCTGGCAAGCGAAATACGCACTCCCGGTCGGACGAAAGATTAATGGTCTTGATTCCTTCGTCGCCCTTCAGGAACGGCAGCGCCAGCCCGGACGAGGCGCCATTGAAGAATTTAAAGTCCATCGTAGGCAGGCTGGTTTTTGCATACTCGGCGCGCTCTGTGACGGGCACCAGTGCGGTGTAAGCCTTGCGAAGCTGCTTCTCCAGTGCACGATCGGCCGGCAATATTCCAGCGAGTGATGATCGCGGCAACCAAGCCTTTGGAAGCCATCCCAGGCCGGCCGGCACGGGCTGATTTTGCCAAGTCGTGAACTCGTTGCAGCAGAGCCGCTCGGGGGTTATCGAATCGCGCTCGTCCTCAATATTTGGAAGCGCCAATCCACTGATGGCCGCCTCGACATTCGCGACCGCAAATCCGCGGCCGAGCGGATTACGCATATACGGAAACGGTACCTGCGAATTTGAGTAAATGTCGACGCCGCCGTAGGCACGTTCGTACTTGAGCTCCATGGTTGTGAACGGTTTCGGATCGGTGAACGCGGGGGTTTGTCCCGCTCTGAATTCACAGCTTCGATCGCCGAGTATCTGAATACGCTTGCGTGTATTGTGAACTTGAAGTTCGGCCACCAGGCGATCAGTCGGTTGGCCGTCCGGCGAGTAGGCAACGCCATTGAACACTACATCAGTGGCGAGTTTAAATGGCACAAAATCGGATTCAAACCGAACGCTGCTGTTAGCGGGGTCCGCATAGAACATATCGGCCGCAAGCAGCTTGTTATCTTGCTCGGCGCGCGTACATTTTTTACCGGAGACGATATCGTACGAGCGCTTCACCAGCACGCTGATCATGTGCTCACCGTTCGGTGTTTGCCCGGGTAACATGACTTTCTGGATTGCCGTAGTCATGACTAGGCAACCTCAGCATGCAGGCGGGTCATGTTCGGCAACCAGTCAATGCCAGGATAAACGTGCGACGCTCGCCAGATTAAATCTACCTGGTGGTCGTCTGGCCTGACGCAGACCGTATGAAGCACCGGTTCGAGTTGATTTTCTCCGAGGCCCAGATCGAGCATCATTTGAGGGCGTTCGGCGGGCAGCGCGAATGACATCCGACCCGATGGCGTCAGGCCCAGCAGCGTGATCGGTTCATCGCCGACCAACGACTGAAAAATGAGTCCGACCGAAGCGCCGTTGTTGAATAGCGGGTGGTAGCTCGGCAGTTTGTATTGGCGCGACAGTGCAACTTGATTTCGAGGCACTAAACTCAACGCCTCTTCGCGCATGAGTTCGGTCGGATGCAGGTACGGCGGCATTGATCCGATAAATGAGGAGCGCGGGTACCAGCCGCGCTGGACCCAACCAAACCCTTGCGGCAGCGGCAGTGAATTCCAGCGATAGGGGTCCTCGATCAGTAGAGTCTCCGGTGTCAGAAGCTCGTTCGGATCCTCAAGATTCGGTAGTGCCAGGCCTTCGATCTTCTCGCGAACGTTTGACAGCGCGAAGCCGCAGCCCATATCGTTGCGCGCATAGTGAATCGGTGTTTGCGGGGCGCTGACTTCGTCCTTGCCTCCGTAGGCTCGCTCGTAGCGCACTTGCATGGTCTCGAACGGCGCGGGGTCAGTGAACACCGGCGGGCGCTTGGCGCGATAGTGGCATTGCCGATCGCCGATGACGCGAATGGTCTTGGTTCTGGTGCGCACCGTGACACTGATATCCATCGCGGTTGTCGCGCGACCGTCAGAGGCATGTGCCTGTCCGATCACAACCACGTCGGTGAACGGCTTGAACGGAACCAGTTCCGCTTCATATTTTACGGTTGACCATTCAGGATCTCCGCCGTCATAGTACTGATCAGTCCGCACGAAATCACACTCGCCCTCACATCGACTTAACTTGCCGTCCGATCCGATCCGATAGCTGCGCTTCAGAAGAACCGAGAAGATCGGACGACGTTCCGTGTCTGCGCCGTGGACGACTTCAATGGTTTCGGTTTTCGAATTCATGGGTTCAGCATCACAACGCCACCCTTGACCGTGTTGGTGGCAGAACCGTTTGAAACAACAATCGCGCCTTCGGTGATGTTCTGGCCCTTGGCACTCGACGTAATGATCTTGCTCGATAGCGTGACCGTCGCCGAACCATCAATGGTGATATTCACCCCTTTGATCGAGATATCGCCATTGCTCTTCATGTTGATGGTGCTGGCACCGACCTCCAACTGAATCTCGGTCGCGGCTTTGACCAGGACCTTCTGTGTGTCTGACGTAACTGATATCGCTCCGGTAGTTGACTTGATGGTAATAGCCTTGGTGACCGTCGTATCCTGAGTCGCCTCGTAAGTCTCCGCCAAGGCCCCCTTGACATGATAAGTGGCGGTATTGGCCGCAACGTCGTGGCTGTAGGTGCCGTTGGTGACCGTGATCTTGGTGGTATTCTTGATGGTCTCGGTGAAGTTGTTGTGGACGGTGTTGGTCTGATCATGCTCGACGGTCGTGGCCATGTCGTATTGCCCATGGATGCGGATCATTTCCTTGCCGGCGGTGTCGTCCATCGCCATCTCGTTGTAGCCCTTGCCCTTATGGGTATTGGTCTTGACGCCACTGACCATGGCCTTACCTGGAGTTCCGAACGGATTCGGGTTGTCGCCGTTGAAAACACTACCGGTAATCAGTGGCCGATCCGGGTCGCCCTCCTCAAACGAGATCACTACCTCGTGTCCAATTCGCGGGATGGCCACCATGCCCCAACCCTTTCCCGCCATCGGGTAAGCCACTCGTACGAAGCAGGAGGTGTTCTCGTCTTTTTTACCGTAACGGTCCCAATGAAACTGCACCTTTACCCGACCGTGCTTGTCGCAATGAATCTCTTCGCCGGCGGGGCCAGTCACCACGGCGGTCTGGACACCGTAAATGATCGGCTTGGGCGTCACACGGGGCGAGCGAAAGGTTTGCTTGTGGCGAATCGCGGTGAAACTCAGCTCGAACTTGAAACCCTCGTCTTCAGCACTCTCATACTGGGACTCTTCAAGCAGGATTTGAGTCGAAGTAACCAGAAATTCTGCGTTGAAATCCTTGAGCGGGTGATCTTTGAGCTTGAACCTGCGGCCTACGGCCATGTCGCGTTCGCTGCCTGAACCGGTGAACACTTCCGCCTGAGCGTTGAGTTCTTCTATTCGTATTGCCGCATAGTTGTCGCCTTCAGCAGCCGTGTCATACGCACCGGGGTAGTCGAAAACTTCATATTTGTTGCGGCCATGTTCAGCGAGGTGCTCGGGCTTGCGTGTGACCTTAAGATCGGCACCAGGTTTTACGAAGTCGTATTCGCGCATGACCACCTGACTGGGCTGAATTTCTTGCGTGTAACTGATCTCCTTAATGTGGTCATTGACTTCCGAATTGCTGCGACCGCTCGAGTAAAAGGGTACGATTGGATCGCCCTCGATCGACGAATGCGAACCGGGGCCGTCACAAAGCACCAGTTTATGTTCGTGCTCCTCATGCTCGAAGTAGTAGTAAATGCCTTCCTGTTCCATCAGTCGGCTGACAAACGCGAAGTCAGTTTCGCGGTACTGCGCGCAATAGACCCAGGAGTGATAGTCACCAGAAAGCTTGCGCTCGATGGCCTTTGAAGGTTCATCGTTGAACACCTCGTCAATAACCGTGGGAACTGACTTTTCCTGAAAGATCTTGCAGTCGCTGGTGCGCGTCAGGAACCAGACCCAGGGGCGCAGTGAAATCCGATAAGAGAACAGTCGCCCTTTAGACGCGGTCTGCGCGAAGCGCACCGCAAACCCGTTAAAGTGTCTCTTGCGTTCGTCGTCGATGTCCAGGCTGACGGTGAACGCTTTGCCCAATAGTTCCTCAGGCCGAATGTCTGGTTGGGCGCACAATACATCGAGTTCGATCTCGAACATTTGACCCAGCGTTTCCCAGGCAGACATGCGCCAAAAGAGTAACTGCTTGCCAAGTGGACTGGTTAACTGAACTATTCGCGCCATTTCAATACCCTTGCTGATTCAATCAAGCATAACGGCGACATCGCCACTTGAGAATACTGCTGAAGTGCTAGGAACCCGACCGGCTTCTAGGTAATCTGATATTGAAATTCGCCATCAGTCGCGGACAGCCCGATTGACGACAACCGCCCGCCGCTGGCCAACCGTTCGAGATACTCGCGGCTGATGCGCGGCAACACCGTGTTCGTCAGAATCGCATCGATCATGCGACCGCCACTTTCGAGTTCGGTGCAGCGGCTGATAATGAGCTTGACCACAGCATCGTCGTAGGTCAGCGGTATCTTGTGATTTTCTGCTACCCGTTTGACAATTCGATTCAACTGCAGGCGAACAATGTTGCCAAGCATATCGTCGGACAGCGGGTAGTAAGGAATCGTTACGATGCGCCCAAGCAGCGCGGCCGGGAACACCTTGAGCAGCGGCTCCCGCAGCGCGGTGGCAATGCCTTCCGGATCAGGCATCAGCTCAGGATCTTTGCACATCGCCATGATCAAATCGCTGCCGACATTGCTGGTCAACAAGATGATGGTGTTCTTGAAGTCGATGAAACGGCCTTCGCCGTCTTCCATCTGGCCTTTGTCGAACACCTGGAAAAACATTTCGTGAACATCGGGATGCGCCTTCTCGACTTCGTCGAGCAACACCACGCTGTACGGGCGGCGACGCACCGCTTCGGTCAGAATTCCGCCTTCGCCGTAGCCGACATAGCCGGGTGGTGCGCCCTTCAGGGTTGAGACCGTGTGCGCCTCCTGGAATTCGCTCATGTTGATGGTGATGACATTTTGCTCGCCACCGTAGAGTGTCTCGGCGAGCGCCAGTGCCGACTCGGTTTTGCCGACGCCGGAGGGTCCGACCAACATGAACACTCCAATCGGCTTGTTTGGGTTGTCGAGCCTGGCGCGTGAAGTTTGAATGCGCCGCGCAATCATTTCCAAGCCATGTTTCTGACCGATGACGCGCTGATTCAATGTGTCGGCTAATCGTAAAACCGACTCGACCTCGTTCTTGACCATACGGCCAACCGGAATACCGGTCCAGTCGGCAACTACGCTGGCAACTGCCTGGTCGTCGACCGACGGCAGGATCAACGGCGTGTCGCCCTGCAGTTCGGCCAACTGGCTTTGTAGATCACGCAGCTTCGCGAGCCATGTCGAACGGTCGGACCCCGCATCGGATCCGGATTCTGCAGTGGCAGTCGCACTAGCGTCGAGCGATGAATCAATCGGTTGGGTACCATCGCGCAGGCTGGCACGAAGTGCCAGAATTGGGTCCACCAGCGACTTTTCCTTGAGCCAGCGAATATTCAGTGAATCAAGCCGCTGCTGCGCGACGGCTCGTTTCGCCTGCGCATCAATGCGCCTGGTACCGATTGGCTCACCCACCGCATCTTCGCGCTCGATGATTCGCAATTCGGTATCGAGGGCTTCGATGTTGCGCTGGGTATCTTCAACCTCGGGCGGCGTGGCGTGCTGACTGACCGCCACTCGGGCGCAGGCGGTGTCGAGTAGACTGACCGACTTGTCCGGCAACTGGCGCGCCGGAATATAGCGATGCGACAGCCGTACGGCCGCCTCGATTGCGCTGTCGAGCACCTGAACACGGTGGTGCGCTTCCAGCGGTGTGGCGATACCGCGCATCATGCGAATCGCCTTTTCTTCATCGGGCTCAGGCACCTGCACGACCTGAAAGCGGCGGGTCAGTGCCGGGTCCTTTTCGAAGTATTTCTTGTACTCGGCCCAAGTGGTGGCACCGATGGTGCGCAGGGTACCGCGCGCCAGCGCTGGTTTGAGCAAATTGGCGGCGTCACCGGTTCCCGCAGCGCCACCGGCCCCGATCAGAGTGTGGGCTTCATCGATAAACAAAATAATCGGCTTGGTCGATGACTGCACTTCGTCAATGACCTGCCGAAGGCGGTTCTCGAACTCGCCTTTCATGCTCGCGCCGGCTTGCAAGAGGCCGATGTCGAGTGACATCAATGACACATCCTTGAGTTGCGGTGGCACGTCGCCCTTGACGATACGTAGTGCAAAACCTTCGACAACGGCGGTCTTGCCGACACCCGCCTCGCCGGTCAGGATTGGATTATTTTGGCGACGACGCATCAGGATATCGATGATCTGGCGAATTTCTTCGTCGCGGCCCGTGACTGGATCGATCTCGCCTTTGCGCGCCTTTTCGGTCAGATCGACCGAGTATTTGCGCAGTGCTTCTTGTTTACCCATTTGCGCGGGCGCCAAGGCCTGGCTCGCTTCGCCCGGTTGTCCGGCCGAGAATCCGTCACTGGCGGACTGTCCTTCTTCTGGCGAAGCAGCAACGATGCGGGAAAATTCCTCTGAGAGGTTTGCAACCTTGATGCGCTCAAACTGTTTCGAGATTGAATAAAGCACATTGCGAAGCGATGCGGTTTTGAGCATACCGACCAGCAGATGGCCGCTTCGGACCTGGGTCTCGCCGAACATCAGGGTGCCATATACCCAAGCGCGCTCGATCGAGTCTTCGATATGTTCGGAAAGGTCGGACAGCGCACTGGCACCACGCGGCAGGCGATCGAGGGCATCAGTTACATTTTTGGCGAGCACGCCAGAGTCGAGATCGTAGTGCCGAACGATCCGGTGTAAATCCGAGTCCTGTAGCTGTAGCAGTTGACTCAGCCAGTGGACAAACTCGACATACGGATTGCCCCGCAATTTGGCAAACACGGTAGAGCTTTCAATTGCTTTGTAAAGTATCGGATTGAGTTTTCCGAACAATGCGACCCGGCTGATTTCAGACATGTCAGTGCTCCAAGTTATTCCAAGGCGTTCAGTTCGTGAAACTCGTCGTACTTCGAGGGGCTAGCTTCAAATCACCGCGATCTGTAATCGTGCCGGCCGGGCCCAACCAACTGGTCAGGCCGAGTCGCCCTTGGTAGCCGAGGCGAGTCTGCGGCACTTGATCGCCTCTCAGAACGAGCTGGGCACGCCATTTGAATTCGTTGCTGGTGTAATTGGCTACCCAGTCGACCAACCGCTGCCAAGAGGCCTGGCCCGGCAGAAAAGACTCGTAGCGCGCCAAGGTCATCGGACCCAGCGAAAGTTCGATTTGATGCTGGCAGTCTCTGACGCGTTGTCCAATGACTGTGCTGACGCCAAGTTGACTGTTCTCGCCCAAGCCCAGGCGGGTACGACCTTCCTCTGGCATGGTCAACCAGCCAGCGACAAAACACTGAACTCGTACGGTAGTCTGGAAGTACGCCGACAATAGGTCGGCCAGCCCGTCAGCATTTTTCGCTGAACTTGCCAGATGCGCGGTGAACTGTCGTTTGAGCTGATCTGGAATCGAGTCGCGATTGCGCCAGGCTGGGCCGGCTTGGCCAAACAACGAACCCAGATAGGATTCAAACCGATCCTGCTCGGGTTGGTCGTGGCTGGCGGTTGGCTGCGCCTGTCGCCAGGCTCGAAAAAAAAGCAGCAACAGACGGTGATGGAAAATATCAGCGAAGCCTGCCAAAGTCGGATCGGAATACGAATGCTTGCGTTCACGCGCCAGTTCGGTCAAATGGGTCGGGAGCGGACCTTGCGGGCCAAACAGACCCAAAAAGCGGACAGCAATACGGGCGATGCCAGCCGGGTTATAGTCGAGCGCCGAAACGTTCGAGGGCGCAAAGCTCAATGAAGGCTCCTGCGCCATTCGTACCGATTCTTCGGACGGGCGCAGGGCCTCGCCGAATCGAGGCCGATTCGCTTGCAGGCTTTCCAGCCTGCGAAGCAATTGATAGAAGTCAAATGCGTAGGGAGCCTCGGCGACCTTGGCCAGAAGCTCGGCGCGCGACTGAAACATTTCATCCCCACCCGCTGCGATGCCGCTGGTAGCGCGATTGACAGAGTCGGGCTTCAACGGCATCGCGGCGCCTCCATAACGACGCCTAGCCGATGATCCGGGTGCCGGACCGGGCTGGCCACTGCGCGATCCGTCCCCGTGACTCCGAAAGCAGGGTCGTGCGGGTGAACGAATTGATGGAAACGTGCCGCGCAAAAAACTTCTCGAGCACAGAGCCAAGCAAATAGGAGCCGGTGCCAGCAAAGCCGGTTTCGTCGACGGCGACGCCAATGTTCAACCCTCGTCCGAAAACAATGGGCCCGCGCACTGGCATTCGGGTAACAATCGGTGTGGCAGTGACGCTCCAGATTGCCTCGATCTGTTTCCGGGCAATCGGGTCCGTAGGATCGGAATACAGTTGCAGGAGCTCGCGCAGTGCCTGCACTCCCGTACCACCGGTGGTCTCGAACAGCGACAGATAATTAAGCGACAAGTGATTGATCAATCGCCACGCGTAGTCACCATCAACCATGGAGTTTCGCGGACGGGTTGGGCCTTTGAGTAGCTTTACACCCTCGACCGGCAATGAGTTCTGGAACGTTAAAGAACTCATCGAACCGATGGGCAGCAGCAGAGGCAGATCTCGATTGGTAGCAAGTACCTCGACGGCGAGCTGTCGCAGGTCGGCTGAATAAGGCGATTCGCGCTCGTCGACCAATGAAAGGAACGCTTCTGAGCCGACGTAGCCGGTTCGTGGACCGTGAAGCTTCTGCTTTTGCGACAGCATTCGAGGTTCGCGTCGAATGGTGTAGTAGGCACGTTTGGACGGGTTGCCTTGTTCGTCGAACCCGGCATAGAACGGTTGAAACGCGACTTCGCTGGCGTGATCAACACCCAGGCCCTTGACATCCGTAACGGCGAATACTTCAAAATCCATCGGCCGTGTTCGATCGATGGTCAGGTGATGTTCAAACCTTTGTTCGCTCAAGTGAATGCGGTCGGCGCGCCTGGGAAACAGGTTGACGATCGGCGTTGCGTGCAGAACGATACTCTGCGCGTCGATCAGCGCTTCGAGTACCGGCTCACCACGACCGAATAACAGCACTACTTCACATTCGTCGCTGTCGATCCGCGAAAGACCGGCCTGCAGCCCGCTCAAACGGAAGAACATAAATCTGGCGGCAAATGCGAAGTATTCCTGCAGCAAACGATAGCCTTGGAATGAACGTCGATCGTACGGCAAGATGGCTTCGGTGTCGTCGAAGCCGAGCTCCTTGACTTGCGACCGATCGATGCGCGAGTAGTCGCGCTGCTGGGTATTCGATCCACTGCTGGCCGATCCACCGCTGGCCAGCACTAAACCCCCGACGCAATTGCCGTGGATCAGTTCCATGAGCTGTACCGCCTGATTCTCCTCGGCGTTGATGTGAAAATCGAGGTTTTCGACAGCCAATTGATTGAACTTCAAGCCAGCATGACAACGCAGGCGCAATCGAAGCGCACCTTTGACCGGAGCAGCGAGCGCCAGCCGGTCCAGCGGAAGATCGGGCGCGAACGAAACGTAGTGCGCTTCGATGAGCTCGATTGGCCACAAGGTCAGTGCGTGCGCCGTTCGAAATTCACAGGCAGTCTGTTCGCCTCTGGGTATGATGCTTTGCAGGGCCGTGCCGCGCGGCACCTTGACGCCAGCACCCAACGCCGTGTCTGCAAAATTAGGTTTGATGCTGCAGATCGCCATGGCCGGTGTTGGCGCCAGAAAATGCGGGTAGATCATTTCAAGCATGTGCTGGCTGAAGCGCGGAAACTCGGCGTCGAGCTTTAACTGGATACGTGCAGCAACAAAAGCGAAGCCCTCCAACAAGCGCTCGACATAAGGGTCGGCAACTTCCATGCCTTCCATGCCCAATCGGGCTGCGATCTTCGGGAATTCGCGTGCAAACTCGGCACCCATTTCGCGCAAGTGCGCGAGCTCCTGGTTGTAGTGCCGTAGCAAGCGCGGGTCCACGTCACTCGAGCCGATCGCGAATGGTTTGTGAGCCGTCATGCAGACTGATCAGACCCGTTTCAAGGTCCAGATCGGTCTTTAGCAATAGTTCTAGTGGGTAGGGTTGTGCCCAAAGCATGCCGCTGATCTCGAACTGCAAGACATTGTGGTGGCCGAGCGGATCGGCCGGGGCAATGCCACGAATGAACAGCGAATCCGCCAGAATGCGCGGTTCAAAGTTGATGATTGCCTGCTTGAGTTCTCGCTCCAAATCGGATAGTTCGACCTTCGATGCCAGCATGCCGGACAGGGAATGAATTCCGAAATTCAAGGTGGAGCGCAAGCAGTGTTCGTTTTGTGCCTCAGCGGGTAAATTGTTCAAGCCGGCATTCGCATTGAACAGCCAATTCAGGTCGCGCAGTACGCACTGCCGTAGTCGCTGCTTGCCAATGGCTCTGGTCTCTACTGCTTCGCTTGAGTTGTGGCGATCTTCGTCAATCAAGCGATCGAGCAACGCCGGTTGCAATCGATCACGCGAGAAGGTATCGGCCACGTTGTGCACCCGACGTTTACGAGAACTCGACCAAGCGCGTATCGAGCAACGCCACTTCGTCTTGATTCGAAGCGAACATCCGCTGACCCAGGCCTCGGTACTGCTCTTCGCCAATGGCAATCCAGTCAGTACGTCGGGCTAAACGCAGTGCGTCGTCACTGCTGGTTTCAGTAGCAGGATAGCGGGTCGGCAGCAGTATTGCCTGTGGTACGCCGCCGCGCAAAGTCAATTCTGCAGTAGCCCAAACGAGATCAAGTACGTCGGTCGGTTCGTTGACCTGCAAGGTCAGCACCCGCGAAAAAGGTACCCAGTAATACTTGCCATCAAGATAAACTTCAAGCGTCGGTCCGAGCCGTGAGTCGGCGTCACTCAGCCAGTCGAACGATTGACTGTTGATGGTACCAGCGCAGGTATCAATGCAGTCGATTGCTTCGGTACGCATACTGTGCGCTGCCGCGCCGTCAATCGCCAAGGCTTGGGCCAGCAAAGCTGAGCCTCGATCAGGTTCGCCCAGAAACAAAGGCGCACGTTTACCTGAAAATACTTCCTTGCGGAACTGCTCGCAATTCAGCGCATGGCGATGAGCGAGCACTGTCAGCGCAAGGGATTTATCGAGATTGCCGGCAACATCGAGTTGGTTCTCGGCGCGCGACCATTGCCCCGTTACAGCAAGCAATCTGAACAATTGCATACGAAGCGACGCATCGGCCGACCGTGATTTCACGGCCGTCGTCACCTTGGACATCATTTCGTCAATGGTTCCTTCAATTATCGCCATGTCGGAACTTTCTCAATCATCGGGACGTATCCTGACCCAATCGAAGGTCGATCGACCGCTCTTGTCGGCACCTTTCTCAGACTGACGAGCGTATTCAAATATCACGCGATCAAAATTCAGCACCACCTGCACGGCAGGAATGACATGACGTTCGTCGTGAACGATATCAACGCTGAGAATTCGAACCTTCTCAAAGTTGATGGTCAGATACTGCTGCGCCTTACCGCCCGCTCGTCGCATGACCAAGCTGGCCGTCGGAATGAGTGTGTTTTTAGTGCAGCGTGTCAACAAGCCCGCCGAGGCGCTGTCAGCCTGATGCACAAAACTCAGATTGTTGATCTGAGCCGCGCCGGCGAGTTTGCCGGCGGATCCGGCAGACTGCACTACGCGCTGCGCAACACCCCATTGCCACGAATCGACCTGGATATAATTCTCGAAATCCAGGTCATGTGATTCGCCGTTGACCTGCTCGATCTTGATGAAGCAGTCGGCCACGTTACACCTTCTTGTTCGCTTTGAGATCCCAGCCTGATTTAATCGGTGCGTCGAGGGTGCCGTCAGCCTTCTGTGGTTTGTATTCGATTTCGATCTTGCTGAAATTCAGCGAGACCTGTTCAACCGGAACCGCTCCGGAACCACCTGAACCGCCGGTCTGGAACGAACTAACCAGGCAATCGCTAAACGTGTATTTGTAGTACTCCTGCTGTTCCTTGCCTGCTTTTCGAATGATCAGCTCGGCCTTTTTGAAGTGTTCGCCGGACGCGCACGCAAGCATCAACGGCGGCGAAGCCTTGCCTGCATTCATGGTGAAGTGAAAGTCCTGCATGGATACCTTGCCGGTGCCACCACCACCGCCGAACGAGTGGCCTCCGGCGTTGCTCTCACCCCAGCTCCAGCTTTGCAGATCGATTGCCTCTTTGTGCTTGGCATCAGCACTCTCGCCCTTGATGCCTTCGATTTTCAGAAAGAAGTCAGAATTTGACATTTTGTACTCCGTTGTGTGGTTAGGTCCAAGTCAGACCGTAGAAGAACTTTATTCCCTTATTTGAACCGGCTCAATCGTGCTGAAGTACTACTTCAAAAATAGAATTTCCATGCGCTTGAGCCATAAAAATGGACGATGTTATGCCGCCCTCTGCGAAGGCAACTTCGACACCAACCGTAACGAAATGGTCAAGCCCTCAAGCTGATAGTGCGGCCGCAAATAAAATTTGGAAGAGTAGTAGCCAGGATTGCCTTCGACGTCCTCGACAATCACCTCGGCGGCGGCGAGCGGCCGTTTTGCCTTGGTCTCATCGGACGAAATGCTCGGATCGCCGTCGACATAATTCATGATCCAGTCGTTCAGCCAGCGTTGCATATCGGCGCGTTCCTTGAACGATCCGACCTTGTCACGGACAATGCACTTCAGGTAGTGCGCAAAGCGACAAACCGCAAACAAATACGGCAGTCGCGCGCCCAGGTTCGCATTGGCGGTAGCGTCCGGATCATCATATTCAGCCGGCTTGTGCACCGATTGTGCGCCGATGAAGGCGGCAAAATCGGAGTCTTTTTGTGGATCAGCGGCATGAAGCCGTTCTTCGCAAGCTCGGCCTCGCGACGATCCGAGATGGCGATTTCGGTCGGGCATTTCATGTCGACGCCACCGTCATCGGTCGGGAATGTATGCACCGGCAGGTTCGCAACTGCACCCCCAGATTCGATACCGCGAATCTGGGTACACCAGCCATAGGTCTTGAAGGCACGCGTGATGTTGGTGGCCATCGCGTAGGCCGAGTTCGACCAGCCGTATTTTGAATGGTCGCCGCCGCCGGTCTCTTCTTCAAACGCAAAGCCTTCAACCGGATTGGTTTTCTGACCATAAGGCAGTCGCGACAGGAAACGCGGCATGGCGAGCCCCAGATACTGGGCATCTTCAGAGTCGCGCAAACTGCGCCAGGCGGCGTACTCGGGTGTCGTGAACACTTTGGTCAGATCACGCGGGTTCGAGAGTTCCTGCCAACTGTCCATTTGCATGATGGTCGGTGAGGCACCGGCGATGAACGGGCAATGCGCGGCCGAGCCGATTTTCGCCATTTCGCCGAGCATCTCGACATCTTGCGGGCCATGATCGAAGAAAAAATCACCCACCAGGCAACCAAACGGCTCACCGCCGAACTGACCATACTCGGCTTCATAAACCTGCTTGAAGAGCGGGCTTTGATCCCAGTTGGTGCCCTTGTAGCGCTTCAAGGTCTTGCGCAGATCGTCCTTGGTGACGTTGATGACGCGAATCTTCAGCATCTCATCGGTCTCTGTATTGTTCACCAGATAGGACAGACCACGCCAGGCGCTCTCGAGCTTCTGAAACTCCTCGTGATGGATGATCTGATTGACCTGGTCGCTCAAGCGCCGGTCGAGTTCCGCGATGATCGACTGGATGGACGCGACGACGTCGCTGCCGATCAGGGTGGTGTTCTCGAGTGCTTGCGCGGCAAGCGTCTTGACGGCGCCTTCGACGGCCGATTTGGCATCGTCGGTTTTCGGTTTGAACTCTTTATTCAGCAGCTTCGAAAAATCACTGAACTCGGTAGAACCGGGTGCGCCTTGTTGTTCGGTCTGGGCCATGCTGTTAACTCCTGTTTGATGTCGACAATTGGATATCGACAATCTGGTATCGACAATCTGATTTCGACAATCGCCGTTTGAAAGAGGATCAGCCTTCGGCTGGTTTGGCCTGGGCGGCCAACGATTTCATGAGCTCCGGGTCGGCCAAAAGTTTCTCGACCAGATTCTCGGCGCCCGATTTGCCGTCCATGTAAGTAATCAGGTTCGACAATTGCTCACGCGCTTCCAATAATTTTCGGAGTGGCTCGACTCTGCGCGCGATAGCATCGGGCGAAAAATCATCCATGCTCTCAAAAGTCATTTCGACGGCAATATTTTTGTTTTCCTGGCCTGACAGTGTGTCCTTGGCGGCAAACTGCACGCGCGGTTTCATCGCCTTCATGCGGGCGTCGAAGTTATCAACATCGAAGTCCTGAAACTTTCGATCGGCCACCGGCGGCAACGGGTTATCCGGATCTTGCTTGCCGGAGAGATCGGCCAGCACGCCCATGACGAACGGTAACTGCACTTTCTTTTGAGCGCCAAACAACTCGACGTCATATTCGATTTGAACCCGGGGTGCGCGATTGCGTGCGATGAATTTCTGTCCTTGGGCCATGATCTGCTCTCCTATTCGGAAGTGATGTTACGAGGGAATCCTGCAAGATTCTCGATACTGGGCAGTGCCTCAGGCGCCATGTCTTTGACAATATCGAGGAAGTTCATATCCAGTAATCGTTGCGCGCGGCGAATCAGCAGTGGCGCAGGATGACTGGGTTCTTGGGTTTCGAGGTACTGGCAAACGCGATCAAGAATTTCGATGGCATCGCCGCGGCTGCGGATAGCGCCTGTGTGCATACCGACCCCCTGATGTTCGTAGCTGTCACCGGAATTCGAGCCAGCATCGTTGCTCGGGTTGCCAGCCAAGTCGCCATTAGAGTTGCCATCGAAGTTGCTCGCTGATTGACTGGCGGAATTGCCGGTGGCGCGGTCAAAGAAATCGGCCAACTGCTTCAAAGAATGAGAGAGCGGGCGGAAATCCGGTGCTCGTTGAATGCCGACCTGGTCGTTGAGTAACTTGCTGAGCCTGTTGATTTCGAGCTGCGCATCGCGGGCATGATTTTGTGAGTCGAGCTTGGCAGCTTCGATGATCATCGAGCGCAGTTCGCCCTCCGAAAGCGGTGACTCATGGGTGTGTGCATGGGCAGGTAGCAGGCTACCCAGGGCCTGCTTGACGGTACACGGAATTCCCTTGGCGGTGATCCAGACGGCCGAGCGCAATTCGGGCATCGAGATGGCGGAGCGCGCTTCCGGTGAATCACCAGCCGCACCCACCAATGCCGCAAACGTATTCAAGCGCATGGTGGGGTCATTGTCGTCGTCTGCGTCCAACTTGGGATGGA
This sequence comes from Burkholderiales bacterium, assembly GCA_031363055.1. Classification (GTDB taxonomy): domain Bacteria; phylum Pseudomonadota; class Gammaproteobacteria; order Burkholderiales; family Burkholderiaceae_E; genus JANLTP01. The sequence goes on along the minus strand of JANLTP010000127.1, from coordinate 63,892 downwards.
GATCATCCCAAAAATCCTCGACCACGCCACGCAGCAATCCGAATCCAAGGGCAGCGCCGGCGACGCCGCGCAGAGCCGTGAGACTGCGCGAATGATTGACTAAAACCCTCAGGTCACGGGTACGTAAATTGAGTGATTCACAGCATTCGAGCAGCGCTTTCCAGGCGGGCCCTTCGGCTGCGACCAGGGTATCGCCGAATTGCTGTTCCTTCTTGCCACGAGCCAAAGTTTCCATTTCCAGGAACTCAGGATCGTATTCGAGATCGGGTCCGCATCGATGCTCGCCATCGAGCGCCGCGAGCGTTCGCATGTCGGTCATACCGTCTCCGCGTTGCGCAACAAATGAGGCCAGCCAGTGCAGTGCATATTATCGGACTTTGTTGCTAGTCGGAGGGATTAGAAGCCGGCTTTTTTGGGATGATCCGACGTGAAATTTCCTCGATCTGGAATTGCACGGCGCCGTAAGATTTATTGCATTCAGTAGCTGCTGTCGGACAGCGCGGTTCACCAGCGAATAGCATTGTCGGATCAGCCGATTGCTCATAGGCCAGTGCGGCGGCGCCCAGATCGAACTTGCCGAAGTCGCGTGTCAGTTTCAGACCGCCGGCGCCGAAATCACGTTCGGTTTCACTCGCAATCGCCAGAAAGCGGGTGGTGCCCGGCGGGCCGCCCGATTGAATAGGCCAGGTCTTGCGCGGCAGCGACAAGGGTTCACCGGCAACCAGCTTGTTGTTACGATCCTTGCCGTTGGGGAAAATCATCCACCAGTCACGCGTGTCGGAACCCAGCATGAAGATGTAAAGAAAGCCGGCGCGCTCTGATCGGATCGCCAGCCGAATGAAGTCCCGGTCGATCTCAACGGTTTGCGGCGTGGCCTGGCCGGTCAACGACCAATCGGTGGCGCGCGACTGGTAGAGAAGATCACTGATTACCGAAGGCGAGAAGGGTGCCTTTCCGCCGCTCGAAGTGACCGCTGTCGCGGCGGGATCAGTCGCAGGACGCTCGGTCGTCGGAAGTTCATTGCCTGGACGCTCGGTCGCAGGACGCTCGGTACCCGTACCGTTTCTGTCAACGCCTGACGGCGCGGGCGTTATCGGTGGTGACGTTGTCGACACCGCCGGCTTTGAACTACTACTGGCTGATTTTGAAGTTTGTGAACCCGAGTAGTGCAGATACCAGCCGATTCCGCCGGCAAGCGCGAGGATCAACAATAAGCCAGGAATCATCAACCAGCCATAAGAAACCCGGCGTGCCGATACCGGTGCTGGTAATTGTGAGGAAATTTGCGGCGAAGTGGACCTGGCAGTAGCCCCGGCAGGAGGCGATGCAGAGGGCGGCGCAGTGGACGGTAGCTCCGATGATGCTGATTGCGACGAGGCGCGAGCGGGCAATTGCCTCGACGATTCATTGAACAGGGTCAACGCTTCATCTCGGTGCAACGGTGAATCGAGATACGTGGAAGCGCTCGAAAGGCTCCGAAAATCCAGAACGGTCCGGCCTCTCTCCAATGCGGCAATACCGAGTTCGGCGCGCAATTGAGTCATCGACTGCGTGCGCCGATCGGGATGTACGACCAGTGCGGCGTCGATCGCCCGCAAGAATTCGACGCTGTATTGGCCCTTGCCCAGTTCCTCGGCCGGGATCAGGGTGTCGTTCATGATGCGGGCGACCGACGGTGTCGGCGCGCGTCCGCTGATGGCGTAGTAAATCAATGCGGCGAGGGCGTAGACGTCAGTCCAGGGACCTTGCTTCATCTCAGGGACTTCGGCGTACTGCTCAACCGGTGCGAAACCGGGCTTCAGAATAACGGTCAGCGCTTGCGTCATATCGCCGATCACGCGGCGTGCGGCACCGAAGTCGAGCAGCACCGGACGACCGTCGTGCAAGATCAGCAAGTTATCCGGCGCTATGTCGCGGTGAAAACACTGCTTGGCATGCATGAGTTCGAGCGCATCGATCAGTGGTTCCAGAATGCTTTTGAGCCACTCCTCGCTCGGTCTCTCGGGCAGGTCCTTAAGCGCATGCTTGAGCGTCACCCCTTCATACAAGGGCATGACCATGTAGGCCGTACCGTTGGCCTCCCAGAAGCGATGCACTTTGACAAGGGCTTCATGATCAAAATGCGCCAGCAGTTTCGCTTCATTGACAAAACTGCGCAGCCCCGCTTCAAACGTTTCAGCATGCCGTGGTGACTTGACCGAGACGCCCAGACCTTGGCCGCGAGTGGCCAAGGCGGATGGCATGTATTCTTTCAGTGCTACCTGTCGCTCGAGTGAATGGTCGAGTGCCAGATAAACGATGCCGAAGCCGCCCTCGCCAATCAGTCCGATGATTTCAAACTCACCGAGCCGGGTATTCACCGGCAATACATTGTTCGATGTCGATGCCGAATTTGATGTCGAGTTCGATGCTGACGGTGACACCAAGGGTGACGCCGAATCTGGCCTCACCGCTGCTGCGCCGAAGGCTACCCCTGGGCCCGCCTTGCCAATGACTCGAGTGCGGTCATCGTCGGCGCTCACGATCCCTGCTCCTCGACATCGGCTGAAAACTGAACCAGCTCAAGGAAGCTCGCTGGTGGCGGCGGGCAGGATTCAATTCGCAGAAAACGGTCGTGCGGCGAGACGCGTAACCAGAATGCCGCGCGGGCACCGCCGGCGGCCAGTTGCGTGAGGCCCAGCGACTGGATCCAGGATGACAAGTCTTCGCCGTCGTGCTGACTGCCCATAGCGATCGGTGCTCGTGCAATCAGATCGGGTAATGCGCGGAGCGCCGAATCGAAGCGCTCGAGATCGTCGTCCTCCAGCACGCGCAGAGCGAGGTCTTGAAGCAGATCGAGTCGCGTATCCAAGGAATCGATCGACAAGTGCGTGAACAGGTCGCGGGAAAAAGGCATGGCGACCGTCAGTGGAAACAGGCGCCCGACTCGATCGATTCCTGGCATCAGGATACCCAGCCAAATGGGTTCTTTGTCCTGCGCCGAAATCCAGAGGAAGCGCCAGACCGAAAAACTCAAGAACGTCGACTCCCACTGCTCCGCTAGTTTGTCCTTTGCGTACATCATGCCCTGGCTCAGCCAGCGATCCCAAGGCTCACGGAATTCATCCGGAAGTCGGCGATTCAGAAAGTCGCCGGCGGCCGGCAACTTGCCATACCAGCCCGTTGTCGACAGCGGCGCGCCCGGTATGCCGACCGGTACGCCGACCGGCCGTGTCGTCGGATCAGCGATTAACAATTCATCAGTAATCGGTTCGACGGCGGGCGTCATGAGCACTGACGATGCGCTCGTCGGGTTCGTAAACTCGGCGTTCATCATTGCCTGCGTTAAAGCCGCGACGGACACGAGAACGCCTGCAGCTCGGGCAGGCGAAACGGATTTTGCACGCTGCTGGCGGTGACATCGAACAGCGCCTTGCGACCTTCGAAATTGAACACCGCACGGAATTTTTCGGGTTGCGCGCTGCGCTCGATCTGGGCGCGATCAAACATCCGGTAGATAGCCCACGGCCCTTCGAAGACCATACCGGAATTTCCACTGGCCGAAGCCGGTGAAATCTGGATGCGAATCTGACCGGTAGCCTTGGGTCCTGGCCAGGCGATGCTCATCGGCACAATTGGCCCGTGCGCATACTTGAGTACCTGGCCGTCGGCGTCGAGACTGAATTGCAGGATGGCCGGGTCCATCTCGAGCGGCTTCATGTCAACCCGCACCGACGGGGTGCGACTGCCGCCTGTGAAAAACACCTTGCGAATCTCGTCGGCGCGTTGGAACTGGATCAAGGCGGCCGATGCTTCGCCCATCGTCGAATCGCCCTGGCGGCGAAACTTCCAGGGCTTGCTGCTGGTGTCCACAAATTGCTGCAAATTTTTCTTGAAGAATTCATCCATCAGACCGTCGGCCGCGAACATGCGGGCGAAATCTTCGGGAACGATATCACGCGTGCTTGCCATGGTGACCGGATAACGGCCTTCAATCGCCTTGCGACAGAAGTCGCCAATGCTTGACTGCAGCATTTGCCCGATGTTCTCGCGCGTCGCACCGAGCGCCTGGTTGGTGCCGTTGACGGCCAGCGTGTTCATCATCGATCGAACCGGTTCTGGCAGGCGCGCTGCCTCACCCTTGACGCGGTTCGGCAGATCGCTGGCCGGTGGCGGGTTATTGCTGCTGACGGCCGTTTCAGTGGCGATCAGCAAGTTGTACAGATCATTGATCAGGGTCATCGTGGCGTCGATCGGCGCCGGCTGGCCGGCCGCAGGCGCTTTGACATAGCGGCGCAGCGCCTCGAAACGATCATCCACCATCGCTTCAATTTTCCGCGCTGGCGCGGCCCCGGGCATTACCGCAGCGGGCGCGTTGCCGCCGAGCATGCGCGACAGATTGTCCTGGGTTTCCTTGACCGCGTCGGATGCTTTATCGAGTGCACCTTTGGCGGCCGCTGCAATCGGCCCGGTTTGTTCCGCCAGACTCACCTCGCGGGCAACCGCCTTCAACAGCCTGGGCAGCGGTGAGTCAGGCGCTGACAACAGGCGAGCCAACTGCACGCTTTGTTGCAGGCTGTTGGTTTTGATGAGCGCAATGTCGGCGAGAAACCGCTCCCACACTGCGATGTATTCCTGCAAATAGACGAGTCGAACTTCATTGGCCAATGATTCTCGCTGCTTGCTATCGCCGAGGCGCCGCGTGTTATCGGAATTGACGACACCGAGCACCCAGGTTTCCTCTTCGCCCAGTTGTTTTAACAAGGGATCGAGTTGTTTCTGAAAGCCCTTGTGATAACCGTCAAAAGTGTAGGCACCGGGGACACCCTGGGTCATCGCTGCACCCGAGGTTCGCGTGAGCACCATGTGGGCATTATTGCCAGCCGCTTGCGGAATACGGAAATCGGCGAATTCAGTACCGAAGCCCTGCCGCTTGATGCGACTGGCAACCCGCACCGGAAACGGCGTACCCAACAGTGCACGCCGCACGCGGTCGACGAGCACGCCATCGAGTTGCGCCTCCGGTGCCAGGGCGTCGCGAGCCAACAGCACATCGAGGTGTTGCTGCAACTCGTTACGCTGCTCATCGTTCAAGGCTTTGGCAAGTTCGGTGCGAGCATCGAACGCGACCCAGCCCTTGAGTGCGGTGGCGTCCAGGTGTTCACGTTGATGCAGCATCAAATAGGCTTTGAGTGTTTCATAGAGCAGTTCCGGATTCTGTGACCCGCGTCGCAAGACGTCTTCGATGCGTCGCGACAGAACCGGCGCCAGTGCGGTCGCGAGCGCACGGCGGTAACTGGTTTTCGCTGCTGCGGTCATTTTTTCGCCCTGAAACAATCCCCAGGTATGACCTAGCGGCGGGCTTTCGACGTTGACCGACTCGGTATTGGCCAGAATCTGCATTTTGGCGAGAATCGGCAGTACCGACGCCAACGTGGCGTTGCCATCAATTCGCTGGTTGGCCAACTCGGAACCCAGTGCCTTCGTTCTCGCCTGTACGTCGTCCAGATAGGTATTGTTACTCAGGTAACTCAGGGTCCACGCAATACCGGTGCCAAACAAAGCGATGACCGAGGCGGCCGTAACCAGCCACTTCAGTCGCCGCAGACGCTGTTCCCACGCCAGGTTTGTTCCAGCTAACCCCGACTCGGCGAAGATCAGTTGATTGAACAGTCGCGTGATGAAAAACGACTTGCCGCTTGGGCGCGTGGCAGCCAGAGCCTTGCGCTCAAGCCCGATCGATCGCGTCATCGATCCGAGCAAGCGATCAATCGGGCTGCCCTCCTGCGTGCCACTGGTAAAAAATACACCGCGCAGCATGGATGTGCCGACAAACTGCGAGCTGCCAAAAACCTGATCAACATAGCTCGTCAGGCCCGCCGAGATTGATGCAAATTGCGCCGGGAATCCGAAGATCATCTGCCGCTGAGCGAGCAGTCGCTCGCGATTCAGCCGCTCGTTGACTTGCGAGGCAAGGCGCTGAACGAGTTGCTTGAGATCAGCGGCGCATTGCGCCGCTGAATACCCCGCTGAGGTGTGGGCGGAGGATGTGCCCGGCGGTACGGTGGTGCCCCAGATTTGCTCGCGCTGCTCGCGATCGAAGTCGCCAAAAAATTCCATGAAGCCCGGTAACAAATCGGTTTTGGTGACCAGCAGATACACCGGAAATTGCAACTTCAAGGTCTTCTGTAATTCGTCAATGCGGGCGCGCACCGCGCTCGCATGTTGCTGCAACTGTGCGTCCGACAAGGTCAGCAGGTCGGAGCAACTCAGCGTCAGCAAGATGCCATTGATCGGTTGCCGTGGCCGATGTTTGGCGAGCAGTTCCAGAAACGCCGTCCATTCGGCCGAATCGGCGGCCTGATCACTGTCCTGAGTGGTGTAGCGTCCGGCGGTGTCGATCAGCACCGCGCGATCGGTGAACCACCACTGGCAATTGCGGGTACCGCCAACACCTTGCAGCGGGTCATTGCCGACCTGGCTGGCCAGCGGAAACTTCAGACCCGAATGTACGAGGGCAGTGGTCTTGCCGCTACCGGGCGGACCGATAAACAGATACCACGGAAGTTGGTATAGATAACGCTTGCCCTGCATGAGCCGCGCCAGTCGACCCTCGAGCCCGTGGCCGGCCTCGCCGCCGAATTGGGCGACCTTCAAGGTGGCCATCGCCGTCTCGAAGCGTTTGCGAACGGCCTCATCGGCGCTGCTACTCGCAGGTGCGGCGCCTTTGCCAGCCATGGCATCGAACAATCGCGCATTGGCCAGTTTGGCGCGCACGGCGAGCAAGACACGTTTGCCGAACCACAGCAGCAGCAAGACGGCGATCAACGTCAGTCGAGCCCAGCCGGGATCGAGCGGGCGCCATTGCGCGAATGAGAACAGTGGCCCGGCGATCCAGACCAGCAGAGCTAAAAGAATGGCGCCCAGCAAGCGCAACACCCAGGGGCTGAACAGGCTGGCGAAGATTTTTTTCATCAGCGCGCGACAAACAAGGTGAGCTCGACGCGACGATTTTTCGCCCGATTGACCGGCGTATCGTTGGCTGCGACCGGTTCGCCATCGGCGCGGCCCTCGGCTTGAATCCGCTGACCGGGTAGTTGCGGTGAAATCAGCCGCGCCACTTGCTCGGCCCGCTCTTGCGACAGGTGCCAGTTTGAAGGAAAGCGCGCCGACCGAATCGGTTGCGAGTCGGTATGGCCAGTGACGAGTACTGCGCCCGGGTTTTCGCGCATCGCTTTACCAATGCGATCGATGAGCGGCAAGACCTGGGTGTTCAATTGCACGCTGCCGGGTTCGAACAATCCGTCGCCCTGGATCGTGATGATGCTTCGGGTTGCTTCCTCCTTGACCGCGACCAGGCCCTTTTGAATCTCCGGTTCTAAAAAGGTGCGCAAGCGCGGTTTGACCGGCGGTAAAGGCACCGTCGCTACCGGGGCAGGGCCCGCAAACTTCAGTTGCATGATGGCACTGAACGCCGGGTCCGATTCGCGATTGAGCAGCACAGAGAAGCCGGCAAACAGCGCCAGCGCGAATACCGTACACACAACAGCGAACACCCACACCGGAATGCCTTCGAACCAGCCGCCGCGCGCGACGCCGGCAAGGTCGGTGCGCAGCGTCAGCGACTGCTCGGGCGGTGGCGCCGAGTCGCGCAACATTTGAAACAAGCGTTCACGCAGCGAATCGAGTTGTGCCCGGCCGTTGTCAATCACTCGATAGCGGCCTTCGAGTCCGAGCGAAATACAGACGTAGAACAGCTCCAGTAAATCGCGGTTCGCCTGCGGCTTTTCGGCGACTTTGGAGAGCAATTGAAAAACCTTCTCGCCGCCCCAGGTTTCGTTATGAAACCGAAGCAGCAAGGTGTCGCGCGCCCAGATGCCGCCACTGCCCCAGGGAGTGCTCGCCGCCAGCTCGTCAATCAGCGTGCACAACAAGTAGCGAGCGCCAACGATTTGCTCGCGCGAAACCTGCGCGGAACTTGCGCGCGTCTCGAAGCTGCGCACCCGTTCGCTGAGTGTGTCTCGTAACCCGGCCGGGTCAGCGTGATGGCTGCTGGCGCGTAGCGGCGCGAGAATCGCCAGCAACGGCGCGGCGCTACTCAGCAAGGTATTGCTCGACTGATGCCAGAGTTGTTCGGTATCGGAGGATTCCAGTGGCACGTAGCCGGCGGAAGCGCCGGACGATTGGCCGAAACCCAAGAAGCCACCCCCTGAGTCGCCACCACCCGAGGAGCCGCCAGCGCCACCGTAATACCTGCCGCCGCGCCCGCCCGGGGTCGGGCGAACGACCGTCTTGCCAGGGTCGTCGTTGCGCGGATCGTAACCGTTGCTCATTTCAGGTCTCTATGCAGGTCTCTATTGCCGGATCGCCCAGAACTCGAGCTCGAGACCCGGAAATTCGCCAGCGATGTGCATCGCCAAGCCGCCCGAGCGGTCGAGCATTCGCCAAAGATCGCTGTTGGTCTCCAGCTCGAAGTAGTTGCATCCGGCGTGATACGGAATCTGCCTCGGTGCAATCGGTAGCGGTCGCAAGGTCACACCGGGCAACTGCAGGTTGACGAGATCGCGAATCTTCTCGACCGGACCTATCTTGACCTGCGCTGGGAACTTGCTGCGTACTTGTTCGGTTGGCATTTGTGCATGAACTGCCAGCACGAAACTGGCGGCGGGCAGCAGGGATTTATCGTTGAAGATGGCGACCCGTACGCCAAACTTGCGGTCATGCAGTTCGATCGGAATCGCGGTTTGTTCGAGCACCATGCTCAGCGACAGACGCAACTGGCTGATGACGGTCGAGAAGGTCAATTCAAGATCGTCATGGTCGTAGGCCGGCAGTTTTGATTGCAGCCGACGTTCACCGCCGAAGCTTGAAATTTCACCCAGCAGTTGAATACAGACGGTGTAGAAGTCCTCGGGATGAAGAGGCTTGCGCTCACTCAGATGATCGAGCCAGGGGCGATAGCGATTGGTCAGCATGAGCATCAGAAAATCGGCAATTTCGCCGGTGCCTCCGCGCCCCGGTTCGGCCATGCGTTGCGACAGCACCTCCGAGCGTTGCGTGACCAGACCGCGCAACTCGGCCAGCCAACTGCGCAGCAACGGCGATGCGTCCAGATGCAAGTGCGGCGCGACATAGTTTCGATCGAGCAGCACCTGGCCGTCGGCACTGCGCTCAATAACCCTGACCACCCCGAGACTGGAGTAGGCGCCCTCGTTACCCGCGACCACGACCAGTTGCGACCGTAGCCTGGCGACTTGCAGCGGCGCGGCTTCGTCGAAGCCTTCGTTGCTGTCCGTGCTGTCAAATTCCGCCGGTTCATAGCGCGGCAAGCCACGCGTTTTCTCGCTGTCAAAGCTGGTGCTGGGAACGCCCTGTCGCAGACCCGGAACCACCAGGGCGATCATCCGATCCTTGACGTCGGTACCGATCTTCAGCGCGGCTGGCGGCGCATCCTGATCGGGCATGCTGAATACTGTGCCGTCCGGCCAGACGCCGCTGGCGCGATTGATCAAAATTTCGCCGCGCGCCAACGCGCCGGTATCGAGCTCCAACGAGGAAAAGCCCCAGCAGTAGGCGCTGGCGCTGCGCAGGCGCTGATCGAGCAGCGCTTCGAGGTAACGCTCCTGTTGCTGAAAATGCTGCGGCCGCAGGAACAATCCTTCCGACCACAGCACACGGTTCTTCCACATGGTCTTCCTCTGTCATTGCACCAGGACTTGGACCCGGCGCGCGTCAATCAGTATTCGAATTTCATCGGGCGGCGGATCGCTGATCGCCACGCTGGCTTTCCAGACCGAACGCTCGAGATCACGAAACGAGACCATGGCCGCCAGCCGTTTGGTTGCCGTGTTCAGCGTTCGGGCAACCTGCAGGCGCTCGCCGGGTTTGATCTGGTAATCGTCGCGGCCGAGCAGATCGGCACCGAGCAGTTCGCGGTCCTTGTCGGCCAGCGCAAAATAATCGGCTGCATCAAAGGCGGTAACGGTCTTTAATTCGTAGACGCGAACCAACACCGGCGACGGTCGTTCATTCAAGCCCGGATTGATGCCGCTCGATCCAAACAGAACGACATTCACAGGTCTGACCGGCGGCGCTGCCGGTGGCGGCATGATGTTGATGATGGGTGGTGCAGGTGGTGGGGGCGCCGCAGCGGGTGCCGCCCGTCCGCCACACGCGCTGAGCAGTACGCAGCTTGCCAGCGCCACTAACCAGGCAGAGAAGTCAGGGAAGGGGGATAAGGCAGGCGAAGCGGACCGGGCAGGCAAAGCGGCGAGTCCGGTGGGCTGCGCAGGCCGGGCGGGCGGAACGAATGCACACATTTTGTTGCCAGCCGACGCGACCAAGGTCCAAGCTCCCGAATTTTTGAAGGGATAAAATGTGTGTCTGTTTGACCGATATCCTATTCTGCTTTTGGGGTCAGCGCCAACCTACTTAAGTCGTAGTCCCAAAAATAGGGTATGTTCCAAACGCCATCCTTGGCGCATACTTTAGTATCCTGTCGGGGTTCGAGAACGCCCTGGAGGAGCTTGTTTGTGAAGATATTGATCGTCGACGACCATTCGCTCGTGCGCGAGGGAATTGTGGCCATGATCCGCAATTTCAAACCGGACGCATTTATCGCGCAAGCCGATACCTGTGCAGCGGCGATTCTGCAGGCGCGTCACGAAATATTCGATTTGATGTTTCTGGATTTGCATTTGCCGGATCAGCCGGGCATGGTGGCTTTGCAGCGCATGCGCGAGAACTATCCGGCAATGCCGGTGGTGATCATTTCCGGTCAGGAAGACAAGGCAACCGTCATGAAAACCCTGGATCTGGGCGCCAAGTCATTCGTACCCAAGTCTTCGGACAGCAACAAGGTGAGGTTGGCGATCGAAGCGGTGCTCAATGGCCGCATCTATTTGCCGGAAAGTGCCTTGGGTGGCGTGACGGCCCCGTTGCCGAGCCACGGTGCGTCGCAGAATATGCCTTGGGCACTCACCGACCGTCAGGTAGACGTACTTGCACTACTGGTTTCGGGCTTGCCTAACAAATTGATAGCGCGCCGATTGGGCATTGTTGAGTCGACGGTAAAGATTCACGTCAGCGCCATCCTCAAGGAACTCAAGGTCGCGTCGCGAACCCAGGCGATTATCGCGGTGTCGAAGGCCGGTGTGCAGCTGAACATGCCGACGTGATGAGGCCGATTCGTTACGACGGATTTGTTGAGGTCGGCTTGCTGTCGCTGACGGTTGAGGCCGGCCGGGTGCCGCCTGATTAAAGTGTTTTGCCGAGGAACTCCCTGAGTTTGTCCGGGTTGATCGGTTTCGACATGAAGGTCCAGCCCGACGCGGTGATGCTTTTTTCCAATGCGGCGCTGGCCTCGCCGGACACAACGGCCACCCGCATTTCAATCGGTACTGCCGAACGCACGGCTTCGATGATCTCAGCGCTGCCGACGCCGTCGGCGACCGCATGATCGGTAAGCAAGGCGTCCGGAAACCGTTCGCAGGCGGACAACCTCGATAGCGCCTCTGGAATCGATCGAGCCAACAGGGCAAAACAGCCCCAGGCCGACAGCAAGGCCTCCATCGCCAATAACACCTCAATTTCATCATCAACGACCAAAATCAGGAGGCCGGTCAAATCGGTCTGCGGTGCCTCGTTGGCCGCGACGTCCTTGAGTAGCGGCAGCTCGTTCGAAATGGGTACCGCTATTTCAAATAATGAGCCACGCCCGAGCCGCGAATAGACACGGACCTGATGATTCAGCGTATCGGCGAGCCGCCGAACGATCGCCAGGCCCAGGCCCAGCCCCTTGCGACGATCGCGTGAAGGGTTATCGAGTTGCACAAACTCCCGAAAAATGAGCTCCAGATTCTCCTTGGCAATGCCAGGGCCAGTGTCCCAAATCTGGATCAGTAGTTGGCCACCCCGGCGCCGGGTTGCCAGCAAAACACCGCCACGTTCGGTGTAGCGAAACGCGTTCGATAACAAATTCATGACAATTTCAATCAGCAATGCCGGGTCGCTGTAAATGTTCGCCGTGGCACCGAGGCGGACCCGGAATTCAATATGTTTGTTGGACGCTAATTGCGCGAAGCGGGCGTCGAGGTTTTGAAGTAACGGTGTCATCGGGAACACCGCCATCCGCGCTTCGATGGCGCCGGTGTCGAGTCGCGAGATGTCGAGCAGTCGATTGAATAATTCGTCGAGTCCAGCCAGCGAGCGATGCAGACGATCGACCAGATAGCGGTTGCGGCCTTCGAGTTGTTCGGCCGCCAGGGCTGCCACGAATAAGGTAATCGCATGGATCGGTTGGCGCAAGTCGTGGCTGGCAGCCGCTAGAAAGTGCGACTTCTGGGCACTGGCTTCGATGGCGGTTTGAGCTTCGCGCTCCGAGCGCAGCCATCGGGCCTCATTGCCTTTGATGCTGTCGCGCTGTTCATCCTGCAGGCGCTGCAACTCCTGCTCCAGGCGGCGTTTCTGCGCGAGCAATTGGCGTCGATCGAACCAGCCCCAACCCAGCAGCGCCAACAGCAGTAGACACAAGCCGGCCAGTCCTGTATTGACGAGACCGAACTCGAGCGTCATTGTGTTCGAGTTCAGTCTGTGCCTGATTTCATCGCAACAACGAACAAACCCACAGTCTATCCAGGATATCGACACCAATATCTGGGTGTCGGTCCGGGCGGTACCATAACCAATCCACTGACGATTCGATGACAGGCGGCGCAATCGGTCGAAGAGGTGTGGTTAGCCGGCTGACGGGGCAGGCATAACGGGTAGTTCAGCGTGAAGCTGAAGGTGCTTGCCACACCTTGATTGCCGGCGGCATCGGTAAGTCGCACCGTGTACTGCACCGACTGGGCCGAAAACAACGGCTGGGGTAGCGCTGGCCCTGTATACCTGGGGCCAGATGCTGGGGCGTCCACAGGCGTTGGCGATGAAACATTTGCGAATGTTCCGGAAATAATATCCTCAAAGACAAACGTCGTATTGGTCGAACCCGAGCTGCTTATTGATGGGTTTATCGTGGCCGCTGATGAGCCCAACGTGCGGGAAATCACGAACGATTCATCAGCGCCCTTCGGTGCACCCAACGCGATACTGATACGCGGCGTATTGTCGTTGGTTGTGCCACTGATACCGCCGGAAACGGGCGGATAGTCGGCTGTTCCGCTGACGGCTACGCTGGTACCCGGCGCGACGCGATCGATCCGGATGGTGAAGGTGTTGCTGATCGAACCAGTCCGACCTTGGCTGTCAACGATTTGCGCGGTGTAGGTGTAAAGCCCGTCGGCGAGGGCCGGCGTTGGCGTAAAGCTCCAGTCCTGTGCCGTGACGCTTGCCGTCGCCGTGACCTGCGAGCCCGATCGATAGATCCGCACTTGCTCACCATTGGCGGCGATCAAGGCTCGGCCGATCTTACCGCGCAAAGTGGGCGAGGCATCGTCGCTGACGGAGTTATTGCTGAGCGAAAGCTGAATGGTTCCAACATCGTCCAGAGCGTTCAAGATGCTCGCGGTCGCAGTTGCGCCAAGCGCTGAACTGGTGTTCACCACCAGGCTTCGGGTCAGGATCGAGCTGGCATTGCCAGCGCCGTCGACGATGCGGACATCGAAGGTGTGGCTGGCATCGGTCAGCGTTGGACTCGCGAAATCAAACGTGGTTCCAACGACCGTTGCAGCGGTGCTGGTTGCGCCGTCGATGGAAACACGCACAGATTCGCCGGCAGCTAGCGCTGCTGACAGTGAACCTTGAATTTGCGGTGTATTGTCATCAGTCGAGGTGCCCGTGATCGCGCCGGTTACTGCGCCCGCGTTATCCAGAAAGTTCAGCACTGTGATCGTTGCGGTAGGAGGCGTGTTGTCGATCGTAATCGTGTGATTCGGACTCAAGGGACCGAAGTGACCGTCTTGCACCACTCGCGCGGTATACGTGTAAGTACCCTGAGTTCGCGTCGAATCGGTAAAGCTCCAGGTACTGCCACTGATGACCGGTGTGCCAACGACGGTGCCGTTACGAAGAAGTTGTATCTGGATAGGCTGCCCGTTAAATGAGGTTGCCGCAACCGAGCCGGTGATTGTCGGGGTGAGATCGTTGGTGATGCCACCGATGGCGATATTGCCGGTGACGGGTATCGCATCATCGGTGACCGCCGTAATCGCCACACGGGTCGTCGGTGCCAATGGGTCGGAGGCGGTATTCGGTAAACACTTCAACGGTTGCGCGATGATGCTGTTGTGACAGGTCGCACAAACGGTGCCACTGGGCGTCACCACATGGACCGTCGGAATCTGGCAGGCCGTGGTGGTGATCGGTGGTATCGACGGCGCGCTCGGTGCCGGCAAGGTCGGGATCACGCAGTTCAAAAAGGGCAGCGGACTATTGTTGTGGCACATCGTACATTCGGTCTGTGAACTGACCAGAATAGGTCTGCCTGAGGCATCCAGCTTGAATGACGGCAAAACGCACGCCGCTGTATTTGTCGGTGTTGGGGCCTTGATGGGCCAGGTTGGCAAGACGTGATGGCAACTCGCGCAATCAGGCCTCGGACTTTGCGATTTCGGGCGACGCTGGAGCGTCGGATTGGCAGGATCAAATAACTCGGCCACTCGGCCGCGAATTTTCCAGAAACCGCCGTTTGGATCGGCACCCATGGCGGTGACGCGATCAAACGGGCGCTCGCCGTAGCCGAGAAAACCGCCGGGCATGATATCGCGCACAGGCGGCAGGTTCAACACTTGCACGGCGGTGACATCGCGCAGAATCTGTTGCGCAGTCAGATCGAAATGGAGTCCCCAGTGATAAACGGCACCGGAAACGGTTTGCGCTACAAAAAGTCCCTGCTCGGTCAATACCTTGCGGATTCTTTCGGTACCGGGAGCAGGCAGACCTCCGACGAGGGTGGCCACTTGCCGGCCGCCGGTGAAGCCGCCACTCTGATCGGCCGGGAAACTGCCCCAGGTCATCACTGTGCCGTCCGAACGCAGCACCACCGCGTCATTGTCGCGAGCGGCAATTTGTACAACGCCTGTCAGCGCACCGGAGCCGGAAAGCACTGCGGCTGGCGAGGTGCGAACACTGTCTTTGGTGCCGTCGCCCAACAAGCCCAGCCCCCAGGATGAACCCCAGGAGTAAACACTGCCATCGTCTAGCAACGCGTACGACGCGCTGTTGGAGGCGGCCACCGAAAGGGCGCCACGCGGCAGGGTTACCTTGAGCGGCAGCGCCGAACGCACCAGTTGGGCAGAGGGCAGACCCTGGCCGAGCTGGCCGTAGGAGTTATCACCCCAGGCGTAGACCGTACCGTCGGCCAGGCGCGCAACCGTATGGCCAAAGCCGCCAGCAATATGGGTCATGGTAGCCGGCAAAACCACCTCGACTGCGGCCGCCGTGGAGTTGCGTGTGCCGTTACCCAATTCGCCGTTGGTGTTATCGCCGACGGCGTACAGTTTGGAGCTTGAATTGTCGGAATCGGCTTTCAGGAAGAGTGAGCCGTGGCCGAGGTTGCCGTGAACACTTTGAATTCGTGCGGTATCCGGTAACAGCGGGCGCGCGTCGCCGGTGTTGCGATTCTTGTCGTTGGCACCGTCCCAACCGGCGACTGTGACAATGGCCTGTCCGGAAGGCGTCAGTTTGGCGTCGAATAAATAAGTTTCATAACGGGTATTGCCGAAGTTGGTGACTGCCGGCATGGCGTCGATGGCAGTGTTAGTCCCAAAACGAAAGCTTTGTTGCGCCAGCGCTGAACTCAATTCACCGGCAATGGTGTGTGGGTCGTAGGTTCGTTTGTTGGCCGTTGCGGTTGCTCTGCCCGAGCGCATGCCGTCAAGATGGCCATCAAGCAGGTCTTCGCTGAGTTGGTCCGACGCAGTTAGCGTCGGCGTCGCATCGGCGGGGTTGAACATGCCCGCCTGTTTCGAAAAGGCGCCGGTGATCAGGCTATGCGCACCCCGAACGTCGATTCCAATCGTACCCGCTGCGGTCGTGTCGGATTTTATGACGGGTAATCGAGTGACATCGGCTATCTGGACACTGGACGGGAACTGCAAGTTGATGATGTCGCGAACTTTGTTATTGGCGGTTTCGATCTGCACGCGCTTTGGAATTCCAGAGACACGCTCAGCGGTATCGCCTTCGACCAGCAATCGGTAGGCCGCTTCACTGAACGGCGTGATCGCCATGTTGCTCGTCACCGTTGGAATGTAGGCGCGCAACACGCGACCAGGCGGGAACGGAATGAACGTATTGCGGCCCTCGTCGTAGTAGACCGCGTCCGGTTGGCCATGCAACTCGAGCAGGAGCGGGCCGCCATAGGTCTTGCCCGGTCGCACGGTAACGAGACCTGTGTCGTCGGTCAACGCACTGCCGTTGCCGACGAGTGATCCGTCGGGGAATTTTGCAATTACCAAAGCACGACGGAATTGGCCAAAATCGCCACCCGCCGCCGCGCCGCCGCCGCCATCACCACCGTCGCCGGGGCCAGGGCCATCACCAGTGCCGCCGCCGATTCCGCCACCGAGTGCCGAGATATCCCAATTTTGATCACCGACAAATCCCGTACAGACACCGATGGTCGGGCAGGGTGCGGGTGGCGGCGTTCCGCCACCGCCGCCGCAACCGGACGCCAGGGCAGCCAACGCCAAAATCGAGGAACCCAGCCGAGCGAATGAAGACATTTCAAAAACCTATTCTGCGATTGCCTTACTGTTGGCCTGACGAATCACCGCAAGATCGCAAGATCGCAAGTTGCACGGAGCGGCAGGGTCAACACCATCGATTGATCGAGGGTAAGCCAAGTAAGGATTCTTTGCAATCCTACCAAAGTGCTAGTGCGTCCCCCCATACTTCAGTAGTAACAAGTTTCTGTGGCCTTGGCCGGCGCTTATTGGTTACAGTAGGAGCGTCAATCGTTATTGTAATGGAGTGGTTGTGGTGGAAATCCTGAGCATATTCAAGTCGAAAGTCACCGTAGCTGCGGCTGCGGCCACGTCGATATTGACTGTGCGTCTACCGGTGCTGCTACCGGTGTTTCTGCCGGTGCTGCTACTTTTAATTTCCGCGAGCAATGGGTTGGCGCAGACTGAGGCACCGATCCTGCGAATCGAACCCGGCTCGCACGCCGGTGCAGTCCGCCGGATTGCCGTCGATCAGCAACGCGGCTGGATGATCACCGCCTCTGATGACAAGACCGCCCGGGTTTGGGATTTGCGCTCGGGTCAAATTTTGCAGGTGCTCAGGCCACCGACTGGTGCCGGAGAAATCGGCCGAATGTATGGCGTTGCCTTACATCCTTCGAGCGGCGCCGTCGCGTTGGGCGGCACCACTGGGACTGCCCAGGGAGGGCATCGTATCTATCTGTTCGATCCCAAATCAGGCCGAGTGGATAGCAGCTTCGATGCCAGGGCCGGCGACATCAAAAAGCTGGCTTGGTCGCACGATGGTTCGTTGCTGATTGCGGCCTATTCGGGCGAAAATGGCATCAAAGCCTTCGATGGCAACGGCAAGCTGGTCTTTGAAGATGCGTTCGCCGGCGGTGTATTTGGATTGGCCGTGGCGAACAACGGCTTGCTGGTCGCAACCGGATGGGATAAAACGGTACGCGTCTATCGTGCGGTTGCAGGTGTCGTCAGTCCGCTGCGCTCGATATCAACTGCGTCCGCCGGCCAGGATGCCAGGGCCGGACCGCTTGGCGTGCCGGTCAGCGCCGCTGTTTCGCCCGATGGCAAACGGGTGGCCATTGGTTTTCGATCGGAGGGCGAACCGGTTCAGACCTTCGACCTTCAGACCGGTCGTGCGCTGATGCAGTTCAAGGTCCCAAGGCTTGAGCCAGGTCATCAGGGGTCGGTCGCCTGGTCGACCGATGGGCGCTCGATCTATGCGGCCGGATCCGCGCACAAACCGGGATTCAACTTTCCGATCACCCAGCATGATGCTGACACCGGTGAATTGATCGGCGAGCAGGTGGTGGCGCGCGATTCAATCTTCGATCTGGTCGCCTTGCCTGATGGTTCTGTGGCCTACTCGAGTCTCGACGGGTCATGGGGCGTGACCGGCGAAGCCGGAAAACCGGTAAAAGTCAGTGCTTCCTTCAGCAATTTGCGCGGGCCGGGTGGCTTGCGAATCAGTCCCGATACGCGACGTGTTGCCTGGACCCTGGCCGATTCCGGGCAACAGAAAAATTATGATGCAGTCAAACGGGTGCTCGCGGTTGGTGTGCCGTCGAACCTGCAGCCACCAAAGACCCAGAGTGGTTGGCTGCAAAGCGCCCGGTATTGGGAGGACTTCCTGTTTCCCGAGGTCAATGGCCGCAAGATCAGCTTGGCGCAAGACGAGCGCTCGCGATCACTATCTTACATTCCCGGCACCGGTCAGGCGCTGTTGGGATCGAGTCGAGCGGTCCGCCGGATCGATGAAAACGGCGCGGTGCTTTGGCAGATTCCTACCAATGCCGAAGTGCTGGGCGTCAACGTCGGCGCTGACGCGAAGTTGTTCGTGACAGCCATGTCCGACGGCACATTGCGGTGGTTTCGCTTGAGCGATGGCCAGTTGCTGTTGACAATGTATCCGAGCGCCGAAGGTCAGTGGGTTATCTGGACACCGAGCGGCTATTTCGATGCCAGCGCTGGCGCTGACCGCCTGATCGGCTGGTCGGTCAATCGCGGCCCGAACATGGCGTCCGACTATTTTTCATTGGGTCGATTCCGCGAAAAATTTCAACGCCCGGATGTCATCGATCAGGTGTTTGCGACCCTCGACGTGACGGCGGCAGTGACCCGAGCCAACGAGCTGGTCGCGCTGTCGAGACAGGCGATGCAGGGTGACGTCGCAGCAGCCCCGGCGGCGATTCCACCCGTGTCGGCCGTATCCCCGCCACCGGCTTCGGTACCGTTGAAGCCGCCCGTTCAGTCCGCCGGTACATCCCCCGCTCCGGCCCCCGCAGCCAGCCAGCCCAAGCCGTTGCCGGTACCCGAAATCAAGACCCAGGAACTGCCGCCGGCCTTGGCGGCGCTGGAGTCAACACTTTTGCGGCGTACTGGCTCTTCGAAGTTGTCGTTGCCGTTCTCGCTGCGCGCTTCTGGCTTGGACAAGGCCGTCAGTGTCGAGGTCCGGGTCAATGGCCGACCGGTTGAGGTTGATCAGATCACCTTGCCGGCCGAGTTCGATGGTCAGTCAAGAGGCCTGGCGCAGTTGACGGTGCAAGATCCGGAAGCCGTCATTCAACTCATTGCGCGTAACCGGTTCGGGGTTTCGGAGCCTTTGAGTTTTCGCCTGGAAGCAGCGATTGCGGCAATATCGGCGAGCGCGACTACGCCCGCGAACGTTTCGAAGCCTACTACCCAGGCACCAGCCACGCCTGCCTCGAACGCGGTGCCTACAACGAACACGGCGCCCACTGCGCCCACTGCGCCTGCAACGAACACGGTACCCACGACGACGACGGCGATTCCCACAGGTACGGCGGCACGACCCGGTGCTGCCCCGCGCCCCGCGCTCTATGTGCTTTCAATCGGCATCAGTGAATTTCAACGCGATGAGTACAAGCTCGGCCTGGCGGCCAAGGATGCCCGCGACTTCGTGAAGGCGATGGAGCGTCAGAAGGGCGCGCTCTACAGCGCGGTTTCAGTCAAGACCCTGACCAATCGCGACGCAACGCGCGCCAACATCGAGCAGGGTCTGGCCTGGCTCAGTAGCTCGGTCGGGCCTAACGATATCGGGATGTTGTTCATGGCCGGTCACGGCTTGAATGAGCCGGGCGGCCAGTACTATTTTCTGCCGTTCGATGGTAATCACACCAAGCTCGCAGCGACCAGCGTTCCGGAGAAGTCAATCCGCGACACCTTGGGCAAGATCCGCGGTCGCGCGCTGTTTTTTGTCGATACCTGCTTTGCCGGCAATGTCGTCGGCAGTTCGGTCGGCGGGCTCGCCAACACCAGTCGTGAATTGGGTCGGCTGGCCAGTGAAATGGCATCGGCCGAAAACGGCGTGGTGGTGTTTGCCTCGAGCTCGGGCCGACAGTTATCTGAGGAAAAAGATGAGTGGGGCAATGGCGCCTTTACCAAGGCCTTGATCGACGGTCTGGGCGGCAAGGCCGATCTCACCAAAACCGGCCGGGTAACGTTCAAGGGCCTCGACTTCTTTGTCTCGGAAGAAGTGCGTCGTCTCACCGATGGCCGGCAGACGCCGGTCACCATCTCACCGATTGGCGTAGCTGACTTCAGTCTCGCCAGTCTGTGATGGTCGGCGATTGCACGGCATCAGGCTCTCAACCCGACGTTTATTCCGCGCAGAATTCCGGATCTGAAATCAGGCACTCATCGGCCTGCTCAACTCCAATCGAGCGGGTGCGAACCTTTTCGCGCTGTTTGGCGAGCATGTCCAGGCCTTTGGGTATCAGCACCCACATCTTGAAGCTGTCCTTCATCTGAAACGCGCGAGTTCCAGCCTGTCGTCCAAAGCCCCAGAAGTAATCGGCGCGCACCGGGCCTCGGATCGCGCCACCAGTATCTTGTGCGACCATCAATCGGCTGAAGCCTTTGCTGGCGTCCGTCGAGTCGCCGGACGCAATAAAGACCGGTGCGCCCAGCGGTGTCGTGCGCGGATCGATCGCCACTGAACGGCCGGCTGTCAACGGTACGCCGAGGGCGCCGATCGGGCCATCGGCGCTGTCCGCAATCGAGCGAAAGAACACATAGGACGGATCGCTGATCGACGAGACCGACAGACCTGGCCGGCTGGCCGGGCTGAAATCCTCGGGATGAGCTTTGCCGGGAACGGACGAACGCCCGGTTTCGAGCCGGCCAGTTCTTCCTGTTGCTTGCGGCTGTGCCTGAGCCTGAGCCTGAGCTTGTGCCTGTGCTTGAGTTGCGCCACGCTGCGGCCCGCCTGGCTCGATCGGCGCCTGGTTCAGAAAATAATCGATGAGTTTTTGAACTTGCGGCGACGCCGAGGTGTTTGGTGCTGTGTCGGTCGTAGCACCTGCTTCGATCGCAATACCGCGTGTGCGGACAGACTCACTGCGGGCCGTTGTTACCTTCGGCAGAAACGGGTGTCCATTCTGTTCCGCGTAGGCCACTCGAATCATGGTGCCATCGGCGAGCTGAATTTTTCCGGAGCCCTGTATCTGCATGGAATACAGCGCCTCGGCGCTGTCGACCCAGGCAATCGGGCGGGCGCTACGCAATCCCGACTTCTCGATCTCCTGGCGCGTCGGATAGGGCAGGATTCGATCGCCCGCCAGGTGCATGCGGATTCGTTTGTCACGAATGTCGGAGACACCACTGCCTATGTCGATCAAATAAATGCCTTGACGCGTATCGGCGCTGTTGATGCCCTCGTTCTCGCGTACCAACTCGATCAAGCGCTCGCGGACTCGTGCGAACACCGGTTTGCCGACACTTCGCGAAGCGAGTTCACGTGCATCGAGGTACAGCAGATCGTCCGGGATCGGATAGACCGGATAGACAAACGCACCGGTACGAATTCTGCTGCCGCGCAGCAGTGGCTCGAAATAGCCGGTAATGACACCGGTATCGTCATCATTGGGTTGCCGCAGTTGCAGGACATCGAAATTCTGCTCGAAGAAAACTCTCGCCGAGGCGGCATCGCGAGCGTTGCTGCGACGCGCCGCCTCGCAGGCGGCGGTCCATCCCTCTCGTTTGATCAGGTTGGCGCAGCCAGTGCGGAATGCGCCCAGTGCTTCGTGAACCGATTCGTCACCCCAGCCAGGTAGTTTGGTCCAATCGGCCTTGACATAGCGTGCGTGTCGAGTGCTAAAGCTGTTGCCGCCCGACACCGAATCCTGCGCCAGCGCCTGACTCGAACCCAACGTCAACACCAACAAACTCAACGCAATCGGCGTTCTGCGCAATACCTTGCTCGGTGATACCCGATCCATGCTGCACTCCGACACGCTGCTATTGTGCTCAGTGTAGTACCGCTCGACCCCGCTTTGAACTAGTACGGGAGTCGTAGTGCAGTTAGCGTAGTATTTCGGCCGGCCATCGGGAGAGTCGCAGTGCTTTACAGAGTTATTTTTTTGGCGGGAATTTTGGGTGCGGGTGTTTTGTGTGCCAGCGTTCCTGGTCAGGTCCGCGCGCAGCCCGCCGTCAACGCCGCGATCCAGCGCATCCAGACGGTCGAGGGCATCACCGAGTACCGGCTCGAAAACGGCCTGAAGGTATTACTGGCGCCGGAAAGCTCGGCCAATACCGTCACTGTCAGTGTGACCTACCGCGTCGGATCTCTGCACGAAGGTTATGGCGAGACTGGCATGGCGCACCTGCTTGAGCACTTGATCTTCAAGGGTACGCCAACGACTACCGATCCAAAGTCGGAGTTTCGCCGTCGTGGCTTCAGCTTTAACGGTACGACCTCCGAGGACCGTACCAATTACTTTGCCACTTTCGGTCCCGGCTCGGCCAATCTGGACTGGTATCTGAGCTGGCAGGCCGATGCCATGGTCAACAGCTTTATTGCTCGAAAAGATCTCGATAGCGAAATGAGCGTGGTACGCAACGAGTTCGAGATTCGTGAGAATAATCCGATCCAGGTGCTGACCGAGCGCACGCTGAGCTCAGCCTATTTGTGGCACAACTATGGCAAGGCCATTATTGGCGCGCGCGCTGACATCGAGAACGTCGATATCAGCAATCTGCAAGCGTTTTATAAACGGTACTACCGTCCTGATAACGCCGTACTGGTCATCGCCGGAAAATTCGATGAGGCCGCAGCGCTGGTCAGCATTGCGCGCCTGTTCGCAGGACTGAAAAAGCCGCTGACCCCACTGGCACCGACCTACACGCTCGACCCGGCCCAAGATGGTGAGCGCAGTGTCGTCGTGCGTCGACCATCGCCGCAGCAAATCATGTTGGCGGCCTATCACGTACCGCCGGATATTCACCCGGACTCCGAGCCGCTGCAAGTGCTCGCGATCGTTCTGGGCGATTCGCCCGATGGCCGATTGCACAAGGCTCTGGTCGAATCGAAATTGGCCAGCAATATTTCGGTTGGGGTGCCGCAATTGCGCGAAGGCGGAACCTTCCGAGCGGTCGCCGTGTCCAGTCCGGACAGCGATGCCGAGAAGACCCGTGAGGCTCTGCTTGGCGTGATTGAAGGTCTCGCCAAGCAACCGGTCAGCGCCGACGAGTTTGAGCGGGCCCGCAACAAACTGATGGTCGGTATCGAGCGGATGTTCGCCAGCTCGGCCAGCGTCGCGTCTTTAGCCACAGCCGCCGAAGTCAAGGGCGACTGGCGCAGCCTGTTTGTCAGCCGTGACCGCTTTCGGACGATCGCGTTGGACGACGTCAACCGGGTCGCGCGCACTTACCTGTTGCGCGATAACCGTACCTTCGGTCATCTGATTCCGACGGCTGCCCCACAACGAGCGCCCGATCCGAAGTTTGCTGATGTCAGCGGTTTTTTAAAGGGTGCACAACTCAAGGAGCAAACCGAGTCGGTGGCAAGCTTTGACTACAACCCCTTGACGCTCGGCCAGCGCGTTACGCGGATCGTCACTCCGGGCGGTTTACGATTGACGGTGACTGAGAAGGCGGTGCGCGCCGACCTGGTCAGCCTGCAGATGAGTTTTCGTTTTGGCTCTTTAACTTCGCTGGAAGCCCGCTCGACAGCAGCCAGCATGGTCGCACCCATGCTCAGGCGCGGCGCTCGAGGCCTTGGCCAATCGCAAATCGACGCGGCGCTGCTCAAGCTCGGCGCCACCGTCCAAATCAATACCGGCGCCGAGGGCGGCGGAGCCCGGTTGGTGGTCAAGAAGGAGCAGTTGGCCGAAGCCGTCGCGCTGCTGGCGATGTTGCTCAAGGAACCGGATTTTCCCCCCGACAAGTTTGAAGAACTCAAGGCGGCAGCGGTGTCCGCCGCCATCGGCGCCAGCCAGGATCCGAGTACGCGCGTGCGTAATGAGTTTGCGCGCTACGGAGATCCTTATTCGGTGGGTGACCCTCGTCACGCACCAACGCTTGAGCAAAATCTGACGAATCTGCGCGCACTGACCCTTGCTGAGGTCAAGCAGTTTTATGCCAGTCATTTTGGCGCTCAGGAGGCACTCGTGGCCGTGGTCGGGCCGGTCTCGCCAGCGCTGGTGCAGGGCTTGCTGGTGCAGCACTTCGACAACTGGAAAGCGCCAAACGCCTATGAACGCATTGCCAGGCCTCTGGTTGTTCGTACGCCTGCACGAATGCAGTTAGATACACCGGATAAATCGAATGCCTCGATTGACGCCTACCTGCAGGCGCCGATCAAACAAGACGATGTGGACTATTGGCCGATGCAAATGGCGAGCGGCATGCTGGGCGCGGTGTTGTTCGAGCGTTTGCGTGAAAAGGAAGGCCTGAGCTATAGCGTCAATGCTCGATTCAACGCCGACCTGCGCGATGCTCGTGCCAGCGTGGTTCTGCATGCCGACGTTGCGCCGTCGAATATGCTGCGTGCCGAGACGCTGATGCGCGAAGAACTGGCGCACAGTCTGAACGGTGGATTCACGGTGGCACAACTTGAACGGCAACGGGCGCAGTCGCTGGCCGAACGTCAGCGCGGACGAACCAATGACGAATGGCTGCTGGGTGTCATGTCGACCTTCCAGGATCTCGATTGGCCGTACTCGATCGTCATCGATAACGATACCCGGATCGCCGCTATGACGCTCGCGGAAGTCAACGCCGTCTGGCGCAAATATGTCGCTTCCGAGCGGTTCGTCTGGGGATTGTTTGCCGACCCGGCGAAAGTGAAGAATTGAAGGTGCGGGTCGGCCTTGCCGCTATTGTGGCGTGATACCGGCACCCTGCACGATCTGGCGCCAGAGCGCGCCATCGTCCTTCAGAATCTTGGCGAACGCAGTCGCGGAATTGCCGACCGGGACCAACGTCTGATCTTGCAGTTTGGCGCGCACATCGGGCAGTTGCACGATGCGCATGATCTCTTTTGAAATCGTTTCGATCACCGGTTTAGGCGTCCCGGCAGGCGCCAGCACCCCGACCCAGCCGAGCGGCTCAAAGCCGGTAAAGCCATTTTCGGCCAAGGTCGGTACGTTGGGTAGCATCGACGCTCGAGTGGCACCCGTGACCACGATCGGTTTCAGTTTGCCCGCCGCCAAGTGAGGTGTCGCCGTGCTGACATCAATCCAGGCGGCGCTGACCTGACCGCCGAGCAGATCGGTCGTCATGGGCGCAGAACCCTTGTAGGGTACATGGGTCATTTGTAATTCGGCGACCCGGCTGAAGCGTTCACCGACGATATGCGAACTTGAACCGGTACCGAAGGAACCAAAGGTCAGCTTGCCGACATTGGCCTTGGCGTAACTGACAAATTCCTTGATGTTATTGGCCGGGAAGTCGGGCTTTGTGGCCAACACGAGATACGACAGGCAGATTTGCGAGATCGGCTCGAAATCGCGGATCGCATCAAATGGAATTTTCGCAAACATCGATGGATTCTGGATATGAGTCGTGATGGCCACCACCAGCGTGTAGCCGTCGGCGGGTGACTTCGCGACCATGTCGGTACCGATGATACCGCTGGCACCGGCACGATTTTCAACAATGACCGGCTGGCCCCAGGCCTCCGACAGCTTGCCGGCCAATAACCGGCCGACCAAGTCAGTGGCGCCACCCGGCGGGAACGGCACCACCAACTTCACGGTCCGGTTCGGGTAGTTGCCGGAGGCAGTACCGGTACCTTGGGCGGTCGCGGTGACGGTCAATGAACACAGCCAAGCGGCCAGTAGCACTCGAAGTATCTGCAGCATTTATCTCGACAACCAAAAAAATTCAGAACTTGCCATTAACCAGGTACATGGCGATCCAAGGTTGCCAGACGACCAGGGCCAGGCAGAATATCATCAGCAAAATGAAGGGTACCGCAGCCTTGCAGAGCAGCCCGAATGGTTGCTTGAACGCACTCATTGCGACGATCAGATTCAAGCCCACTGGTGGTGTCAGGTAACCGATTTCCAGGTTCAGGATCATGATGATACCGAACGTCACCTTGTCATACCCATAAGCGGCGGCCATCGGTGCCAGCAGCGGTGCCAGAATCAGAATCGCTTCGCCGGTGGTCATCAGGCAACCGACCAGCAGCAGCAAGGCGTTGACCATCAACATGAACATCAATGGGCTGGTGATGTAGCTCTGCATTATCGTGACCATCGCCTGCGGAACTCGGTGCTCGGTCAACAGGATGTTCAAGCTCAGGGCGACGGCCAGCACCGGGAACAACGCGCCGCTGAGTTTCGACGTGTCGAGCACGACCGTATAGAAGTCGCGGATCTTAAGCTCGCGGTGTACGAAGATCTCAACCAGCAAGGCATAGGCGAGTGCGACGGCCGCTGCCTCGGTCGCCGTAAAGTAGCCTGAGTAAATGCCGCCCAGAAGAATGACCGGCATCATCAGCGCCCAGATGCCGCGTCTGAATGCCGCCGTGAAGGCCGACCATTCAAACGGTCTCGTCTTCATTTTGCGATTGAACCAGACCGCGTAGAGGGTCAGCACGATCGTCAGCAAGATGCCCGGCCCGAAGCCCGCTATAAACAGGTCGGTCACCGAGGTCTCGGTCACCAGGCCGTAAATGATCATCGGGATTGACGGTGGAATGATGATGCCCAAGGTGCCGCCCGCCATGACCGAGCCCAAGGAGAATTTCAAATCGTAGCCGGCTTGCCGCATCGCCGGATACATGACCGAACCGATCGCCAGCATGGTCACGATCGACGAGCCGGAAATCGCGGCAAACACCGCACACGAAAGCACGGTGGCTACGGCCATGCCACCGGGCAGCGGGCGAGTAATCGTTTCCAAAATCCCAATCAGGCGCTGGGCGATCGAGCCGCGCGTCATGACGTTGCCGCACAAAATGAACAGCGGGATCGACAAAATGACTTCCTTGTCGAGCCCGACCCACATATCTTCAATGATGTCTTCGAGATTGCCACGACCATAAAAGCCGTGGACTCCTGCGGTGACCGCCAGCAGAATGACGAGCAGGGGTTGACGCAGAAACAGTCCGCCAAAAATCATCGAAATAAGTGCGAGGATTTTCATTCCTGAAATTCCGGCGGAAGGGGCTTGAGCGCTGGTTGTGCGGCGTAGAAGAAGTAGCGCACGGCGGCCGACTGGAATCCCAGCGGAATCGCCAGTTGAAACGGCCAGACCGACCAGTCAAGCACCGGCGCGCGCAGATCGGTGGCCTTTGAAGACAGCACAAAGGTGAATCCGTACCAGGTCACACCGAGCAGGAACAGCCCGGTCAGCAGATCGGCCAGACGATCCATGGCCGGTGCCAGGCGCTCCGGAATCCATTTGAAGCCAACCCGCGGCACCAGGTGGCTGCCGGTGGCCGTGGCAATACCGATGCCGGCGAAGCTGCCGATGACCAGTGCGAACACCGATAACTTCTGGGCTGCGAAAATACCGAGCGCGCCGGGGTCGCGCCCAAACAGCCGAATGACGGGGCCGAGGAATTCGCGCATCAGCACGTCGGTCAACATGATGCCGGCAATGAAGGTGAAGCAGGCGACTGCGACCCAGCATTCGGCTTGATGCCAGCGCGCGATAAAACGCTTGCCGAATGAATCGGTCATAAACAGCGCTTCGCCAAATGCCGTCGGGTCAGACCTATTTGGCGCAGGCCTTGATGCCGTCCTGAATAACCTTCCAGTACTGATTCGATTCACCGCCGATCGCCTCAACCATTTTGGGCCAGGCGGTAGTCATGCCTTTACGCCAGACTTCGCGCTGCTCGGGCGATAATTCGACGATATTGCCACCCTGCGATTTATGCAGGCCGATGAGTTTGGTTTCGAACTCCCGGACTTCCTTGCGCAGTAACGCGGCCGGCGCGTCGATGGTGGTTTGGAGCATGGCTTTTTTGGCGGTATCGGGCAGCTTGTCGTAGGCCGCCTTGTTGATGACGACAATGCCGCCGGCATCAACGTGACCGGTCAAGGTCACGACCGGCGCGACCTTGTTCAGACCGCTGAACATGTAGAAGGTCATGCCGGAATCAGCCACCTCAACCAGTCCGGACTGATGCGCTGCGGTCCACTCGGTGACCGGCATCGGATTCGGGTTTGCGCCAAAACCAAGCCACATGTAGGGGGCTAGCTTGGTCGGCGACGAACGAGCCTTCATTCCGCTGAGCTCTTCGGGCTTCAGGAAGGGCTTCTTGCCGATGATGTGCGACACACCGACATGTGACCAGCTCAGAAACTGCACGCCTTTTTTGGCCAACAACTCGGAGGTGATTTTGGTCAGATGATTGTCATAGACACAATCCTGTTCGGTGGTGTCCTTGAACAGAAATGGCATGGTGGCCAACGCCAGTTCCGGCACCAGCAGCGCAACGGCAGCCACCGAATAACCGCCCATGTCGATTCGCCCGCGCGCGACCTGTTGAATGGTGTCCTGTTCACTGCCCAACTGGGAGTTCAGAAACGCATTGATTTTGAAGGCGCCGCCGCTCGATTCCGAGGCGATCTTGACCATCCGCTCAACCTGCATAGCCCAGACAGTATTGGGCGGGGCGCTGGTCGCGTAGCGAATTTCAGAACTCGTTTGAGCGTGGGCGTATTGGGAGGGAACTAACCCGGAAAGTACGGCCGCAGCCATGCCGAGAGTGGCCAAACCTGCAAAAGATTTCAAGGCATTGTCTCCAATCATTTATATTTTGGGAACTACATTTGAAGTTTGCTCGCATTTTGCGATGGCGGCAAGCAAGTGCCCGTGTCAAAGTTGCAGCGCGAGAGGCAAATCGCGCTGCAGGCCGAGTGGCAGTGCCAGTGACGAATCGCGTCGCAACTTGGCGGCGAATTTACCGGGTCAGCACCGCCGGGTTGATGACATTGAGCGGTGCGCCGCCCGCGTACGCCACGATCTGATCAAAAATATCCGAGAACTGCAGTTGGTATTCGTCGCGGGTCACGTAGCCGATGTGCGGCGTGCACACGACATTTTCCATGCGCAGCAACGGGTCGTGGATATCGCGCAGCGGTTCATCTTCAAAAACGTCGACAGCGGCCGCTCCAGGGCGCCCGCTGTTCAGCGCGCTGACCAGCGCGCCGGGCGCCACCAGACCAGCGCGGCTGGTGTTGACCAACATCGCGGTCGGCTTCATTCGCGACAGGTCGTCGGCGCTCACAATGCCGCGCGTCTCCTTGACAAGGCGCATGTGCAACGACAGAACATCGCAGGTCTCAAAAAACGCCTGTTTGCTGGCGGCGACTTCGCAACCGTCGGCGCGTGCTGCGTCTCTGGAGGCTTCGCGCGCCCAAATCAGGATGTTCATGCCGAAGGCGCGGCCATATTCGGCCACCGCCTTGCCGATTCGACCATAGCCGTAAATACCCAAGGTCTTGCCGCGCAAGGTATCGCCAACGCCGATTTGCCAGCGGCCGGAACGCAGGGCGGCCATCTGTTGCGGTATTTGACGCGCGGCCGACAGAATCAGGCCGAAGGTCAACTCCGCCGCAGCATAGGAGGGCGTACCCGCATGCATCTCCGACGAAACTATAACGCCGGCCTCGGTGCAGGCGTCGACGTCGATGTGCGGATAGACACTGCGCTGGCTGATGAGCCGAAGTTTCGAGAGCCGCTTCATCAAGGGCGCACGAATTTGGGTGCGCTCTCGAATCAGTACCAGTGCTTCGGTGTTCTGCAGTCGCTCGGCCAGTGCGTCGGTATCCTGAACGTGATCATTCCAGACCGTCACTGAATGGCCGGCCAACTTCGCGAAGCAGGGCAGTGTGCGCAGTGTGTCGAAATAGTCATCGAGGATGGTGATGTTCATGGCTCACGTCCTTAATACACGCCCTTAATCATAGGTCACGCGCTTACTTGAACAGCACGCGTCAACTGCAGCCGAGTCTTTGGATTCATGAACAAAAAGTAGATGGCCAGCACACCACTCCAGACCAACACGATTATGTAAATGCTCAGGCTGATCCGAAAGCCGCCAGCGGATTTTGGAAAATGCGCGAGCCAAGGAGCGATCAAAACCAGATCGTAGATCAGAAAGCCTAGCAGTTGTCCTTTCGCATTGGCCCAGGACGGGCGCAGAAATCCATCGAAAAAATAGACCGCCGAGGCCAGAAACAGAAAGCCGAAAACGACTGAGGACTCGGGTTTCAGCGGCCATGGAAAAACGATCGGCAGCTTCAGAATGAGCATGGTGGTAGCGGTAAACAAGGCACCCGCGAACACCAGGAACGACCAGCGCACGATCGGTGGTGTTGGCCTTGTGTCCTGGCTTGGAAATCGCTTGGCCGGTTGCAGCAACAGGATGACTGCCGAGCAAGCCAACAGCGAGCAAACGAGCGCCCAAACCAGGACCATGGTCTCGGGCTTGTCCGCAAAGCGGTTGAACATGAAGGCTGCCAGGCACAGGTTCATCGCTAAAAATCCGACTGCGCCTCCTTTGGCCGCTGACAGCTCCAGCGTACTGGCTTGCCAAAGCATGACGGTGGCTTCGGCCAACAGGATTGATGAAACAAAAATATAACTGAGCCGGCCATCGGGCCAAGGCCAGAGGGCTCGACCACCGCCGAGATCGAGTCCGATGCCTAATCCAGCCGTCATGAGCAGAAGACCGCCAAAAACCAGCGAGATACGTAGTAGTAATTTCGGCATGTCGCTCGATTCGGGTCGATCAACGCAGGTCAGTCACGACGCGCGCCGCCGCTGTTGGCGACGTGCGAGCCGGGTGATCCATTGTGACGCACGGGCAGGTACAAAGCGATACAGCAGATCAGCTATTTTTGCATCACGTCCGATCAGCACTCGAGTGCGGCCCTGCTCGATCGCGCCCAGAATGACGCGCGCCGCTTCGTCGGGCGTGGTGATGGCTGTTTGCAGGAAGTTGGCGCGCATCTGCTCGGGGCTGCTCGCGATACCGCCCAGATCGACCACCCGCGCCTGATTCGCGATATTGGTTTTGATGCCTCCCGGATGCACACACAACACCCGCACCGTGCTGTCGCGCAGTTCTTCACGCAGGGCGTCGGAGAAGGCGCGCACGGCCGCCTTGGATGCGTTGTAGTAGCCCTGGGTCGGCATTGAGATCATCGCGAAGATGCTCGAGATGTTGACCAGCACGGCCTCGGGCCTGCTGCGCAGCTGCGGCAGGAAGGCTCGACAACCGTGCACGACGCCCCAGAAGTTGATGTTCATCAGCCATTGCGCATCGGCCGTGCTGGCGCGATCGATCGGCGCGACGAGGGCCACACCGGCATTGTTGATGAGCACATCGGCGGCACCATAAACGCGTTGGCACTCGCTGGCCAAAGCCTGAATGGCCGCCTCATCGCCAGTATCGGTGACGCATTCATGACAGGCGGTGCCCGCCTCGCGCAGTGAGCCGGCGATGTTCCTCAGACCAATGGCGTCGATATCGGCCAGCAACAGCTTGGCACCGCGCTGCGCGCAGCCGAGCGCCAGCGCCTTGCCAATGCCGGATGCGGCTCCGGTAATGACCACAACCTTGTCTTTCAATAACACTATCCGCTGCTGCGCTTTAACTGCAATCGGCGTGCATGCAGAATCGGCTCGGTATAGCCAGCCGGCTGCTCAACCCCGTTGAAGACAAGATCACACGCGGCGGCGAACGCCTGACCGTCAAAGCTCGGTGCCATCGGCCGGTACGCCGAATCGCTGGCGTTCTGTTGGTCGACCACGGCGGCCATTCGTTTCATCACCTCCATGACGCGCTCTTTCGAGGCGACACCGTGCAGTAACCAGTTGGCAATGTGTTGTGACGAGATTCGGCAAGTGGCGCGGTCTTCCATCAATCCGACGTTATTGATGTCGGGCACCTTCGAGCAGCCGACGCCCTGGTCGACCCAGCGCACGACGTAACCGAGTATGCCCTGCGCGTTATTCTCGAGCTCGGCGGTGATGTCCTGATCCGCCCAGTTGGTATGCCGCGCGACCGGAATCGACAAGATATCCTCAAGCTTGGCGCGAGCACCCAGGCGCGCGATGTCGCTCTGGCGTTGGCCGACATCAACTTGATGATAATGGGTTGCGTGCAAGGTCGCGGCCGTTGGACTCGGTACCCAGGCGCAATTGGCGCCGGCATTCGGATGGCCGATTTTTTGCTCGAGCATTGCCGCCATCAGATCTGGCATCGCCCACATGCCCTTGCCAATCTGGGCACGACCGGCCAGCCCGCAGGCAAGACCGACGTCAACGTTCCAGAGTTCATAGGCGCCGATCCAGGCTTGCGACTTCATGTCGGCCTTTCGCACCATGGCGCCGGCCTGCATTGAGGTGTGAATTTCATCGCCGGTGCGATCCAGAAAGCCGGTGTTGATGAAGGCTACTCGATGTTTCGCCGCTCGGATACACTCTTTCAGATTGACAGTAGTTCGACGTTCTTCATCCATGATGCCGATCTTCACGGTGTACGCCGGCAATCCAAGCGCCAGTTCCACACGCGTAAAAATTTCATCGGCAAACGCCACTTCCTCTGGGCCGTGCATCTTCGGCTTGACGATGTAGATCGAGCCCTTGATTGAATTGCGCGCGCCGCTTTGTTTACGCAAGTCATGCATGGCGATCAAGACCGTACACATGGCATCGAGCAGCCCTTCGGGAATCTCCAGGCCATCGCGATCGAGGATGGCCGGATTGCTCATCAGGTGGCCGACATTACGCACCAGCATCAGCGAGCGGCCCTTCAGCGTGACCGTCCCACCGTCACCGGTCTGATAGTCGCGATCGGGATTCAACCTGCGCTCGAAGCGGCCGCCGCCCTTGGCCACGGATTCGGACAGGTCGCCTCGCATCAACCCTAACCAATTACGATAAGCGAGCGCCTTATCGTCGGCGTCAACGGCTGCGACCGAGTCCTCACAATCCATGATGGTCGTGATCGCCGATTCGAGCAGCACGTCGGCGACGCCGGCCGCATCGGTCTTGCCAATGGAATGTTGACGATCGATCAGCAGCTCAAGATGCAAGTGGTGATGCTTGAGCAAGATGCCCGTCGGCGCGGCGGCCGGTCCCCGGAAGCCGACCAGCCAACTTGAATCGGCCAGGCTGGCTAACGGTTCGCTGCTCGAGTCGAGCAGATCAGCCAACAGTGCGCCGTTGACGATGCTGTAGCTCTTGACCTCGCTATGGCTGCCGTGCGTCAACGGCACCGTGCGATCGAGAAACTTCTTGGCCCAGGCGATGACCCTTGCACCGCGCGCCGCATCATAGCCACCGGCACCAGGCGCATCGCCCATCGCGTCGGTGCCATACAGCGCATCGTACAAACTGCCCCAACGGGCGTTGGCGGCATTCAGGGCGTAGCGGGCGTTCATGACGGGCACGACCAATTGCGGACCGGGAATGGCGGCAATTTCCGCATCGACGTTCTCGGTCAGTACCTTGAATTCGGGGCCTTCGGCGACCAGGTAGCCGATCTCGCCCAGGAACGCCGAATAAGCGCTTGCATCATGCGGCCGGCCACGACGAACCTTGTGCCAGGCATCGATCTTGAACTGCAAGATGTCGCGTTTGGTCAGCAGCGCGCGATTCTTGGGTCCCAAGTCATGGACCAATTCAGACAGCCCTTTCCAGAATTGGTCGGAGCTGACGCCGGTACCGGGCAAGGCTTCCTGCTCAATCAGTTCGTACAGGCTTTTGGCGGTCTGCAGGCCATACTTTTCAATACGTGGGGTGACGCTATCAATCATTCAGTTTCCTAGGATCCATTATTGGGGTGACCAGCATTGGGGTAACCAGCGCCTGCACTTCGGTCAGCGTTGCGCCGGTGTAGTCAGGTTCGGTATCGAGTTGTTCGAGCGGTGCGCCGAGGCGGTTGATCCAGAAGCTCGGGTAGCCGTACCAATGTGAGGCGATCGCGTCCCAGCAGTTCGACGACACAAACAGAATTTCACTCGCCTTGCAGCCAAAGGCTTTCGGCCCCAGTGCGTAGATGGCGTCGCTGGTCTTGAAGGTGGCGACCGATTCCGACGACAGGACATGATCAAAGATGCCGGTCATGCCGGCGCTGCGGATCGAAACATCGATCATGTCGCGATTACCGTTGGTCAGAATGCCGAGCGCAAGCCCAGCCGCCTTCATCGCTCCGAGCGCACTCAGGTTCTCGGGAAACGGTGATAGGCGGGAATATTGATTCATCAAGCGTGCTTCAAGTTCAAGGCCGAGCGGCAGCTTCAAGCGCGAAGCCGAGAATCGAAGCGCGTCGCGAGTGATGTCCCAAAACGGCTTGTATTTGCCGGACATGGCGCGCAACCAGGAATATTCGAGCTGCTTTTGACGCCACAACAAGGATAGCGCTTCACCCTTGCCCGGGAACAACTGCTCGGCCAGGCTGGCTACCGAATGGACGTCGAACAGCGTGCCGTAGGCGTCAAAAATGACGGCTTTCAAAGTCAAGTGTTGTGCTCCAAGCCGATTAAGATTCGGCGATTTTGGCACAGGGTTCCGTTAATCGTTTATTGCGCGGTGTACCCGCCATCGGCCAGGTAATAGCCGCCGGTAATGAACGATGCCTCATCCGAGCACAGAAACGCCGCCAGATTAGCGATGTCTTGCGGCTGACCCAGGCGGCCGATCGGATGAAGCGCGATGATGCGTGCATTCAGCTCGGAATCATCCATCGCACGCGCAATCATCGGCGTTTCAATGAAGCCCGGACCAATGGCATTGACTCGAATCCGATCTTTGGCATGGTCAATGGCGGCGGTTCGGGTCAGCCCGATGACGCCGTGCTTTGATGCGGTATAAGCGGGCGTTCCGGCCATCGCCCGCGAACCGAGAATCGACGCCAGGTTGACAATGACGCCGCCGCCCTGTTTGATCATGACCGGCAACTCCGCGCGTAAGCAATAAAAAACGCCGCTCAAATTGACATTGATGACCTGCTGCCAGGCTTCGAGGCTGTAAGCGGCCGTTGGCACTCGTCCGCCGCCGATGCCGGCATTGTTGATGGCGATATCAAGCGCGCCATGGCGCTCGATGACGGAGTCAACCATGGCCTGGGCCGAAGCGGGATTGGCGACGTCTACCTCGATGAACGCGGCATTGCCTAGGGCTTGCACGATGCTGGCGGCCGCCTGCGCACCCGCCTCGGCTTGGGCGTCGGCGATCACCACTTGCGCGCCGCCCAAGGCGAAGGTCCTGGCGCAGGCGAGTCCGATACCGGAGGCACCGCCCGTAACGAGGACGATCTTGCGGGCGAAATCGAATCGGGTCATTGCTATTCCTTCCGTCGGCCCCA
This sequence comes from Burkholderiales bacterium, assembly GCA_031363055.1. Taxonomy (GTDB): domain Bacteria; phylum Pseudomonadota; class Gammaproteobacteria; order Burkholderiales; family Burkholderiaceae_E; genus JANLTP01. The sequence continues at coordinate 28,690 of JANLTP010000127.1, read as the reverse complement.
GGCGACAAAGTTTCCGTTCCTGAACTCCGGTTTGCCATAACGAAGCTCAGCCCCCTGCAGATCGGTCACGGTGCCACCGGCGGCGCGCAAGATGGCATGGCCGGCAGCCGTGTCCCACTCCATTGTCGGTGAGAGTCGAGGGTAGAGATCGGCTTCGCCGGCGGCCAGCAAGCCGAATTTGAGCGACGAGCCGATCCGCACTCGCTCGCGGACCAGCCAGGGTCGCAAGTAGTCATCGAGATCATCTTCACGGCCGTGTGAACGGCTGCAGGTGACGGTCAGATCGCTTGCAGGTACTGCGCGACACGCGATGTTCGTGCGCAGGCCTGCAAGCTCTTGAAAGGCGCTGCGTGTGGGCCTCGTCCCTGGCGGCAACCCGGCGTTGCTGGCTTCTACTTCTGCTTCTTCTTTTACTTCGTCGGCATCAGAGCAAAATCCTGCGAACATTCGATCCACGGCCGGCGCATATAAAACGCCCAGCACGGGCAGCGTGTCCTGAATCAGTCCGATATTGACCGTGAACTCGCCGTTTCTTTTGATGAACTCGCGGGTACCATCGAGAGGATCGATCAACCAGAACGACCGCGCGCTGGCTGGCTGGTGGCCGGCAGCCATCTGCTCCTCCGCCACTACCGGTACATCCGGCGTCAATTGCGCCAGAGCCTGCAGAATCACCGCCTCGGCTGCCACGTCGGCATCGGTGACGGGCGAAGCGTCGTCCTTGTTGCGAACGGTGAATGGCGACGCGTAGATCTGCATGATCGCCTGGCCAGCCGCCCGCGCGACGGGCAGCAAAGCCTCGAGCAGGGTTGCCAGCGCGAGCGCCGACGAATCAGGCGCCGGGTACATGCTTCGTTTCACGAGCTCGGCATTTCTTCGAACTGACCCGCCAGCACCTGCACCGGAAACCGCATGCCTTCGGCCGCGACGCGCAGTCGCAGCTCCCTTGCCTGAGCACGCAACTCGGGCGACAGCCAATTGCGATCATGACCCCAGATGCTGGGCCCGGCCGTCACTTCAAACGGCTGCCAGTTCGCCGGGTCAATGGTTCTTCCACCCCAGCCGACCTCGACCATAAAGTCGGAAGGCGAGCGCGCGTAAAACGACGTCATGAAGTCATTGCTGTGACGACCCAAAGTGGTACCGATTCGATCGGGAACGCCCAAGGCGAGGTCATAAGCCTGACCGACATCATCGAGCCCCAGCATCTCGAGCATGATGTGATGCACGCCCGCCTTACCGGTTTCAATCAGGGCCAGCGCATGATGTCGCCCGTTGACATGCAGAAAATACGCCTTGAACGGATTCAGTATGTAATCGGACAGGCCAAATCCGAGCACATCCTGATAGAACTTCAGTAGCGGCTCGGCATGATTGACGGTCAATACCGCATGACCCATGCCCATCGCGCCGCTTCGAAAGCCGCTGATGCTGCGCCCAGCCACAAACGGCGAGCCGGCGGGCGCAGCTCCCCAGAACGCTTCGAGACGGTTACCGGCAGGATCGGCGAACGAAATCAGATCGGCGACGCCGCGCTGCTCGCGCAGGCTTTGCGTCGCCGAGGTAATCGTTACTTTGGCGCGCTCGAGGCTCGCCGCCAAATCGGACAGTGCCCGGGCATCAGCGACTTCCCAGCCAAAGTAGGCAATGCCGGACTCGCTGGCACTTTGGTGCACAGCAATTCGACAGGCGCGATCATCCATTCGAAAGTGCGCCTGTTCCCGGCTGCGTTCGCCGAGTTGCAAGCCCAGGAAACCGCTACCGTAGTCGGCCCAGGCATCCAGTGAAGTCGTTTGAATGCCGAGATAGCCCAGGGCCGTGATCGGCGAATGCAGTTGATTCATCAGTTCCCTTTCTTGGGTTCGCCGGCCTGCGGCGGTTGCCATTCTTCGCCCTGCTTGCGGCAGGTTTCCTGTTGCGCGGGCGTCAGCAGTTTCTCGAATATTGGCAAGGCCTTCTGAATATTGACCAGAACCTGCGAGCCCGGGTCCAGCAAATGTTTGGCGGCGCGAATCGTCCAGGTACAGGAGGTCATATAGTCCGGTTTGCCGCCTTCAATGCCGACGCCGTACATATTGGCGAGATTCCACATTGACTCAGCCCAGCCCATATTGGCGGCTTGGGTATAGAGCGCCTGGCTCTTGCTGCGATCCTGTTTGACGCCGAGACCGGTGTCATACAGATACGCGAGGCTGTTGATCGATTGCACATTGCCTTGAGCCGAAGCCCGCTCGAACCAGCCGGCGGCCTCGGCGTAATTCTTCTGCGTCAGCAAGATACTGCCAGCACTGTTTTGTGCCGCTGCCAGCCCTTGTGTTGCGGCGGCCTTGTACCAGCGCAGTGCTTCTGATTGATCCTGCGATATGCCACGAGCGAAATCGTAGGCTTCGGCCAACTCGAATTGAGCAGCAGCGTTACCGGCCTGCGCTTTACTGCGAAGGGCCTGGAATTCTGCGGGCGCGCTGGATTGCGCCCAACTGCTTGACGATGAAACCAGCAGCAGCGTCACCATCTGCGCGAGAAAAATTGAAAATCTTTGGAGCCGCATCAACTTCAGTCCGTTTCTTCCGAAAACCTGCAAGAGCAGTGGGGTGTTTCACGCCGACTGACTCGAATCTTAGCGCTCCTGCCAAACATCGCGAAACGGGTCGTCACGCAATGTTCACCACGATGTCATGTGCAGGTCATTTGATTGCTGCAACATCATGCCTTGAACCTAACCAAGGAGTGCATTCCATGAATCGATCCGTCAATCCCGAAATTGTAAGAACCAATCTGCTCAAACTGTCCAAAATGTCTTTAGGACTGGATCGGGACGGGATACTGGCCAGGCAAGCTGCTGATCGGGCAGAATCGACCAATGTGTCCGCCACGCGTTCTCGAAAAGATGAACGCATCTTTATATTGGGACATCGGCCAACTACGCAATTAGCGTGGCTGCTGGCGCGACATTAGAACTCGATCCCGGACCACAAAATCGGCCTGCGGATTAGGTTGCTCGACGATTGAGAGTGCTTCGAATGGGGACCACGCGTGCTCGGTTTGGGCATGGAGTTCCGTAGCCAGCCGGCTCAGCCTCTCGCGACATTGAAAATCGCTGGCATCCAGTTCATTGCTCAACGTGAAGTGAAAACGAAACTGCTCCATCACAAACGGATATCCCCATCGTGCCAGAAGCGCGCCCTCGCGATGATTGAGGGGCCGACGTAACCGATGCTGGAGTTCTTGCTCGGTTAATGGCGCACGCAGGCGATCAAGCGTGCGAACGCAAGTCTCAGCGACCTGATCAATTGCCACGCATTTCTTCACTGGACGCAGGGCAAGAAATGAGTCCAGCCAAACAACCTTCATCGTCGGCATGGGCACTGCCTCAAGCGATCTGGCAATTTCCTGAACGGTGGACAACAGCTCGCCGTAACTGAACTCGGGCTTCAGTCTGAATGGAGCCATCAACGTTGCATGAAAGCCGTATTTACGCGGCTGGGTCGTGAATACTTTAAGTTCGTTTGAGTTGTTGAGCCAGTTTGTCCATACGCGAGAAACAACGCTTCGAGCGTCCGGCGTGTAGTAAATGCCAAATCGTTTCAGTAACCCTGGCGTCACCGAGCATGAATTGATCGTGTCATCTGTTCTTAACTGATCTGTCATAACGGGTCCCTAAACTTTGAGGCATCAAGTTTTGCATCCGAATATGACAGATCGGTCTCGCCAGTGGATACCTCAAACCTAGTCAATAACGATGATCAGTGTGTGGTCTGGAGTCGCAAAATCTGGCTCGAACTTCTGAACAGTAGCGACCCGGTAGAGCTCAAGTCGTTGATGTCCAGGATTGCGCTCCCCAATTACACCTGGCTGCGTAAACCTCAGGTGGGCCTCTATATGGTGCGTGGTCGAACCGGCGGCAGTGGTAGCACGTTTAATCTCGGCGAAGTACCGGTGACTCGGTGTGTTTTGAGGATCGACTCAAACGCTCATTTTCCGATTGTCGGTATCAGCTACACCTTGGGTCGCGCCCCTGCCCATGCGACTCTTTGCGCGATGGCAGATGCGATGCTGCAAGATCGCGTAACGACTGAAGTACTGCAAAACGATGTTCTCGCCGCCCTGTTGAGCTCACGTGACGCAAAAAATCAGCGCAGGCAGGCCGAAGTACAGTCCACACGAGTGGAGTTTTTCTCGGTCGCGCGCGAAAGTCGCGCAGGTGAAGCATCGTGAATCGTAGCGTCGATGTCATTGATCTAGCCAAAATCAGCGGTGGTTTTGAGGACCCGGTCCAGGACAGTCAACGATGTTTTCGTCAAATGCTGCGCGCCCTGTCGAGTCCGGGCTCGATCGTCGAATGTGGCGTCAAGCCACCTCCACCGGCCGGACTGTGCAGTGCTTCAACCGCTTTGTTGCTGGCCCTGCTTGATAGTGATTGCGCGGTATGGATTTCTCCGGGAGCGGGATCGAGCGGTCTTGCAGATTTCTTCCGATTCCACACCGGCTGCACGTCTGCCTCGTCGATGGCAGTTGCAAACTTCGCTCTCATCAGGAATGAACTCGAACTGCCTCGCCTTGCGAATTTTAATTGGGGCAGCGATGAGTATCCGGATCGCTCGGTGAGCTTGATTCTTCAGGTCGAACACCTGCGTGAAGGTGGACCGTGGCAATTGACCGGTCCCGGCATCGAGCGTAGCCGTTCGGTATGTGCCGGAAATTTGCCGCTTTGGTTTATCGGCGATTGGGCGAGCTTGCACGCAAGCTTTCCACGGGGATTTGAGGTTTTCTTGTGCGCCGACAACAAAATAATGGCGTTGTCTCGGACGACTCGCCTGAGTTTGCAGAGTGACACATGTACGTCGCGGTAAAGGGCGGTGAGAAAGCGATAACGCAGTCCATTGATTGGCTGCGTCGAAAGCGCCGAGGCGATCCTTCGGTTCCGGAACTTGGTGTTCGACAGATACGCGAGCAGCTTCCCTACGCAGTGGATCGCGTGATGGCAGAGGGCTCGCTGTTCGATCCTCAGTTGGCCGCCCTGGCAATCAAGCAAGCTGGAGGAGACTTGGTCGAGGCCATTTTCTTGCTGCGGGCGTTTCGAACGACCTTGCCAAGGCTAGGCAGCACGGTACCCCTCGAAACCGGCCGAATGCAGGTCATGCGGCGCGTCTCTGCCATTTTCAAGGATTTACCCGGCGGCCAGATTCTGGGTCCCAGCTTTGACTATACGCAGCGGCTCCTTGACTTCTCACTGTTGGCTGAGGAGCCTTCGGACCCTGGTGCGCAAGAGTCACTTGCTGCGCACTCGGCTACGGTAGCGGGTTCGTCGTCGAGTACGGCTTCATCTGACGCCCTGGCATTGTTGACCGATGAAGGCTTGGTCGAGCCAGCCGGGGCCGACGACAGTTCAGTGGATCTGACCCGCGAACCGCTTTCATTTCCGGCAGCGCGTAACACGCGACTGCAAAATCTTGCCCGCGCTGACGAAGGCTTTTTACTGGCGATGGCGTACTCGACACAACGCGGGTATGCACACTCGCACCCTTTTGTGGGCGATCTGCGGGTCGGCCTGATTGATATTGAAATCCTGCCGGATGAGCTCGGGTTTCCGTTGGTGATAGGTCAACTCCCGCTAACCGAGTGCCAGATGGTGAATCAGTTTGCCGGTTCGTTGACGGTAGCGCCCCAATTTACGCGTGGGTACGGTTTGAGTGTTGGGCAGAATGAGCGCAAGGCCATGGCGATGGCGCTGACTGATCGGGCGCTTCGCTCCAGTGAACTCGGCGAACTGCTGACTGCACCCGCTCAGTCTGAAGAGTTTGTACTCTCGCATAGTGACAGCCTCGAGGCGTCCGGTTTTGTTCAGCACTTGAAGCTGCCGCACTATGTCGACTTTCAGTCTGAACTGGAACTGATCCGCCGCTTGCGCAGCTCGAAGACTGATGCCATCGCCGACCAGGAAGAAGCTGCATGAATCAGCGCGGCCATTTCGTCGAGGATGACGTTCCCGGGTTCAATTTCGCCTACCTGGACGAACGCACTAAAGGCATGATCAGACGAGCAATTCTAAAGGCGGTCGCAATTCCTGGTTATCAGGTGCCGTTCGGTTCGCGAGAGATGCCATTGCCCTACGGCTGGGGTACCGGCGGCATTCAGGTGACCGCCGCCTTGATTGGCCTGGACGATGTTCTCAAGGTGATCGACCAAGGCTCCGACGACACGGTCAATGCGGTCAACATCCGCAATTTTTTTCGCGCTACAACCGGTGTTCAAACCACCGACCGGTTGGAGCAGGCCAGTCTGATCCAGACGCGCCATCGAATTCCTGAGAAGCCGCTGAGCGCTGAACAGATCATCATCTTTCAAGTGCCCGTTCCGGAGCCTTTGCAGAGGTTGGAGCCTCGTGAGACCGAGACCCGACGCATGCACGCGCTGGCCGACTATGGCCTAATACATGTCAAGTTGTACGAGGATATCAGCCAACTAGGCGATATTGCGACTACCTATGATTATCCGGTGATGGTGAACGGGCGCTATTTGATGTCGCCCTCGCCGATACCAAAGTTCGACAATCCGAAACTCGATCGGAGCCCGGCGCTGCAGCTCTTTGGCGCGGGTCGCGAGAAGCGGATATACGCCATCCCACCGTATACGCCGGTACAAAGTCTGGGCTTTACCGACTACCCGTTCACGCCACAACGCTGGAATACCGTCTGCCGCCTGTGCGGGTCTGGCCATAGTTTCCTCGACGAGGTCATTATGGACGATCAAGGTGAGCGCATGCGCGTGTGTTCCGATACCGACTTCTGCCGGGAACAGCAGGAGCACGGCTCGTGACTAACGAAATGCCGATTCTGCAGGCCCTGGAGCTGAGCAAAAGCTTTGGGCAACGTCCGGCACTTGTTGACGTTACGTTCTCACTCTGGTCCTCCGAGGTGCTGGCGATCGTGGGTGAATCAGGATCCGGCAAGTCGACCTTGCTCAATTGCCTGTCCGGCCATGCGCGAGTGGATAAGGGTTCAGTTCTATTTCAGACACGCCACGACGGTGTGCTCGATCTTCACCGGATCAGTGAGGCACGCCGTCGCTTGCTCGAGCGTACCGATTGGGGGTTTGTGCATCAGCATGCGGTCGAAGGGCTGCGGATGAGCGTGTCGGCGGGTGCCAATGTGGGCGAAAGGTTGATGGCTACCGGCAATCGCCATTATGGAGATATTCGCAACCAGGCTACCCAGTGGCTGGAGCGGGTGGAACTCGACGCCGACCGGATCGACGACCTGCCCAGCACTTTCTCCGGCGGCATGAGGCAGCGTCTGCAAATTGCCCGCAATCTGGTCAATAGTCCGCGACTGGTTTTTATGGACGAGCCAACCTCCGGCCTTGACGTCTCGGTGCAAGCGCGCCTGCTCGAACTACTGCGAAAGTTGACTCGCCAAATGCAGTTAGCCGCGATTATCGTGACTCATGATCTGGCGGTTGCCCGGTATCTGTCAGACCGCATTCTGGTCATGAAAGACGGTTGTGTAGTCGAGAGCGGACTGACCGATCAGGTGCTTGACGATCCTCACCATCCTTACACACAGTTATTGGTCTCATCGGTGCTGCCCGCGTGAGGCCCTTACTGAGCCTGCGCGGTGTTGCAAAAGCATTCACCCTGCATCATCGAGCCAGCGTCTCAATTGTCGCACTCAGAAACGTCGAGCTCGATGTCTTCCCGGGAGAGTGTCTGGTCCTCGAGGGTGGTTCTGGCTCAGGAAAAAGTACTTTACTCAAACTGATTTATGGTAACTATCGGGTGACCTCCGGTTCGATCCGGTTTGATCATGCGGTTGCTGCCAGCGCTGCGTACGCTCGGCATCAGCCATCCAGAGAAGCTTGCATCGACCTGTGTGCCTGCTCGGAACGTGAAATCGTCGCATTGCGACGCACTTCCATCGGCTATGTCAGCCAGTTTCTAAGAGCAATTCCCAGGGTACCAGCCCTGGATCTGGTCGCAGAGCCGGTGTTTGGTGAAGGCGCCGACGATGATGAGCGGGCGCGGCAATCGGCTCACGCATTGGCGCAAGAAATGCTGACGCGCTTGAGACTCTCGGCAGCACTTTGGAGTCTGCCGCCTGCGACGTTTTCGGGCGGTGAGCAGCAGCGCGTCAATCTTGCCCGGGGTTTGATCAAAAAGCGACCGCTATTGTTACTCGACGAGCCCACTGCCTCGCTGGACGATGAGAACCGAATGGCGGTCGTGAAGTTGATTCAGGACCTCAGGCAGCAGGGTGCCGCGATTGTCGGTATTTTTCATGATAGTCGCGTCAGTGAGGCCGTGGCCACCCGACGCGTTTCGATGAGTCAATTCAAATGAACAATGACCTGGTACTGCGCAACGCGAATTTAGTCCTGCCCAACGAGGTGGTCCATGGCTCGATCGCCGTTGCGGGTGGGTTGATCGCAGCCGTCGATTCAGGCGCGAGCCAATGCCTTGGCGCCAGCAGTATTGAAGGGGATTTTCTGATTCCCGGTTTCATCGAGATGCACACCGATAACCTCGAGCGGCATCTGATGCCCCGACCCAAGGTACAGTGGCCTGTCCTGCCAGCGCTGATTGCGCACGACGCCGAGTTGATCGCGGCCGGAATCACGACCGTTTTTGATGCGATTGGCGTTGGCGATGCTGATCCCGACGCTCTACGAAGCCACGACTGGCAGGCGTTTTTGCAGGGGTTTGATCATGCAGTGGCGAATAACCTGCTGCGCGCCGAACATCTCTTGCATGTTCGATGCGAGCTACCAGCCTCGAATACGCTGGAACTTTTCGAGCCGTTCCGGCGGCATCAAGCAGTCAGGCTGATCTCGCTCATGGACCATACCATCGGTCAACGCCAGTGGGAAAATCCTGAAGCAGCGCGAACTTATTACAAAGGCAAAAAAGGCTGGAGTGATACCCAGTTCTTGCGCTTCGCGGCCCAAGCTGAACAGTTGCAGCAGCGCTACTCGCTCACTCACCAGCAAGCGCTACTCGAGCATGCCCACGGCCTTGAACTGGTATTAGCCAGCCACGACGACACGACGGTATCGCATGTCGTCCAGGCTCATGCAATGGGAATATCCATCTCAGAGTTTCCAACCACGCTGGCCGCTGCACAAACGGCTCGTGCGCTGGCCCTGTCGATTGTCATGGGTGCACCCAATCTTGTTCGGGGCGGATCGCATTCCGGTAACGTCGCCGCGATTGACTTGGCGCGCCTGGATTTGCTGGATTGCCTGTCGTCGGATTACGTACCGTCGAGCTTGTTGACTGCCGTATTCGAGATGATTGATAACGCCGATTTCCCGATGGCAAAAGCGTTTGCCTGCGTTACCGGTAACGTCGCAAAAATGTTGGGCATGCATGATCGAGGCCTGATTTCGCCCGGCATGAGAGCCGACTTTGTACAGGTCCGAGTGTCGTCATCTCCCACCGGACGTCGATTGCCCAGGGTTATCGGAGTGTGGCGTGACGGAGTCAAGGTGTTCTGAAACAAACCAGCGAGGATACAGTGAGTCCACTAGCAATATCAGTCAGGAATTTGAGCAAGACGTTTGGGCGTGATCGAAGTGCACTGAACGGCGTCAGCTTGATGGTCAATCGAGGCGAGATGGTGGCGCTTCTGGGCGCCTCTGGTTCGGGAAAATCGACGCTGCTCAGACAGATCTCAGGATTGGCTCCTGGCGACGCCGTTGACGACTCGGAGATCAGGGTCAATGGAGCCCTTGTGCAATCGGGTGGCCGGGTAAGCACCGAGATCAGGAAACTTCGAACCGATATCGGCTTTATTTTTCAACAGTTCAACCTGGTCGGTCGCCTCCCTGTATTGACCAATGTGTTGACCGGACAGCTTCACCGAATGCCCCTATGGCGCAGCTTGTCCAAAAATTTTCTGCAGTGCGAGCAAGCGCTAGCCATGCATGCTTTGCAGCGGGTCGGAATTGCGGAGTTCGCGACGCGGCGCGCGTCCACGCTCTCGGGCGGGCAATTGCAACGCGCCGCCATTGCCCGTTCGCTGGTTCAAGGCGCGAAGATACTGCTGGCGGATGAACCGATTGCCTCGCTGGATCCGGAATCCGCGCGCATGGTGATGGAAACACTGTCACAGATTAATCGCGAAGACGGCTGCACCGTTTTGGTCTCCTTACACCAGGTCGACATCGCGATGAAATATTGCCCTCGCATAATTGCGCTGCACCAGGGCAACATTGCTTTTGATGGTGCTTCCACCGAACTGACAGCAGCATCGCTCAGACGACTGTACGGTTCGCAATCTGATGAACCAACCAAGGGCGATGAGGCTTGGCAAGACGACTTCCATCCCCGCTTGAGACCGCTGTTTCCACCTGTTCCCGATAGGAGTTCTCTTCATGCTTAAATTATTTCCTGCTCTTTTCGTCAAGAGCGTGATTGCAATCTCCGTTTTTTCTGCGGGCGCCGCACAGTCTCAGGATTTGAAGGAGTTGAACTTTGGCATCATCTCCACCGAGTCAAGCGCCAATCTGAAGCAGGATTGGCAGCCAATCCTGCAGGATATGGAGAAAAAGACCGGACTCAAAGTCAACGCGTTCTTCGCGTCTGATTACGCGGGAATCATCGAAGGCATGCGGTTCAACAAGGTTCATGTCGCCTGGATGGGTAACAAGTCGGCTAGCGAGGCCGTTGATCGTGCCAATGCCGAGGTATTCGCACAAATGGTCAATGCCGATGGTAGTCAAGGGTACAAGTCGCACTTGATTGTTCATCGCGACAGCCCGATCAAATCGCTCGACGATGTACTGAAGAACGGTAAAAGCCTGAGTTTTGGTAACGGCGATCCGAATTCAACTTCAGGCTTTCTTGTTCCGAGTTTCTACGTATTCGCCCAGAACAAGATCGAGCCGAAGTCGCATTTCAAGGTGGTCCGAAGTGCAAATCATGAGACCAATGCGCTAGCGGTCGCAAACAAGCAGATTGACGTGGCGACCAACAATAGCGAGAACCTCGAGAAGATTGCCGAGCGCAATCCCGAAAAGTTCAAGGAGATTCGCGTGATCTGGACATCACCGCTCATCCCGCTGGACCCAATGGTCATGCGTCGAGATCTGCCGCTGGCAATCAAAGCCAAAGTACAAGATTTTTTTGTCGACTACGGAAAATCAAATCAACAGGAGAAAGAGCATTTGATGAAGTTGTCGAAGCTCTCTGGGTTCAAGATTTCAAGCAACCGACAACTGATCCCGGTTCGGCAGTTGGAACTGTTTCGCGAGAAATCAAAGCTTGAATCCGATACGGGCTTGGGTGAGACAGAAAAATCCGCCCGGATCGCTGATATTGACAAAAAGTTGGCAGAAATCAGTCAGCAGCTCGCACTCAATTGAATCGATTACGAGACTTGCCCGAGCACAGGACCTGATATGCAAGCCGCCAACCCAACCGATGCGATAGCCGATGGGCGTGCCGCGTTGCGCTCGCCAGGCCGCTCAAGTTCCTGGGTAGGGCTTGTCGGTTGGGGCGTTCTTTTCGGATTGCTGGCGGCGTCCTGGCGCGGCGCCGACATTCGATTTGGCGACCTGATCCGTGACTCGTCGGACATGGGTACGTTTCTGTCTGATTTTTTCCCGCCAAATTTTCGTCAATGGCGAATGTTCATCGATGAAATCGTAGTTACCTTGCAGATTGCCCTGTGGGGTACCAGCCTTGCGGTTTTAAGCGCCATCCCCTTTGGCTTGCTGTGTTCGTCAAACATCGTACCTGCTTGGGTTTATCAACCGACCCGGCGGCTGATGGATGCGCTGCGTGCAATCAATGAAATGGTGTTCGCCATGTTGTTTGTGGTCGCCGTCGGATTGGGTCCGTTCGCCGGAGTACTCGCGCTTTGGGTGCACACCACCGGTACGTTATCGAAATTGTTCTCGGAAGCAGTTGAGGCTATTGATCCGCAACCGGTCGAAGGCATTCGAGCTACCGGTGCTCTGGCGCTTGAGGAAATTGTGTACGGCGTGATTCCACAGGTTTTGCCGCTGTGGATTTCTTACACCTTGTATCGGTTTGAAGCCAATGTTCGGTCAGCTTCGGTATTGGGAATGGTCGGCGCCGGTGGAATTGGTGTGCTGCTCTGGGAGTACATACGCGGATTCAACTATTCCGAAACCGCTGCGGTGTTGATTCTGCTGATTGCGACAGTGAGTTTTATTGATTTGATTTCCGCAGCTATTCGCAAGCGTGCAATTTAGGCCGTCTGCAGCGTACTCGCGCTCGACGCTCACAGTTCCTTTCACTGAAGGAGAAGGTCATGGTCGTGTCAATTGAAACCATTGTCGAAATTTTGGAGACTCGGGGGCCGAATCGCTACGGTAGCGAGGCGGTATCGCAATTGGATCATGCCCTGCAGTGTGCTCAAATTGCTGCCGACGCCGGTGAATCCAAGGAGCTGGTGGTCAGTGCCTTGCTGCACGATCTTGGCCACATGATCAACGTCGACTCCAGCCAGCGAGCGGCTTTTAATGCGACGGTCCAGGAACGATTTGATGATTTGCATCAACTTCATGCAGTCTCGTTCCTGCGGGGAACATTCTCCGAACGCATCCTGGCTCCGATCAGAATGCATGTTGACGCCAAGCGTTATTTGTGTGCCATCGACTTTAATTACTGGAAGAACCTGACGCCGGCTTCGAAGTACAGTCTGGAATTGCAAGGTGGGACATTCGACGCTACCGAGGCCAAGCAATTCTCGGCGAAGCCACACGCGCTGCGGGCTGTCAGCCTTCGTCGCTTCGATGACCAGGCCAAGAAGCCCGGAATAAGGACCGAGTCGCTTGAGTTCTTTTCCAGGTTGCTCGATGAATGTGCGATCAGGCCCAGTTATCCTTCGCTGGAATTGGTGCGCTAACAGAGGAGTCGGCATGAATCGCTTTCATAAGACAGTCCTCTTTGGCTTGGTAGTTGCGTCGGTGGTGACAGTCGTTGCCTGCGGTGATGGTGGCAGTTCGACGCCGTCGGCAGTCTCCGCTTCACCTGCCCCCGCGCCGGTAGCCGCTGCGCCCGCACCGCTTGCCCCTATTGTGGTCAAACTGATAGGTTTTAATGATTTTCACGGCAATCTTGAGTCGCCTGGAACATTCGGTGTTTCCACGGCTGTGCCTGCGGCTGACCGACCGCCTGTAGGTGGCGCTGAGTATATTGCGGGATATGTGGCGAAACTGAAATCCCAGAATCCGCTTAACGTCGTGGTCGGTGCCGGCGATCTGATCGGCGCTACACCACTGATCTCTGCGCTTTTTAACGACGAGCCGGCGGTGGAGACGTTAAATCGGATCGGCCTCGAATTCAGCGCGGTGGGCAACCATGAATTCGACAAGGGTGCGGGCGAGTTGTTGCGACTGCAAAAGGGCGGATGCAAAACAGCCAACGGGGCGATCGATCCGAACAGTTGCCGTGGCGCAGCGGCAGGAACACCGGTCCCGTTCGAAGGTGCAAAATTCCAGTGGTTGGCTGCGAATGTGTTTGACAAAACTGCCAACAAGTCGGTCTTGCCGGCCTACGGAATCAAGACGTTCTCGGGTGTATCGGTAGCCTTTATCGGCATGACCTTGCAAGCGACACCGAGCATTGTGTCACCTGCAGGGGTGGCGGGACTCGAGTTTCGCGATGAAGCGCAGACGGTCAATGCGCTGATCCCGGAGCTCAAAGCCAAAGGTGTCGAATCAGTGGTTGTTCTGATTCATGAAGGCGGCTTTCAAACGGGTGCCTTGTCGGACAACAATCGCTGTGATGGCGAGTTGGCAGGCACGGCGATCGCAACGATCGTTTCGAAGTTCAGTGATTCGGTTGATCTGGTGATCAGTGGCCATACCCATAGTGCTTACAACTGCAAGCTCAAGAACGCGGCCGGACGGCTGATTCCGGTGACCAGTTCGAGTGCTTTCGGCCGAGTTTTGACCGACATCGACTTGACGATTGATCCAATTTCGAAAGACGTGTCATCCGTGACGGCCGTTAATCGACTGGTTGCGCGCAACGAGGCAGGTGTAATCCCTGATAACGCTGTCCAAAAGATCGTTGCCGGGTACGCAGCGTTGGTATCACCGTTGGCCAATCAGGTGATCGGTGCGATTTCAGCGACGCTGCCAAACGCATCCGTTGATGCTGCGTGCAATATGCCAGCGGGCGATTTGATTGCCGACGCTCAACTGGCGGCTACTTCGCCCGCGAGCTTTGGTGGCGCGCAGATCGCATTTATGAACCGGGGCGGTGTGCGCAGTCCCGGGTTCAATTTTTCGCAATCGACCGGCGAGGGTGATGGCAACGTAACCTATGGCGAGGCGTTTACGGTTCAGCCGTTCGGTAACAGCTTGGTCACCATGACCCTGACCGCACAGGATCTGAAGAATGTGCTCGAGGAGCCATTCGCGGGATGTCGAGGTCAGTCGACAACGGCGACACGAGTCTTGATTCCGTCGGCCGGGTTCAAGTATCAGTGGGACGGCAACAAGGCTTGTGATGCTCGAATCAGCAATGTAGTGGTGACCAGAGGACCCGGTAACATCAGTGAAACCCTGGTCAACGCCCAGGGCACGGTGTTGAATCCCGCCAAAAGTTACCGCGTTACGGTCAACAGCTTCCTGGCAACCGGGGGTGACGGATTCTCGACCCTGCTGAATGGTAAGGATTCGTTGGGCGGTGCTCAGGACATTGATGCTTTGGTGGCGTTCTTGAATGATTACAAGCTGCCCAAGGCCCCTTACGCCCTCGGAGCGAATCCCGTTGACGGTGCTGGCCCTCGGATCAATCGAACGGGTGGCACCGCTTGTCCAACTGGCGTGAACATCAATTCTTGACTCCGTCCGAGTGAGCCGATCAGATCGCCGAACGTTGTTGGCGTTGGCGGGCTGGCTGTTTGCTGTGCCCGGGCGAGCTGCTGATGCTGTCGGTGGGAATGTAGCCCCTTTGCCCCGTGGGAATCATGTTGAATGGATACGTGTCGGCGAGGCGGCGCTTGCCAGACTTCAGATCGATGAAGCCCAGAAGGCCTTTGAACAAGCGGCTGCACTGGCACATTCCGCTGACGCTGAACTCGGTCTTACAAGAAGCTACTTGCAGGCGGGCGAATTTCGGCGAGCACTGGCTTTTGTCGCGCATACAGCGGCGGCCCACAGCGTCGACACAGGCGGCACCGCGCTCTATGTCTGGTTGCTGAACGCAGCAGGTCGCTCAGAGCAAGCCAAGCGGATTCTGCAAGATGCTTTGCAGCGTTCTCCAAGCGACCTGCTGCTCGGCCGCATCGCTAGTCAGCTTTCCAGTGCGATCCCGTTGGCGAGCGCCTCAATGTTGCGTCCTCCGGCGCGATTGGCGCCCTATTCTGAAGACACCGCGAAAGGTGCGCGTATCACCGGCAACGGTGTACTGATCGGCAGCGGCGAATTTGCACTTGTGACGGGTCAGTTGTTGAACCGTCGATCGAGAGTTTGGGTCCGGAACGGGCTAGGGGAAGTCCATAAAGTCAATCCTGTTCGGCGAATCGGCTCCAGCCAACTCTGGCTTGTGAAGCGCATGCAGATTCAGAATCGACCGAATCCGATCCGAGCTTCCGTTAAACCACCCTTCCCGGGAAGTGTTGCACATATCGTCAACTTCCTGCCAGCATCTGAATTGCAGCCTCAGTGGCCGCAGATGCATTCAGGCTTTCTGGGCGCCGTTCGAAGTGATCAAACTCGAACGTTGGGCATTGAGTTGCCGTTTCAGTCGCAGGGTGCTCCGGTTTTCGACGCGAGCGGTGCGCTTACGGGAGTCTCCACTGTCGACCGAGCAGGACAACAGTCATTGCTTGCTTGCGCTGAACTGCTGCCATTGGAATTCTGGGCCGACGAACCTGCGCGGTCTACTCAGTCGACGACGAAAATCGCCAGCGACGCGGTTTATGAGATCGCGCTCCGAGTCACGCTGCAAACGATCGCGCTGTAAGTCGCATGGGCGCTGTTGCTGTGTCATCGAATCTTCACGATGACTCAATCATCGCGTCATCTTGGTCGTCCAAACTTATGCTACCGATTTAACGAAAATGGAACCTATGACGCGATCCAATGATTCGGCCTCGGACCGTGATTGAGGTTCAGAGGTACCGGACAATCTGGATCTCGGACATACATCTGGGTACGCCAGGATCCAAGACCGAGTATCTGCTCGACTTTCTGCGCCACAACGACGCCGACAAGTTGTATCTGGTGGGCGACATCATCGACGGATGGCAATTGCGCAAAGGTTGGTACTGGCATCCGACACATAACGATGTCGTACAGAAAATTTTGCGCAAAGCACGCAAGGGTACGGAGGTTATTTTTATTCCGGGCAACCACGATGAGTTCGGTCGGCAATTCCTTGGCCTGGCCTTTGGAGATATCAAGGTCGTCGAGTCGGCCACACACTACCTGCTTGATGGCCGCAAATTGTGGGTAACCCATGGCGACCAATTTGACGGGATTGTTCAACACGCCAAATGGCTGGCGTTCCTCGGAGACTCACTCTACACCTTTGTTCTTGCCTTGAATCACTGGTACAACCGAGTTCGAATCGGTCTCGGCATGCAATATTGGTCGCTCTCGCAATACCTGAAAGATAAAGTCAAGAATGCCGTTTCGTTTATTTCAGACTTTGAACATGCCTTGGTAGAAGAGGCGCGTCGCCGCGGTTACGACGGCGTTGTCTGCGGCCATATTCACAAGGCGGCGATCCGCGAACTTGATGGCATGCTGTATTGCAATGATGGCGATTGGGTAGAGAGTCTTACAGCCTTGGTCGAGACTCAGCAAGGTGAATTGAAACTGCTGGTCTGGAATCAACTGATGCTGCCGCCGAACGATTCAACCAAGAACTTGCCTGCAAAGCGTTCAAAGGCGGCGCTGCTGGGCGTCTGACGCGTCAGCCATCGGGTTCCACCGACCCGCTTCTGGATGTAGTTGCTCCACATCGGTAGTGCCAGGGCGAAACGATAGCTTCCGGAGTGACGTTTCGAACTCGTCGACCACCCGATCCCAGGATAGGTATATGGCGGCTTCTCGAGCCTGTACACGCATCTCGACCAAACGGTGTGGAACAGTCGCAATTCCAGCGGCTAGTGCGATGAAATGATCTTCTCGACCGAGCTCGGCCAAAAAACCTGAATGGGCAGGTTTGACATGGGCGGCCGCTGCGGCATAGTTAAAGGCAATAACCGGTAATCCGCTGGCCAGAGCCTCCAGGGTCACGTTGCCAAACGTTTCTGTGAGGCTCGGAAAAAGAAAGAGATCGGCTGAAGCGTAGTGTTGCGCCAGGGATTCCCCGGTCTTCATGCCCGCGTAAAACGCCGTCGGAAATTGTTCGGCCAGCGCCCTTCGTTGCGGCCCGTCGCCAACCACGACCAAGCGTACGTTGGACGCTTTTGATTGGATGGCCCGAAATGCTGCAAGCAGCAATTGTGTATTTTTCTCGGCTGCCAAACGACCAACATAAAGGACAACCAAAGTACGCTCGTTGACCTGCCATGCACTGCGTAATGAGAGACTTCGCTTTGCCGGATCAAACTGTACGGTATCGACGCCGCGAGAAATAACTTTCAAATCGTTGAAATGAAAGCTCAGAAGCTCTTTGCGCATGGCTTCGGTCGGTACAAACGTTGCTTGTGCCAAATTATGAAAATGTCTCAAATAGGACATGATGGGACGGCGCAGCCAGCCTATGCCGTAGTGCTTGCTGTAGGCGTGAAAGTTGGTGCGGAAATCTGCACTGACCGGAATTCCCATCGAGTTGGCCAAGCGCAAGGCTGACCATCCCAGGGGACCCTCGGTGGCAATATGAACCACGTCCGGTCGCCGCTTACTCCAAAGTTCCCACAATCGACGGCGCGCCGGCAAGCCCATCCTTAGCTCCGGATATTTAGGAATCGGCAAGCTTGCACACAGCACTAGAGAGGGGTTGGCGCAATCCTGGCGATCATCGATCGGGAACTCGTTGTGATGCCTGGCTCGAACGAGTTGCAGCTCGTGTCCACGTGCCACCAATCCCTGCACCAGTTTCAACACGGTCAATGCGACCCCGTTGACTTCAGGCGGGTAGGTCTCGGTGACCACAGCGATTCGCAATCTGCGCGGTGTGAGCATGTGTTGACCTGGAATAGCAATGATCATCAACCGATCATGAACCGCCAACAAGTCATCTTCATGAAGATTGATTTTCTTCATCGCTCAGTCATCTTCTCATCGTATCCTTGTTTCGGAAGTAACCAAACAGTCAGCAGAGACGCCCATGAAAAAATTCTTTGATACCTTGAATGCTCAGCGTTGGGATGATCACCGTTATTACCATCACAGCCGTATTAATCAGTCCTTGCATCTGCTGAGCGCCATCAGCTTTTTATGCGCATATGTGATCATATTCAGCGACCCGGTTGCTGCCTCTTTGATTGCCTGGTGCATCGCGATGACCAGTCGTCAGATCGGGCACTTTTTTTTCGAACCGAAATCTTATGACGAACTCAACCAGGCATCACATGAGCAAAAGGAGGCGATCAAGGTTGGCTATAACTTGCGTCGCAAGGCAGTGCTCACCGGCTTGTGGGCGATCGTGCCCGTAGTTCTACTTTTGCAACCTACGCTGTTTGGAACGCTCAGTGCGGCACAAGGCGTCGAGCAGTTCGCACGGCAAGTCGGATTTGCCTGGCTCGTGATCGGCATTGGAGGACTGCTGGCCAGAACGATTCAACTCTTTGTGATCAAAGACGTTCAGACCGGACTGGTCTGGATGACCAAAGTTCTGACTGACCCGTTCCATGACATCAAACTCTACTACAAGGCGCCGTTCTACTTGCTTCGTGGGCAGCTTCGCGATCCATAGAGCCGCCGCCACTCGCAGTTAGACGCCTGAAGCCACACCTACGCTGGAATCCGCCGGTGCAAGTTGGCCGGCTGGCCGACGCAGACGCAAGCGAGATGCCAACATTTCCTTCATTACCAATCGGTTAATCGCTTTGTTGGTCAGTTGCGGGTTGCTCCACCACCAACCATCGGCACACATCTGTTTCGCCGCTGCGGTGAATCGATCGGCAACCTGATTGAACTCGGATTCGGTGTAATTGATGCTAAAGATGAGTCGCCCCGTTCCAACCCAGCTCAGGGCCAGGCCGTGAGCCCGCAGGTAGTACTGCAGCATCCAGTTGTAACGCGATGGCCGTATGTAGTTGACGGTCCAGATAGTCGACAGGTTCGACACTTGCACGGGTATGCCTGCGGCGCGCAGTCGCTCGTTCAAGCGCTGTGCTCGTTGATCCCAGAGCGCGTCGAGATTTTCATAAAGCGCACGCCATGGCGCGAATTCGAGCCGTTCCAGAAACACCTGCATTGCGCCCATGACATACGGGTGCGAATTGAAGGTTCCGCGAGCAAAGCATACGTCAACCGGTCGGTCCGGGCGGAACCGACGCATCAAATCGGCGCGTCCGCAGACGACGCCGATCGGCAGGCCACCGCCCAGCGTTTTTCCATAAGTCACGAGGTCAGCGCGAACGCCGAAATACTCCTGGGCTCCATCTGGCGCCAAGCGAAAGCCGACGAAAACTTCATCGAAGATCAGTACGATACCGCGCTCGGTGCAGACACTGCGCAATTCATGCAGCCAACGGGTATAACCGGTGCGATCGAATACAGCCGAGCGCTGACTGTTGATCAAGGCCGAATCACTCGGTGCATTGCGGTTCGGATGCAAGGCCTGCAAGGGATTCACGAGTACACAGGCAATGTCTGTGCGATTACGCAAAACTCGAATCGTGTCAGTGTCTACTTCCTTGAGTGTGAAGGTTTCGTGGGGTGCGACCGGATTGCCGATACCGGGCTGAACGTCCTCCCACCAACCATGATAGGCACCGCAGAATCTGACCAAGTGGTCGCGACGGGTGTGGTAGCGCGCCAGTCGTACCGCCTGCATGACCGCTTCGGTACCCGACATGTGGAACGAGACCTCATCGAGGCCAGAGATGCGTCGCAATTGATGAACATTCGATTCGACAATCGGGTGGTAAGAGCCGAGCACTGGACCCAGATCGGCAACTCGTCGTGCGCCCTCGTTGATGCAGTCCTTGTAGAAATCAATGCCGAAGACGTTGACGCCGTAGGAGCCGGTCAAGTCGAGGAATTGATTGCCGTCGAGGTCAGTCAGACTCACGCCCGAGGATTTTTCAATGAAGCTTCCGTACGACAGATGCTCCTGAACGTAGCGGTTGTATTGAAACGGCACGCGGTATTCGCCGGTGAATTGGAGATCCGATATTGCAGATTCAGCCTTCTTGGTGAGCGCCCGCGAGCGCGAAAATCGATGCTCAAAGAGAACGGCGAGATTGTGGAACGCGGCACGCCTGATTTTGGCGACTGCATCGGGTGCGCCGTCAGTAGAGAAGAAATTGTTCTCGTCAAAAGTGTATTTGGGCAGGTGAGCGGCGATGCGTTTCGACCATCGTGAGTGGCCAGCGAGTGATCGATGTTTGGCGCGAGACAGCTCCAGCCTTCGCTTTATGCTGGGTAGCGCCACCACCAAGGCAGCGCCGCCTAACCAGTAATAGCCGACGAAATCGTTCATACCGTTCCGGAAAGAGTACAGACCCCTATGGTTTACACAAAGGTTGTGACACAAATATGAAAATGCCTGGCCTGTTAGCTCGAATCGCGCAGAGTGAAGACCTGAATTTTCTGCTTACCAATCGCATACCGCGTATTCAATTGACCCGATTCATGGGTTGGTTCAGCAAGATCGAGAAGCCCTGGGTTCGGGATTGCTCAATGGCGGTCTGGCGTCTATTTACCAAGCTCGATCTCAGTGATGCCAAGGAATCGCAATTCAAGAGTCTGCATGACTGTTTTACTCGGGAGTTACGTGCGGGTGCGCGCCGGATTGATCACTCAAGCGATATCCTGAGCAGCCCCTGCGATGCGATTGTGGGTGCCTTTGGGCGAATCCGGAATTCGCAAGCCTTCCAGGCCAAGGGCTTTCCGTATCAGATTGAGGAATTATTCGGCGCCCAGAAGACCGCTCTGGCTTATCAAGACGGAATCTATGTGACACTCAGGCTCACGGCGGGTATGTACCATCGTTTTCATGCGGTTCATGATTGTTTGGTCGATGAAGTGACCTACATTTCTGGCGACACCTGGAACGTCAATCCCATTGCACTGAAAAGAGTTGAGCGCCTGTTCTGCAAGAACGAACGAGTTCGGTTGCAAATTCAGCTTCTCGGCAGTGGTCGCCAGGTCAGTTTGGTGGCAGTCGCCGCTGTATTGGTGGCAAGCGTTCGACTCAGGTACCTTGAGGCCCCGCTGAATCTTCAGTATCGCGGCCCGAACGTCATCGATTACTCAAAGTACTTCCGAAAGGGTGAGGAAATCGGCTGGTTCGAACACGGCTCGACGATTCTCGTGTTTGCGCCGCCGGGCTTCGAATGGATTGAGGGACTTCGCGAGGGACAGCCGATCCGTATGGGTGAGCCCTTGTTGCGGCTGCGGGCTCTGGGTCGGGATTAGCGCAACAGAATGGTTTCGCCGCCGCGTACGCGATCACCGGGAATGACGAGAATTTCGTAGCTTGATCCGATGACCAGAACATGCTTGGGACGTAATGTCCTGACCAAGCCGTAGTAGAGAAACCCAAATCCCAGGTTCAGTGCGTTGGCATCCTCATGATGGCCCAGCGGTCGTGCGTGTTCGAAGATTTCTCCGATGATTCCAGGCTCGAGGCTGAAGCTTCCTTGGGTGGGCACATTTAGTCGAGGCATCGGATCTCTTTGCAAAACAAATATGCGTTTCTAGCCAAAGACGATGACAACAGGGTGACGTTTTGAAATCTTGCGTTTTGCGACCGTGTGTTCATCGGAACGTCATATTCGGTGCATATATTGTTGCGAAGTCCATTGGAGAAACTAATTGAAGAAATGCAAAATTCTGCTCGCGGTGTTATCAGCACTGACCCTGGTTGCTTGCGGAGCAAGCGGCGGTTCGGATCCAACGGCCGTCAGCGATTCGGGGGCGATTGCCACGAACAACGCAAATAGTTCAAACACGGCGCTGGCCAACAATACAGCCGCCTCCGGTAGCGCATCGGCGACCAGTACCTCAAGCACCACCGCGTTACCGGCCAAGAACGTCATCTTCTTTCTTGGCGACGGCTACGGAATTGTGCCGATGACGGCTACGCGTATTTATGCCGTCGGTGAAGACGGCAGTCTGGCGATCGATAACTTTCCTGAGACGGCGTTTGTCAAAACCTATTCGAATGACGCCCAGGTGACCGACAGCGCGCCGTCCATGGCGGCTTACATGACCGGCGTGAAGATGAACAACGAAGTCGTCTCGATGTCGAGCGACACCAAGGCGAACAATGCTGCCAACGTACCGTATGTGGTTGGATCCGACAGCACCTGCCCCGCCAGTGGCAATGGCAAACCGGTCACTACCTTGCTGGAACTGGCCAAGGCGGCCGGTCGCGGAACTGGCGTCGTCACGACCACGCGGGTGACGCATGCAACGCCTGCTGCGACCTATTCCCATATTTGTCACCGTGACGGCGAGAACAACATTGCGGCGCAACTGGTTCCGGGTGGCGCGGGCTACAACGCCGCATTGGGTAGCGATGGAGTCGACGTGGTCATGGGAGGCGGTTGGCAACACTTTCTGGCCAAAGGAAATGCGCTGGGCTCAAGTCGCACCGACACTCGCGATCTGGTCGCTGAGCTGAAGACCAAAGGCTACACCTACGTGAGTGACAAGGTCGGGTTAGGCGCAATACCAGCTTCCGCCAGTAAAGTGCTCGGCTTGTTTACCCGAGGGCACATGAATTTTGATCTCGATCGAGATGCCTCGAAGGAACCGAGTCTTGCGGAGATGACGACCAAGGCGATGGACCTTCTGGGCAAGAACACGAAGGGCTACTTCCTGATGGTTGAGGGTGGACGTATTGATCAAGCGCTCCATCCGACCTTGGGCCGAAAGGCATTGCAGGACGGCAAGGCTTTTGACGAAGCGATCGATGCCGCCGTTCGAAAAGCCAGGGAAACCGACCCGACGCTGGCCAACACGCTGATTGTGGTGACGGCTGATCATGATCACACCTTGGTGATGAATGGCTACGCAGCACTGACTGGCAAGACGACGGATACGAACCCGGGAATCCTGGGGCTGATGCGAGACTTTACGGACCCGAGCAAGCCGGCGCTGGACGCCGATGGAATGCCGTTTACTACCTTGGTATTCGGTAATGGTGAAAACCGCGTCAACAGTGCCCGCAGCAAGATGACGATGCTGACTGACGCTGCCGTGTTCGACAAGGATTACCACCAGGAGGCTGCGGTTCAAACTGCGGCGGGCAGCGAGACCCACGGCGGCGCCGATGTGTTTCTGGGTGCCAAGGGGGCGGGCGCCGAGAACTTCCACGGCGTAATCGACAACACACAAGTTTTCTCGCTGGTGAAGTCAGCGGCCGGACTTTGAACGGAGTATGAACATGACAAACAAACACTATCTGGTCTCGATTGCGCTGGCTACTATCCTGACGCCGACTACGGCATGGCTGACCTCGGCGACGGCACTGGCCGCCGGCGAAGCGAAGAACGTTATCTTCTTTCTCGGCGACGGCATGGGCCCGGTGACCACCACAGCGGCTCGAATCTGGAAGTATAAGGAGTCGGGTTCGCTGACGATGGATACGCTGCCCTATGCGGCACGAATCAAGACCTATTCGCTGGATGCTCAGACGACGGATAGCGCACCGTCGATGGCCGCCTACATGACCGGCGTGAAGACGCGCAATGAAGTCTTGTCGATGGATGGCAACACCTTCGCCAAGCCGCCCAGCAAGGATGCTGCCACCAACGTCAGCAATGCAATTACCAACTGTCCGGCCACGGGCAATGGGGCCGCGTCTAAAACGCTGCTCGAGTTGGCAATCGCACAGGGTAAGGCGACTGGTGTGGTTAGTACGGCTCGCCTGACGCACGCGACGCCGGCTGCAACCTACGCTCACAGTTGCCATCGCGATGCGGAATACGATATATCCCGTCAAGCTGTGCCCGGCGGCGCCGGATTTAACGCTGCCTTGGGCAATGGCGTCGATGTCTTGATGGGCGGTATCAGCTACTACTGGCGGCCGTTTAACGCCACTACGACTCCGCGTGGCCGACCGGACGGTCGCGACCTGGTGGACGAGCTGCAAAAGAAAGGCTACACGGCGGTCAGCGATTTACCCGGCATGAACTCGGCGCCGGTCTCCACAGGCAGCAAATTGATTGGCTTGTTCGACTTCGCCTTGGCGCAAGGTCATATGTCCTTCGAGCTGGATCGCGATCCCAGCAAGGAGCCAAGCCTCGCTCAGATGACGACGAAGTCCATTGATATCTTATCGAAGAACGGCAAAGGATTTTTCTTGATGGTCGAGGGTGGGCGAATTGATCATGCCTTGCACGGTACCAATGCCGCACGTGCCCTGTCCGATACGATTGCATTCGATAATGCGGTGAAGGCTGCGATCGACAAGGTGAAGACGTTTGATCCGAACCTTGAGAATACCTTGATTGTCGTCACGGCCGATCATGACCACACGATGGCATTCAACGGTTATGGCAAGCGCGGCGATGACCCCTTGGGGCTCAGCTATAACTACGTGACCGGTGCACCGAACACGGATGTCAGCGGCAACAGTTATTCAACGCTGGTTTTTGGTAACGGATCGAATCGACCGGATGTTCGGGTGCCGCTCGACGCAAGCGCCGTCAAGAGCAACGACTATCTGCAGGAAGTGGCGATCCGACGCGGCGCGGCTGGTTCGGAAACTCACGGCGGCGGTGATGTCATGTTGTTTGCGACTGGCATAGGATCGAAGACATTCAAGGGTACGCTTGATAACACCCGGATTTTTGGGCTCATCAAGTCGGCAGCGGGTTATTGAAATGCGCCTTGCAGAGCGATCAGCACGATTAGGATTGATGGTGTGTGCAAGTTTGCTCGCGGTCAAAGCACCACTCGTTTCGGCGCGAGCGAACTCGCCAGTACCCGATCTGGATGCCATCGTTACTTACGAGTCACGCCAAGTACTTCGTTCCGGTGTGACTCGAACCGAGATTTGGAAAGAACGATTGATCCGTCGCGCCGACACGGTGTGGACGGAGCGTATCTTGCCACAAGACGCACCCGATTCGAGTGGTAGTCAGAGTGAGAAAAGCAGAACGATCAAACCCAAGTCGCACAAGCACTTTGACTACGAAACCGCGGCACGCTGGTTGACCCGAAATGCACGCGGTGACATCGAGCTTCGATTTGTCGACACCGAACACCAGGTGGTGGTTAGTGTACCCAAGACAGAATTTGCGACGGTCGGCTTTGATGGGCGATGGGACGCCGCCGCCCATGTTGTACCGCCTTCCGTGATCCGGCAAATGCCACAAGGGTCATTGATTGATCAACGTGCTCAGCAACCCGTTTGGGTTCGCGAGAAAAAGGCTGGTTGGTCGCACCAGGTCATGTGGTCGGATGCTCGCCAAATTGCGTTACAGGTGCAATCACACAGTCTGGACGGCGCAGTATCCCGAGCTGTATCAGTCGCACCGACCCGCGCATCGCCGTCGTTACCCTGGTTGAAAGTTCAGGCTTTCGAACAAAAGACGTTTGAGGACTTCCTCGATTGACACGAAAACTTCAGTGCTCCTCCACTGTTCGCGCGTATCGGATTGCTCACGCTCTGTTCTTCGCGCCTCAAAGCGTACACTTTCGAGCAATGGGAGCCAACGAACTCTGGAGTTGGCGATCGTGGATGTCTTGAACTTCTGCTGAGGAATTACCGTTGAGCCAAATCGAACATTCTCTGGCCGAGTTTATCTGCACCCAGCAAGCGGACCAGGTGCCCGCCGCGACGCAACAGGTGCTGCGTCGCATGTTGATGGCCGCCATCGGCACTGGCATCGCGGGCGCCGCGGAGGATGGCATCGCGGCCCTGCGGGATTTGCTGCTCGAAGCCGGTGGCGCGCCCCAAGCCACGACCCTGGTTTTCGGCGATCGATTGCCGGCGTCTGCGGCCGCTCAATTCAACGGTACGATGTGTCGCGCGCTCGATTATTGTGACGCGATGGCACCGGGCCCACACATTGGTTCCGCCTTGCTGCCGGCCGCGCTGGCGGCTGCCGAATTATCTGGCGGCTGCACGGGTAGTGAATTCATGGCCGCGCTGGCGGCCGGCGCTGAGCTCAGTTCGAGATTCAACTTGACCGAAGCTCAGTACAACGGGTTTGATCCGACCGGAGTGTCAGTCGTGTTCGCGGCCGCTGCGGCCGCTGCCCGGATCATGAAGTTGAATGCCGAACAAACCGTACACGCATTGGGCTTGGCATTTAATCGCTGCGGCGGAAGTTTCCAGAACAACGTCGACGGTTCGCTGGGTGTGCGTATCGTGCAGGGCTGGGTGGCGCAGGCCGGGGTGCAGTGCGCGCAGATGGCGCAACGAGGCATGACCGGTCCGAGCAACTTTCTGACGGGTCACTACGGCTATGCGTTCTTGTATGGTCGCGGCACGCTCGATTCAACGGCGGTAGCGCAAGGTCTCGGCGACGAGTGGAAACTGCACAACATGGTCTTCAAAAAGTATCCGAGTTGTGGCGTGACGCAGGGTGTTACTGAACTGGCACTGGACCTGGTTGCTGAGCTTGCATTGAATAGCAAGAATGTTCGCTCGGTCGAAATTCGCCTGCCGCCCTACGCGCATCGTCTGGTCGGACATCCTTTTCAGATTGGCGCAAACCCGCGAGTGGATGCCCAGTTCAGCGCCGCGTACTGTGTGGCCAACGTGCTCGTACGTGGATCATCGCGGCTCGAACACTTCGCACCATCGCAAGTGCATGATCCCGTGGTGCACGAGTTGATTTCCAGAACTCGAGTTATAGCCGACCCGGCACTCGACGCTCGTGGACATACCGCTGTCGATCTGATCGTGACGACGACCGATGGTCAAAGCCACCATCGCGCGCTCGATCTTGCACCGGGCTTTCCGGGCGCCGAACTCGATGATGCCCAGCATCTGGCGCGCTTCAATGATTGTCTGGCTTATGCACCGCGACCTTTGCTGCAGGGCCAGGTTGATCGATTGCTATCGGCGCTCGGTGGCTTGACGACGCTGCCAGACGTTCGGGCGTTGGTGCCTTTGCTGAGTCAGGAGACTTCGTAGTAGCCGAGGATCACCCAAGTAGACATTTAACGAATAAAGTCACGTCTGGCACGTTCTCGGAATTTATAGCCGAGGGATTGAGTAGGTTGGGATTTTCCCCGGATAGGAAAGCCATTCCGTTTCCGCGGCAACGCGTCGCGCTCGTGCCTGCCGCGCCATCAGGCAGTGGATCGTCATGCCGTAGTCCATCGGCTCGCCACACCATTTCGTGACCGCCGTCTCTGTGTCGATGTTTAGGCCGCTGCGTTCATGCTGGCAGACCAGCGCATGCGCATAACCGTGTGGCGGTGCTGGGTCCTCGAACCGTTTGCCGTATTCATTGCTGAAGCGCAGCGCACCATCGTTCAGAATCTCGAGCTTCACCCCGCCCTCGTGCACCTGCCGATGGTGAAACCGACACAACATCACCAGGTTCGATAACTTCGTCTCACCCCCATCAGCCCAGTGCCGCACGTGATGGCCGTCGAGATACCGCGTGTGCGTACACCCCGGAAACGTGCAAGCTTTATCTCGCGAGAGCAGCGCTCGCCGGATCGCAGGTGGGATGGTTCGCGACCTTCGGCCGATATCCAGGGGCTGGCCGGCCTCGTTCTCGGTAATCGTGACCACGCTGGCATCGCACGCGAGGCGCCGTGCGGTCTGCGCCGCCACCGCTGGGCCATCCTCGAGTTCACTCCGCCTCGGGGTGGCCTCCCGCAGCGTTTCGGCATCGACGTGTACGACGATCTGCTGCCGTTCGCCGCCACTCAGGGCTTCGAAGCCGTGCTTCAGGTAGCTCTCGGCGAACAGCGCCAGCGCGTCGGCGCGGCGCTGGGGGGTGGTGCGCTTGGTATCGCCGGTCGCATCAAAGTCGCCTGACCCATCAAAGTCGTCAACAGACGTTGCCGCTGAAACGTCTGCATGCCAGAACTCATCGGTCGCGACCCCAAGCGCCTTCAACAGCACCGCACCACTCTCGGCGGTTAGTCGCACATTGAGCACCACCGAACCGTCATCGTCATGGAAGTAGGTAACCCGACGGCCGGCGAACTGCTGTGCTTCGCGGTCCAGCTCGGCCGCCTCCTGCGCGCGCCGAAACTGGCGCACCAGCTTTTCGACATGATGGGCGGTACCGTACTCAGCGATCATGAGCAGGGTGTCCTCATTCAAGGGCGTGGCGATCCGGGTCAGGGCGCGCAACTTCGAGTAGCTGAGCGCGCCGCGCGCCATCGACGCCGAGATCAGCGGCAAGTGTCCCAGCGCGTGCGCAACCCGAACCTTCTCGCGCGCAGCGCCGCGATCCAGCCCGCACTTCCCGTTCAGCCAGTGGGCGCACGACTGGGTGGCGCCATCGGCCCAGCCCTTGCGGCGGTCGAACTCGGCGATGAGCATCAACCACCGATGGTTGGCAGCGTTCAGGTGACCTGCGAGTTCGGTGATGGTGGCTCCGAGCTCGTCCCCAGCGACAGGGCGCTCGATTCAGCATCGCAGGGGCCTGAAACGAATTCCGGTTCG
>JANLTP010000086.1:0-2408 GCA_031363055.1 Burkholderiales bacterium | reverse complement strand
ACGGTTTTCCATTTTCTAATCTTCGACATCGCAGAGTCCGAAGTCTAGCAGCGAGGACTCTGCGGGGTCAGGGGGCGCCTCTTGGGCGGAGCGCGGTCAATAGCAACGCTCAACGAGCATCGTCTACGGCGAGGCACCCTTGCGCAGCGCGCGCCAGCGACCCGGGACGTTCTGATCGTGCTGCGCGGCGCCAAAGCCGCCGCTGGGCGCGAGCGCAAAATCGAGTCCGCGCAATGGCTTGGTTAGCATAAAGCTGGTGGCGCCCGAGCTGACCGGCGGGTAGTCGCCGCACACCTCGCCACGACCGCACAAATAGAAGTCGTTATCGAGATCATGGCCCGCTACCAGGTACAAGGGACGACCGGCTGGCGCCAGGGCGGTATAAGCGTAAGCGCCGTCACGAGGCTCCAGCGTCAAGGTCTGGAGCGTGGTGTTATCGGTCGCATCGACGACCAGCAAGTAGATGGTGCCGGCACTGCCGCGCCGGCCAATCGTGCCGGCTGCTGGAGCGGGTTCTACCGACAGGTTCACCAGCAGTCGCCGACCGTTGCTGGTATCGATGGTCACGACCGGGAAAATTGAATTGCTCAAGCTGCCGCGGGTAATCCGAACGACAAATTTGCCGAGCAAGCTGATGCTGTCGAAGGCGTTCGTCTTGCCGAGTACCTGGACCTGAGCGCTATTGGTCCAGGCGATTCGGGTTACCGTTTCGCTGGTCGGGCCATTGCGGCGCAACTCGAATTCGGCCTCGCTCAAAGTCGAGCCCAACGACAGCGCCGACGGCGACACTTCGACCACACCCAAGGGCGGGGGCGCGTTGATCGATTCGACACTGGCCTGCAGTGCCATGGAAGCGTTGATAAGGCCGTAACCCGACAGCGAATCGCGACCGGCATTGCCCAGATCGACGGTGAACTGGCCGCCCGCGATGAGCTGGTCGATCTGCGCCGGCGTCAGATTCGGGTTGATGTATTTGGCCAGCGCAATGACCGCCGACACATGCGGCGCGGCCATTGAAGTGCCCTGCATGAATCCGTAGGTCGCAACCCGCATGCCCTGGCCGTCGAAGGCGGCCAGTGAGCTGAATACGCCATCGGGATTACCGGAGCCGGTGTTCTCCGCACTCAAATCGCCGCCAGGCGCCACCAGGGTCAGCTCGGCGCCCGAATTGGAGTAGTCAGCAACTTCGGCGCGCGCGCCGACCGCGCCGACTGAAATCACACCGGCACAATTGGCCGGCGAACCAATCGGCATCGGCAGCCCCTTGCGATTGCTGGCGTCATTGCCAGCCGCAGCAACCACTGACAGGCCTTGCTGACGGGCGAGTCGAATAGCGTCTTGAATCGCACTCGAGCAGACACCTTGACGACCCAGACTCAGGTTGATGACGTCGGCGCGACGCTCCGGCAAGCGCTGCGATTGATTCGGTAAGCCGGAGGCATACAGCATTGCCTGTATGACGTCGAAGTCCGAGCCACCGCGCAAGCCGAGCGCGCGCAGAGGCATCAGCCGGGCCATCGGCGCGGCACCGGTGACGCCGTCACCGTTAAAGCCCTGTGCCGCGATGATGCCGGCCGTGTGGGTGCCGTGGAACCGGGCGATGGCACCAGCCGGCAGTTTGGTGACATCATCCGGGTTCGGATCGATGCCGTCACCGTCGTCCGAGTTGCTGGCCGATGCGATGAAATCGTAACCCTCGACCGTGCCATCGGCGCGTCTGGCCAACATCGCGTTCAGATCTGGATGCGCCAGATAGACCCCGGAATCGATCAGCGCCACCACCGGGTGCTGGGATGGTCGATTGGTCAATTTCTGAAGCCCCGCAAAGGCGGCAGGCAGGCTGATCAGGTCATAGTTCCAAGACTGGAATCCGTAATAGCGATCGTTCGATGGCAAGGTGCCGAAGTCTTGCGGTGCCAATTGGAAATGGTTGTTCCAGCCGTTGAGCGCAACGTACTCGAATTGCCCGCTCGATTCGAGCTGTTTGACGGCCAGCAGTGTGTCGACTTGCGCCAACGTCTGTGGCGGTAATTCACGTCGCAAGCCTGCGTTGTCAGTGCCAGGCGCAGGTGCGAGCGGATCACCGCGGACCTGCAAGCTCTTGAGGGTCTTGACTCGATCGCTGGCCGAGTCGGCGAGGCGCATTAACAGCGCACCGGCAAGATCGTTCGAGGCGATTACAAGGCCGGCACGTTTGAGCGCGGTGAGCGTGGCGCTTGGTGCGGTGAGCGTGGCGCTTGGCGCTGTGCTTGCGGCAGCACTTGGCGTTGCGCTTGACTTCACGCCGGCCACAGCACTCGAGGCCTCGGATCTGACCTTGGCAATCAGTTCATTGGCAACGAAAGTATCGACCGAGGTGGCATCGTTCGGGCAGCTCGACGCGCTGCTGGGACTGCCCATGCGCAACA